>DATLZU010000044.1:0-37992 GCA_035573855.1 Nitrospiraceae bacterium
TTTGGCAGTAACGTGACGACTCGGACTTGGAAGACGGTCAAGAAATGCGCCACGGCATGAGCACACCGGCCCAACAACAGCATGCAGCGGACGGCGCTGCGCGCCGCCGCTGATGCTGAACGTTAGCCCGCACTCGAAAGGAGAAAGCCGACATGTACCGACTTCGTTTCTTTGTTCTCATGGGCATGATCCTAGCGGCGGCCGCCTTTCGGCTGATCCCGCACCCGCCCAACTTCGCGCCCATCGGGGCGATGGCCCTCTTCGGCGGAGCTTGCTTCGCCGATCGAAGAAAAAGGGACATTCTACTTTTCCACTTGGGGGGAGGGCCTGGGGTGTCCGGACGGCTACACGGGTGAGCCATGGGCCAGCCTCAATCCTCGCGGGCACCCCAGGCGGCCAATAGAAAAGTAGAATGTCCCTTTTTCCACGAAAAATTTCTTGCTAAGTACGGAAAAAGCTTATTAGATTGGCCGTAACCAAGAAACCGGTTGGCGGGGATAGGCTGACCAATCTACTCAATATTAGACAGCCTCGGCGTATGCTGTGGGAGAGACTACCGTGGGATCGTCAGTAGCAGAGAAGTCTGGAGCTCTCCTCCGATTCCTGAAGGACACCGCCACTCTCCGGCGAAAGCGCATCCCGGCCTACGGGGCGGGCGACAAGGTTTTCTGGTTTGGTGTGGTCCCGAGGGATCGTCCCGAAATTCGTTCTGCTTTCTTGGCTGACAATCCCGGCGACTTCCCCGATCTCTGGCTTGAGGTACGCAAGAAGCGCATGCCGCCCCGGCCAGCCGTCCCGGAAATCCTCAAAGACTGGGTCCGCCCACAGGATCTTGACCAAGCGGGCCAAGAGCCTGAGCTCTTGCCAGAGATCACAGTCCTCGTCGAAACCAGGATGGCAGATCCCGATGCACCACCTGAACAGGGCCAGACGCTGGCTGAAAAGGTTCCAGAAGTACGGCGTCTGGAGGATTATCCCGAAGTGCAAGATGCCTGGCTTGAGTACCTGGTGAATCAGTGGGAGCCCTGGGCGCAAGAAATGCGTAGCTGGCGGGAGGCTCAGCGGGTCTATGAGGATGTGGACTTCATGTGTCGTCGTCTCGAGGAGGCTGAGGAGCGCTACGAACTGGTCCTCGGGGTGGGGTTTCTCATGTGGCGAGATCCCACCGGGACGACTGTCAAGCGCCACCTTCTCACCGCCCCCGCCGAGATTGCTCTTGACGCGGCTCGCGGTGTCCTTACGGTAGGCCCTGCTGCCTCCTTTGAGAAGTTTCGCATCGAACTAGACATGCTGGAACTCCAGAACCAGCCCCGCTTAGAGGGAGCGGGTCTCGATGATCGTTTGGAGGAACTTGACATCCGAGCATGGGACAGAGCAACGGTTGGTGAGATCCTGCGCGTAATCGCCAACCGCGCGAGCCCGGATGCTCAGGTGGACGAGAGCAGACTGGAGCCGCTCGAGCCGGCGGATGAAACGTTCCGAGTAGTCTATGCCCCAGCGCTCGTCCTGCGCGAGCGACGCCCGACGGCCTATGAGGAACTGATCACTCGCTTTCTCAAGGCCACCGACGATGAGTCGCTCTCAACAACAACTGAGCCCTGGGAGCGCTTCCTCCGCGAAGGCGAGCCGACCGAACTTTCAGCGGGCGAGAGCGTAGAAGACCCTGAGAACAACTTGGGATTGGGCGAGGACCGCCTCTACTTCCCCCTCCCAACGAACGAGGAGCAACGAAGGATCGCCGAGCGCTTGCGGGTGCGACCCTATGTGCTCGTCAAAGGGCCGCCGGGAACAGGAAAGAGCCACACGATCGCCAACCTCATTTGCCACCTCTTGGCTTCAGGTGAACGGGTCTTAGTAACGGCTCATGCGCCAAAGGCCTTGGCCGTCTTGAGGGAGTTGCTTCCTGGTGACATTCGTAACTTGTGCGTCACTACGTTTGGATCAACGCGTGACGACCAGCGCCTTCTTGAACACAGCGTTCGTGGGATTCTCTCTCGAAAAAGTGAATGGAGAGGAGAAAGGTGGGCACTGGAAAAGATCGCTGAACTTGAACGCGAATTGCGTCAACTGGAAGACAGAGTTGCCCAGGTGGAACGCGACTTGCGCGAAACTCGCGAGGCCGAGACTCACCCGCACACACTGTATGGGGGTTATCAGGGCACAGCCGCGCAGATCGCGCGGGCACGTGAGGCCAGGCGGAGCGAATACGATTGGTTCCCCGAACTTCCCGACGACCATAGCCGCTGCCCACTGGAGCCTACCGACATAGAGTTCCTCGCTGATGTCCATAGCCATCTGACCGAGGAGCGGTTGAAAGAGCTGCGTCTGGACATCAACGCTGACTCCCTTCCTAGTCCCAAGGAATTCGAAAATGTTTCGGTTGAGCTAAAGGATGCGGAGCAGTCTGCTGAAGCGACGCGGAGGGGGATCCAACCCGACGAGCTTGAGCCCCTTCGACCTATAAGCGACGAGGTGCTCAGTGCGTCCGAAGCTTTCCTCAAGAACCTCGAAGAGCATGCGGTGCGAGCCAGCCGGGTGCTCGGTGAGCTGACCGAGGGCATCCTCGGGGACCTGCTTGTTGGGCAACAGGTGCGATGGAGCCAACTCGCCCAGGATGGCGCTCGGACACTTGATAAACTGCGGGATGCACGCGAGAGAGGGGGGAACGGGCAAGTAGAGATTCCGTCACAAGCTTCGGATCAACAGCTACTGAGCGATGCGCGAAGGCGCCTCGAGCACTTCAGCAAGGGGGGGTGGCGAGGCTTGGGCTTCCTCGCTCCCCGCGTCGTGCGTGAGACACGCTATGTCGAGGAATCGTGCCGGATTGATGGACAAGCACCGCGGCAGCCGCAACAGCTTGAGAGACTCCTTGCTTTCCTCGAATTGAAAGCGGGCGTAGAGGAGTTTCAACGGCTCTGGCCCGCCACCATTCATCTCGATCGTCCCGATCCTAGGCATGATGTCGCCCACATCGAGGGCTTGGTGCAAGAGCTACACGGCTTGCTCGAATTGTTTCGAAAGCAACCACCGAACGCTCTAGCTCCGGTGCCCGTTGGCAGGAGGGTTGACCTCGCCCAGTCCAATGAGCGCGAGAAGTGGCTCGCTCTGATCAGGGCCGAAATGGCCCGTCGCCACGTAGATCGGGTCCGGGAGCCGCTCGAAGGCTGGCGGGCTACGTTGCGTCAAATCATCCTTTCAGGAAACGCTCACTCCTGCCTGCAACGGATGGCCGAAGCCGTTGAAGACCGGGACGGTGAGAAGTGGAAGACGGCGTGGGAGACGCGAGAGCGTCTAAAGGTAGAGAAGGATCGCTTCCGCCGGTATGAGGAACTGATCAGCCAACTTGATAAGGCGCATCCGGGTCTGGGAGAGCTTCTACGATCGAGCGAGGGGCGTCCTGAATGGAAAGGTCAACTGCTTCAGCTTGGAGAGGCATGGGCTTGGGCCGCTGCGAGGGCATGGCTTCGTAAGGTAACCGACCCGGAACGCTACGAGCAGCTCGCTGAGGAAAGGCAGCGGTTGCAAGACAGAATCGAGAAGAAGCTCGAAGAACTAGCGGCCCTCAAAGCTTGGCAGGCGTTTTTCGTGCGGGTAGACGATCAAACGGAGCAAAATCTCACGGCCTGGACAAAGGCAGTTGTCCGTATCGGAAAAGGGACGGGAAAGTACGCCTACCGGCACCGGAGAACAGCGCGCCAGTATTTGATGGCATGCATCCCGAGGATACCGGCCTGGATCATGCCCCTCCATAAGCTCTGGGAGACGACGGACCCAACGCCGGGGGTCTTCGATACTGTGATCGTTGATGAGGCATCGCAGGCGGGAATCGACGCGCTGGCCCTCCTTCTGCTCGCAAAGCGCATTATCGTCGTTGGCGACGATAAGCAGAACAGCCCTGAGGCAGTGGGCATCCTCGAAGAGGACATCGCGCGGCTGGCCCGTGACCATCTTCGAGAGTTTCGGTTCCGCGACGAATTTCGGCCTGACACAAGCCTCTATGACCATGCCGAACGAGCTTTCGGAAACCTGATCTCGCTTCGCGAGCATTTCCGCTGCGTGCCCGAGATCATTCGTTTCAGCAACGATCTGTTTTACACAGACGCCCCCTTGATTCCGTTGCGCCAGCCTCCTCCCAAGAGACTTCCACCACTGAAAGCAATGTTTGTGGAGAAAGGCGCCTGCGAAGGAGATGGCCAGCGAATCATTAACCGCGCTGAGGCAGAAGCAATCGTTACGACAATCCAGGAGTGTCTCGATAACGAAGCTTATGGTAAGACAATGGGAGTCATCGCCCTCCAGGGACACGCTCAAGCAGAGCTCATCGAAAGGAAACTGGCCGAGGTGCTCGAGCCGAAGGTTCGTGAAGAAAGGAAACTCCGATGCGGAGTACCTGCTACTTTTCAGGGCGACCAGAGGGACGTGATCTTCTTGTCGCTTGTCGTGGCGCCCAACCACCATTTCAGGGCATTGACGGGGCTCCCCGACCAGCGGCGCTTCAATGTGGCGATGAGCCGCGCTCGAGATCAGGTATGGCTTTTTCACAGCGTTCAGCCTCACGACCTCAGTCACGAAGATTTGCGATGGCGTCTTCTAAACTTCTTCTACAGTCCGGGCCAGGGGGCGCTTGAAGAGCTTTACGAAGAGTCAGACCGCCTGGAGCGGGAAGTAAGACGCCCTTCACGACAGCCGGGCGAACAGCCTGACCCCTACGAAAGCTGGTTCGAGGTTGACGTTGCCCTAGAGCTCCTGAGGAGAAGATACCGGCTCCGTCCGCAGGTTGAGGTTGCAGGCTATCGCCTTGATCTTGTGGTCGAAGGACTGGTCAGCCGGTTGGCCGTGGAGTGTGATGGCGAAACCTGGCATGGGCCGGAGATGTTTGCACAGGACATGGCCCGGCAGCGGCAGCTTGAGCGAGCCGGATGGACGTTCGTGCGCATTCGCGAGTCGGAATTCTACGGGGACCGCGAGGATGTTGTACGCCGGATTGTCGAGGCATGCGAGGAACTCGGTATTCGACCGATCGGAGAGGAAGAACGTGAGATGGACGAGGAACCAACAGGGAGCGCTCCGGTAGGCGAAGCGTTGTCAGAGGAGCACGAGGAAGAGGGCGAACCTGGCGAGGGGGAGGAAGCTGCTAAGAGGACTGGAGAGTATCGAGGGCCCGCACCCTTAGCGGTGTATTCGGAGGAATCGGGCTTCCCTGATCCGCGTGATGCTTCTCCCACCAACGTTCGGGCAGCTCTGCGCCGGATAATAGAAAGGGAGGGCCCGCTGACCAAGCGCTTTCTTATCAAGCTCTACGTGGCGGGTTGTCCAACTTTGCACCGTGCTGGCAAAGCCGTGAGGAGTCTACTGAATAGAGCCTTGCACAGCATGCAGAGGGCGGGGGAGATTGTCGTGGAAGACGAACTCGGTGACCGCTCGCTTGAGTCACAAGTTCTACGGCTTGCCGCTGCCCCGAGAGTCAGGGAAAGGCCCGCTGGTCAGCGCGATCTCTTGGAGATTCCACCATCAGAATTGCTCTTGGTGCTCGACCGTATTCAAACCTCAAGTACCGTGCATGATGACGAGGCTCTGGCTCGAGCTTTGCTTAAGCATTATGGGTTCACTCGTTTGACAGAACTTCGCAGAAAGCACGTCACGATGATTCTAGATGTATACCGCCGGCAGCGCCGTGAGTCCAAGTCCGGCCGAACGGCGTATGATGGGCAGGCTGTCTAACAACGGCATGCAGCGGACGGCAAACTGCGCCGCCGCTGATGCCGAACGTTAGACGCCGAGTATTTGCCGGAGATCTGGAACCGCTGAATGCAATTTGAGTGGGATCGCGAAAAGGCCAAACGGAATCTTCAGAAACACAGGGTGTCCTTTGACGAAGCGGTATGATCCCTTGTCCGCCACCTTCGATGATCCTGATCACTCCGTCGGCGAGCGGAGGTTCATCACGGTCGGCTATTCCGCCCACGGAAGGCTATTAGCTGTTTCACATACTGAGCGCGGCAAGGCTGTACGCATCATCAGCGCGCGACCTGCGACGCGACATGAGAGGAAGCGACATGAAACGTAAGGGCGAAGTCTCCGGCGACGATCTGCGCCACGAATATACCTTCGGAGAATGAAAAGGGGTCGGGAGTCTTTTATGTTCTTTTGATCATATCGATCACTTCGGTGGAATCTTGATGGCTCACCACTGGAAGGCGTCCTTGGCGTTGAACACCTCATGCCGGACTCTCGGTATGGGACAAGAGCCGGGCGGCTCGAGTGTTCGATCGATCGGTTGCTCGGAACCAGCGAAAGAACGAATGGTCGTCGCCCTACTTTCCGCCGATGGGGCTCTCGCGGAGGAGCAGGCCGTTGTAGTAGAGGGCCTGTTTGACGGCTTTGCCGGTTGCGTCGTAGAAGAGGATGGTCAGGGTGTTGTCGGACGGGAAATGCTCTTTCCAAAGGCCGTCCACGCGACCGCTCTTGCAGGAGACTTCCTTCCAGATACGTGCCGACCGGCGGGGTCCGTCGTTTTTATAGGCCGTGAACAGGCCGTCGCGCCCAATGGTCCGGCAGACTTCGTCCATAGAGCGGGTGACGAGGGCTTGATCGAGCGCGATGGTTTTGCCCGCCTGGTCGTGGAAAAGGATCTTGGCTGGCCCTGAATCCTTAAGCTCTCCCGCAAGGCAGCGTTGCAACTCGTCACCTTTCAGACCGGCGCAACTGGCCTCACCGAGAGACGGCGCTGCAAGCAGCGCAGCCAAGCCGACCCCGCCGCTGACAACAATAAGGGCGGCAAAACGGAACAACGCGCGCATGAACGGCAGCATCCCGGAGACAGGCAGCAACGGACTATCGCTTCGCGCCGGGCGGCGCCGACGCCTCGTCGATTCTCACTGTCTTGGCCCATTCGGCCATGATCGTGTCTCGTTCTTCCATCGTCATGGCCGCATATTTCTGAAACATCTGCAGCCCGCGCTTGCGTCGCCAAGCCACGAAGTTCAGGAAATGCTCTTTGCAGAGCGCGCCCGTCCCGGCCGGCGCATAGACCTTGGCTTTGCAATTCTGAATCGAGCACGCCTGATCGCTCATCATTTCTCCAAAATCTCTCCAAAGCCGACGAGAAGCACTGCGGAATCCCAGTATGCCGAACCGCGTGTCAGAAATGCAACGGCGCCGGCCGCGTCTTGACGGAGCCGCGCTTGTTCAAGTAAGTGTGAGTGTTCGATGCGTTTGTGGCTTACCATTTCACTCGGTCTTGTCTCTCTCGGACTAACCCTTTCTCTCACGGGTTGTTCACCTTCTTCTAAACCCGGCCTCCCGCCGGACAGCCCTTTTGCAGAGACATCCGTCTCGTTTCCCGATGGGCTATCGTCCGGGATCGCGACCGGCGATGTGACCGACCGTTCAGCGGTCGTGTGGCTTCGCACGGACGGCCCCCGGAAAATCCAGATCGAGTGGGCGCCGGTGGAAGAGTGGACGAGAGCGGAAGCCGATCGAGAACGCGCACCGTATCTGGCCAGAACCCTCCTGCTTGAGACCGCACCCGAGCACGACTACACCCTCAAGGTCCCGATCGAGGGGCTCAAGCCCGGCATGAGGTACCGATATCAGGTGTTGGTGGAGCAGCAGCCCCCCGAAGTTGATTCGATACCGGCGGCGAAGGTCGCCGCCACGGGCGAGTTCGTGACGGCGCCTCCGCCGGGCGCGCATGCGCCGGTGACGTTTCTGTGGAGCGGCGATCTCGGAGGCCAGCAACGCTGTCGCGATGATGGGGCCGGCTATCCGATTTTTGACGTGATGCGTCGGCAACAGCCCGATTTCGCAATCCTGTTAGGCGATCTCATGTATAGCGACGACACCTGCCCCTCGCCGCCGAATGCTCCGGGGGGCGATTTTACGGCGGCGACGTTGGATGAGTATCGCGCGAAGCATCGCTATCAGCGCGGCGCACCGGCGCTCCGGCGATTCTTAGCCGTCGTTCCGGTGTTCACGATCTGGGACGACCATGAAGTCGGCAACAATTTCGCCGGCCCGTATGATCCACGGATGCCGATCGGCCGGCAGGCGTTGCTGGAGTACTGGCCGATCCGGACGCCGCCCGACGATCCCGCGCGCCTGTATCGGCGGGTCCGCTTCGGGGCCGACCTGGAACTCTTCATCTTGGATACGCGGCAGTACCGCAGTCGTAACGCGGAGCCGGATGGGCCGGGCAAGACCATGCTGGGTAGGGCCCAGCGGGCATGGCTGCTGGATGGATTGGCAAACTCCACGGCGACCTGGAAGGTGATCGCGACCAGCGTACCGTTGTCCAATCCCAAGGCAGGCAACCTGTTGACGCCGGGCAACGATAGCTGGGCGCGCGGTCCGGATGGGACTGGCTTTCAGACCGAACTGGAACAACTTGTGGAGGCGATCCTGTCGCGCCGTATCAGGAACGTCGTCTGGCTGGCGGCTGATGTCCATTATGTTCAAGCAAATGCGTACGATCCGGATGGAGATGGGGTGGCGGACTTTCATGAATTCATCTGCGGGCCGCTCTCCGCGGCCTACGGTCGCCCTACCCCTCCCAACCCCGTCTTTAAACCCATGACCCTGTTCAGCGACAGCGGGTATTCGAACTTCGGACTGGTGTCGGTGAAAAGGACCACACTTGAGGTCCGGATTCTCGATGACAAGGGCGCGCTCCGGGCGACACACACGCTCCGAGCTCGGTAACCCTCTTGCTTTCCCGGTGGTGGGCCGGGTAGGGTACCGAGTCGCGAGGCGGCTGCATCGACGAATCAACGCTGAGGCGAAATGATCGAGGAGAAGGAGAGAGAACGATGGCAGGTCTGATGACGGCGGATGAAGTTTATGAGAAAGCGAAGGAGGCGGCGATTGCCGCGACCGGTCCGGACGAACGAGCGCTTCAGATCGATTATGATGCCTTGAAGCTCAAGTTTCGGACGGCCTTGGGGGATCGCAAGGTCGCCCTGTGCCATATCAACAAGTTTCTGCCCGAGGGGTATGAGGATCAGGGCCGATTCAACCTGGTGCTGCTCACCGTCGGCAATGTCCTGTACGATATCGTGATCGGCGATCAATATTTCCGTTACGACGTGGTCTCGGTGGCGCAATTGGACAAAGTGCAGGTTATCGATGCGGTCTGGGAAAACCGGGAGAAACGCCGGGAAGAGCCATTCCTGAGCCTCCGGCTCATGCATGCCGAAGAAACCCACCTCCTGCTCGCGCTGGACGATAACGAGCGCAAGAGCGTCTGGGAATTTGCTCGCGCGGTTGCTGACGCCCGCAATCCGGAACGGTGAGCGCAGGCGGTGAGCCTTCCGAAGCGAAGGCCGGGCGCGGCGACCGGAGCCGCGTGCGCATCTTGAGTTGGAAGCCAGGTTCGGGCGACTTTACGTGGACTATCGCACCGCAGCTCCACGATGACTTCCACGAAGGCGAAAGAGCAAGGCACCCAATAAAGGGATGAGCGTCAGGATGATATTGAAAAAGATCGAGTTCGGTCAGCGATGAGACGATTTCATCGAAACAGTTTCTTGCGAGCCCTCTCCTGGCTGGCGCTTCTCCTTGCTGTGACCGCCTCGGCCGACGTGGTTGAGGACCTTGTCTTTGAGGTCCCCGAAGCCGAGACAGCCGAATTGCCGTTTCCGCCGGACGATCTCCAAGACCCCGCGGAGAACGCGACGGTGCCAAGCTTCGGCAGCGAGTCGCCTTACGCGAAGACCGCCGGCATGAGTCAGCAATGGGTGGACGCTGAAGATGACTTGACGGGTCTTTCTGCGTTCAATATGTTCTCCCATTCCGTTGCGCAGGTCGGCGGATGCTTCAAATCCCGCTTTTCCGCCTTCTGTCTTTCCCCCCTTCGCCTGTGAGTCTGTGAGCCGGTGAGCCGGTCTCTTCGAGAGTAGATGAGCTCACGTCTGCTCACAGTCTCTTTCACCTGTGAAGGGAGTTCTCCAAAATGCACAACAGCAGGAAGATTTGCACGGCCTTATGCGCCGTCACTGTGATTCTGTCCCTCAACCCGGCTGGGTGCGGGTGGGCTAAGTCAGCGGTCAGGTCTAATCCACCGCAGGCTGACCGGGCCAAGATCGCTATGTTGCCGTTCGCGCTAGGCGTTGAAATAACACACTTGTCGTCCATTCAAAGTGTGAATGGTGATCTCAATCCAGAGGAGGAGTCTCGGTTGGTTGCACAGGCGGTCAGACAGATCAGGGACGACGCGCGTTACCTTATGTATGCCAGGCTGACTGGCAAGGACGTCTATGCGCTAATCTCATTGGAAGAAACGGATCGGGTAGTGGGCGAACTCGGGGTCACGACCGCGGAGGCATTATCCCTGGAACAGCTAAATCATCTGGGCATGCGGCTGGGAGCCGACCTGCTCGTCATCGGGGTCGTGCAGGACTACGGCAAGGTCCGCTGGCAATGGCTCGCCGGCGGCATGCTCGCCGACATGACCTGGGAATCGGTCGCGCTCGGGTTGGCCACGGCCTGGAATCCGGCCGCGATTCTGGGGAATGTCGGCTTTGAGCTCTTGACCAGCACACCAGTCTGGTTCGGCGGAGGCTACCTGTTCGGCGTGGCCTTTCGTCCAGTCCGCGTGGAAGCGTCGGCGATCGATCCTGTCACCGGCGCGATGGTCTGGCACGAAACCGAAGTCGCGCTCTATATGCGCGGGCGGCTGAAGGAGGTTCCGGAAGAGGATCGGAAGAAGAAGGAAGTGCAATTACGGCTTAATTTGGCCTCGGCGATGGAAGGGCTGGCCGACTCGCTGCTCGATGCCGCGCTGACTCGGACACGTCTCCGTGAGCGGCGGCTTCCGGATGAACAGATCGTTTCGTTCTAACCCGCAGGTCAGGCATAAAACGGGAGCGGGCGGACTGTGGCGTCGTAGCGCCGGCCGTCGATGTCGACTGTGAGCGCAGTGTCCGGTTTGGTGAAATCGCGGAGCGGAAAGCCGAACGCGATGACGTGATCGAGTTGCGGTGAATAGGCGGCGCTGCTGATCCAGCCGACTTCCCGATCGCCGCTAAAGAGTTTGGCACCTTTCGGAGGGACGACGGGGTCTTTCAACACCAGCCCGACGAGGCGTCGACGGACGCTGCCATAGGTATCCATCCGGGCGACCACTTCTTGACCGGGATAGCACCCTTTGCTGAGACTGAACGCTTTGCCTTCCAGATTCGCTTCCGGGGGTACGATGTCCTCGTTGAGGTCTGGACCGGCCTTCGGCAATCCCGCTTCCAGGCGCAACGCTTCCCTCGCCTGGCCGCCGAACGGCCTGATGCCGAACGGCGCGCCGGCCTGCATGAGCGCTTCCCATGCAGTGCGCGTGCCGTCTGCGGAGAGCATGATCTCGATGTCGGTCTCGCCGGTCTCTTCAGTGCGGATGAACAAAGCCGGCAGGCTACCGATCTGGTGGGTCAGAACATACAGCGGCCGGAGATGGCCGACCTCGATCTCGAAGGCGGCCTTCAGTACCTCCGGCGCCTTTGGCCCGCTGATCAGCAGGAGCCCCCAACCCTCCGCGCAATTCTCCAGCTTGGCCTTTGTGCCGAACAGGAGAAACTTGCGCAGGGCCTGCAACGTGCTCTCGCCGATCTCGCCGACGTCTTCCAGCATGACTGAGTCGGCCAGCAGGTAGACCCGGAAGTACGTGAGCATCTTGCCCTTGTGGGTCAGCAAGCTGGAATAGGTGCCCTGGCCGACTGAAAGCGACAGGATGTCGTTGCTGATCACGCTCTGTAGCCACTTGATTCGATCCTCGCCGGTGACGCGGACTTTGCCTCGATGCGACAGGTCCGCGAGGCCGACCGCCTGGCGCACGGCCCTATGCTCGGCCCGCACATCGCCGTAGTGCGCGGGCATGGTCCAACCGGCGACCTCTTCAAAAACGGCGCCCAGTTTTGCGTGCTGGTCGTGGAGGGGGGAATGTTTCATCATCCTGTCAAGCCGACCGCTCGTTGCGAATGGTGAACAGCCGGATGCCGGCGATCGGCGATGCCCGTTATTCGCTGCCCGCCTGGTGGCGAATCACTTCCTCGATCAGGTCCCGCGTGCGCGCTGAGAGCTCATTTCGAGACACGATCTTGGTAACGCCTAGCGCTGTGGCCCGTTTCCAGGTCCCCACTTCTTCATGGTTGGCGAAGGCCAAGATAGGCATGGACTGTGCGCCGACGCTGCGTCTGACCGTCTCTAGCGTCGCAAAGGCGTCCAGCGACGGGTCGTTCATGTTGATGATCATGGCTACAGGGTGCGATGCGGACAGCTTCGGCGGTACCTCGTCCGGTGTCCGGACTCGCTCCAGTTTATAGCCCCGGGGCAGAAGCGCATCGCGGATCTTCGTGTAGAAAAACACGTCGTTGACGGCAACGAGGACAGTTTTCTGGTTTATCGCGTTTGTCTGGTTTGTTTGGTTGGTGTGATTTGTCTGATTCATGTGGATATGACGGAATGCGCTTGCCAGTCACAACCTCAAACCTCAAACGAAAGAAACGAAATCAACCAACTCAGTTCATCATGCCGATAAGCCGGCCCAATGCGCGTTTTGCCAGCGCATAGTTGGGATTGAGCGTCAGCGCCCGCTTGTAACACTCGATGGCGTCGGTCCAGCGCCCCTTGCGTTCATACACGCGTCCAAGGTTCAGGTGAGGAAAGGCAGGGCTTTCGTACCGCTTGGCTTGCATGGCTTTCTCGAACCAAGGAATGGCCTCGTCGAATTGCCCCTTCTCGATCAGATAGGCGCCGATATCGTTGTACGGATTGCCGAAATCCGGATCTTGGGCGATAGCCTTGTGGCATTCCTCGATCGCTTCGTCGAGTCTGCCCATGAAACTATAGGTCCACCCCAGGAAGGTATAGGCCTCGGCGGTCGGATGGGTTTCGATGGATTTCTTGTACAAGCGAACCGCTTCCTCCAGGTCGCCTTTCATCTGGTGCTCGTACGCCCGCAAAAACAGATTCCAGGCTTCCTTCTTGTCTTCTTCGCTGCCCTCGCCTTGGAGGAGGAAATCTTGAAGGTCCATCGCAACTGGGAGCAGCGTGTGGCTTATGACCGATGGCGTATGGCCACGAACCGGGGAATAATGATGGGGCGTGTCCCTGCTATGCGCCACAAGCCATACGCCATCAACTCCCTACTCCTGTTTCAGCTTCTTCTTGATCAGTTCCGCTCCGTACCGGCCGGACAGCAACATGGAACCGAAGGCCGGGCCCATACGCGGGGTGCCGTACACGGCGGCTACGGCTAATCCTACCACGAAACAGTTCGGATAGGCTTCGCCCGTCCGGTTTATGACTTCTTCCTCGGAGCGGGAGACCCACATGGCGCCGTTGCCCGGCACCGGCTGGAAGAGATTCCGCTTGTGGAGCAGATTCACCACCACGGCATCGTGGCCTGTGGCGTCCACCACTACCTTGCTTTCCAAAGCGATCGGGTCCACGTGAATCACGTCGTGACCCGCCATCTCGGCGGTCGTATTGTTGACCACGACCCCCTCCAGTAAGCCGTCCTGTCGGAGAATCAAGTCCACCACCCGTGTTAGGTTCATGATCCTGGCGCCCGCCTTGTAAGCGGCGGCGATCAAGGCGGCGGTCGCGTGCGGCGGATCCACGATGTACATGCCGTCGCAGTCCTTGACCTGCTTGCAGGGCGCGCCGATCTCTTCCAGAATGTCGTTCGCCGGCGCGCAGATTGTCGCCTTGTTCATCAAATAGCCGCCGGACCAGAAGCCGCCTCCCAAGGCGAGGGCCTGTTCCACGACCAATGTGCGGAAGCCCATCGCGGCCAGATCATGGGCGCAGATCAAGCCCGAGGGGCCGGCGCCGACGATGATGACGTCGCTCTCAATGAGCTGATCGAACTCCTTGTAGTATTCCCGCGCGATCTGCCTGGTGATATCCCGCTCTCTGAGCGGCGCCGGTTTGGGCTTGTTCATACAAACTCCTTGGCTTACAGCGAACAGCGAGTCACGAATAGCTCCGGGCTGCCAACTATCGGCTGTTCGTTCTTCGCTCACAGATAGATTTCCGCTCCCGACTTTCTGAATTCCTCCGCTTTCTCTTTCATGCCGACTTCCAGCGCCCGCTGCTCGTCGAGCTGTTTCCGAGCAGCGTACTCCCGCACGTCCTGGGTGATTTTCATCGAGCAGAAATGCGGTCCGCACATGCTGCAAAAGTGCGCCACCTTGGCGGCGTGGTCCGGCAAGGTCGCATCGTGATAGGCGCGGGCGGTCTCGGGGTCCAGCGACAGGTTGAACTGATCCTCCCACCGGAACTCGAACCGCGCCTTCGAGAGGGCATTGTCCCGCGCCTGGGCGCCGGGATGGCCCTTGGCCAGATCAGCGGCGTGCGCGGCGATCTTGTACGCGATGACGCCGGCCTTCACGTCCTCCTTGGTGGGAAGCCCCAAGTGCTCCTTCGGAGTGACGTAGCAGAGCATCGCGCAGCCGTACCACCCGATCATGGCCGCGCCGATGCCAGAGGTGATGTGGTCATAGCCTGGCGCGATGTCCGTCGTCAGCGGGCCCAACGTGTAAAACGGCGCTTCATGACAAGCCTTCAACTGCTTCTCCATGTTGACCTGAATCAGGTGCATGGGCACATGGCCCGGGCCCTCGATCATAACCTGCACATCATGTTTCCAAGCGATCTTGGTCAACTCGCCCAACGTCTCCAGCTCGGCGAACTGGGCCTCGTCGTTCGCGTCCGCAATCGAACCCGGCCGCAGCCCGTCGCCCAGGCTGAACGAGACGTCGTAGGCCTTCATGATCTCGCAAATCTCTTCGAAGTGGGTATAGGCGAAGTTTTCCTCATGATGCGCCAAACACCACTTGGCGTGGATCGAGCCGCCGCGCGAGACGATGCCGGTCAAACGCTTGGCGGTCAACGGAATGTACCTGAGCCGCACGCCGGCGTGGATTGTAAAGTAATCGACGCCCTGCTCGGCCTGCTCGATCAGCGTGTCGCGATAGATCTCCCACGTCAGGTCCTCTGCCTTGCCGCCGACTTTCTCCAGCGCCTGGTAGATCGGCACGGTCCCAATGGGGACCGGCGAATTGCGGATGATCCATTCGCGGGTTTCATGGATGTTCTTGCCAGTGGACAAGTCCATCACTGTGTCGGCCCCCCAGCGGATCGCCCAAATCATTTTCTCCACTTCTTCCTCGATTGACGAAGCAACGGCAGAGTTGCCGATATTGGCGTTGATTTTCACCAGGAAGTTTCGGCCGATGATCATCGGCTCGCTCTCCGGGTGGTTGATGTTGGCCGGGATGATGGCACGGCCTCTGGCCACTTCGTCCCGCACGAACTCCGGCGTGATCTTGTCGGGAATCGAGGCGCCCCACGGCTGGCCGGGATGCTGAACCCGGAGCCGGGCGTCACCGTCCGACGGTCCGTCGCCGGGCCCGCGACGGGCCGCCAAGGCTTCGCGCGCCAGTTCACGGGATTGGTTCTCCCGGATGGCAATAAATTCCATCTCGGGCGTAATGATGCCTTTCCGGGCGTAGTGCATCTGGGTGACGTTCCGGCCGGGCTTTGCACGCAGGGGCTTTCTGGCATGCTGGAACCGAATCTCCTTGAGCCTGGGATCCGCGGCCCGCTGGCGACCGTACAGCGACGTCACGGCCGGGAGTTCCTCCACGTCGTTTCGCGACAAAATCCACGGCAGGCGGATGGGGGCCAGCCCTTTTCGGATGTCCACGCTGGCGGCGGGATCGGTGTAAGGCCCCGATGTGTCATAGACGGTTATGGGCGGGTTCGGCACCGGCGCGCCGCCGTTCGCCGGTCTGGTCGGCGTCAGGGTGATTTCCCGCATCGGCACACGAACGCCGGGCATCGTACCCTCGACATAGATTTTCCGCGACGCGGGGAACGGCGCCGTCGTCGGCAGCGATTCGTCGGCGTGATGACCATTGCCGCCTGTTGTCGCGTTTTCGGTCTGAGACTTGCTCATTATTGAGATTCCTTTCTCCGTCTTGGATCGCTTGGCTTTCAGGTTTCAGCCATCAGCCTTCAGCGCCAATGCTGAGGACTAAGAACCGGCCGCTTTACAGCCTGTCCGTGTTCAAACTAAAAAGCCGCACCATGCAAAGGTGCGGCTGAGTCGCCGAACGTTCACGCTCTCTCCGCTTCCCTACGCTGGTATTATCCAGGTCAGGTTCTGAGGGTCGTCCGGCAGGCGGACTCTCAGCCGAGTGGCTCCCCTAGCTATGGTGCTTCGGATCGTACCCGCGTCTGCGATCAGAGTCAACCGGCATTTGGCCCCTCTGCCTGGGGCTCCTGCTCTATCGGCCGCCATAGGGCTTTTTCGCAGCCCCTTCGCGTTGATTGTCGGGTGGCGCTGTCGTAGAATGCCGGCGTGTCCGTCCCCATGTCCGCGAGGACCGGTGCGGAACAGCCGGAGGTATCAGTGAAATCTGTTGCGTCGCTCCCCAGACCCATCGCGGAGTATCAAACGTTGTCCGCCGAAGAGCTGTTCGCGCGCACGGCGGCGGCGAAACGCGCCCTGGGCGATCAGGTGATGGTGCTGGGGCATAACTATCAGCGGGACGAGGTCATCGAACACGCGGATGTTCGCGGCGACTCGCTGCTGCTCGCCAAACAGGCGGCTGAACGCGCCGATCGGCCGTATGTGGTCTTTTGCGGCGTCCATTTCATGGCCGAAACGGCCGATATTCTGAGCCGGTCGAACCAGACCGTGATTTTGCCCGATCTGGCGGCGGGCTGCTCGATGGCGGATATGGCGGCGATCGAACAAGTGGATCAGTGTTGGGAGTCGTTGGGCCGGCTCCTGCCGGTCGAAAACACCGTGCTGCCGGTGGTGTATGTCAACTCCGCCGCGGTGCTCAAAGCGTTTTGCGGCGAGCACGGCGGCATTACCTGCACTTCCTCGAACGCGCGCGCGGTGATGGAATGGGCCTGGGCGCGGCGTGAAAAGATTCTGTTCTTCCCCGATGAGCATCTGGGGCGCAACACCGCCAACGCGATGGGGGTGCCGCGCGAGCGGATGATCGTGTGGGATCCTTATCTGCCGAACGGGGGGAATACGCGCGATGCGATTCATCGGGCGACGCTGATTCTATGGAAGGGCCATTGCAGCGTGCACCAGATGTTCCGACCTGCCCACGTGGACTATTTTCGCAGGCAGTACCCGGACGGCATCGTCATTGTCCATCCCGAATGCCACGAGGATGTCGTCAACAAGGCCGATCTTGTCGGCTCGACGGAGTTCATCATCCGCACGGTCCGCTCCGCTCCGCCCGGCACGACCTGGGCCGTCGGCACGGAATTGAACCTGGTCAATCGCCTCAAGCGGGAGCAGGCGGACAAGCGGGTGTTGTTCCTCTCTTCGACCGTCTGCCAGTGCGCCACCATGTTCCGTATCGATGCTCCCCACCTCTGCTGGGCGATGGAAAACCTGGCCGAAGGGCATGTCGTGAATCGCATCGTCGTGCCGGAAGATGAAAAAGCCTGGGCGAAGGTGGCGCTGGACCGGATGATGGAAATTAGCTAGTAGCGAGTAGCGAATAGCAGGTAGCAAGCCCCGTCGTTTGCTGCTATTTGCTGCTTACTGTTTGCTGTCTTATGGACTACAAGGCGACGCTCAACCTTCCCAAAACCGATTTCCCGATGAAAGCCAACTTGCCTCAACGGGAGCCGGAATTATTGGCCTTGTGGGAGCAGGAACGTCTCTACGAGCGGATTCAAGAAAGGGGGAAGGGACGTCCGCTGTACATCCTGCACGACGGGCCGCCCTATGCCAACGGCCGCATCCATATCGGCCACGCCCTGAACAAAATTCTGAAGGACATCATCATCAAGTCCAAAACTATGGCCGGCTACCACGTCCCCTACGTGCCGGGGTGGGATTGCCACGGCCTCCCGATCGAGCATCAGGTGCTCAAGGAATTGGGCGACAAGAAGAAAGACCTGGACACGTCGGCCATCCGCAAGCTTTGCCGGGATTACGCCGAAAAGTATTTCAAGATCCAGCGGGATGAGTTCAAGCGGCTGGGCGTGCTGGGCGATTGGGAGCGGCCTTATCTCACGATGGACCCGGCCTACGAGGCGACGATTCTGCGGGAGTTCGGCAAGTTCGTTGAGCGGGGCGGGGTGTATAAGGGGTTGAAGCCGGTCCTGTGGTGCACGGTCGATCAAACCGCGCTGGCGGAGGCCGAAGTGGAGTATGAAGATCACACCTCGCCGTCCATCTACGTGAAGTTTCCCGTGGTGACTTCGCCCAAAATCTTGGCGAGTGCCTCGCCGCTGCACATTGCATTTCCGCCGGACATCGAATCCGTTTCGGTCGTGATTTGGACGACCACGCCCTGGACGTTGCCCGCCAATCAGGCGATCTGCCTCCATCCGGACATCGAGTATGCGTTCGTCAAGGTCGGACGCGAAGTCCTCATCATCGCGCAGAAACTGCTCGAGGGGGTGGCCAAAGCCTGCGAGTTGCAGGAGTACACGGTACTCGGAGTCAGGCGGGGCAGCGAAGGGTTCGAAGGGCTGGAGACGCAACGTCCTCTGACGCACGGCCTCTCGCCGATTCTGCTCGGTGATTTCGTCACGCTTGACCAAGGCACCGGGTGCGTGCACATCGCGCCGGGACACGGCCAGGAGGACTATGCGTTGGTGTTGGCTCATAACGCACACGCCTCGCCGGGTGAGCGGCTGGAGATCCTGGCGCCGGTGGACGACGCCGGCCGCTTTACCGAAGTGGTCAAAGAATTCGCCGGCCAACACGTGTTCAAGGCCAACCCGGCGATCGTGGAACGCCTGAAAGCCAACGGGCGGCTCTTAGGTTATGGCTCGCTGACGCACGCCTATCCCCACTGTTGGCGATGCAAGAACCCGGTGATCTTCCGGGCGACGGAGCAATGGTTTCTTTCAATGGAGACCAACGACCTGCGGCGGGAAGCGCTGGGCGAGATCGAGCGGGTGCGGTGGATTCCGCCGTGGGGGCGCGACCGGATCCGCGGCATGGTCGAGAACAGGCCGGACTGGTGCTTGTCGCGGCAGCGTGTCTGGGGCGTACCGATTCCGGGCTTTACGTGTTCAGGCTGCCGCCGCGTGTTGACTGATCCCAAGGCGATCGACCGCGTGGCGGAACTGGTCGAGACCTCCGGGGCCGATGTGTGGTTCCAAAAGTCGGCCGCGGAGTTGCTGCCGGCGGGGACGGCGTGCCCAGCGTGCGGGGGACAGGTGTTTGAAAAGGAACGGGACATCCTTGACGTGTGGTTCGAATCGGGCGTGAGCTATGCGGCGGTGCTCAAGCCGCGTAAATGGTGGCCGGCCGATCTGTACCTCGAAGGGTCCGATCAGCACCGGGGGTGGTTCCACAGCGCGTTGTTGGCCGGGGTCGTCACGGACCGCCGCGCGCCCTATAAGTCCGTGCTGACTCACGGATTCGTGGTCGATGGGGCCGGGAAGAAAATGTCCAAGTCCGCCGGCAACGTCGTCGCGCCGCAAGACGTGATCAAGCAATCCGGCGCGGAAATTCTCAGGCTCTGGGTAGCGGCTCAGGACTACCGGGAGGATCTTCGCATCTCGCAGGAGATTCTCAACCACCTGATCGAGGCCTATCGGAAAATCCGCAACACCTGCCGGTTCCTGTTGAGCAACCTCTACGATTTCGACCCGGTGCAACATCGGGTCCCCTGCGAGCGGTTGCCCGAGTTGGATCGGTGGGCGCTCGGGAGGCTCGGCGAACTGATCCCCCGGATCACGCGCGCCTATGAGGACTTCGAGTTTCATACGATTTTCCACGCGCTGAACAACTTCTGCGCGGTGGACCTGAGCGCCGTCTACCTCGACATCTTGAAAGACCGGCTGTACACGTTCCGAAAAGATTCCCCGCTGCGCCGAGGGTCGCAAACGGTGCTGTTCGACGTGCTTGTGGCGCTGACCAAACTTATGGCGCCGATCCTCAGCTTCACGGCGGAGGAGATCTGGCGGATGCTGCCGGACGCGGCGCGACGGGAAGCGGGCGTCGACAGCGTGCATCTCACCTCGTTTCCGGAAGCCGATCCCAAATGGAAAGAGGAGGCCCTGGCTCAGCGGTGGGAACGGTTGCTGGAGGTCAGGTCTCGCGTACAAGCCGAACTCGAGCTGAAACGGCGTGAGAAGATGATCGGCGCATCCCTCGAAGCTCGGGTCATCTTAGAGGCGAATCCGGAAGCCTATCGCCTCCTGAAAGAATATGAACAGGACTTGCCGACTCTCTTCATCGTGTCGCAGGTTGAGGTCAAGGAGATGCATCACCCGCCTCAGAAATCGGATGTTGTCGTGACGGTGGCAAAGGCGGAAGGTGAGAAGTGCGAACGCTGCTGGAATTATCGGCCAGCAGTCGGCACGTTCCCGGACCACCCGACCCTCTGCGACCGCTGCGTTGAGGCGATTCGGTGAACGGCAGGACCCGCTATCTGATCTTGGGCCTGGTCAGCGCGGGAGTCGTCGGTCTGGATCAGGTGACGAAAATGTATATCATGCAGACCATGCGGCTGCATGAGTCGATTCCGATTATCCCCAACCTTTTCAGCCTGACATACATCAGAAACCCGGGAGCCGCCTTTGGCTTGTTGGCAGGGAGCAGCAGTGCGTTCCGTTTCGTGTTCTTTGGGCTCACCTCCGTCTTGGCATTGGTCCTGCTGGGGGCTATTCTGTTCCGCCTTCCCGAACGCGATTGGATGGGGCAATTGAGCATCGCGGGGATTCTCGGGGGCGCGGTCGGCAATCTCCTGGATCGGCTGCGCTATGGTGAAGTAATCGATTTCCTGGATTTCTACTACGACGTGTACCATTGGCCCGCCTTCAACGTCGCCGACGCCGCCATCAGCGTCGGTGTCGCCTTCCTGATCCTGCACTTTGCATTGGAGAAGAAGCGGCAAGAACCAGCCTTGCAACAAGACCAGTCCTGATCCACGCTTGTCACGCGTCAAACCTCCGCCGTCAATCGATCATTGCCTCTATCCTTCCTGGGCAGGGGGATCAAAAAGGCGCGTTCGGGATGTCCGTTGCCCTTCAGTGAAATACCATGAGGACCACCGCGCCGAGCGCCAGGCGGTAGTAGGCGAAGACACGCAAGGTATGGCGCTGGACGAAAGTCAGGAACGCGGCGATGACGGCCCAGGCGACGGCGAACGACACAACCAGGCCAAGCCCCAGGGCGAGGTAGTCCTGGTTCGAAAATAGAGACTGGGACGCGACTATCTTGTACGCCGTCGCCGCGATCATCGTCGGCAGTGCGAGAAAAAAGGAATATTCGGTTGCCACCTTCCGGTCCAAGCCCGCGAGCAACCCGCCGACGATCGTCGATCCGGATCGAGACATGCCGGGGATCAGCGAAACGCATTGTGCGACACCGACCCAGAAGGCAGACCGCACGCCGACATGCTCGAGCTGGGTGACCCGCGCCGGCGAGCGGCGAGCCTCGACGGCGAGGATGACGAAACCGCCGACGATGAGCGAGGTCGCGACGGTCTTCGGGGTAAAGAGAAAGGATTCAATCCAACGGTGCGTCAGAAACCCGACCAGCGCGGCGGGGAAGAAGGCGACGGTCAGGCCGATCAGGAACCACAGATGGCGGTGCGCTTCGGCCGAGCGCTGGAGGGTCGACCAACCGCCGCGCGCCTTAAGCATCTCCCACAGAATCGCTTGTTCTTTTCCAGCCTGAGAGAGAAGCTGAATGATCTTGCGGCGTTCATAGGCGACCACCGCTAGGATCGATCCCAACTGAATCGACACTTCCACGCTTGCCGCGATCGCGCCGGTGAAGCTGAGGGCATGGCCGATCAGGATGAGATGGCCGGTTGAGGAGACCGGCAGAAATTCAGTCAAGCCTTCCACCAACCCTAGGATAACGGCCAGTTCAGGACCCCATTGGTTCATAGACGCCTGCCAGAGTTGGAATGTCTCGACGCGGGAGGATAGCTCCGGCGCATGATCACAGAGAGCCGGCAGTCAGTCAAGCCACGCGTGGATTTCAAACGGAACGATAGCACGTGTCGTGCGTGTTTGCGCGAATGACCGGCAAGCCAGCAAATATGTTGACAAAATAAGCCCGATGGACTACACACAGTTGGCACCGTGATCTCACCGGGTCTTATCCCCTGCAGCGTCATGTCTCGGAGTTTTGCGTGTTCATGTGCGTGGTTCGGAGGCAGGAAGGCACGGGTGGCGCAAATGAGATGTCTGAGAGGAGGATGGGCATGAAGAAGTATCTGACGATGGGGGTAGCTCTGCTCAGCGCTGTGACTGCGGCGGGTTGCGTGAGCAACAGCAAGTATAAGGCCGCTTTGGCCGAGGCCGACGCTGCGAAGACGGAGCTCGAGAAGACGCGAACGCAAAAAAATGCCCTTGAACAGCAAGTCAAAACTCTCAAGGAGCTGAACGTCAAATTCAGCAATGAAGCGCAGGCGGCCCGGGATGAATTGCAACGCATCGAACACGCGCGCGACAAGGAACGCAGCGACATTGCGGCACGGCTCAAGGAGTTGGAGGACAAGCAGAAACAGCTCGCGGCGCAGAACCGCAGCCTTCGCCAGGAATATGACGATGTAAAGCGGCACAATGAAACATTGAAGTCGCTGGTCGCCCGATACCAAAAAGAGCTCAAAGAACGTCAACGGACCGCGCCGCCCACGCTGTCGTCAACGCCGATAGTCCCGGCTCCGGGCTCAACGCCGGTTCCGGGTGCAGCCGCGCCGGGTGGTGCATCGACTCCCTCGGCGCCGCCCGCGCCTTCTCAGCCGAGTGTGGCGCCGATGAACATCAATACCGCATCGGCCGGCGACATGGTCCTGTTCCTCGGCTTGACAAAAGAGATGGCCGACCGCATCGTCAGCAATCGGCCGTACCGGATCAAGGGTGAGCTGGTGGCCAAGAACGTGTTGCCCAAAGAAACCTTCGACATGATCAAGGACCGCATCACGGTGACGCCGTAGGGTATCCCAAAGGGAGAGAACAGAACGGCTGTTCGCCGAGAGGCGAACGGCCGTTTTTGTTTGGACTCGCTCTGAAAAGTCACTAGCGGGCGAGCCAAAGGTTTAAGAGAAGGTTTAAGAGAACGGCTTGGGGCACACCTCGCGCTCCGACTGTGGGGACCACTCTGTCGATGGGTGATTCCCCCGGGTCCTCCTGGTACAATGCCTGAGCAGTCGCCAGGCGTGGAGCAACATCGGCCGGAAAATGAAGAAAATCGTCTGGAGCGTCGGGGCCCTCGTGGTTGCGTTGGCCATCGGGGGGTACGTCTTTTTTAACGGCGAACGCCGGCCGCCGGTTCGGTACCGGACCGTGCCGGTGGAACGCGGCTCTGTCGTCTCGGTCGTCACCGCCACAGGCACCATCAATCCGGTCGTGTTGGTACAGGTCGGGACGCAGGTCTCCGGCATGATCAAGAGCCTGCACGCCGACTTCAATTCCCGAGTCAAAGCCGGCGACGTCGTCGCCATCATCGATCCGGCGCCGTTCAAGGCCCGTCGTGATCAGGCCGCCAGCAACTTGGAAATGGCCAAAGCGAACGTGGCCCGCGCTCGCGCGGATGTGGCCCAGCGCAAGCGCGAGCTGGATCGGGTGAATTCGCTGATCGCTCAACAGTTTGTGTCGCAAAACGACGTCGACCTGGCGCGGACGAACTATGAGAGCGCCGCGGCGCAGTTGAAACTCGCCGAAGCGCAGGTCAAACAGGCAGAGGCTGCGCTCAACGCGGCGGAACTGGATCTCAAATACACCGTCATTCGGTCTCCGGTGAACGGCATCGTCGTCGCCCGAAACGTCGAGGTGGGCCAGACCGTCGCCGCCAGCTTCGCCACGCCCAACCTCTTCCTGATCGCCTTGGATTTGACCCAGATGCAGGTCGACACCAACGTCAGCGAATCGGACATCGGCGGGATCACCGAGGGGAAGGAGGCGACGTTCACCGTGGACGCCTATCCCGGTGAACAATTCCAGGGTGTGATCAAACAGGTGCGCCTGGCGCCCATCAACGTGCAGAACGTCGTCACGTACAACGTCGTGGTGGGAGTGGACAATCAAGATCTTCGGCTGAAGCCGGGCATGACCGCCAATGTCACGATCGTGGTGGCCAAAAGAGACCAGGTCTTGAAGGTGCCGAATGCGGCCCTGCGCTTTACGCCGCCCAAGACCGAACAGGGTGCCGGGCGGTCATCGGAAGCCCGGGCGGCAAGAGACGGCGGCGGGGTTGGACAGAGCCAGCCGCCGCTTCGCGTCGAGAACGGACCGGTGAGGACGGTATGGCGGTTGGGAAGTTCAGGCGAACCGGAGCCGGTCACCGTCCAAACCGGCATTTCCGACGGGATGGCCACGGAAGTGATCTCGGGTGGGCTCAGCGAAGGCGATCAAGTCGTCGTCGGCCTCGAGTTGCCGCGCAGCGAACGGGCCTCGCATCAACTGCCGCCCGGATTCGGCGCGGGTCAACGGCGCGGGCGCGATCGAGGCATGTGATCTGTTGGACGTGAAATGTAGCTTGTGAAGCGTATCTCGTGCATGAGATACGAGATACGAGATACGAGATACGAACGACACTCCATAATTCACGGTTCGGTGATGGGTGCGCTGATCGTGTGCGAAAATCTCTGGAAGATCTATCGCGTGGGCGATGTGGAGATCCAGGCGCTCCGTGGGATCGATCTCACCATCACCCGCGGCGAGTTCGTGGCGGTGATGGGCGCATCTGGATCGGGCAAGTCCACCCTCATGAACATCCTGGGGTGCCTCGATCAACCCACCCGGGGGCGCTATTGGTTGGACGGGGTCGAAGTCGGCACGCTCGGGCCGGATGCGCTGGCCGAGATCCGCAATCGGCAGATCGGCTTCGTCTTTCAGAATTTCAATCTCATCCCCAGAACCAGCGCTCTTGAGAACGCGCAGTTGCCCTTGTTCTATCGTGGCCTGTCCCTGAAAGAGCAACGCGCGCTCGCCGCGGCGGCTTTGGCGCGCGTCGGGTTGTCTGGGAGAGAACATCATTACCCCACCCAACTGTCCGGGGGACAGCAACAACGCGTCGCCATTGCCCGTGCGCTGGTATCCTCGCCGTCCATCCTGCTGGCCGATGAACCGACGGGCAACCTGGACACCGAGTCCAGCCGGGAGATCATGGGCATCCTGGAACGGCTGAACCGAGAAGATCATCTCACCGTCATCCTGGTCACCCACGAACCGGACATCGCCGCCTATGCGTCGCGCGAACTTGCGATGAAGGACGGGCGGATCATCAGCGACCGGCGAGCTGCCGTCCTGTCCGCCTCCGCCGCAGGGAGACCCGGAACCTGATGTCGACGTTCGTCTGGTTGACCGTCGTCACGGCCTTGCGCGTTCTCGGCCGCAACCGGATGCGGGCCGGCTTGACGATGCTGGGCATCGTGATCGGCGTCGCAGCGGTGATCGCCATGGTGAGCATCGGCCAGGGCGCGCGCGCCGCGGTGCAGGCGCAGGTGGCCAGCATGGGCACCAACGTGATCATCATCCTGCCTGGCGCGACGACGGTGGGCGGCGTGCGCGGTGGACAGGGTGGCGCTGTGACCCTGACGGTCGCGGATGCGCTGGAGCTGAAAAAGCGAGTTCCGCTGCTGCGGGAAACGGCCTGGGCCAAGCGCGACGTGATGCAGATCGTCAACGGCAACAAGAACTGGAACGGCCCGGTGAATGGGATCTCCCCTGGCTATCTGACGATCCGGGACTGGTCCTTCGTCAGCGGCGGTCCCATTACGCAGGCCGATATGGATACCGCTGCGCGGGTCGCCTTGGTCGGACAGACGGTGGTCGAAAATCTGTTTGATCCGGGCGAGGAGCCGGTCGGTGCGACGATCCGGATCAAAAACGTGCCGTTCCGCGTCATCGGTGTGCTCGCGCCCAAGGGACAATCCGCACAGGGTTCGGACCAGGACGACATCATCTTCATTCCGTTCACCACGGCCGAACGCAAGGTCTTCGGGACCATGTTCCTTGGCTCGGTCGGCGCTCTCTTCGCGTCTACCGATCGGGCGGAAGACCTGCCAGAAGCTGTCGAGCAGATTCGCGAGGTCTTGCGCGCGCGCCATCGTCTGCAGCCGGACCAGCCTGACGACTTCACGGTCCGGACGCAGGTGGATATCGGCAGGGTGCAGGAAGGGACCAGTCAGACCTTGACGGTCATGCTCTTCGCGATCGCCTCGGTGTCGTTGCTGGTCGGTGGGATCGGTATCATGAACATTCTGCTGGTTTCCGTGACCGAGCGGACGCGGGAAATCGGGGTCCGCATGGCGGTGGGTGCCAAGCGGCGGCACATCCTGGCGCAATTTTTGATCGAGGCCGTGACGCTGAGTCTGGCCGGCGGCGCGGTCGGGATCCTGCTCGGTGTCGTCGGGGCCCGGCTCACGACCGTCGTTGCCGGCTGGCCGACGATCATCTCGGCCGAGTCTGTGGCGGTGGCGTTCCTGTTTTCGCTGGCCGTGGGACTGTTCTTTGGCCTCTATCCCGCCAACAAGGCTGCGCGCCTCAATCCGATCGAAGCGTTGCGGTACGAATAAGACGCTGTTCGGCGAGGCGGATCTCTAGCGGGGAATAACGGTCATGGTCCGAGTCGCCGCCAGAGGGCTCATCCGAGTCGGCATCGAAGGAACGATTCGCCATCCTTTTCGGTCCTTGCTCAGCATCGCGAGTTTGGGTTTCGGGGTCGGCGCCGTGTTGATCACGATCGCGATCGGCAGCGGGGCGAAGGCGACCGTGGTAGACCAGCTCCTCGCAATCGGCAGAAACGCCATCTTCGTCAATCCCGGTGCGCCGGTGGTTCATGGGGTTCGGCGGGCCGCCGAAATTTCCGCCACATTGACGGTCGCGGATGGACAGGCGTTGCAGGAGGCCATTCCGCTGTTACAGTCGATTTGCTGGACGGTCGGAGAGACGGTGCAAGCGATCCACGGGCCTTGGAATTGGAAAACGCGCGTCGTCGGCATTACTCCCAGTTGCTTGGAGATCCGCAATTGGTCCTTTATCGCGGGCAGGCCTTTCGAAGAGGAGGATCTCGTACGCAACAAGTCGGTGGCCATAATCGGCCTGACCGTCCTCCGCAATCTTTTTGAGGTCGGTGAAGAGGCGGTGTCCGCACGAATTCGGCTGTCCAAACACCTCGTCGCGCCTCAGGGACTGATGACGGGAACGGGGGAGGGAATCCAGATCAAGACGGGTTGCGCTCCGCCCCTTCCACTGCTCGTGCAAAATCCCCGCGTCGGGGAATCCGAAGACAGAGCGAGAAGGGCGCCTTGTGTCTCAGAAGGCTTATCGCGGTCCTGCGCAGGACGAGGGAGGCTTCCGTTGTATGAGTTGTATGAACCGTTATGGAGATCCTGGGGTCGCCATGACGTCGATTCCGTGCCATCCAATTGCTCAGCCCCCGCGTGGACCTTCGAGATCGTCGGGGTCTTGGCACCGAAAGGGGTGAACGCTTTCGGCTACGATTTGGACGATGTGATCTATGTCCCGTTTTCTACCGCGTTGCACAGAATCAAGGGCCATGCGCTCACGGAGCCGGTAGAGGCGATTTTGGCATCCACACGCCGGAGGGAAGAGATTTCGCTGGCGATCGAGCAAATCCGATCCCTGTTGCGGGAGCGCCACGGCAAGGGATCTGAACAGACGGATGATTTTACGATTCGAACGGACGTCGAGATGAGCGGTGTCAGTCAGGCGGCGGATGCTGAACTGACCCAAATGTTAGTGGCCGTCGCCGCCGTCTCGTTACTGGGAGCCGGGGTCGGGATCATGAACATGCTGCTGGTCTCCGTGACCGAACGGACGCGGGAGATCGGGGTCCGCATGGCGGTGGGCGCCAAGCGGCGGCACATTCTCGTTCAGTTTCTGATCGAAGCATTGTTCTTGAGCCTGATCGGCGGTGTATTGGGTATCGCGCTCGGGGTTTGTGGGGCCCGGCTCATCACGATGGCGGCGGGCTGGCCGACGATCATCTCGGCCGAGTCAGTGGCGGTGGCGCTTCTGTTCTCGCTGGCCGTGGGACTGTTCTTCGGCCTCTATCCCGCCAACAAGGCTGCGCGCCTCAGTCCGATCGAAGCGTTGCGGTACGAATGAAGCTCAGTGATGTGAGCCGCGGGCTTCTGGCGGCTGCCTGCCGGACCTGCGCGGGGCTGGTATCTTGTTGTGAAAGCCGATCAAGTCGAGGCCGCCACAGGTGACAAGGCAATTTCGATCCGAGGGTTCACCTTGTCGAGGTCCTTGTACAGATGCGTTTCGACAATCCGGTTGTCGTTGATGCCCAATCCTTCGCACAGGGCGTCCTGCGCGATCTTGAGGCCTCCATCCACATCTCGGCGCAGTCGGGACGTGAAATAGAACCGGATCGACAGGGCCAGATCCTCTGCTCGCAGGACCTTCAGCAAGGCGTGCCGGTGCGGAGAGCCAGCCAGCGCAAGGGTGATTTGTTGTCCGACCAGCGTCTTATATGCTCTCCCTGCGGCAGAGAGCAGGCGGCGTCCGTTGACCGTGGCATATTGATGGTTGACGCTGGGCGGGATCGGCAGGGTCAAGGAGAGGCGGTCAG
This sequence comes from Nitrospiraceae bacterium, assembly GCA_035573855.1. GTDB lineage: Bacteria > Nitrospirota > Nitrospiria > Nitrospirales > Nitrospiraceae > DATLZU01. The sequence goes on from DATLZU010000044.1 coordinate 28,544, forward strand.
CGGCCACAACAGGGAAGGGATGGGGCGTCCCGCCGGTCACCGGGGGAATGGTGCGGAGCCGGCCGGTGTTCGGCGAGCGCTTCGGCATCGCTGTCGGCGCAACCGGTTCTCTGAACTCGGCGCGTAGTTTGTCCGGAGACCGATACGAAGTCAGGCGGAGGGAAAGCGGTAAACGCGGACGTCGGCGGCCTAGTGGAATCGGCACGATGGTCGCTTAGAGCAGATTGAGAATCTTGGACAGGTGCTGTTCGTACCGGTTTTCGGTCTTGCTCAAATAGCGGCGCCACTCAGCGGGGTTCCAGATCTCCAGCCGATGATACAGCCCGACCAGCACGATCTCCTGATCCTCGTCCACGGGAATAAGCTTCCGGAGCCGGCCGGGGATCAGGATACGTCCCGCTTTATCGATCTCGGAGGTGCCGGCCTCCGAGACGATACAATGCATAAAAAGGCGGCTTTGATCCTCATCGAGCGCGGCCTTGGTCCGCTCCAGCACCTTTTCCCACTCGCCCATTGAGTAAAGCCAGAGCGACTGCTCGGGCCCTTTGAGGAAGACCACGCTATTGCCCTGTGTCTCGACCTGTTCGCGAAGGGGTGAGGGGACAATGAATCGACCCTTTTCATCGACCTTGCAGAGGTATTCGCCTGCAAACATGGCTGCGCTCCTCAGTGCGTCATGTGTGGGTTTCGTCGGCCCGTTGTCGGATCCACTGTTCGAGGTCGGCCCGTACGAACCGCCACTCCTTTCCCAGTTTGAAAGCCGGCAGGCGGTGATTCCGGATATAGCGATAAAGTGTACGAGGGGTGATCTTGAGGTAGCGACACGTCTCGGCCACGGTCAACAATTCGTTCTGGGCCTCTTTGGGCATGGAGTATCGCGCAGCAAGAAGGCTCCTGCATGGCCGGACGACGAACCAGGCGCGATCGTAGTCCCACTTCTGTCTGAAGTCAAGCGATTATTGATGACAATGCCTGTCAATCGATGTCAGTGGTGTCCGATTCCGCCAAGTCGTTGCCGGTCTCTTCCAGAGCTTCGTCCAGTTCATCGCCGAAGTCCTCGCCCATTTCCCGCCCCATTTTCTTCATGAACCTCGCCATGCTCTGCGGGTCGTTCTCGTCCAAGTCGCCGAAGTTGCTGGGGTCCGCCAGCGATTCGAGGCGGGCTTCTTCCGATTTGGGTGCGGCGAAGCGGGACATGAGCCGCTCGACGTTCGCGCTCTGACAGTGCTTGCATGAGACCGGCAATGGATTGCTAATGCTTAATATCAGGTGGCTGCTCCGTTTGCCGCAATCGCGGCAGCGATATTCGTAGATTGGCATGGTCAGTTTGAAATCGGCGCCGGCGAGGAAAGGTTTGGTACCATGCGGGCCGAGAGCAGATCCGGACTCACCGCCCGCGCCAGCGTCAGCGCAAAGACATCGCCTGCGCCGGCCTTCCTCAACGCTTTGGCGCATTCGTTGATGGTCGTTCCGGTTGTCCACACATCATCGACAAGCAACACGCGCTTGCCCGCGACCTCTTCTGGACGGCGTACCTGGAACGCCCGCCGCAGGTTCTTGAGGCGCGCTGACCGCCGCAGTCTTGTCTGCGCTTCCGTTGACCGGACGCGCACCAGGTTCGTGAAGGACAGAAGGAAACCCAGCCGTCGGTTCAGCCGATCGGCCAGGAGCAACGACTGGTTGAACTCCCGTTCGCGCAATCGCGTCGGGTGGAGCGGAACCGGCATGACCAGATCAGTGGCCGGCGTCTCCGGCAGGACGCGGATCAGCAAGTCGGCCAGCGCATCCGCGAGCGTTACTTTGCCGCCGTATTTGAACAGGCGGATGGCTTCCTGGAGCGGTGGAACATAGGGGTAGGGCGACCATGCTTCGGTGTACGCCGGTTTGGTCTTGCGGCAGGTGCCGCAGAGATGGGCTGGACTGTGGAGCAAGGAAACGGCGGACGGAAACGGCTGATGACATCGCGGACAGGAGGGGCCAGAGAACGGTTCGATCGCTGACCAACAGCGCCGGCAGAAAAACGGGATCGGATCGTCGGTGAGCGACGTCCGGCAAACCGCACATTCGACCGGCAGAAGGGCATTGAGGGTCCGCCTGGCCAAGGCCGAGAACGTCCGGGCGACGCGATACCAGGCGGAATTCTGTTCGGTGGCGGTCGTGAGCATCTGCATCGGGTTGCGCGCTGTTTTTCTAAGACAGTCGCCGCGTTCTGTCAAGGTTGTAGCCTTGCAAGACGTTGTGTTATACGAGGGCGGAGAGTGCGCAAGCCCATGGTCACATTGGTGCACGTCTCTAAAGAATACAGTCGTGGCGATGCCAAGGTTTGGGCGCTGCGGGACGTCACGCTCGAAATCGGGCGCGGAGAGTTTTGTGCCTTCGTTGGACCGAGCGGATGCGGCAAGACCACGCTGCTGAATCTCGTGGGAGGCTTGGACCTTCCCACGTCGGGAGAGATCGTCATCGGCGGCCGATCGACCTCCGGATTCACCAGCGATGAGTGGACAAGGCTGCGTCGCGACCTTATCGGGGTCATCTTTCAGGCCTTCTATCTCATCCCGGGTCTGACCGCGGCGGAGAACGTCGCGCTGCCGCTTTTGCTGAAAGGAGAAAGCGGAGCGCAGGTACGGAAGCGGGTGGATGAGATGCTGGAGCTGGTCGGCATGCGCGGGCGGGAACGACACCGGCCGGCGGAACTCTCGGGAGGCGAACAGCAACGCCTTGCGATCGCCCGCGCCCTGGTCAACCGGCCGAGTTTGATGCTGGCTGATGAACCGACCGGCAATCTCGATTCCAAGAACGGGGCGGAGATCATCGCTCTGTTGCGGTCCTTGCCGCAACAATTCGGCCACACCGTCCTGTTGGTGACCCACAGCGCGGCAGCGGCTCAGGAAGCCGACTACGTGTGGCACATGCGGGATGGACAACTGACGTGCCGAACGTCTCCCCAGCTTGTCTCGCAAGGCGTGTGAGTCGATGGATTTGTCCGTCACCATAGCCGGCGTGCGGGTTCCCAGTTGCTTCATGAACGCGGCGGGCGCGCACTGCGTGACGCGGGAGGAACTGGAAGCGTTGGGGCGCTCCCGCTCCGGCGCGATCGTGACCAAGTCCATGACGCTGGAGCCGCGGCAGGGCAATCCGGAGCCGCGCTACTGTGGGTTCCCCGGAGGTTCGATCAATTCCATGGGCCTGCCCAACCTCGGCTATCTCGCCTACGCGGACCTCATCCCCTCCCTGCGTCGATTCGGCAAGCCGGTTATTGCCAGCGTGGCCGGGCTGTGCGAAGACGACTTCGTGACGATTGCCGCCGTCATCGACAAAAGCGGACCGGATCTCATCGAAGTCAACCTCTCCTGTCCCAATCTTCCCGGCAAACCACAGATCGGCTATGACCCGGAGGCGTCCGAACGGCTCATCCGAAGGGTTCGGCAGGTGGTTACGGTACCGATGGGCGTGAAGCTGCCTCCCTATTTCGATCCGGCCCATCACGACATCATGGCGCAGGTGATCGGCCGGACCGGCGTGGACTTTCTCTCGCTGATCAATTCCGTCGGCAACGGACTAGTCGTCGATCCGGAACGCGAGACGGTGGTCATCAAACCGAAGGGCGGGTTCGGGGGGTTGGGCGGCCCGGTGATCAAACCGATAGCGCTGGCGAACGTGCGGGCGTTCTGGACTCGATTCGAGGACAGGCTCCCGATCATCGGAACCGGCGGAGTGACAACCGGCATCGATGCGTTCGAACATCTCCTGTGCGGCGCGTCGGCGGTCCAGATCGGGACGGTTTTAGTCGAGGAAGGATTAGGGGTGTTCGAGCGGCTGGAACAAGAGCTGACAGCGGTCCTGGACAGAAAGGGGTACGCGTCACCGGCGGCTTGCCGCGGCAAACTGAAAGAATTGTGAGCGTTTACCTGAGCGCGAAGTTCTTCGGGAGGAGCCCGTGGAGCAGAGCCTGGCGCAGCAGTTGTGCCACGTTGCGCACCTTTAGACGCCGCATCAGATTGAAACGGTGGACTTCAACCGTTCGGACGCTGATCGCGAGCTGAGAGGCGATCTCTCGGTTTGTCATCCCTTGCGCTACGAAACGCAGAATTTGCTTTTGACGCGGCGTGAGCCCGCCACTTCGTCCAGTTTTTTTCGCCGCCTGAGGTCTGCCCGCTTTTTTGGTCTTGGCAGGTTTGGCCATAACCGTCTCCCCGTTGCGTTGCTTTTAATTCAGTCTAACAGAGGCCGGACGGTCTGTAAATGATTCTACCGTAGAATTTCCCAAGGGGGAGTACAAGACCGCGCCCGCCTCCGGCGCGGTTGGGTTTTGTGGTGGATATGGGCCCCGTGCTAAGTCGGCTTGAAGCGCTGCTGCTGCTGGGGAGAGGACATGTTGCCGAACGGCCGGTCAGGACCCTATTAACCGTCGTGGGCGTGGCCCTCGGCGTTTCGGCATCGGTGGCGGTCAGGACAGCGAACGAGGATGTCCTGCGGTCGTTTCAGGAGACGGTCATGGCCGTGGCCGGGGCCGCGACGCTGCAGGTGTCAGGCGGAGAATTGGGCCTGGACGAAACGGTGATCGCCGTCGTTCGCAAGCATCCGGACGTCATGTCGGCGTCCCCGGTCATCGAGCAAGGGGCGCGCGTGGCGGCGGGCCCGCATCGAGGCCAATCCTTTGTGGTGTTGGGGCTGGATCTGTTAGAGGCGGCCGAGCTGAAGTCGTTTCGGGTTCGAAGCGAGGGAGTCGGAGAACAGTCGCTGGATCATGTGCTTTCCGCGACGGCGCTGTTCGTCGGGCGTCGACTGGCGGTCGAGTTGGGTCTGACCGAGGGAAGCACGCTGGACCTCCTCGTCGGCAACCGCTTGCACCGAGTCACCGTCGAAGGAATCATCGACCCACCGTCGGGGCTTCCCTCGGTCTGGGAAGATCTGGCAGTGATGGACATCGCCGCGGCGCAGACGCTCTTCGGGATGGTCGGACGCCTGGACCGAATCGACGTGATCACCGAGCCGAGCCGACCGATCGATGAGGTGCAAGGAGCGTTGCAAGCCGCGGTGTCACCCTCCATCGCTGTGGAGCGGCCGGCCCAACGGAGCCGGCAAGTGGAAGAAATGGTCCGCGCGTTCCAACTGAACCTGGGCGTCCTCAGCGGCGTCGGACTCTTGGTGGGGATGTTCCTCATCTACAATACCGTGTCGTTCGCAGTGGCCCAGCGCCGCCGGGAGATCGGCGTTTTCCGGGTTCTGGGGATGTCCGAGCGGGCGGTGGCAGGTCTGTTTCTCGCGGAAGCGGCGGCCATCGGGATCGCTGGTGGCTTGCTCGGCGGCGCCCTCGGTTTGGCGCTGGCCAAGGGGCTTGTGGCGTTGCTGAGCCGGACGGTGTCCGACCTCTATGTGTCGGTGATCGAAACAGTCGGTCGCTCGGAAATTGGGATGGAGGAGATCCTGGGCGTGCTGGCCGAAGGCGCGCTGATCGGGGGATTAGTCTCGATGGTCGGGGCGCTGGGACCGAGCCTGGACGCCAGCCGAACGGTTCCGGTGCTCGCATTGGCGCCGGGGAGCTACGAAGCGAACCGGCAACTGCGCATGCGCACCGTGGCGGGAATCGGGGTCGCGCTCCTGATCGTCTCAGGGCTGCTGGCCATGCCTGGACCGATTTCGGAACTGCCGGTGTTCGGCTACGTCTCCACGCTGTGCGTGCTGGTCGGCCTGTCGTGTCTGGCGCCGCTGCTGATCCACGGGGGCTGGGCCTTGACCCGCCGCGGCCGGAGACGAGTGGATCTGTCGGCCTCCGGCGTGCTCAGGGCGATCGCGGCGGATCAGACGGCGCGCTCGCCCGGCCGCAACGGCGTCACCGTGTCCGCGCTGATGATCGGTCTGGCCATCATGGTCGGAGTCGGAATCATGGTTCGCAGCTTTCGCCACACGGTCGAAATTTGGATCAACGAGACGGTCATGGCCGACTTGGTGCTGGCACCGGGCCTCTGGTTGCGCGGAACCCAGCACGGGATGTTGGACAGGCGCCTTCCCCGGGAGTGGGAGGCGCTTGTGGCATCGGTACCAGGGGTGGCGGCGGTGGATGCCTACCGTGATCTGCGAATCGACATTCAGGGCCGGTCGGCGGCGCTGGTCTCGCGCGATTTGCGGCTTCATGCTGAACGGAGCCGATACCTGTTCGTCTCAGGAGACTCCGCCGCGATTCTCCGGCGCGCGGCCGCCGAAGACGGCATAATCCTTTCGGAAGTCCTGGCCGGGCGCCTCGGAGTGAAAGAGGGGGACGCGCTTCCGCTGATGACTCCCTCCGGCGAGAGACGTTTCACGATCATGGGCGTGTTCTACGACTACGCCACCGATGGCGGCAAGATCGTGATGGACCAAAGCCTCTACCGCCGGCTCTGGAGAGACGACGAGGTCACAGTGTTCCCTGTATATCTGGAGCCGGGTGCGGACCTCGATACGGTGCGGAAGGCGATCGCTCAGAAGCTGGCGGTGGAGTCATCGGCCTATGCTCCTCCCGCGCTCGTCAGCAATGCCGAGCTCAAGCGCGAGATTTTGGACATCTTCGACCGGACCTTTTTCTTGACCTATGCACTGGAGGCGATCGCGGTCATCATCGCCGTCCTGGGCATCGTGAACACGCTGCTCACGTCTGTGCTGGAGCGGCAACGGGAGTTGGCCACGCTGCGCGCGATCGGCGCCAGCGACCGGCAGATTCACCGCTTGGTGTTGTGGGAGGCGGGCTATCTGGGCGTGCTGGGTGCTGCCCTAGGCTTGGTCGGCGGCATCCTGCTCTCTCTGCTGCTGATCAATGTGATCAACAAACAGTCGTTCGGATGGACGATTCAGTTCATGTTGCCGATGGGCGTGCTCGTCGAAGCGGTAGTGCTGGCCGTGGCGGTTGCCCTCCTCGCCGGCTATGTCCCGGCCCGCTGGGCGGGCAAGCAGCCGATCGTGGAAGGGCTGCGGTATGAATAGGGCAGGACGGTCTAGTCGATCTCCTGTGCTCGTAGAGGCGAAAGAAGAGAAAAGGAGGGCCGGGAGTCTTTTCGAGTGTGTTCTTTCGTTGTCCACAGCAAGAAAAGATTCCCGACCCCTTTTTATCCCTGACCCCTTTTTATCTTTCTGGTCGATGAGTCTACATGCTATAAGTGGACAGATTATAAGAGACAATTCAGTTGGCACCTGCTGGCGAGATGCAAAGTTTGATCTCGACGATGAGTGGCGATGAATCGAAGAAGGAATGTTGAGCGAGGTCATAAGCCACGGGTCTTCTCAACCTGTCAAGAAGAGGGGTGCCAAGCGTGAAATCAGAATTGTGCTTTGCGGGAAGCGCTTTGTATGGATGGGAACTGTTGCCATGATCCTTGTCCGCCCCTGTGCGACCCGTGCGGAACCCTACGTGGCAGGGTTTGTGGGGTATGGACTTTCGGCGCAATTGAGCGACGTCAAGGGAGTTGCAGGCGTCACCGGTCGAATCTCGGTCTCCAGAATTCTCCGATCTATGGGGGGGGGACTTTCTGGGCAACCTGCAATATTTCGGAGGCGAAGCAGAGGTCTATACGGCGACTCCCTATCTCAAGCAGCAGCACTTCACGGAGAGCGGTTCGGGCGGAGAACAAACCGCTATTGTTCCCGGTGTTCATCTTCGGGTGACCACGCGGCCTTTAACGGGGTCTACCGTTATCCTGGTGAAATTGTGCCCTATGCAGGGGCCGGACTCGGTCTCTTCTGGTACACCTCTCCTTCATCGACGGCGGGCTCTGCAATCCGGCCGGGCTTGAATGTCTTGGCCGGAGTGCGGGGCTTCATGACGAAGCATATCGCCGCTTTTGGAGAATACAAGTTCAATCAGGCGAGCTTTCTTCCCTTCTTCGGCGGCTTGAAAGCTGATTACAGCGCTCACTTTGTGGTGTTCGGAGTGGGGTATCACTTCTGACGCCCATTTTCATATCAAAATGCTGAACCGTCTTGCGCAACTCCTAGTTCTAGTAGTCGGATGCGTTGCCGTTACTCTGCTGCTTAGGATCAATGACTCTGCACAGAGCAGGCCGGAAGCGCGTCAGGAGACGCCCGTCCGTCCGGTCGTTGGGTGCCTGTCTGTTCCTGATTGGGCGTGGATGCGAGCGCTGGTCCCGGCGTCGGTCGGTCAGGCGCTGGTCTGTCTTTTAGCGTCCGGTTCAGTAGCGGTGATGGAGAGATCGTCAGTACCTTTCGGAGGAGAGGAGGGCAGTCGAGGACAGGGCACCAATTGGCTGGCCGAGGCCGCCACACAAGCAGAGGAACGTCTGAAAGGGTTTGGTGTGCCGACAGAGCTGCCCCCCGAATCGCTGATCCTGTCGCCAGGGTTTCTGTCAGTCCTTGCGCTTCTTCTGGTGGGCTATGTCTACTTTAAAGTCAGGAAGCCGTGATCAGTCTTGGCGTGCATAAGTGCAGGAGGGGCTCACGAGGTTCCGGGCCGGTGGGTAGTCACCAGTTCCTCACGAGCGCAGGCTTGGCTGTACTGCACTTCAATCTCGAACCCCAGATCGGCGATCATCTGCCACACTTCGGGGGCCGGTTGACCGGGGGTGGTGAGGTAGCCGTCCACAAACATCGAGTCGGCAGGGTAGAGCGCGAGCGGCTGCAATGAACGAAGATTGAATTCCCGTCCGCCGGCGATCCGGATTTCCGTCCTTGGATGAAGGAACCGGAAGAGGCACAGCACTTTCAGGCAACGCTGCGGGGTGAGGTCCTTGCAGTGCTCCAAGGGTGTGCCGGGGACCGGATGCAGGGTGTTCAGCGGGATGGAATCCGGTTTGACGTCGCGCAGCGCCAGGGCCAGATCGATGATGTCGTCGTCCCGTTCGCCCATGCCGACGATACCGCCCGAGCAGATTTCGAGGCCGGCGGATCGGGCGTGTCGGATCGTCGCCAGCCGATCCTGGAACGTGTGGGTCGTGCAGATCGAGGGATGATAGGCCTCGCTCGTGTTCAGGTTGTGATTGATCCGATCCACGCCGGCGGCCTTGAGTGTCCGGGCCTGCTCTTCATTCAGCAATCCCAGCGAACAGCAGATCTGAAGGGGAATCTCCCGCTTGATGGCCTTCACCGCGTCGGCGATCTCGGCAATCTCCCGATCCAGCGGACTGCGCCCGCTGATCACGATGCAATAGCGCTGCGCCTTGCACGCCGCCGCCCGCTTCGCACCTTCGACCATCCGCTCTCGAGGCAACAGACCGTAACGTTCGATCGCGGCGGTTGAGATCGAGGACTGCGAACAGTAGTGACAGTCCTCTTGGCAGGCGCCGCTCTTGGCGTTCAGCAACATCTGGAGCCGGACGGTCTTACCGAAGTAGCGTTCGCGGACGCGAAAGGCAGCCTGAAGCAGGGAGAGCAGTTCCTCATCGGGAGTCTGCAAGACGAATCGGCATTCCTCCCGTGTGAGCATGTCGTCCCGCAGGGCTTTCTCGGTGAGAGCGTTAAAGTCG
>DATLZU010000045.1:0-17126 GCA_035573855.1 Nitrospiraceae bacterium
TTGACCTCTTGCGGGTCATGGATGAGGACCGGGATCTGCGGCAGGTCACGGCGGCTGAGATCATGACCTCCATGGTCGTGACCGTCCCGGAAGATATGCCGGTCAAGAACCTGATTCAACTGCTGCAAGACCGGTTCTTGATCTGGGTGCCGGTCGTGAACGGCGACAAGCTGGTGGGGATCGTGGCGCGACGGGATATCGTGTTCGGATACGTCAAGGCGCTGGCCCATTACTGGCCGTAACCCTACTGCAGAAGGGAGGTTGTCATGACAATCCTACCCCGGCTGAAAGAGTTTCTAGACGGTCATCACGTTCGCTATGAAGTTCTGGGCCATCAGGAAGCCTATACCGCGCCCGAGGTCGCGCATGCATTGCACGTGTCGGGAAAGATGCTGGCCAAGGTCGTCATCGTCAGAGCCGACGAACGGTTCGTGATGACCGTGCTTCCGTCGCACTGGAGAATCGATTTCGATCGCCTCAAAGCGGCGCTGGGGGCGCATGCTGTGCGCTTGGCTACCGAGGACGAATTCAAGGGATTGTTCCCCGACTGTGAAATCAGGACGATGCCGCCGTTCGGCAATTTGTATAACATCCCGGTGTATGTCGACCGGTCGCTCACCGAAGACGAAGAGATTGTCTTCCAGGCCGGCACTCACTTCGGCGCGGTGAAGCTCCGGTACCAGGACTTCGCCAATTTGGTCCGCCCCACGGTTGCGGAGTTTCACCAGGCACCGGCGAAGATCGCAAGTTAGGCAGGACGGGTCTCGCGCGTCAAGAGTGACCGGTTGGGCAGCGAGCTTGGCAGAGCACTCTCAGCCAATCTTTAAAAAGAGGGGACGATATGGCGAAGCCAGAAGACACACCTAAACCGACCACAGAGGAGAGCCCGCGAGTGGAAAAGCCGAGCCATTGCCTCCTCTGCGGACTGGCGGGACCGACCCTGTTGTACGGGCACTGGATCTGCGACCATTGCAAGAACGTGGTGCAGGCGGAGGCGGTGTCCCAGAAGCGGAAGATCGTCAAAGAAGGGGGCGGGCCGCTGTCTCGATAAGCCCAACGCGTCAACCCAGTGCGGGACCGTAGTCTGCGTCGCTCGATCGGATTGCATAGAGGCCGCAGGTTGCCGATCGGCAAGCTGCCGTCGGCCCTGCTGCGGACACTCCTGGCCCGCTATGCTAACGGCACTGATTCCCGTCTCGCCGTCGGCCCGGGACTCGGGCTCGATGCCGCCGCCCTCGACGTCGGAGACCAGTACATTGTTGCGACCACCGACCCGATCACGTTCGTCACGGAAGAGATCGGCGCCTACGCCCTGGCCGTCAATGCCAACGACGTGGCAGCGATGGGCGCTGTGCCGCGCTGGTTTCTGGCGACCTTGCTGCTGCCGCCGCAACGCACGAACTCTGTGGCGGTCTCGCGGTTGTTTTCCGAGATCAGCCGGGCCTGCCGGGAACTCCATGTCACGTTGTGCGGAGGGCATACGGAAATCACGGACGCCGTGACCCGGCCGGTGGTGGTCGGATGTCTGTTGGGGGAATGTCCGAAGAACCGGCTTGTCACCGCGGCCGGCGCGCGTGTAGGTGACGCGGTGCTGCTGACCAAAGGCATCCCCATCGAAGCGGTGTCGATTCTGGCGCGTGAACGACATGACGAATTGCGCCGTCGGTATCCGACTCGTTTTGTCGCACGCTGCCGCCGCTATTTCAAGAATCCCGGCGTGAGCGTCGTGCGGGACGCCCAGCTTGCGCTCGCGGCCGGCGGTGTGCACGCGATGCATGATCCCACCGAGGGAGGCCTGAGCGCCGCGCTCTATGAACTGGCCGAGGCCGCACAGGTGGGCCTGCATATCGAAGAACAGGCGATTCCAATCCTGCCGGAGGGCCGGCGGCTGTGCGAAGACTTCGGCGTGCATCCGCTGGGCGCTATTGCCTCCGGCGCGCTCCTCCTGTGCGCCGATCCGACACACGCGCCCGCCATCATCCGGCGTTTGGCGCGCGATAGGATCACAGCCGCTCGAATCGGCACGGTCGTCCCCGCCCGGAAAGGAGTCCGCCTGGTGACGCGCGACGGGCGGATACGCCCGTTCCCGCGCTTTGCCGTGGATGAAATCCTTCGCGTGATCGAAGCGTCACCCGCCTCGATAGCCAGAGTGAAACCCCATGCCTGAACCCGACGCGCAAGGCGCTGCCGATCTCCTCTGCACGGGAGATGCTCCCGACCCGTCGGAGAGCGTGTCGTCGCAACCGACGCGCATGACCTTTGCGCTGGTCCACCTCTCGGGCCCACGACGAGGGCACACTCAATATTTCGACCAGCCCCACCTTCTTCTTGGAAGCGACCCGCGGGCCGATCTCGCATTTTCTGCTGACGGCGATTTTCCGGTCGCCCCATTGCAAGCCGAACTGTACCAGTCGGAGTGTCGAGTCCGGCTGCGGAATCTCGAACCGGCATCCCGCACGCTGGTCAACGACCGGCCGGTCGACGACGTGGCGCTGACGGACCGCGACCTCATTCAGCTTGGTCCCAAGGGACCGACCCTGCGGTTCCGCATCCGCTCCGCAGAATACACCCGCTGCAAGAAGCTCCGGGAAATGCTTGCCGATGCGCGGGATGTCGCCGGGCAAGGACGATTCGATAGACGCGCCGCCGTCGGGGTGTTCATGCGGCAACTCGCCTACGAACTGCGCCAGAACGCCCCGCTCTGGACACAATTGGCCGTACTCGGCTTGCTCGTCGTGCTTATCGGAGTCGTCGCCGGTTTCGTCTACTACACCTACACAATCCAACAGGCCCATCAACGCCAGATCGACGTGCTGCTCAAAGAATTGCAGCAATCCCGCCTCTCCGAGACCGAACTGATCAAGCGGACCAACGAAGAGCGGCGACGCTTGGCCGAGACCTTGGCCGCCCACGAAGCCGAGACGAACCGCCTCCTAGCGCTGTTGGAAGAGCAACGGCAAAAGGGCGCTCCGCAGCAAGAGATCCAAGCGTTGGCCCAACGGCTTAAGATCCTGGAGACCGAGCGAACACGGGCGGAAGTGCTGATCAGGCAGTACGGGCCGTCGGTGTGTTTTCTCTACATCGCCTACGGATTCGTCCGAAAGGGGTCGCCGGAGCCTCCTTCCGTCCTCATGGAATACACCGGCACCGGGTTTCTCGCGGACTCTACGGGGTTGGTGGTGACGAACCGGCATATTACCGAACCCTGGACGATGGATCCGCGCGCAACGGCCGACATGATCAAGGCCGGCCTTGAACCCAAGCTGGTGGCGTTGCGTGCCTACTTCCCGGGACGATCCGAACCCTCTGACGTCTCCCTGGTCCGTCTCTCCGATCGAGGCGATGTAGCGATCGGGCGACTCTCGCCCATTCCGGAGGGAATCGCTCCAATCCCGATCCGACGACCTCCGCCGCAAGGGACGCCCGGTGAAGCCGTCGTCGTGCTGGGCTACCCAGCGGGCATCGAAGGCGTCCTCGCCAGAATCGAAGACAGACAAGCGGTTGCGCTCCTCAAAGGAGCAGATCACAGCCTGCAGAAGCTCGTGCAGGAGGTCGCCAATCAGGCCGCCATCCGCCCCCTCGCCACCCAAGGTCATATCAGCGACGTCGTCCCGAACCGCATCATCTACGACGCGCAGACCACATCCGGTGGCAGCGGGAGTCCGGTGTTTAACAGCCATGGAGAAATCATTGCGGTCCATTCGGCCATTATGACCCGGTTCGGCGCAATCGGCTTCGGCGTCCCGGTGGACGTGGTGATCGAACTCCTTCCGCCTCACTCCTAACGTTGAGTGCCCGGCGCAAGCTGAGGCGTTTCGCAACAATGGCCGGACCTGTGCTGGCCCGAATCTCCCCATTCGATCGCCGCTGCTGGTGCAGACTCAGGCCCCGCGCCCGCCAAACTGTTTCTGGTTTCACCGATTAGAAAGACCCGTCGATTGTCGGCAAGCCAGGCATTCGCTGTGCATTCTGAACAGCAGAGGATCGCCGTTCGGCTTCTCTGAGTTGGTCACTGAGCCGGAGCGGCGGTGAGGTGAAAGAACGATCGTGAAGCGACAACACGCCGAGATCGCAGTGGCTTTTGCGGGGAGCGGCGGTACCGGCGTCATGACGGCCGGCGAGCTGCTGCTCTCGACCGCGGCCGCTTGCGGACTCTACGGCGTCTTAACCAAAAGCTTCGGTCCTCAAATCCGCGGCGGAGAGAGTGCCTGCTTTGTCCGGCTCGGCTCGACCCCTTTTCAGAAGCAAGCGGATGACATCGATCTCCTGGTCGCGTTTGACTGGCGCAATGTGGAGCGGTTCCTGGAAGAGTTGAACCTCCGCACCGGAGCCTGGGTCCTGTTCGAAGAGACCCAAGGGAATCCACCGGACGCCTTGTCATCCCGCGCATCTCGGTGTCTGCCGATGAAATGGAAAGATCTGGCCGGCCGGGCAGGCGCAGGGAAAGGGCATCTCAATGTCCTCGTCCTCGGCATGGTCGCTTTTCTGTTGGGTCTCGACGAGTCCGCTGCTCTCGCCGCGATGACGGAACGGTTCGAAGGGGTCACGCCGGAAAACGAGTCGCTGTCGACCCAGGTAGGATTGCTTCAGGCCGGCTGGCGATGGGCAGAAGAGACCTGGGCGCAGCCGCTATGGCCTCTCGCCTCGAACTCGAAGAAAGAGGCGCTTCCGCGTTGGATCATCACTGGTAATCAGGGCATCGTGATCGGCAGCCTGCGGGCGGGTTGTGAGTTCTACGCCGGATATCCGATCACCCCGGCGACGGACATCATGGAGGAGCTAAGCGAACACCTCCCCCGCCAAGGGGGGATCGTGGTCCAGGCGGAGGATGAGCTGGCGGCGGTGGCCATGGCGATCGGCGCGTCTTTCGCCGGCAAGAAAGCTATGACCGGCACTTCGGGCCCGGGCTTCTCGCTCATGGCCGAAGGGTTAGGCCTGGCGGTGATGGCGGAGATTCCGGTGGTAGTCGTCGACGTGCAGCGCGGCGGTCCCAGCACAGGAATCCCGACTCGCACCGAGCAGAGCGATCTCTGGGCTGCCCTGGCTTCGAGCCACGGCGATAATCCCCGGATCGTCCTCGCTCCGTCTTCGATTCAGGGCTGTATCGAATTGACCGTGAAGGCCTTCAACCTGGCAGAGCGGTATCAGGTCCCGGTAATTCTGCTCAGCGATCAGCTCTTAGGCGGCCAAACCGCCATTGTGGATCCCCTCCCGCTCGACTCGATCGAGGTCGAGCAGCGCCTTCTGGCTCGTGCACCCGAAGCCGGTCGGTACCGGCGCTTCGGCACGCCAATCGCGGAGCCGGTCGCGCCCATTCCGTGGCCGGGCACGCCCGGAACGGAGTACACGGCCGACGGACTCGAACACGACGAATGCAGCCATCCCGATACCTCGCCTCAGATGCATCGCAAGCAAGCTGAGCGCCGCGCGAAGAAACTTGCTCTTCTGGCAACCGCCGCCGGCTGGATCGAACGCTGTGGCGATCCCGACGCCCAAGTGGGCCTGATCGGCTGGGGATCGACCGGCGGAGTCGTCCGCGAAGCCGCCCACGCGGCGCAGGAACGGGGCTTGACGGTGACAGGACTGATCCCCCACTTACTGTTTCCTCCACAGCCCGATCTGCTGAACCCACTGCTCAAGACGCTCCACACCCTGTACGTGATCGAGTTGTCCTCGCTCGGCCAGTTCTATCGCTACCTGCGCGCCTGGTACGACCTCCCTCCCCAGGTGGTCCCTATCGCCCGCGCGGGCGGCCTTCCGTTTCGAACCGCAGAGGTGCTGGCGGAGCTGGAGGCCGGCAGCGGAATAAGATCGCTGCAATGACACAAGAAACTCAAGATCTTCACGACAACTGATGACTTCATCCGACGCCAAATCGTATCAATCGGATCTTCGCCCCGTCTGGTGCCCCGGCTGCGGTGACTACGGAGTCCTCGCCGCCTTGTGCCAAGCACTGGCGGCGTTGAAGATCCCGCACGAAGCGCTAGTGGTCGTGTCGGGGATTGGGTGTTCGAGTCGGATGCCGGGGTACATTCACAGTTATGGATTTCACAGCATCCACGGCCGGGCCATCCCTTTGGCGACCGGGATCAAGCTGGCCCGACCGGACCTGACCGTTCTCGTCACGATGGGGGACGGCGACGCCTACGGCATCGGCGGCAATCACTTCCTCCATGCGGCGCGGCGTAACCTGGATCTCACCTGTATCATCATGAACAATCAGGTCTATGGCATGACCAAGGGCCAAGTCTCGCCGACCACGCCGTACGGCGATCGGACCAGCACAACGCCCTATGGCTCCATCGAGCCGCCCGTGCACCCGCTCCTGCTCGCCCTGGCGGCCGGCGCCACCTTTGTCGCGCGCGGTGCAAGCTGGGAGGCTAAACACTTGGCGGCGCTGATGGCTGAAGGGATCCGGCATCGCGGCTTTTCGGTCATTGACGTGTTGTCCCCCTGCGTCACCTTTCGACCGGAGGACCTAGCCTATTGGAAGGAACGGACCCGGACGGAAGACATTTCGCCCGCGCACGATCGGCTGGACGCCTTGCACCGCGTGTTCATCGACGGTGGACGAACACTAGGCCTGATCTATCAGGAGGGCCGGCCGACCTATTGGGACGAGTGGACGGCGAAAGTTCCGGTCGCGAGGGCTCGCCCCGCTGGGCCCACGGGGTTGGACGCAATCGTCGCCGGGCTTTCGCGTGGCCGACCAAGAGGCTGAGTCGGCACGCGATCGACTGGCAGGAAATGAACCACATGCCTGATGAGCCGGTGCCGCAAGCTCCAGCGATTCTCAAAGCCATCCAGGCCGCCGAGCGGAAGGTAGAGCGGATGGTCCGCGCGGCGGAGCAGGAAGCGGCGGTCATCGTGGAGCGCGGTAAAAGCCAGGCTGAAGCGCTGCTCGCGGAGAAACGCCGGAGCCTCGACGAGAAGCTTCAACGCCTCCGGGAGGAAGCCGCAAGCGAGGTGGAGCGGGAAGGTGAACGACTCGTGCTCAAGGCCCAGATCGAGGCCAATGAGCTGAAAGCCAGGGCCTTGAGCCGGCTGGACGAGGCCGCCGGGCTGGTGCTGCGGCGCATTTTGCCGATGACGGAGGGCGAATAGCTCCGAGCGATCCGCTGGATCATGATCGAACCCATGGCCAAAGTGCGGCTGGTCGCTCCACGAACGCTCGTGGAGCGCGTCACCGCGCTTCTCCAGGATGCTGGTGTGCTGCATATCGAATCGGCGCCCGCCGAAGCGGTACAGATTCCCTTGCGTCCTCAAGTCATCGACGCGACGACGCGCCAACTCCAAACTGAGTTGGAGCGCCTGTACGAAGAACTGTGCCGGCTGTTGGTGCTCCTACCGGAAGTCCATGCCCCGTTAACCGCTGACCGCACGTTGTCACCCTCACCCTTGCCTCCCCCGTCAAGGGGGAGGAATCAGGAAGGGGACTGGAAGCGGATCGCCTACCTCGTCCGCCAGATCGGCAGCCGAGTGGACTATCTGACGAACCACCTGAAGCTGTGCGAGGACGAGTTGGCCTTGCTGTCGAAATACGAGCGCGCAATTGAAGTGCTGACGCCCTTCCTCCGGTTGATCAAAGAAAGCGACGAGATCGATCACCTTGGGGTGACGATTGAGGAAGAAGAAAGGCGTGAGCGGGTACTTCCGCTGCTGCACGAGATGATGGCCAAGGTGACGGACAACCGGTACGAGCTGTTCCACAGCCGGCTGGACGAGCGGACCCTCGCAGTTCTGCTGGTCTTCCCGAAAGCCCACGCCGCCCGGATCCGCAGTCTTCTGTGGGAGGAAGGAATCACTGAACTGCGCCTGCCGGCCTCGGTCTCGGAGAAGCCGTTGGCACAGGCTTTGCGCGTCCTCCTTAAGAAGAAGACGGATCTGCCCCTTCGTGCCGCGCGTTACCGCGAGCAACTCACCGCCGTGGCTCGGACCTGGCGACAGGATCTGCTCCGGTACCGCGATGCGGTCGCTCAACGCCTTCGGCAGATCGAGGCCGCGGCGTCCTTTTATCAAACCGAGTTGGCGACCATCATCTACGGCTGGGTCCCGTCGCGGGCGCTCGGCGCCTTGCGCGACAGGATCGAGCAGGCTTTCGGCGGGGAGGTGGTGCTCGAAGAGTGTCCAATCCAGAGGGCCGAATGGGCGGCGGTCCCGGTGGTGCTCACGAATCCTCGCTGGCTTCAACCGTTCGAATCCTTCACGCGACTGATCGGGCTGCCGCGCTATGGGAGCATCGATCCCACCCCCTATCTGGCGGTCTTTTTCCCGCTCTTCTACGGAATGATCCTGGGCGACATAGGCTACGGGCTGCTCATCCTGATCGCTGTGACAGTGGTCCGCCGTCGGTACGGCCAGCACCCGATGGTCCATGACCTGACGTTTGTCCTTGCGGTCGCCTCGGTGGCGGCCATGCTGTTCGGGTTTCTATTCGGAGAGCTGTTCGGCGAACTTGGCGAATACTTCGGGTTGCATCCGATGCTCAACCGCATGGAGGCGTTCATTCCGCTGCTGTATCTCTCGATTGGCATCGGAGCCGGGCACATCTGTCTTGGCATTCTGCTGGGGGCTTTCGGGGCCTGGCGCGAAGGACACCGGCATGAGTGTCTCGCAAAGAGTGGCGGCTTGGGATTGGTCTTGAGTTTCGTCCTTCTGATCGGCAGCCTTTCCGGCCTGCTCCCGCGTCCGTGGGCCAAGGCAGCCTTGGCCGGTCTCGCGGTGTCGCTGACGATAGTACTGGTGTACGGAGGAGCGCGAGGGGCCTTGGAGTTACACAATCTGGTGAACGTGCTCTCCTATTTGCGTCTCATGGGCATCGGGATCGCCTCGGCCGCGTTGGCCTTTGCGGCCAACACCCTCGGCGGCATGGCAGGCAACGTCTTGCTGGCGATCGTGATCGGCATGACCCTGCACACGATCAACCTGGTGTTCGGCGTGCTGTCCCCGACGATTCAGTCGCTCCGGCTCCATTACGTGGAGTTTTTCGAGAACTTTTTTGCGCCGGGCGGCAGACCCTATACACCGTTCAAACATGGAGCGAGCGGCTGACAGCGAATCGCTGAGAGCTTCCTCACAGAAAAACGAGTTCCGCTGCTCGCTCTTGGCTGTTCGCTATTCGCTCTCACAGGAGGAGACAAGATGACCGACCTCGGACTGATCGCCATCGGAGCCGGCTTGGCTATTGGGCTAGCCGCGCTCGCTACCGGGTTCGCCCAGGCCAAAATCGGCGCAGCGGCCGTGGGCGCCATTCTGGAGAAACCAGAGTCATTGGGGACCGTCCTGATTCTCTTGGTGATTCCTGAAACCCTGGTGATCTTTGGCTTTACGGTGGCGATTTTGATTTTGTTCACGCTGAAGTAACCAGCCTCCCGCGATCCGCGGTCCGCACACGAGCAGCGGGAAGCGGAGTACAGAGAGTGGACTCATGGCTTACGACACGCTCATTGCCGCATTGCTGGCGGAGGGGGAGGCCAAGCGCAAAGAAATCTTGAGCAAGGCCCGGGCGGAGGCGGACCGGCTGATGGCCCAGGCAGCCGCGGACGCCGCCGCCTTGGAACGCGAGGCCGACCGGCGAGTGCGCGAGGAATTGGCCGCCCAATGCGCAGAGGCCTTGAGCCGGGCGTCGATCGACCGGCGCCGCTTGCTCTTGCAAGCCAAGCATGAGGTCCTCGAGGCGATCTGGAAGCGAACGACGGAGATGGCCATGGCGCTGACCGGCCATGAACGAGCGCGAGTCTTGCGAGGACTGCTCGACGAACTGCTGGATGCGGCGCCGCCGGGACCGCTCACCGTGATCATCGATCCACGGGAACGACCGCACTTGGTGCCGTACTTGAAAAGTCGGAACCTCGCGGTCGAAGAACGGTCGGACGACGAGCTGCTCCTGGGCGCCGAAGTCGTCGCGGACGGCATCATGCTCCGAACGAGTCTGGCGACGCGGCTCGCCAAGGCAAGGCCGCAGCTCCTCATCGAGCTGAACCGGTTGCTGTTTAAGCAGCTAACAGCGAACAGTGCGTAGCCGGCCGCCTAAAGCGACCCGCTGATCGCTGCTCGCGATTCGCTCATTGAAGATGGACGACTACGCGTACCTCCACGCTCGGCTAAGAGCCATGCAGGGCCGGCTGTTAACCCATGAGCGGTATGATGGCTTGCTTGCGCAAGACACACCGGATGACGTCATGGAGAATCTGAAGGACTCCCCTTATCGGGAAGCGCTGGAGCGGGTGGTCGAAGCGCTGGAGACCGGCCCTCGCCTGGCTCCGTCCCTTCGCCTCGACGAGGCATTGAGATGGGACCTCGCCGGGACGTTGTCGAAGCTGCGACGCCTAGTGTCAGACCGCATACGGGAATTGCTGGAGGCGCTCCTTATGCGCTGGGATGCCTACAATGTAAAGACCGTCGTGAGAGGAAAACGGGCCGCCGCCCCGATTGAAGAGGTGCTCGCCGCCACGTTTCCTGCGGGAAGCCTCGACGAGATCACATTGGCCGAACTGTCCAGAGCCCCGACGCTCGAGGCCGTCGCCGACACGTTGGCGACGTGGCGCTTCCCGCTGGCGCGCCCGCTCCGCCAAGGCCTCATGCGACTCGGCGAAACCGAATCCCTGCAGGCGGTGGAATTCGAGCTGGACCGTTTCGTCTTCGCCCACGCCTTGAAGGTGACGACTAACGGGGACGACAACGACGCCGTCGCGCGGAAATACGTGCGTCTGATGGCGGATCGCATGAACCTCTCGACCGCGCTTCGTTTTCTGGCGGAACGAAGTCCCCTCTCCCCCCTTGAAGCCGTGCATCATTTCATCGACGCGGGCGGCCGGTTCACGAGATCCCACTATGAAACCCTGGTCGGCGCCCGCGATCTTCGGCACGGGCTCGCCCTCTTGACTGACGGCCCGTTTGCATGGCTCCCGGGCGACATTGGCGCCGCCGAACCTCTCTCTCTTCCGCTCATCGAACGGCGGCTGGATCACTGGATGCTCCGCCAGGCGTACGGCCTTGCGCGACCGGAGCCGCTCGGCATCGGCCTGGCTCTCCTGTACGTCGAACGGAAGATCAACGAAGTCAAGAACCTGCGGATGATCATGCGCGGCAAGGCTCTGGCCATGGGCAGGGAAACGATCGAGGAGTGGCTGATCATGTGACCGGTCAGGCGTCGCGCATCACGCACCACGAGGACTATGGCTCGGCTGAGAGTCATCACCGATCCCGATACCGCGTTGGGCTTCCGCCTGGCGGGTGTGGAAGTGCACGAGGAGGTCGACCCGGTCAAAGCGGGCGAACGGCTCTTCGCGCTGCTGCGGGCGAGAGAAACGGGGATCGTGATCTACAACGAGGATTTTGTGTCCACCCTTCCGGAATCCGCCGTGACCACGCTGGAGGAAAGCCTCACGCCGGTGTTCTTTGCGATTCCGGTGGCGCGGACTATTCCGGCAGCCGAACGGCGGGAAGAATATCTGGCTCGCCTCGTGCGTCGAGCGATCGGGTACCAGTTGAAAATTAAGCGATGAGCGGCATCATCGTCAAAATCTCCGGCCCCACGGTGACCGCGCGAGGGATGGCGACCACGCGCCTTTTCAACCGCGTCGCGGTCGGCCGCATGAGCTTGCTCGGAGAAGTGATCCGCATCCGCCGGGACGAAGCCACAATCCAGGTGTACGAGGAGACAACCGGGCTGACGCTCGGCGAGGAAGTCGAGGATGCCGGCGAACCTTTGCTCGCGGAATTGGGACCCGGGCTGCTGAGCTCGACGTTCGACGGGGTGCAGCGTCCGCTGGAGGTGATCGCGGCCGAACAGGGCGCCTGGATCACCCGAGGAGTCACGCTTCCGGCTGTGTCTCGGAACCGGCGGTGGACCTTTACCCCGGCGGTCCAGCCTGGGACCCCGGTCACCGGCGGAGTCTGTATCGGAACGGTACAGGAG
Source organism: Nitrospiraceae bacterium (assembly GCA_035573855.1). Lineage (GTDB taxonomy): Bacteria > Nitrospirota > Nitrospiria > Nitrospirales > Nitrospiraceae > DATLZU01. Next base: position 11,921 of record DATLZU010000045.1, read on the forward strand.
ACGGAACACATCCAGCACCGCGTGCTTGTCCCGCCCGGCGTGTCCGGCGTCATCCGCGAGATCCGAGAAGGGACCTTCACCGTCACCGACACCATCGCGCTGCTGGACGGCGACCGCCCGCTCACGATGCTGCAACGTTGGCCGGTGAGAACGCCCCGCCCGCAGGCTGAACGACTCCCTCCGATCGTGCCGCTCATCACCGGGCAACGCGTCTTTGACATGCTCTTTCCGGTCGCATTGGGCGGGACCGTGATCGTGCCCGGCGGGTTCGGCACGGGCAAGACGGTGGTCGAACAGACGTTGGCCAAATACGCCCGAGCCGACATCATCGTCTACATCGGATGCGGAGAGCGGGGCAACGAAATGACCGAAGTCCTCGCCGACTTTCCGCATCTGACGGATCCGGTCACCGGCTTACCGCTCATGCAACGGACGATCCTCATCATCAACACATCCAACATGCCGGTCGCGGCTCGCGAGACCTCGATTTACACGGGCATTACCCTGGCCGAGTATTACCGCGACATGGGCTACGCCGTGGCCGTGATGGCCGACAGCACTTCGCGCTGGGCCGAAGCCACGCGCGAAATCTCGGCGCGGCTGGAAGAGATGCCGGGCGAGGAAGGCTACCCTACCTACCTCTCCACCAAACTGGCCGGCTTCTATGAGCGCGGCGGCCGGGTCCGCTGTCTGGGAGACCCCAACCGGCAGGGCTCGGTCACCATCGTGTCGGCCATTTCCCCTCCCGGCGGCGATTATTCGGAGCCCGTGACCCAAAGCTCCATGCAAGTGGCCGGAGCCTTGTGGGCGCTGGATTCGACGCTCGCCCACCGCCGTCACTTTCCCGCCATCAATTGGAAGCGCAGCTTCTCGCTCTACCCTGCTTCTCTCGACCCCTGGTTCCGGAAGGAAGTGGCGCCGGATTGGCCGCAGCTCAGGGCCGACCTCGCCGCGCTGCTCCAGAAAGAAGAAGAGCTGCAGGAGATCGTCCAGCTTGTCGGCATCGACGCGCTCCAAGACCAGGAACGCCTGGTCATTGAGACGAGTCGCCTCGTCCGCGAAGAATATCTCCGGCAGAACGCCTATTCGGAGATCGACGCCGCCTGCCCGCTGGAGAAACAATACTGGATGCTCAAAGCGCTGCTCACGTTTCTGGCTTACGGCCGGGAGGTCCTCAAGCAAGGCCGCCCGATCGACCAACTGGTGAGTTCGCCGTTCCGCGCAGAACTGGCGCGGCTCAAGGAGATCCCGGCCGACGCCTGCGTCCGGCAGGCTCAAACCCTGATCGAGAAGATGGAACAGGAACTTCGAATGTGAAGCGTAGCCCGCGGGGAACTGGACCATTTTTCTACGAGCTACGCTTCACGAGATACGAGGAGCGAGAAAACATGGAGGATCTGATCACCCGCGAATACGAAACCGTCGGCGGTATCGCCGGCCCCCTCTTGTTCCTCGAACGCGCCAAAGCGGCTTCGTTCGGCGAACTGGTCGACATTCTGCTGCCCAACGGCGACATCAGGCGCGGACAGGTGATCGAACTCTCGGAACAGCACGCCGTGATTCAGGTGCTCGAAGACACCACCGGCCTCGGAGCAGCCGGAACCAGGGTGCGGCTCACGGAATCGGCGGCGATGATGGACCTTTCCCCGGATCTGCTGGGACGACGGTTCAACGGGGTGGCACAGCCGATCGACAGCCTCCCGCCGGTGATCCCCGACACCCGTGCGGAGATCATCGGGCGTCCCATCAACCCGGTCGCGCGCGACAAGCCCGCGCACTTCATCCAAACCGGGATTTCGACGATCGATGGGCTCAATACGCTGGTCCGCGGGCAGAAGCTCCCCATCTTCTCAGGAGCCGGCCTCCCGGCCAAGGAACTGGCTGCTCAGATCGTGCGCCAAGCTAGGGTACGAGAGGGGATGGAGGCCGAGGCTGGTCCCTTCGCTATTGTCTTTGCTGCCATGGGAGTGACATTCCGTGAAGCGTCCTTCTTCCTCCAAGAATTCGAGCGCGGAGGGGTCATGGAACACACCGTCGTGTTCCTGAACATGGCTGACGATCCCGCCATCGAACGGCTGCTCACCCCCCGGTTTGCCCTAACCGCCGCCGAGTATCTGGCCTTCACCTTGGGCCGTCATGTGCTAGTTATCTTGACCGACATGGCCGCTTACTGTGAGGCGCTGCGACAGATCGCCACCGCCCGGGAAGAGATACCGGGCCGGCGCGGCTACCCCGGCTATATGTACTCCGATCTGGCCTCGATTTTTGAACGAGCCGGCCGGATCAAGGGCCAGGCTGGATCGATCACTCAGTTACCGATCGTGACGATGCCGGACGACGACATCACGCACCCGATCCCCGACCTTACCGGCTACATCACCGAAGGCCAGATCGTGCTGTCGCGAGAGTTGCACCGACGCGGGATTTATCCTCCAGTGGATGTGCTTCCCAGCCTCTCGCGGCTCATGAACCTCGGGATCGGATCGGGAAAAACCCGCGAAGATCATCGCACGGTGGCCGATCAACTCTACGCCCTCTACGCGCAAGGACGAGACGTGCGGCGTCTGGCCGCCATTGTGGGCGAGGATGGCCTCACCGAGTCGGACCGCCGTCTCTTGAAACTCGCTCAGGATTTCGAGCAGAAGTTCGTCAACCAGGGCGATCGCGACCGTGACATCGAGGAGACATTGGACCTTGGCTGGACGTTTCTCCGCTATCTCCCGAAAGCGTACCTGACCCGGGTGAAGCCGGAGTTGATCGAGCGGTATTACGGGCCGTGACGCCTCGCTCGCGAAGCGCATCCCGTTCGAGAGACGACAGACGATGGAACCCCTCGGCCGCACGCGCATGAATCTGCTCCTGCTCAAGCGCCAGATCGAAGCGGCGGAGCGGGGGTTGGCGCTGTTGCGGAGCAAACGCGAGGCCCTCGTGCGCGAATTTTTCACCGCGGTCGGCCGGGTGGCGGAACGCCGCGGCGAGCTCGAGGCCGCGATGGCGCAGGGCCGCTCCTCGCTGGCGGTGGCGCTCGGCATGGAAGGACGCGCGGCGCTCCGGTCCGCCGGGTTTGCCGCGCAGCGGAACATGTTGATCGACCTCACCGAGCGAAACGTCTGGGGTGTGCGATTCCCAGATCTCCATTACGCGCCGGTCGCGAGGCCCGCCGATGCCCGCGGGTATGCGCTCTCGGGGGTGTCGGCTTACATTGACGAGACGGCCCGCCGGTTCGAAACCGTGCTCGATGTGATCCTGCGCAGCGTGTCGGTGGAACTGCGCCTCAAAAAACTGGGGGCTGAGATCAAGAAGGTGACCCGGCGGATCAACGCGCTCGAGGAGATCGTCATGCCGTCGCTCAAGCGACAGGTGCGCGAGATTCGACAGACGCTCGAAGAACGTGAGCGGGAGGATCTCTTTCGGATGAAACGGTTCAAAGCGGTGAGCGGAGAGCGAACAGCGGGTAGCAACTAGTTCAACGATGAGAGCTGCCGGCTGTTAGCCGTTGGCTATCAGCTCACGCTGGAGGCGTGCCGTGAACTTCGATCTGACGGATGAGCAGAAGATGGTTCGCGAGATGGTGCAGCGCTTTGCGGACGAGGAAATTGCTCCCGGCGCCGCAGAGCGGGACCGAACCTGCCGGTTTCCTCGTGAACTCATCGACAAGATGGCCAACCTGAGCTTGCTCGGCGGCCCGATTCCCAAAGACTACGGCGGCGCCGGCTTGGACATGATCAGCCATGCGATCATCACCGAGGAGATCGGACGGGTGGACTCCTCGCTGCGTACGACATTGTCGGTACAGGTCTCGTTGGTCGCGCTCAGTCTCCTGAAATGGGGGAGCGAAGAGCAGAAACAGCGCTATCTGCCGCAACTCTGCGCCGGTCGCTTGCTCGGGTGCTTCGGCCTCACCGAGCCTAATGCGGGGAGCGACCCAGCGAGCATGGAGACGGTCGCGGTCAAACGGGGCGATCGCTGGGTACTCAACGGAACGAAAACGTGGATCTCGAACGCCACCGTTGCGGATCTCGCCCTGGTCTTTGCCCAAACCGATCCGTCAAAAGGCCATGACGGCATCGCCGCGTTTCTCATCGAAAAGGGCGCGCCCGGTTTCTCGACGCGGGCCATTACGGACAAGCTAGGGCTGCGGGCATCGGATACGGGGGAGCTGCTCTTCGAGCATTGCGAGGTGCCGGAGGCGACTCTGCTGGGAGCGGTCGGCCAAGGCTTCAAGGTCGCCATGTCAGCATTGGACAACGGCCGCTACAGCGTCGCCGCCGGTTGCGTCGGCATTATCCAAGGTTGCCTCGACGCCTGCACCGAGTACGCCAAAACGCGCAAGCAGTTCGGCAAGCCGATCGGGAGTTTCCAGTTGGTGCAGGACATGATCGCCCGCATGAAGGTGGACCTGGATGCCGCACGCCTGCTGGTGTATCGAGCCGGCCATCTCAAGAACTGCGGGCTCCCCAACACCATCGAGACCTCCATCGCCAAGTATTTCGCGTCCGAGGCGGCGGTGCGCGCCGCGACCGATGCGGTGCAGATCTTCGGCGGGTACGGGTATTCGGAGGAGACGCCGGTTGCACGCTATTATCGCGACGCTAAGGTCGCCACGATCTACGAAGGCACGTCGCAAATTCAGAAGCTCATCATCGGCTCGCACCTGTTGGGGATACGAGCGTTTACATGAAGAGGGAGCGGCCGGCTCTCGGATGGAGTCCGCATGGCACAGCCCGCCTCACACCTCGGGCGAGTGACCGGGTGTCCTGCGGGCTGATCGCCGGATAGACGTCGCGATTCGCAGTCGCTCTCGAACCGCTTAGCGGTGAGGTCTCTTGATACGTGTCGGATTTCCTTTTAGACTCACCATCAAGTGGGCTACATAGGTTTCCAGGGGATCTAAAAAGGGGTCGGGGGGTCTAAAAAGGGGTCGGACCCCTTATTCATCCCCGAAATTAAGAGGTCAGACCCCTTTGTTTTCTCCGCTCCGCTTTCGACTTCGCCATGGACCCCTCCATCAATGAGGGGGCAGTATGCCCCAAATGAGTGTCCAAGGAAATCGTGGGGCGGGGGAATTCTTTCTCCATTTATTCGCCATGTGGCTCGTTTCCCGTCTATGCGCTCAACCTCTTTGCAGTGTTCATGCTTGAACACGGGCAATAGCACTTTTGCATACCATAAGTCTCGGCTGTCTAAGAACACGACTTCCACGGCG
>DATLZU010000046.1:0-114031 GCA_035573855.1 Nitrospiraceae bacterium
AACCGCCTGCAGCCGCATGTTGCTGGCGGCTGGCGTCTCGCACCTGATCGGATGCGAGCCCGAGGGGATCGTGCTGGCCGGCGAAGCGGACCGGCTCCGCGCCGCCAGGGACGATCTGAGCGCATGGATCCGCAAGGATCGGCCTCAAGGCACGCTGCAGGACGCCTTGCGCGGCGCCGATGTGTTTATCGGCCTTTCGGTTGGTAACATCCTGAAACCCGAGGACCTGGACCTCATGGCGCCGGACCGGATCGTGTTCGCCATGGCTAATCCCGATCCGGAAATCGCCCCCCAATTAGCCGTCCCCCGTTGCCGGATCTTCGCCACAGGCCGCTCCGACCACCCCAATCAGATCAACAACGCGCTGGCGTTTCCCGGCATTTTTCGGGGGGCGCTCGACGTGCAGGCACGGGACATCAACGAGGCGATGACGCTGGCGGCCGCGCAAGCCATCGCCGAGGTGGTGCCGGAGACGGCGCTCAGCGAGGATTACATCATTCCCAGCGTCTTCGATAAAGAAGTCGTGCCGAGAGTCGCGAAGGCGGTGGCGGCGGCGGCCAGGGACTCAGGGGTGGCGCGTCGCCGCTCCCGACCGAGCGACGACACGCCGAGAGACTGAACACGCCTTAACCCGGAGTCACTCCGTTCCCCCGAGACTCAATTCGTAGAGCAAGACCTTCCAGCCGTCTTCTTCACTCAAGAACTGCCCGACGATGGGCAGCATGCCGGTTCCTGGCACCTTGCCCGATTGCCCCAGGCTGCCATTCTTCAACACCCACATCAGCTCGCCGGGCGTCCGGAGCTTTTTGAATGCGGGATTCGTAAAATTGCGCGGCTGAATCGGAAGCACCTTGGCCGCGTCTCCATCCCCTCTTCCTTCAGGACCGTGACACTGAAAGCAGGTGCCGCGGCCGAGGAAGATCGCTTTGCCTTCGGCAAGCACTTCCGGCGTCGGCGCGAAGGGCGGCTTCGTCGCCTTCGCTGCGGCCAACTGATCCGCCGGTACGCGCGGAATCCTGATATCGAATTCTCCCCCCGGTTGACCGTAGCCGGACGGATCGGCCGCATAGCCCGAAGTGACCCACGTGATCATTGCCATCCCGATCGCAACCACTCGCATCACACCGATCATGACGCCTCCATGACAAGAGTGAAATTTTAAGGTGAAGCTATCGCCTGGCCTGACGGCGGCGGGGCGGGAGTCTACCACCGGGCTTCGTGTGCCGGCAAGACCGAGCCGACGCGGACGGCGCCCTCCGCGTCGCGATGTGGCGTATCATCCGATTGTGCTAGAATGCGGACCGGCCAGCCACCGGAATCGGGCCAGCGTTCCCGACGAGGAATCGTGCCGTTTTCCGCTGCCAAACTCGCCCAGTATCGCACCGGGATGCGCCGACGCATCGAGGCGCTGCGTCTCAAAACCGAAGACAGTCTGGATTTCGCCATCGACCACATGATGCAGGAACGCGTCGACAGCTACTTTCGGATCGAACAAGGCCTGGAGGAAATCGACCGGAGCTTGAAGCTGATCGAAGAAGAACTGCCGCATGTTTGCGATTTGTCCGGGGCACTTCGTCTTGAGGCGCGGCTGGAGTTCATCGAAGAGCGTTGGGAAGAATTGGACAGCGAAGCGCGTGAGCGCCCTCGGCGCCGTCGCCGACGGATCAGCCTGGCGGATTTTCTGAAGGCCGCCGGCGGAGGCGGAGATCCGTCCGGCGGGCGAGGCGAAATCACCAATGCGACTGAAGCCTTCGATGCCTTGGGGTTGGAATATGGCAGCTCGCTGGCCGCAGTGACCGCCGCTTTTCGCGAACGCGCCAAGAAGCTCCACCCGGACGCACGCAAGGGCGACCGCAGTTCCGAACCAGAATTGCGCCGAATCATCGAAGCCTATCAGTTTCTCAAGGAATACCTGAGCCCCAGCGCGACCGAGACGGCTGGCGCGCAAGACGCCCGGTACAATCCGACGGAATGACCCCGTTGACGGATTCTCTCCGATCGCACTACATCACCGACTCCGACGGCCTGGAACGGCTCTGCGGCCGCCTCCACCGCAGCAGCCGCTTGGCGCTCGACACGGAGTTCGTGGGGGAAGACACGTTTGTCCCTCGCCTCGAGCTCATTCAAGTCGCCACTGACGAGGTCGTCGCCGCCATCGATTTTCCCGCGCTTCACTCCCAAGGCAAGCTGGACTGTTTCTGGGAAGTGATCTGTGATCCTCGCATCGAAAAAGTCCTGCACGCCGGGCGGCAGGATTTGGAACTGTTCACGACCTACGCAGGCCGGGTCCCGACGCCGTTCTTCGACACCCAGATCGCCGCAGCGATGGTCGGGTACGGTGCCCAGGTGGCATACGCGCATCTCGTGCAACGGCTTCACGGAACCAAGCTGGCCAAGTCGCACACGTTCACCAACTGGAGCCAACGCCCGCTGAGCAGGGAGCAATTGGCGTATGCGTTGGAGGATGTGCAGTTCCTTCTTCCGATCCATGACCATCTCCGATCGCGTTTGCTGAAACTCGGCCGGCACGACTGGGTGCGTGAGGAATTTTCGCGGCTGGAGGAAGCCGTCGGGCGGCGGGTGGAAGAACCGCAGGAGCGGTATCGGCGCATTCGCGGATGGGACAGCCTGACGCCGCGGGCTGCCGCCGTGCTGCGCGAATTGTCGGCTTGGCGCGAAGCCGAAGCGCGGAAACGCAACGCTCCGCGCGGGCGCGTGCTGCGCGACGAAGTGCTGCTCCAGCTCGCCCGCCAAAGACCCACGACCCGGGAAGAGTTACGCTCAGTCCGGGGACTGCATCCGTTTGAAATCGAACGTCACGGAGAGACCCTGTTGGCCGTTATTCGCGACGCGTCGGCCCTGCCGCCGTCGGCATGGCCGGCTATTCCTCGCGAGCGCAGACCCGAACCGGAATCGGCCGGCCTTGTAGAGCTCCTGCAGGCCGTCCTCAAAGCCCTGGCGGTCGAAGCGGATATGGCCCCCACGCTGCTGGCCACCACAGCGGATCTTCAGACATTGGTCGAAGCTGCACGCCGTCGAGAGCATCCCGACCTTCCTCTTCTGAGCGGGTGGCGACGCAGGTTGGCCGGGGAGACGCTGCTCGGCGTGCTCGCCGGAACCATTGCGGTCTCCGTCGACCCGACCACCGGCGCGCTGCGATTAACGCCGCAGGACCGCGTCTGACCGTTCCGTTCGAAAGAGCACACCCGCCTGTCTGTCCCGCCCTTCAGCCCTGCCAGCTCCGGTGACCGCTTGCCTCACGGCCCGTCGGCGACAACCAAATCCTGCATGACGGGCGTCAATTCCGTACGGTTCCCGTGGCGTCCCTGGTACGCTTCTGGCATTGCTGCGTGGAACAAACAACAGCGCACGCCATCGACAGGGGAACCGGTGGGCGCGTCAGTGTGGAAGTTGGTCTGCTCCTTCGTCATGCTGGGCGGATTGATCCTGCTCCTCGCCCTGGGCTTTCTGCGCCCCAACGGATTGCCGGGCTGGCTTCAGCCGCTGATCGGAATCTTTCCGCTGATCACGCTGACGTTCGGGCTTCTGTTCGGCTGGTTGTTCGACCGTAGCCGGATCGTCCTCGCCATTTTCGTGCTGACCCTGGCCGACCGGGCATTGTGGCTCTTGGCGGATGGCGGGGCCGCGATGACGGAGGTCGGCCGTGTCGTTTTCCAGTCCGCCGCGTTGCTGCTCCCGCTGAACCTGCTGGCGCTGTCCCTAACAATATAAATTAGGGAAGACAGCCTGGTGACTCGGCGGACGGGGATCCGCGCCGCGCTCATGCTGCTTCAACCCCCGTTACTGATCGGGCTCTATCGCACGGAACCGTCCGCATTCGCGGCGTCGTTAGAGTTTGCCTATGTCGACCGAGCCCTCACCGGTTGGACGCCAATCGCGCAGCCCGCGTTGCTGGCATCGGGAACGGCCCTGGCATTGCAGGCGTCCCGCTTCATCGTCTGCAGAAACACCATCGAAAGCGGACTTGTGTGGGCGATGATGGCCGTCTTCATCGCGCTGCAGGGGACCCAGTACGGTTGGAAGCCGACGAATTTTTTTGCGACCGCGGGCCTGATTCTCACCATCACGTTGCTTGAAGCCTCGTACAAGGCCACGTATGTCGACGAGACGACCGGCCTGCCGGGACGGCAGGCGTTCGATACGGCGTTGAAGGAGTTGGAGCGCCACTGTTCGGTGGCGGTCATCGAAATCGACCAGCTCAAGTCGTACAACAACGCGCACGGGCTAGCGGCAAGCGGTCAGATCCTCCGTCGAGTCACTGCGGCCATCGCCGGTCTCTCTGTAAGAGGACAAGTCTATCACCTTGCGGGCGAGAACTTTGCCGTACTGTTTCCCGGCACATCGTCGGGCGAAACGCTGGCGGACCTTGTCCTGCGCAGGCAGGATCAGGTCCGCAAGCAGCGGGACCACCGAACCGGCACAGATTCGACGTCGAAAGAACTGCCGATCACGATCAGCATCGGCGTCGCGGATCAGCACGATGCCAGTATCCCACCGGATGTCGTGATCAGGACGGCTTACCGGGCGTTGTATCGGGCAAAAGTGGAGGGCGGGAACCTGGCACAAGAAGCAGCTCCCACGCCACTTCGTCACGTCCACCGCGCAGTCGCGTCCGGCGCGGAACGCGAGCACTGGACCGGATAACCCGTGCGCGCCTACCTTGCTTACAGCAGGGCTTTCACTTTCTCCGCCGGTCGCGCCAATATGACCTTGTCGCCCTTTCGGACCAGCGGCCGCTGAATCAGATCAGGATGCTTGATCATCAGGTCGATCAGCTCGTCCTCCGAAAGATGCTTCTTGGCCAACCCCAGCTTCTTATAGATCTCCTCCTTTGTGCGCAACGCGTCTTTGGCCGAAAGCCCGGCTTTTCTCAGCAGCTCCTTGAACTGCGAGTGGGTAAACGGCTTCTCGTAATAATTCACCGCCGTGAACGGCTTTCCGCTGTCTTTGAGCAACTGCACCGCTTGGCGGCAGGTCGTGCATGTCGGCTTCTGATAGATGATCAGGTCGGTCACCGCGCGGCTCCTCCCTTCGTTTCGGCTCGGCACCCGCCTTGACGCGATTTTTTCGCCTATGTTAAGTAGCGCAGGGAACCGCGGGGCCGGAGTCGGCGCCGCGTTCCGCTTCTCGTTTTGCAGATCTCATTTCCGTGTGCATGGGAAACCCAGTATGCCCAGCGTCGGAACCACTGATGCCAGCGGCCAATTCGCCTGCGCCACGCCAACGCAGCGGACCCTCCGGGACTTGAAGACCAAACGCAAGGGGCAGCCGGTGTTCGTGCTCGGCCACGTTCCGGAACGGAAAGGGCAGGAGGCGACCTTCGAGCTGTTCAACATTCGTTTGGCGGTGGTGAAATTTTCAGACGGTGCAACACTCGGCTATGACCCGGCGGAACTGTTGCTGCCGACGGAGATCGATGACAAGGGCGTCGCCTATTTCGAGATCCGTACCTGCTCGGTGTGCGAACAATATTTCCCGCTGACCGCCGAAGAATATCACTCCGAGCAGGAGCCAACCGTCTGTCCGGACTGCACGGCTTGAGTGCAGCCCAACTCAGCATTCAGTCTACGAGCGGCGCCACTTCAACGGCTTTCTTGATCAGGCAGTCTCCAGCGAAGCCTTGCAGGCCCATGGGCAGCATGCCAGCGTCGATCACTCTGAGCGACGTTACCTTGAACCCTTCCGCCACCCGTACCCCCTCCAATTTCAGCGCGTGGCAGATTTCCAGTTTCTTCCAGGCGAGGTTGCTCTGAACCGCTTCGACGGGCAGCAACTTGCCGTCGAACACGACGCCGTCCACTGAAATCTTTGCCGAGACGTGTGTCTTGTCCTTTAGCGCCTCCGCCACTACGGCGAAGGCGACGGTTTCTCCTTGACCAGCCGCAATTCCTAGACTGGACGACACCAGCAACAGGCCGGACACGGACAGCTGGGCAATGCGCCTCACCGGTCACCTCTCCGTAGTATACGCGAAGTCGTCCTGCGGCGCAGGCATCCGGAGTACGTCTTGATGTACCCACGCCGACCTGCCGTCAGGAAACCTGACTTGAAAGAACTGTTCGACGCGGCCGTTGGGAGCCGGACGCGTCTCGACGTTGGTCACGATCACTTCGGTACCTGGACGTCCTGCCGCTAGACTCTCGTCCGGATGAACGGAGACCGGCTCGGTGAACCGATCGACCTCCGTTTCGGCCGGCGGCATCTCGATCAACATCGCGCGTTGTCCGGGGAGAATGGGAAGTCGCTTCGGAGAAGGAGCCGCGGGCATGGTCGACGGCGCGATCGGCTCACCGTGGCTGAGCGCGCTCGACCCGACGACCTTCGCCGGGGATGAAGCCGGACGCTCATGCAGGCGCCAGAACGTCAGCCCGCCCGCGAATAACGCCACCACTCCAACCGCAATCATTACCCGCACGAAACCTGACATGCGGCATTTCCCCCTGGCTCAACCATAAATTCAGTATGCCAAGCGAGGGAGGGCATTTCAAGGCATGACGTTTCCTTGACGTAGAAAAGGTGTCCTCCTAGAATCCAGCGCACGGGTTGCGGATTGCGACGGAAACCGGGACCGTTCGTCGCCGCCCGGGTCGTAGCAAGGAGGCCCCTCATGCCGCATGATTTCATGCCGGGACTGGCCGGCGTTCCCGCGGCCAAGTCTTCGATCAGCGACGTCGATGGACAGCGAGGCATCCTGGAGTATCGCGGAATCCGCATCGAAGAGTTGTGCGCCAAGTCCTCGTTCCTGGAAACCGCCTATTTGTTGCTCTTCGGCCATCTGCCGACCCAGGCGGAAATGCGGCAGTGGACGGAAGACATCACGCTTCATCGCCGGATCAAGTTCCGGATCGTGGATTTGATGAAGTGTCTGCCCGAGCACGGCCATCCCATGGACGTGCTGCAGGCGGCCGTGGCGGTGTTGGGCATGTTCTATCCCGGCCGGAACGTCAAGGACGTCGACAACAATTATTGGTCGGCGGTGCGATTGATCGCGAAATTGCCGACAATCGTCGCCGCTTGGGCGCGGTTGCGTCGCGGTGACGATTACATTCCCCCCCGCGACGACCTCGGCTTCGCCGAGAATTTTCTCTATATGCTGACGGAAAAAGTCCCGAGTCCGCTCTGGACGGAAATTCTGGACGACTGTCTCATCCTGCACGCCGAACATACGATGAACGCCTCCACGTTCACAGGAATGGTAACGGCGTCGACCTTGGCCGATCCCTACACTGTCGTCGCGTCTTCGATCGGAGCGCTGAAAGGCCCGCTGCACGGAGGCGCCAACGAAGAAGTCGTCCAGATGCTGAGGGAAATCGGCGATCCCTCAAGGGTCCGAGCGTACCTCGACGCCAAACTGGCCAAGAAAGAAAGGATCATGGGCTTCGGCCATCGCGTGTACAAGGTCAAAGATCCCCGAGCCACCATTCTGCAGGGGTTATGCGAACGCTTGTTCATGGAATGCGGGATGTCGCCGCTCTACGCGGTCGCAGTGGAAATGGAGCGGGTCGCGGAAGAGGTGTTTAAAGGGAAAGGCGTATATCCCAACGTGGATTTCTATTCAGGCATCATCTACGACAAAATGGGCATCGAGGTGGACCTGTTCACCCCGGTCTTCGCCATCGCCCGGGTGGCGGGTTGGCTGGCACATTGGTTGGAGCAACTCCGGGAAAACAAGCTGTTTCGCCCGGACCAAATCTATGCGGGAGAGCACAATCGTCCTTACATCCCTATCGAGCAACGATAGGCCGACTCCACGGGCACCCTCATGCTGCCCGCCGCAACTCCTCGGGGCAACCGTGCCTTGCGCGTTCCTTCTCAGAAAAGGCGTCGATGTTCCGTTCGCGGGCAACTCGATGCGGTGGTCGCAGGGCGACCGCCTCCGTACGACCGGGGGTTCCCTGGGCCAGCGCGAGAATCTCGTTCTGCAACCGGTCCCGCTCGGCAAGGATCGCGGCCAGGCGTCGCGGGCGGTCGAGCGTCCACCAGCGCAAGGGCTTGGCGAAGATGACCGTCGGCGGCGGAATATTCCCCGGCGGTCCCTGGCCGAAGTCATATCCTGCCGCCTTGGCTCGACGGGCCAGGAACTCAACATATCTGTCCGCGTACAATCCTTCGTCGTCCATGACGGCTCCCTACTCGAACAACAGCAGAAATCGCCACATTGCGATTGCCACAACCAGGATCAAGCCCGCCATCGCGCCGATTGCCAGGAGTTCGGCCATTTCGTCCCCGCTCCGACAGAAACAGAAGAGTCATTAAGAGTCATTGATCCCCGCTGACTCGGCAGATTGAATCCAGGCAGGTAGCCCGGATTTCATTTTGCAGGTCACAGCTGTCGTGCCCTCGATCAGGTGTAAAGCTGATCAAGGCCGCCATCCTCCGTGCGTGCCGCTCACGCTGCCGATCATGCAGATTTTTTGAACAACCGCTGGTCGGAAGCCGCTTCGCTTTCTACCCCTTCCTCTTCCTCGACATACGTGGCCCACACGGCTGCGGCCCATGTCAAGAGCATCAAACCCAGCAAGGCCATAACGGTGTACATCCTTCTTCACCTCCTTTTTTGGCCGGGCCGGATGAGGGGCTCATCCGGCCCGGCGTCCTTGTCAACTCAGTTTCACCGGCGCATGCTGCTTGATGAAATTCACGATGGGCTCGATGTCTGACTGCACATAGTAATTTTTCGCCACACCCTGCTCTAACACGCTGATCGCCTCGCGGATGAACTGCTCGGCGAGCTGCGCGTTCTTAGCTTCATAGGCGGCAGCTGCCCGGTTCAAAAGCCTCAGCACGGACGCTTGCGGTGTTCTGGGATCGTTCATGAACACCGTTTGGTATTCTTTTTTATACAGTTCTTTTTCGATTTCGTTCACCCAGGAGGCCGAATACGAATCGGCCGCCGAGATCCACGGCGCGGCATTGGCCGCCGAAGACACCAGCGCTACCCCGCCAATGAGCAGGGACAGCGCGCACACCGCAACGACAATATTTTTCTTCTTCGTCATATGTCCCTCCTTGTTGGTTTAGGGGTTACCGGTTGATGGTTAAGCAGGGTTCTCCTGCGGGCGCCGCAACGGCTAAGACGGCACCCGCAGCGGAGTTCATTGCAACGAGTAATTCCGCCGAAAGGAAAGTCAACCCGTGGGGCAGGGGGACAAGAAAGCCGTCGGCCAGTCCTCTTGACGGGCGTCGAAAAAAGATTATTCGAGAGTGTGCCGCGATATGCCGGTGCCGCGCGTTTAATTTAGTTGATGCACGTCGTCGGTTTTGGGTTTTGAGTGTTGGATTTCACCATGAAAAATCAACGTTGCTGATCTGTGGCACAGCAGAAAGGAGGGAACACGAGTATGAGCACCGTGGCACGTTGGGATCCATTCCGCGAATTGGAAGAGTTGTCCGAACGGCTTAATCGGGTCTTCGGCCGACCGTCGGTTCGCCGCGACAACAACAAGGAAGCTCTGACTGTCGCCGACTGGATCCCGGCCGTGGACATCAGCGAGTCAGAAGGCGAGTATCTCATCAAAGCCGAATTGCCCGGCGTGAAGAAGGAAGACATTAAGGTCACGCTGCAGGAAGGCGTCCTGACGATCCAAGGTGAGCGCAAGCAAGAAAAAGAGGAAAAAGGGAGAAAGTACCATCGGATCGAGCGATCATACGGGACGTTCATGCGCAGTTTCACTCTCCCGGACTCCGTGGACGACAGCAAGGTGTCTGCAGAATTCAAGGATGGGCTTCTCTACCTGCACGTGCCGAAGTCGGAAAAGGCGAAGCCAAAGGCCATTGAAGTAAAGGTTGCCTGAACACGTACGGAAGGAGGTGAACACGATGATGGAGATAAGTTCCCTAATCGATGCGACTTTAGCATTGATGGGAGCGGCTGCCGTATTGGCGACAAGTATCTGGACCGCATTGTCCCAGTCCACCACCGTGTCCACCGTGGGGATTCAACGCGAAGCGGAGACGCCGACCCACGAACTCCGCAAGGCAGCCTAAGGATTCTGGTCCACCAGGACCGGCCTCATGGGTCGGTTTCAGGTCGGCCGGTATCCTCTTGACGGTCGGCGAACCGGTGTTATCTGCGATGTCGAGTTGGCAAGCTGTGCCGGATGGGTTCGGTGAAAGGCCCGCATTCGGGATGGCGTGTTCGTCAGCTCCTGTCCTCTGGTCTCTCCCCGAGCCCCTCCGTCACGGTCTGTGATTTCACTTCTGCCACTACAGAAAGGAGGGATCGGTATGACTTGGGCTACCCAGCTTCCCACTTTGTTCCGTGATTCCTCGTTCGACGCCCAGATCGACCGGCTCTTCGATGAAGCGGTTCGTGCCGTGAGCCGCTGGCGGTCGGCATGGGAGCCGGATTGCAACGTCTACGAGGACGCGAACAACTTCTATGTGCAGCTCGCCCTACCGGGGATGGAGCCGAACCAGATCGACGTGCAGGTGGAGCATGACTTGCTGTGCATTAAGGGGGAGCGCAAGAGTGAGCCGTCAGGAGACGTGACATGGTACACGCACGAGTTCACGTCGGGGCCATTCTCTTGCTCGTTCCGATTGCCTTCCTATGTAGAGCATAGCAAGTCCACCGCCACGTACAAGCAGGGAGTGCTGACCATCACGTTCCCAAAGTATGAGGACATGAAGCCTCGCCGCATCATGATCGAGGCACAGTAACAGCAGTGGGTGTGACGAGTTCAGCGAATTCAGGTTGTCGCGCCGGCGCAGGTGAACTGTATCGACACCAGCGCCGGCACCACGATCACTGGAGGCAATCGTGACAAGGCTAAACCTCGGACTGGTGGTCAGTGGATTGTCGGGATGGTTGGTGGCGGGGTGGGTTGCAGTCCCGGCGCTGCAGGCCGCCCAGGACGCCTATAACCTGAAGCTGGACAGCGCATGGATCCAGCACGTCGAAGAAACCCTGGCCCGGTCGGCGCTGAACGGCGGGAATCGGCACGGGCGAGAGGCTTCAATCGATCGGTCGATTCACGATGTTGGGTATTTCTTACATCAAGCCGATAAGGCAGCTCAGCGCGCGGATCGGTTGGCGGCCGAGCGGAACGCCAAGCAAGCCTTGGAGCTGCTTCACAGGTCGGTCCAAAAAGGCTATTTCCGTCCGGAGGACGTGGAGCGAATTGTGCCCCTCATCAAACAGCATCTGCCCGGTGTCGCGATCTGATCGGCGCGTGATCATACGGAAAGGAGGGAGGCGCAATGACTCTACAATGGTTTCGTGAGTGGAAAGAAAGGATGGTCAAGTGGTTCGAACACATGTCGTGGCCGCGCTTTCGGTGGTCGCGATGAGCGGGCGCACCTGATTGATGGGAGGACGGCAGTTATGCGTTGTCAGTGGTCCCAGGCGGCATCGAGGGCCGCGGCCGCGGCAATGGTCGCGCTGATACTGGGGGTCGTCCAGTTTTCAGTTGCAGAACCGACCCCGGCAAACTCTGTGTTGCCGCGGTCGTTTCAGGGGGCCCGTTTGGGGATGGCCCTGACCGAACTGGTTAGGACCGATCCTCAGATTGCAAGGACCGCTGTGCAAGCCAATGGCCGTCAAACCGAGACGGTCGCGGTGGCATCGCAGGATCCGCACATCCATCGCGTCACGTATCGGTTTTATCGCGGTGCCCTGTACGAGCAGGCGATTTCCTATCGCCCTAACCAATTGCCCCGCGGGTACGAGGGCCTGTTGGATCGCCTGAAGCAGGTATACGGCCGCCCGGTCGTCGAAAATGCGGAGGAGTATGATTTAAGTCGTGACATCTTCTCGATGAGAAGAACCGTGTGGAGAGACGACGCCACGCGGATTGTCCTGGCTGAAATCCGGAAGTTGACGGACGGCCGCGAGCAGTTCGAGCTTGTGCTCACGATGACTGATTTGGCGCTCGAGCAAGCCCGCGACCGAACCGTTCAAGAGCAGCTCCGGAGGAAAGAACAGAGCATTCCAATTCCGCTGCCGGATCCTCGGGGAACATCCGCACGAACCGCACGACCGCCCGAGGGTGAGCAGCTGGACGCCCCCAGTTGAGGCTGCGGTGTAACGAGTTCTGGTGCGGCGTTCCGGAGGCGCGTACTTGACACCGCACGTGAAGGAGGGTGCACATGCCATTGGTCTCCAAGCTCAAAGAACTCATTCCGTGGCGGCGAAAGTCCGTCGAGCCCCATGAGGTGATGACGCTGCGGGATGACATCAACCGCTTGTTCGATCGTTTCTTTCTGGCGCCGTTTGATCAGGACTGGTCGCCGGCGAGGAACTGGTACGGCGACCTCGATATGGAAGAAACGGAAGACGAGGTTATTGTCCGTGCCGAGGTGCCGGGCATCGAGCCGTGTGATTTGGACGTGACGGTTCGTGACGGCGCATTGCACATTCGCTACGAGCGACGAGAGGAACAATCTGACGGCGGCTGGATGCGGCGGCGGTATGGATCGTGGACGAGAGCGGTCGCGCTGCCTAGCGGCCTGGACACGGCGGCGGCGAAAGCGACCTGTCGCCACGGCGTGTTGACCGTCCGCATTCCGCGGACGGAAGAAGCCCGGCACAGAATCCGGAAGATCCCGGTCCAGAGCTGAAGCAGGCGACGCGCTCACAAAGGCGCGGTTTCATCGTGTTTTCCATCCCACGTGAAAGGAGGTGATGCGCCGATGACTTACCTGCCCTGGCTATTGAGCTTTGTGGCAGTCTGGCTGATCGCGGCCCCCTTTCTACTCGGCTATGCGGACACGACGGTCGCGATGCAGAACGATGTCGCCGTCGGCGCCGTCATGTTGATCGCGGGCTTTATCGGGGTTTATCAGGCCCTTAGGGACCGCGGATGGGGAGCGCAGACTCAGCCGGAACGCCGAGGCTGACCTTGTCAACACGGGAGGCCGGCTTCTGTCGACAGTGGCCGGCCTCCCGTCGCGTGGAGGAGTCATGTTTGTAGGGAGTCATGCGTGGTTCGCGGGTGGTTGATCGCTCGCACTGACCGGAATGGGCGAATCATGAGAGCAGGGAGGGACGAATATGGCAGCGAAGCGCTTGTTGTACGGGGCATCCGCACGCGCCGCGATTCTGCGCGGAGTGCGTCAGCTTTCAACGGCCGTGAAGGCGACGTTGGGGCCGAAAGGCCGCAATGCGATTCTCGACAAAAAATGGGGCAGTCCGACCATCACCAAAGACGGGGTCACGGTTGCGAAAGAAATCGAGCTGCCTGACCCGTATGAAAACATGGGCGCCCAACTGGTCCGCGAGGTGGCCAGCAAGACCAGCGACGCTGCCGGCGACGGGACGACGACGGCGACCGTGCTGGCCGAAGCGATCTATCGAGAAGGCGTGAAGAATCTGGCCGCCGGGGCCTCGGCGATGGATCTCAAGCGCGGCATCGATCGCGCCGTCGAAACCGTCGTGGCCGAGTTGAAACGGATCAGCAAGCCGTGCCAAGGCAAGAAAGAAATCGCCCAGATCGGGACCATCTCCGCGAACAACGACCGGACGATCGGCGATCTCATCGCCGAGGCCATGGAGAAGGTCGGCAAAGACGGGGTCATCACGGTCGAAGAAGGCAAGAGCCTTTCCACGACGTTGGATGTGGTGGAAGGCATGCAGTTCGACCGGGGCTACATTTCGCCCTATTTCGTCACCAACGCCGAGCGTATGGAAGCCGTCTTGGAAGAACCTTACATCCTGGTCCATGAAAAAAAGATCAGTTCGATGAAGGATCTGCTGCCGTTGCTTGAGGAGATCGTCAAGATCGGCAAACCGCTGCTGATCATCGCGGAAGACGTCGAGGGTGAAGCGCTGGCCACGCTGGTGGTGAACAAGCTGCGCGGCACCCTGAGCGTCGTGGCGGTCAAGGCGCCGGGGTTCGGCGATCGCCGCAAGGCCATGCTGGAGGACATCGCCATTTTGACCGGAGGAAAAGCCATTTCCGAAGATCTCGGTATCAAGCTCGAGCACGTCAAAGTGGCAGATCTCGGCCGGGCCAAGCGGGTGACGGTCGATAAGGACAACACCACGATCGTCGAAGGCTACGGCGACAAGAAGAAGATCGAGGCGCGGTGCAAGCAGATCAAGACGCAGATCGAGGAGACCACCTCCGATTACGATCGCGAAAAACTGCAGGAGCGATTGGCCAAACTGGTCGGCGGCGTTGCGGTCATTCGCGTCGGGGCCGCGACCGAAACCGAAATGAAGGAAAAGAAGGCGCGAGTGGAAGATGCCCTGCACGCCACCAAAGCGGCGGTGGAGGAGGGGATCGTGCCCGGCGGCGGCGTCGCGCTCGTCCGCTGCATTCCGTCGCTGGACAATTTGAAGCTGGAGGGCGATCAGCAGGTCGGCGCGAATATCGTCCGGCGAGCGCTCGAAGAGCCGCTCAGACAGATCGCCCTCAACGCCGGCCACGACGGCTCGGTGGTACTGGAGCGGATCCGCAACGAGAAACTCTCGTTCGGCTTCGACGCCGCGAAGGAAGAATTCTGCGACCTGTTCGAGGCCGGAATCATCGATCCCACCAAGGTCACGCGCAGCGCGTTGCAGAATGCGGCCAGCGTGGCCGGCCTCATGCTGACCACCGAGGTCATGGTGACGGAGATTCCGGAAAAGAAAGAAACCAAGGCGCCGCCGACGCCGGAGGAAGATCTGTACTGAGAGTTCAGCTTGGAGGAGGATCGGCAATGGGGAGGGGACGACCGCATCGATGCGGTTGTTCCCTTTCCGTCTTCAACACTCGCGGCCGGCTAGTTCGTGTTCTGTTCCTGCCTCACTAGTTCCCACACGCAGGCTTCCACGTCGTAGCGCAGAACGTCACGATACCCATCATCCGCGCACAGCCGGAAGCAACTGCGTGACTGCAGGCACCATCGCTCCACGTTCTTGCACACTTCACGGCGGACACTCCGGTGTGTGAATGCCCGCAGCGTGCCTTCGCCTTGATACCCGGCGCAGTCTTCTACGACGACGCTCGACGCCTGATCCCCCGCAGGAGCGCTTCCTGGCCGTGCAGTCACGGCTGGCGACACGGCCGGCAGACTGTCAACGGAGGCCCGGCTGCGCCCAGAAAAGCCTTGAGCGCCGGCGCTCCATCGACTAAGATGGCGCCACCGACGCCGCTTATCGCTTGTTTGACCCGGAACCGAAAAGGCACGCCGGATGGTCATTGTTCTACGCGCGCTGCGCATTGTTCACAAGTGCGTCGCTCCGCAAGCACGGGAAGGAGGTCGCCATGCCGATCTATGTGAGCCTTGTGAAGTTCACCGAACACGGGATTGCCACAATGAAGGAGCAGGGAATCGCCCGGTCCGACACGGTCCAGAAAAACATCGAATCGTTGGGCGGTAAGCTGCTCCATGCGTATTACTGTTTGGGGGAATACGATGTGGTGGCCATTCTCGAGTTTCCCAACAACCGCGCGGCCATGAAGGCGGCCGTCCTTAATTCATCCTTGGGCCATATCAAAATTACGACCATGCCGGCGGTCTCCCGCGACGAATGGCGCGAGCTGCTGGGAGAAATCTGGGGAGGCAAGACCAAGTAAATGAAAACCAGTGGGAAAAACCGTACACAGACACGCAGCCGCCCGGCACCTGCGCACCAGCTGCCGCCCGAGGGTATTCGCCTCGAGCGGGACACGATGGGCGAACTCGCGGTGCCGGCCCATGCCTATTACGGCGTGCAGACGGCGAGGGCGATCGAGAATTTCCCGATCAGCGGGCTTCGATTCCCGCGCGCATTCATCCGGGCCCTGGGGTTGATTAAACGAGCGGCCGCGACGGTGAACGCCTCGTTGGGGCTGCTCGACAACACGCTGGCGGAGGCGATCAAGCAGGCCGCCACGGAGGTGATTGACGGGAAACTCGATGCGGAGTTTCCCGTCGACATCTTCCAGACCGGGTCGGGCACCTCCACCAATATGAACGCGAACGAAGTGATCTCCAACCGGGCCACCGAATTGCTGGGCGGTGCGAGAGGCAGCAAGCTGGTACACCCCAACGATCACGTGAATCTGGGTCAATCCAGCAACGACGTCATTCCCACAGCCATTCACATCGCCGCATCCGAAACCATTGAGCGGCGGCTCATTCCCGCGCTCACGCGCCTTCACCAGGCCCTCGATCGCAAGGCGCGCGAATTCGACGGCGTCGTCAAGATCGGACGCACCCATTTACAGGATGCCACGCCGGTCAGGTTAGGACAGGAATTTGGCGGGTACGCGCGGCAGATCGAATTGGGCATTACGCGCATGCGGCGCGCTCAAGAGATGTTGAGCGAGGTCGCGCTCGGCGGCACGGCCGTCGGCACCGGGTTGAACACTCACCCGGAGTTCTCGTCGCGCGTGCTGGCATTGCTCTCCCAGGAGACCGGATGTTCCTTCAAAGAAGCCGCCAACCATTTCGAGGCACAGTCCGCGCAGGACTCGTTGGTCGAGGCGAGCGGCGAATTGCGGACGCTCGCCGTCAGCCTGATGAAAATCGCCAACGACATTCGCTGGCTCGGTTCAGGCCCGCGTTGCGGCCTCGGTGAAATTGTGCTCCCCGAGACGCAACCAGGCTCCTCGATCATGCCGGGGAAGGTTAATCCGGTGATCGCCGAATCGGTGGTGATGGTGTGCGCGCAGGTGATCGGCAACGATGTCACAGTGACCATCGGCGGTCAAGCCGGCAACTTCGAACTGAACGTGATGTTGCCGGTCATGGCCTACAATCTGCTTCAATCCATCGAACTGCTGGCCGCCGCTTCAAACAATTTCGCCGAGAAATGCATCGAAGGCATTACCGCCAACGAGCAGCGATGCCGCGATTCCATCGAGCAGAGCCTCGCCATGTGCACAGCGTTGGCGCCGGAAATCGGATATGAAGCGGCGGCGGCGATCGCCAAAGAGGCCTACCACACGGGAAAGACCGTTCGCGAAGTGGCAAGGGAACGGAAGATCCTACCAGAGCAACGGCTGAACGAACTACTGGATCCCTGGCGGATGACCGAGCCGGGAGGCCCAGTTGGCAGTGCGGGAGGCTGATCTCGTGCCGCCAACCGAACTCCGTCGTTCCGTCGTCCGTAACAAGATGTGCATCGCCCCGCCGGCTGCCTGCGCGAGTGAGCGATACGAGAGTGAGCGATACGAAAGGGTCGTCTCGTTTTGACAGTCCGAGACAGACTGTGCTACAGTCCGCGGAAATTTTGGGATTTCTCTTCCTTTTGCTCGGGCCGGGCGCCCGGAAATTTCTCCAAGGATAAGCTCATGACTTCTGGAGTCTCGCAGTCCGACACTCACGTGATCATCGTCGTCGGAGCCGGCCCGGCCGGCATGTCGGTGACCAACATGCTTTCCAAAGACGGTCATGAAGTGATCGTCTTGAACCGGGACATCAAATTCGGCGGCTTGGCCGAATACGGTATTTTCCCCAGCAAGCTGAAACTCCGCGGAGGGCTAAAAAAAACCTACTGGGAAATCCTGGAACGTCCGAACGTCCATTACTTCGGGAACGTGTCCGTGGGAAACAACAAGGATCTCACGCTCAAGGACCTTCGTAGTCTGGGCGCGAGCGCGATCGTTTTCGCCACTGGCGCGCAGGGCACAAAGACGATCGGCGTGGAGGGGGACACGGCTCTCGGCGTCTATCATGCGAAGGACGTCGTGTACCATTTCAATAGGCTGCCCGGGTTCAGCGAGCGGCCGTTCGACATGGGCCGCCGGGTCGCCGTGATCGGTGTAGGCGACGTGATGGTGGATATCGCGCATTGGCTCATTCGCTATAAAAAGGTGGACGAAGTCACCGCCATCGCCCGCCGCGGCCCCGCCGAACGCAAGTACAATCCCAAGGAGATCCGGGCGGTGTGCGCGAATATCGATCAAGAGGCGCTTGCCAAAGAGTTCGCGCGTATCCGACCACGGCTCGAAGCGGTCGGGCAGAGCCCGGACGAAATCCTGAACGGCATGCTCAGCGAGTTCACGAAATGCGAGCCGAAGATCAGCTCGACGAAGATGGGATTTCGGTTCCTGGCCTCACCTCGTCGCGTCCTGACCGATTCGAACAATCGAGTCCGCGCCCTCGAAATCGAGGAGACGAAACTGGAACTGAAAGGCAACGACACGGCCGCCGTGGGCATGAAACAGTACTATGAGTTTCCCTGCGACAGCGTCGTGTTCGCGGTCGGCGACAGGGTGGATGAGACGGTCGGCCTTCCTTATAAGAACGGCGCATTCGTGACCAATCCCATGAAGACCGGCAACGATCCGGACGACGCCTTGTTTCAAGCCTACGACGAAGCCTCAGGGACCATCCTGGACGGGGTGTTCCTGACCGGCTGGGCCCGCAAAGCAAGCGAGGGTTTAGTGGGCATTGCGAAGCGGGACGGGGAATGGTGCGCCGAAGTCGTGACACGGTATCTCGGCACGAAGAAGCCGCTGACCCGCGCGGCGGTTGCCGAGGTGTTCGCACGGCTGCAGGCCCTCCTACGCGAGCGCCATGCGATGGTCGTCGATCTGGAAGGGCTCCGCATCCTGGAAGCCGCGGAAAAAGCGGCGCCGCGCGCCAACGAGTGCATCGGCGAGTTCAAGTTCGCGACCAATCAGGAAATGCTCGCGCTGATCCAGCGCAACCGGGAGAAAGCCGCGGCCACGACCCCTCGCTAACCATCTCCCCACTTCAACTTCCGCCGCAACACCTCGTAATACGTGCGGTCTGGGAACCGGATCAGTTGCGTGCGATGCTCGGAAGCCTTGATATCGACGGTATCCCCCTGCGTCATCGCCACGCCCACCTGTCCGTCGAAGGTCACCATCGCTCCTTCGTCCTTGCTCGTGAGCGTCACCTCGATCGTCACCTCGCTCGGAACCAAGAGCGGCCGGTGGGTCAGCGTATGAGGGCAAATCGGCGTGAGAATCAACGATCGGACCGCCGGCGTCATGATTGGTCCTCCCGCGGAGAGGGAATATGCGGTGGACCCCGTCGGGGTAGATACGATCAGGCCGTCACCCCGCAAATTCGTGACGAATTGTCCTTCGATCGCAATCCGGGTCTCGATCATGCGGGCCAGCGTCCCTTTGCTGACCACCACGTCGTTGAGCACCGTCGCGTGGGCCACATGCTCGCCATGGCGGTGCATCCGGGCGCGCAGCATCAGTCGCTCGTCCAACACAAAGTCGTTGGCGAACACTCGCTCCAGCGAAGGGTAGAGCTGATCCAGACTGGCTTCGGTCAGAAACCCCAGCCCGCCCATATTGACGCCCAGAATCGGAACCGATCGTTCTTCAACCAGCCGCGCCGCGCTCAACATCGTGCCGTCTCCACCCAAGACCAGCACCATGTCCGCCAGAGCGGCGATTTGCACCTTCTGATGGGATGCAGGCTCATCGATCAGCGCCGCTGTCGCCTTATCAAGAATCACTTCCTTATGACGTTCGCGCAGCCACGCGACGAGATCCTTGAGGATATGCTTGACGTCAGGGAACTTGGGTTTGGTCAGAATTCCGATGGTCTTCACAAGTCTTTATTTATGGTGGTGCGGCGTGGAGCCTCTATAAAAAAATTGATCCGGCTGGAAGCGTGCGCGATTCTAGCGAGTGCCTTCTTTGCCTGTCAAATGAACACGCGCACGGAGTCGCGTGCACGAGCTCCGCATCGGAGCGGTGTGTTCGGCGACTGGAGGAAACTGCCGTCGTCTTGACACCGTATCGACGCGAAGTTAGAATAAGACCAAATTTTTCGATGGGTTCTCTCGCGAAACGCCCTCTCCAGTCTGCAACCTAGCTAAAGGAGGCAGGATGTTCGAACGATTCACGGACAAAGGTCGAAAAATCATTATCCTGGCAAGAGAAGAAGCCGAGCGGCACCAGAACGACTATCTGGGCACGGAACACCTTGTCTTGGCCATTCTCCGTGAATCGGACGGCATCGCCTTGATGATTCTCAAGAAGATGGGGCTGTCCTCTGAGCAAATCAGACTCGAAATCGAGCGGAATCTGCCCAGCGGGGGAACTACCATGACCTTCGGGGAGATCCCCTTCAGTCCGCGGGTAAAAAAAGTCATCGAGTATGGAGTCGAGGAAGCCAGGCTGCTGGGCCACAACCACATTGGAAGCGAACATCTGCTTTTGGGGCTGCTACGCGAAGAAGAAGGTATCGGTGGCAAGATTCTTCGCAGTCTTGGCGCTAACCTTCTCACGGCCCGCCAACTGACGGTCACCTTCCTGAGAAAGTCTGCGCCGCGCGAACGGGATCGGAAAAGCAATACGCCGGCGCTCGATGAATTCGGGAGGGATCTGACCCAACTGGCTCAAGAGGGACAACTTGATCCCGTCATCGGCCGAGCCGATGAAATTGAACGCGTGCTTCAGATTCTCAGTCGCCGCACGAAGAACAACCCGGTATTGATCGGCGAATCGGGCGTCGGCAAAACGGCCATCGTCGAAGGGCTCGCCCAACGGATCGTTCAATCCGAGGTGCCCGACAACCTGCTTTCGCGCCGGGTGATCGCCCTCGATCTCGGTTCTCTGGTCGCCGGCACCAAATACCGAGGGCAATTCGAAGAGCGCTTGAAGGTCGTGATGAAAGAGATCGTCCAGGCCGGCAACATCATCATTTTCATCGACGAACTCCACACCTTGGTCGGGGCTGGCGCGGCGGAGGGTTCGATTGACGCGTCCAATATGCTGAAACCGGCCTTATCTCGCGGCGAGATTCAGTGCATCGGCGCCACGACGCTCGACGAGTACCGGAAACATATCGAAAAGGACGGCGCCCTGAAACGGCGGTTCCAGCCGATCTATGTCCAGCCTCCAAGCATCGACGAGACGGTCAGGATCATCCAAGGCCTCCGCGATCGTTACGAAGAACATCACGGAGTCGAAATCACCGAAGAGGCCATCATCGAGGCGGTCAAGTTGTCGGACCGATATATCACCGATCGGTTCCTGCCTGACAAGGCGATCGATCTCATCGACGAGACCGGCTCCCGGGCCAAGCTGCAGAGTTATGCGCTTCCGACCGAACTGAAGGCTCTGGAACAGGAGCTCAAAAAAGTATCGCGCGACAAGGAACTGGCAATCTCGATGCAGAATTTCGAGGAGGCCGTCCGTCATCGCGAAGAGGAAGAGCGCCTGCGCAAGCTGCTGGATGAATCCAAGCGCGAATGGAAGAAGGCACAGGAAAAGCAGAGACCAGTTATCACCAAGGAAGACGTCGCCTACGTCGTCTCGAAGATGACCGGCATTCCGTTGTTCAAGCTCGAAGAGGAGGAGTCGAACAAGCTCTTGCGGATGGAGGAGTTCCTCCACAAGCGGATCGTCGGCCAAAACGAGGCTATCTCCGCGGTCTGCCGGGCCATCCGCCGGTCGCGCGCTGGCTTGAAAGAAACCAAGAAACCCATCGGCTCCTTCATTTTCCTCGGACCGACCGGTGTCGGCAAAACGGAACTCGCCAGAACGTTGGCCGAGTTTCTCTTCAACACCGAGGACGCGCTGATCCGCATCGATATGTCCGAGTATCAGGAGAAGTTCACCAGTTCGCGGCTGTTCGGCGCGCCGCCCGGCTACGTCGGATACGAAGAGGGAGGCCAACTGACCGAAAAGGTCCGCCGCCGACCGTATTCCGTGGTGCTGTTCGATGAAATTGAAAAGGCTCATCCCGATGTCTTCAATGTTCTTTTGCAGGTCCTGGACGACGGCGTGCTCACAGACAGCCTGGGGCGCAAGGTCGATTTCAAGAACACCGTCGTGATCATGACGTCGAACCTCGGTACCAAGCTGATTCAGAAGGGCGTGTCGCTCGGCTTCCACAGCGCCGAACAAGGCGAGCGGGAGCGTCGGATGAGGGATGAGGTGCTGGGCGAGCTGCGGCGCGCCTTCAGTCCTGAGTTTCTGAACCGGATCGACGAGATCGTCGTGTTCCATCCACTGGAGAAGGAACACCTCTATAGCATCTTGGACATTCTGCTGAGAGAGCTGAACGCGCGTTTGCTGGAGCGCGGCGTCGAAATCGAAATCGACGAGGAAGTCAAGCACTGGCTGATCAAGGAGGGATACGAACCCCTCTATGGTGCCCGTCCCATGCGGCGCACGATTCAACGGACCATCGGCGATCCTCTGTCTGAGGAGATCATCAAAGGCCGATTCAAAGATTGCCGCAAGATCAAAGTGGTGCTCCGAGACGGTGCTCCCGCGTTTATCGAACAGGAAGCGATGGCGGGAGTGTAACCCGGTTGGAAACGAGCGTACGGGAGTTTGTCATCCACTGGGGCACATCTGAAGCGACCCCCGTAGAAACGATGGGAACGCGGGGGTCGCTTTGTTTTCTCCACCCAACGATCAGACTCCGCTACGGACACCTTCCACTCGCCTTCGGCCACTTCTGATACCGCCATGCGTCGCCACTCGGCTGTATCTTCTTCTTGCTCGCCATACGGGCCGATACTCGGTGTCGAAACCTCCTGCGACGAAACGGCGGCCGCTGTTGTGGGTCCCGACAGGAAGGTATGGGCCAATATCGTGTTCTCCCAGCATGACCTGCACAACCGCTATGGGGGCGTCGTCCCCGAGCTGGCTTCACGGCGACATATCGAACGGATCGAGACCACGGTAAGCGAAGCGCTTCGCGCCGCGCAGCTCCGCTGGTCCGACCTGAAAGCTGTCGCGGTCACTCAGGGTCCCGGATTGGCCGGTGCTCTGCTGGTCGGTGTCAGTTATGCCAAGGCCGCCGCGTTCGCGTTGAAGCTTCCCTTCGTCGGAGTCAGCCACCTCGAAGCCCACATCGCATCGGCTTGGATCGAGGACCGGGAATTTCCGATTCCTTGCGTGGTTCTGGTCGTCTCCGGCGGGCACACTCATCTGTATCTTGTCCGCTCCGATGGATTCTATAGTCTCCTCGGACAGACGCTGGATGACGCCGCTGGCGAGGCTTTCGACAAGGCGGCTCAGATGCTCGGACTCGGGTATCCAGGCGGGCCGGCCATCGATCGGCTTGCCAGGACGGGCGACCCAGGCGCCGTCCGATTTCCACGCGCCCATCTCAAAAAGGGGAGTCTCGACTTTAGTTTCAGCGGACTCAAGACGGCGCTGCTCTACCATTTGAGAGATCGCAATGGAGCGGTGCGGGACGTTCAAAAAGCGGACTTGGCGGCTTCTTTCCAAGAAGCGATTGTGGACGTGTTGGTCATTAAGGCGTTTGAAGCGGTGCGTCGGCATCGTGTACCGGCACTGGCCGTGGTCGGGGGAGTCTCGGCCAACTCTCGGTTACGCGCTCGGTTGGCCGGACAGGCCGCCGAAGCAGGGATCCGCCTGGGCCTGCCATCGCTGGCATACTGTACGGATAACGCTGCCATGGTCGCGGCAGCTGGGCTGAACGCGTTGGAACGAGGTAGACGATCAACCTGGGAACTCGAGTCCGACGCTGAACTGTCCCTGGCCGCGATCGCGGTCGATTCGTCGCCTGATGCCGAGCGCCCATAGGGCGGCGATCGGAATCACTCGGAGGTTGTCCATTCCCACCGTTCTCGGACATGTTGCGGGCCTCAAACCCAGTCAGATGACCCGGCTCGAACATCTGTGTCGCCGCCGCGTGCCCAGCGACAAGGTCATCAGCCCCGAATTGGCGCGACACTGCACGGAGTTGGCACGGGAAATCGGGCGATCCATCGGACTGCTCATCACCCGGCGCGGCGCGGTTGAGCAGGTGCTGGTCGGGGACGGATGCGTGCCATCGCTCCGCGATCTCGCCAAATTCAGGGCCGGACCTCGCGCGTTGCGCGGTATCCGGCTGGTACGTGCACAGTTGGACAACTCGCCTTTGAGCCAGTCGGATTTGACGCACCTGGCGCTGCTACGGCTGGATTTGATCGCCGCCATTGGTGCGGGCGACGACGGCCGGCCGGCCGACGTTCATGTCGCCCATTTGCTGCCGCCCAACCCACGCGGGCAGGTCCATGAGGTTTTGGCGCCGACTCCGTTGCACAACTTACAGTTGGAGTGCGACAAATTCGTGGCCGCTTTGGAGACGGAACTGATGCGCGCGTCGTCAGGCCACACGGTCGGCGACCGCGCGGAATCCGCGATTCTGGTCAGTGCTTCGCCGCGAAGCCGGACCGTCCAGGAAGACCGGCTGGAAGAGCTGTCGGAACTGGCCGCTTCGGCCGGCGTGCATGTATTGGATAAAATCATTCAGCGGACGTCCGAGCAGCACCAACGATTCTTGCTGGGCAGCGGCAAGTTGAAAGAGGTCGTCATCCGGGCTCTGCACTGCGGGGCCGACTTGCTGATTTTCGATCAGGACCTGACGCCGGCGCAGGTGCGGGCGATCTCGGAGATTACGGAGATGAAAGTCATCGATCGGACCCAACTGATTTTGGATATTTTCGCCCGCCGCGCCCATAGCCGAGAAGGCAAGATTCAGGTCGAATTGGCGCAACTCCGTTATTTGCTACCCCGCCTCTCAGGACGCGGCGCGACGCTATCCCGCCTGGGCGGCGGCATCGGGGCGCGGGGACCGGGCGAGACAAAACTGGAAACCGATCGCCGCCGAGTCCGTGACCGCATCGCGCATCTGGAGCGAGAACTCTCGCTGTTCGCGCGGCACCAGGATCAACGGCGCGCCCGCCGGCTCCGGCACGCCCTGCCGATCGTGTCCATCGTCGGGTACACCAATGCCGGCAAGTCCACGCTGCTCAATGTGTTGACCAAAAGCCGGGTCTCGGTACAGGACCGACAGTTCGAAACCCTCGACATCACGAGCCGACGGCTCCGTTTCCCGCGCGATCGGGAGATCATCATCACCGACACGGTCGGCTTCATCCGCGACCTTCCGAAAGAGCTTATGGGCGCGTTCCGTACCACTCTCGAGGAGTTGCGGGACGCCGATCTGCTTCTGCATCTGCTCGACGCCAGCGCCAAGGACCTCGACGGACAGATGGCGGCGGTCGAAGCAATCCTCGCCGAATTGCAACTCGACCGCATTCCCCGCGTCTTGGTGTTGAATAAATGTGATCGGCTGCCGCCGCGCGAAGTCGAAATACTGCGCCGCCGTTACAACGCGTTGAGCATTTCGGCTCTTGATCCGACCACCCTCCCTCCGCTGATTGACTATCTTGACGCGCATGTGGCAAATGTGTCCCCTCGCTGGAATGAACAGGCTGGCGAATGGTGCAGCGCCGTTCCGGCGGCTGTGGTCCCCTGAACGCCGCTTTTTGCGAGCTGAGTGGTTAATCGTGTCGAGAACGACCGGCGAAGCGTGACAGACACAAAACCGCACAAGCGAGTGCAGCACATCCTTCGTGCGCTTCGCCGGATCTGGCCGTCGGCTCGGGTGGAATTAAAGTACCGGAACCCATGGGAGTTGTTGGTCGCCACGATCCTGTCGGCCCAGTGCACGGACCGGCGCGTGAATCAGGTTACGCCGGCGCTCTTTAAGAAATACCTCAGGCCCGCCGATTACGCCCGCGCGAAACGGACGGAACTGGAGGCGATGATCCGTTCGACCGGGTTCTACAAGAGCAAGGCAAACCACCTCATCGAATGCGCCAAGTCTGTGGAGGAGCGCTTCGGCGGAAAAGTCCCCCGCACCATGGAGGAATTGACGACCTTGCCTGGCGTGGGACGGAAGACCGCGAGCGTGGTGCTCGGTAACGCGTTCGGGCAGCCGGCCGTCGTGGTGGATACCCACGTCAAGCGGGTGGCCACCCGCCTGGGACTGACTCGATCGAGGGATCCCGACCGAATCGAAGAGGATCTTCAGCGCGTCATTCCGAAGGACAAGTGGACGGAAGGGTCACAACTCCTCTTGTTGCACGGTCGATACGTGTGCCTCGCCCGCAAACCCAAGTGCGGGGAGTGCGCCATCTACGACGACTGTCCGTGGGAAGGGAAGCGGCCCCGATGATTCGCAGCATGACGGGCTACGGCCGGCGCGAAGCGAGTTGGCGGCGGGGATCCGTGGCGGTGGAAGTGCGCGCAGTCAATCATCGTTTTTTGGAGATTGTGACGCGGTTGCCACGTTCGCTGAGCGATCTCGAGGAACCATTCAAGAAAGCGGTGCAACGGCGTTGTCTTCGCGGCCGTGTGGAGGTGACAGTCTCGCTAGGGGGCGAAAGAGACGCGGCGCGAGCCGTCTCTCTTGACCGTTCCCTCGCCAGGCAGTACCATCAAGCCCTCCGTGAGCTGCAGAAGGATCTGCGGATCGGCGGAACGATCGATCTCGCGCTGCTCTCCGGTTTCCGGGACATCATGGTGATCACGGACCAGCCGAGCAGCGATCCACGGCTCAGCCGTCTGACCAAGCGGCTGCTTGACCAAGCGTTGACCGATCTGGACCGCATGCGCCGCCGCGAGGGAGCCGCGCTGGCCAAAGACATCCGGGAGCGACTCCGTTCGATCCGAATGGCGAAGAGCTTCATCGCCGAACGCGCTCCCGAAGTCGCGCGGGAAGCGTTTATCCGTATGAAAGCCCGGGTCGAGAACCTTCTCGGGGCCAACCCGCCGGATGTCGGACGGTTGAATCAGGAATTGGCGATCTACGCCGACCGTTGCGACGTCACCGAAGAATTGGTCAGGCTTGATTCCCATATGGTACAGTTTGATCACCTCCTGCGGCGGGAGGGCTCGGTGGGTAAGACGTTGGATTTTCTGCTGCAGGAAATGGGGCGCGAGATCAACACCATCGGCTCCAAAGCCGCCGATGCCGAAATCGCGAGGCGGGTCGTCCACATCAAGTCGGAACTGGAGAAGATTCGCGAACAGGTCCAGAACGTTGAATAGCCGCGGCTGCTGAGGCGAGCCTTTCTATGCCATCCGAACCGTCGCCAACCAGAAAGAGTTCCTCGGAACATCGGAGGGGACTGCTGTTCATCGTCTCCGCGCCGTCCGGAGCCGGAAAGACCACGTTGTGCAAACAAATCGTCTCCATCGTTCCAGACGTGTGGCATTCGATTTCCTACACGACTAGAAAGCCGCGCCACGGTGAAGAGCACGGACGTGACTACTATTTCGTCGAAGAACGCGTGTTCCAGGACATGATCGAGCGGAACGAGTTTCTGGAGTACGCCCGCGTCTACGGCCACTGGTACGGCACACCTAGAAAAGCCCTGTCCGACAAGCTGGAACAGGGGATCGATGTCCTGCTGGAAATCGATGTCCAGGGTGCGATGCAAGTGAAGAAAAAATTCGAAGACGCCGTCTATATTTTCATTCTTCCCCCGTCGCTGGAAGTCCTGCGGACGCGGCTTCAGGCCCGTGCCGGCGATTCTCCGGAGGAAATCCAACGGCGCCTCCAGAAAGCCCGCGAAGAAGTTTGGAGTTACCGCGAGTATTACTACATCGTGCGAAACGAGGAGCTGAAGCAGTCGCTGAAAGAGCTGGAAAGCATCTTTTGGGCAGAACGGATCAAGACCAAACGGCTTGATATGGCCTGGCTGGAGGAGAACTTTATCCTGGATAAAGAGACCAAGCCCACGGACAGAGACGCGTCTGCGGCTGCGAAAGGGAGCACAAAGACCCATGGTTGACATGTTGTCCTTATTACCGGAATTTGATCACGATCGGTTCGATTCCCGTCACCGGCTTGTCCTCGTCGCCGTTCAGCGGGCGAAGCACTTGATTCAGGGAGCCAAGCCGACCGGCACGTCGAAGTTCACTAAAGAGACGACGATCGCGCTGGACGAGGTGCTGCGCGGCGAAGTGCAGTTCTTGACCGGAAAAGAGGCACGCGAGGCGCTTCGGGAAGCCAAGCGCAGCAGGGAGACAGAGACCGAGCGTATGGCGGCCGTGACCGGTGAGGACGCCAAGGAGATCAAGAAAGAACTGAGCGTCTACGTCGATGATTCGGTCAAGCCGGCTGCTGAACCGGAAAGCGAAGAGTAACCAGCGGTCGTGCAGGCTGAGCCAATACCCAAGTTTCTCGGGAAGCGGATCGTCCTCGGCGTCACCGGGAGCATCGCTGCCTATAAGGCGGTTGAACTGTTGCGCTCACTGGTCCGGGAGGGGGCGCACGTCAACGTGGTGCTGACCGAGGCCGCCGCGCGGTTCGTCGCGCCGCTCACCTTCGAGGTGCTCTCCGGGCAGCCGGTCGCCACCGACCTCTTTGCGACGCACCAGGAGATGCTTCATCTCCGCCTGCCGGAACAGGCTGATGCGATCGTCGTCGCGCCCGCCACCGCCCATTTCTTGGCCAAGGCCGCGTTGGGGCTCGCGGATGATCTGCTCAGCACGTTGCTCCTGACAACCCGCTGTCCCTTGATCATTGCGCCGGCAATGGACGGCGACATGTGGGCGCATCCGACTGTGGTATCCCACGTCGCCCAACTGCGGCAACGAGGCGCGCTCATCATCGATCCCGTCGAAGGCCCGTTGGCCTCCGGCCGAATCGGACAGGGACGGCTGGCCGAGGAAACGACGATCCTCGCCGCGATCGAGGCGCAACTCTCTCGGAGTCGGGACTGGGTCGGCGAGCGCGTGCTGGTCTCGGCTGGTCCGACTCAAGAACCCATCGATCCGGTCCGCTTCATCTCGAATCGTTCCTCCGGAAAAATGGGCTATGCCATCGCCCAAGCGGCCCGCGAGCGCGGCGCGGCGGTCACGCTCGTGACCGGCCCGACGTCGCTTCCTATTCCTGCGGGGGTTGACGCCGTGGCCGTCACCACCGCGGAGGAAATGGAAAAGGCGCTGATGATGCGACTGGCCTGGGCAACCGTCATTATCATGGCCGCCGCAGTCGCGGACTTTCGTCCGAAACATCCGGCGGATCACAAATTGAAGAAGACAGAACACGCATGGAAATCCTTGACGCTCGAACCCACCCGCGATATTTTGCATCTTCTGTCTAAACGCCGCACCTCGCAGATTTTGGTCGGTTTTGCCGCCGAGACGCAGAATCTCGTCGCCCATGCCAAGGAAAAGCTCATACGCAAACGTCTCGACTTGATCGTCGCCAACGATGTGCGCGCCGAAGGGGCCGGTTTCGGATCCGACATGAATGCAGCGACGCTGATCGACCGTGATCAGCGCGAAATTCGGCTCCCCCTGATGCCCAAGCGGGAACTGGCCCATCACATCCTCGATGCGATCCAGCGTTTGCGCACTGACGTCCGGCGGACCTGTTCTCAAACGGACTAGCGGCGATCTGGTGCTCGCCGATGCCGTCTTCGCTGCCTTTTGAAGAGCGTGTTCGTTTTTCTGAGATCGAACGACTTACCGCCGCGTTAGCCAGAGATCCACAGTCAAAGGTCTTTCTCCCTCTGGCCGAAGAGTACGGGAAAGTGGGCCTGTGGCAGGAGGCCGCCGCGGTGTTGGAAGCGGGGCTGCAAGTGCTTCTGGGATTCGTCACGGCGATGGTGACGCTGGGAGGCGCCTATGTGCATCTCGGACAAACCGCAAAAGCCAGAACGCTCCTCGAGGATGCGGTCAGGAGACGCCCGGACAATCTGGGAGCTCACCGCACGCTGGCCTAAATGCATGCCGCCGAAGGAGTCAAAGAAGCGGCGTTGCGTTCCTGCGAGGTGATCCTGACGATCAATCCTCAAGACAAAGGAGCAGTGACGCTCAAATCCACCCTCGACCGATATCCGTGGGGACCACCGGTCGAACCCGAAACCTATCGACGCACAGCGGCTCGCCTCGAAAAAGCACATCCGCCTGACCGGGGCGAGGAGGCCCGGTCCCACGTCGCCGGCCTGGCGGCCGACTCCGCAACTTCCGATAGGCCTCAGACATTGCGCAAACGGGCACGCCTCGAACAGCTGCTAAGGACCATCAGACTTCGGCATCGTGGGTAAGGCGAGCCTGAACCTTTGTTTGACCCGACTTCGACGGATTGCTACAATAGTTGTCCCAACCCAGTTGGAAAGGGGAGCCGAGGAGTGCGGTTTGTGGAAGCACGGACCGGTGGAATCAGACATGGTGCGGATGCTTGTGCTCCACGGCCCTAACCTCAATCTGCTGGGAACCCGGGAGCGATCGCTGTACGGGACCACATCCCTGAAGGCTGTCAATGACGCCATCACGCGGCTGGCCGAGCAGATAGGAATCCATGTCGAGATCAAACAGTCGAACAGCGAAGGCGAACTGGTCACCTGGATCCAAGAGGCCAGAACAGGATTCGACGGTCTCATCATCAATCCGGCCGGATACACCCATACCAGCGTGGCGATTCGAGACGCGATCGCGGCAACCGCTTTGCCGACCGTCGAAGTGCATTTGACCAATATCCATCAACGGGAACCGTTCAGGCACCGCTCTTACATCGCCGGCGTGGCGTTGGGCCAAGTCTCGGGGTTTGGTCCGACGGGGTATCTGCTCGCAATGCGTGGTCTCCTCGATCACCTGAAGTCCACTCGAACGGCCCGGCGGACTCCGCGCAAAGGCGGCGGAAAAGCGTAGACGGGGCAAGTGGGCGATGCCTGGTCGATCCGCGTCCAACCGGTCCGCATGTGCATCATCTGTTTTCACCGTCATCGATGAGAAGCGAAAGAGAGGAAGAGGACTGTGATTTCGACCGCCGATTTTCGTAATGGTGCCCGTATTCTGGTCGAAGGCGAGCCTTACTACATTGTGGAGTTCCAACACGTCAAGCCCGGCAAGGGCGGGGCGTTCGTACGCACGAAGCTCAAAAGCTACAAGACCGGCAACGTGCTGGATCGCACGTTTCGATCCGGCGAAAAGTTCGAAGAGCCCGATCTCGATGAACGCGAGATGCAATTCCTCTACGCGTCGGGGGATTCCTATACGTTTATGGACACGGAAACGTATGAGCAGTTCATCTACGACAAGAAACAGTTGGGACCCAACGTCGATCTGCTCAAGGAAAACATGATCGTCAAGATCCTGATCTACGAACACCAGCCGATCGCCGTGGAGCTGCCGATCTTCATCGAGCTGAAGGTGGTAGACGCGGAGCCGGGCGTCCGGGGCGACACGGCGTCTGGGGGGAGCAAGCCCGCCGTCGTCGAGACCGGCGCCGTCATCAAGGTGCCGTTGTATCTCGAGGTCGGGGAAGTCATCAAAATCGACACGAGAACCCGCGAATACGTGGAGCGTGTTCGGTGAGCAAATCGCGATCTCGCCCACGGGCGCGCAGGGAGCGCGGCCGACCCATCATTTTGCCTCGGGCTTTCGCCGATGTGGCGAGAGACCGGCCGTTGCTGTCCAGCGATCAAACCAAGCAGGTGCAGGAGCTCATCGACCTGCTGCGGCGCAATCATTTGACGGAGTTGGAGGTCGAGCGCGAAGGAACCCGCATCCGGCTTCGGCACGAAACGAGCATCCGTCCGCAAACCGCGTCGACACCGGAAAGCCAGCCGGCGGCTCAACCCGCTGCCGGTCAAATGCCGAGCGGCCCGCCGGTCCAGGACACGACCGGCTTGGTCACCATTACCTCTCCGATCGTTGGCACCTTTTATCGCTCTCCCTCGCCCGATGCCGACCCGTACGTGGAGGAAGGCGACTTCGTCAAGAAAGGACAGGTGCTGTGTATCGTGGAAGCTATGAAGCTCATGAACGAGATCGAATCCGAGGTGGACGGGAGAATCGTCAAAATTTTGGTCGAGAGCACTAAACCGGTGGAATACGGTCAGCCGTTATTTCTCATCGATCCAAAGGCCGCGGAGTAGGAACAGGGGCGGGTTGAAGATCGCCTTCGCGTGAGCCCCTATCGAGTCATCACGTGTTCAAGAAGATTTTGGTCGCCAACCGCGGAGAGATCGCCCTCAGAATCATCCGAGCCTGCAAGGAACTCGGGATCAAAACCGTGGCGATCCATTCCGAGGCCGATGCCAATGCCCTTCACACCAGGTTCGCGGACGAGCGTATCTGCGTCGGCCCGGCTGAGGACGCCCTGAGTTATCGCAACATCCCCAACGTCCTGAGCGCCGCCGAGATCACTGGCGCGGATGCCATCCATCCCGGTTACGGGTTCCTCTCGGAGAATGCCCATTTCGCCGAAGTCTGCGAATCCATCGGGATCAAATTCATCGGGCCGACCTCGGAAAATATCGCGCTGATGGGCGACAAAGCCAAGGCGCGGGAAATCGTGGCCCGCCGCGGGCTGCCTGTCACACCGGGCAGTCCCGGCGAAGTGCGAAGCGAAGCGGAAGCGCTGGAAGCGGCGAAGGCCATCGGGTTTCCCGTCATCATCAAAGCCTCGGCCGGCGGCGGCGGGCGCGGCATGCGGGTCGTCAACAAAGCCGAGGACCTCGCCCGTGCGTTTCAGGCCGCCCAGGCGGAAGCCAAAACCACGTTCGGCAACGAAGGGGTGTATCTCGAACGGTACTTTCTCGAACCCCGCCATATCGAAGTCCAAATCCTGGCCGACCACCGGGGGCGCGTCGTGTATCTCGGCGAGCGGGATTGCTCCATTCAGCGCCGTCACCAAAAGCTCGTCGAGGAAACCCCCTCGCCAGTCGTGGACGAGCGGCTGCGGCGGGAGATGGGCCGAGTGGCGGTCGAAGCGGTGAAAGCGGTGCACTACCGCAACGCTGGAACGGTGGAGTTTCTGCTGGACAAGGACCTCAATTTCTTTTTTATGGAAGTCAACGCCCGCATCCAGGTCGAGCATCCCATCACCGAGATGGTCACGGGAATCGATTTGATCAAGGAACAGATCCGCATCGCCGACGGACAACCGCTGTCGTTCAGGCAACAGGACATCCAGTTGACCGGACACAGCTTCGAATGCCGGATCAACGCCGAGTGTCCGGACAAGTTCACACCCTGCCCTGGGCGGATTACGAAATGGGCTCCACCGGGCGGTTTCGGGGTCCGGGTCGACTCCGCGATGGAAGCACAGGCGGTGGTCGTCCCGTACTACGATTCCATGATTGCGAAATTGATCACGCACGGACGCGACCGGCAGGAGGCGATGGCCCGCATGAGGCGGGCGCTCGACGAGTTCGTCATCGAAGGCATCAAGACCACCATTCCGCTGCATAAGAAAATCTTCAACGATCCCGATTTTCAGAAGGGCCACGTCTCGACGAGTTTTCTCGAGCGGTTCCTCGCGAATCACGCTTCCTGACCGTGTCCGATCGTGTGACCGCCATGTCCGCCCGGCCTGCGCCGCATCCGCTCTTGAAAGGTCTCTATCTGATTCTCGACCCGGCCGTCCGAGCGGACCGGCCGCTCGAGGAGGTCTTGCAGGAAGCGGCGGCTCACGGGGCGCGCCTGTTCCAGTACCGCGACAAACTCTCGCCCATGGGCGAGGCCTACCGACGTGCGATGGCGCTGCGTCGGGCCGCGGCGGAGACCGGTTCGCTGCTGATCGTCAACGACCGCTGCGACTTGGCTTTGGCGGTGGACGCTGACGGCGTCCACTTAGGACAGGAAGATGTCCCGCTGCCCCATGCCCGCTCCCTGCTCGGCGCGGGAAAGATCATCGGCGTTTCAACCCATCGCCCGGAACAGGTGGAGGAAGCCACCGAGGGGGGAGCCGACTACGTAGGGTTCGGGCCGATCTTTCCGACCGGAACGAAGTCGCAGCATGACCCGGTCGTCGGTCTCGACGGTCTGCGGGCGATTCGTCCGCTGACCGACCTGCCGGTCTTTGCGATCGGCGGGATCACAATCGAGTCCGTCGACGCGATTATGAGAGCCGGGGCCGACGGCGTCGCCGTGATTTCCGCCGTCCTCGCTGCCTCTGATATCGGACAGGCCGTCCGCACGTTCATCGCGCGCCTCCCAGCAGCAGATCGGCCAGCCAGCTGATCGTGTCGTCCTGCGCAATCCGGTCCAGCGTCGCCTCCCAGGAGCGCCCATCAACCCGTTGGTGCCGCAGTGGGCCGACGACCGGCGCTCCGCTGAGCTCGCGGATCAATTCGACGGTCGAGCGCGACTGTAACTCGGCGGCCGTGGCGGCCGCCATCGGAGCAGGCTCATTCAGCACAATCGCCAGCACGGTCAAGCCCCGTCGCCGCACCGCCTCGACGGTCAACAACGCATGGTTCACGCCGCCGAGGCTTGCGCGTCCCACGACGAGCACGGGCGTCTCCAGGCACGCAATCAAATCCCGTACATCCAGTCGGGGGGCGAGCGGTACCAGCACCCCGCCGATCCCTTCGATCAACAGCACCGCGTGTCTGCCCCGCAAGGTGTGCACCGCCCGGACAATCCGACTGACATCCACCGACTGGCCGGCACGTCGTGCCGCCGCCAGTGGAGCGAGGGGATCAGGAAAGCGGTAAGGAGCGATCAGGTCCAGAGCGTCCAGAACTCCAGCGGCGCGCGCCAAACGGTCCGCATCAGACAAGTCCGTTGCGCCATGCGTGGCACCCGTTTCGACCGGTTTCATCACACCGACCGCCAGACCCCGGTTCTTCAGATGTCGCGCGAGCGCCGCGGTGACGAACGTCTTCCCGACACCGGTATCCGTGCCCGTCACAAACACGCAAGGGATGGCAGGAACGGGAGAAAAGGACTCGGCCATGAAACGCTCAACCGGCATTAGACCGGGCGACTGTCGAGATTCCAAATCTGCCCGGAGACATCTTGCCGGAGCGCCAAATGGACGACGGTTCGGGCCACCTCTTCAAGACGCGGCGACCGTCCGAGCAGATGGTCGTCAAGATGCGCGGCGTCGGGCATGGCTGATCCGACCAATTCCGTCTGGTGCCAACCGGGATAGACGATATTAAGCCGGATGTTGGACCGACCCCATTCGCGGGCCGCCGTCCTGACCAGCCCGAGCAACCCCGCTTTCGAGGCGGCATAGGCGGCTTGGCCCGTCCCCCCGCAGTCCGCCGCGTACGAACCTACCACGATGATGGAGCCGTCCCGTCGACGCAACATCGGCGCGGCCGCCGCTTGCAGGCAATGAAAGGTCCCGGTCAAATTAGTCTCGATGACTTGCCGCCATTGCTCGGGATCATGGCGGATCAACAGTCCGCTGACCGCCTGGCCGGCGTTACAGACCACGACATCAAGCCGATCCCACCGATCGAGGAAGGCTCGGATCATCGTTCGAACTTGTTCAGCGGATCGGATGTCGGCCTGAAACAATGCGCCCTCTCCGCCCGACGAGACGACTGCCGCGCAAGTCAGTTCGGCTTCTTCGCGACGCTCTCGATAATGAATTCCCACCCTCCAACCCTCTTGCGCGAAGGCCAGGCAAATCGCCCGGCCGATGCCCCGCGAACCTCCGGTGACCAGCACCGTCTTGCGAGTTCCTGATCGCGACGGAGATGGGCGGGATTGCCGGCGTGACAGGTTCACCATGGTACGCCCGCATTATCGGCAAGGTCAGCCGGGATGGCAAGCGACGGCCTGGCCCGACAAGGTTCCTGGCGGAGGTCTCTTGCCGGGAGGAAAGGGAGTGTGGTACCGTTCTTTCCGCCATGGCCGAGGTCTCGGTCGGCACGATGGGTAAGCGTTTTCACACGAGCGGCTTTAGTCTTCTTATCGGGTTCAGCCTGCTGGCAAGCGCGGCCATCCTGCGCACGGCCGTCGCTGAGGAAGCAGAGGTCATTGCACAATCCGCCGAATATTTTCCGGATGCGATCGGAAACCGATGGGAGTATCGCGGTCACATCCTAGAGGGCCCTCTCCAAACCATCAACCACAAATTCTTTACCAATGTGTCGATGATCACCGGGACCCGTGTCCTCAGAGGGATCACCGTCACGGTCTTTCACGACACCAACGCAGGGAACCACGGGCCGTCCGACAGCTTCTATCGCCGTGATGCGGCTGGGATCGTCTATTACGGTTCGGAGCCCGGCACCCCGCTGGAACAACAATTGGTTCCCTACCAAATCGTGCAGTTTCCCTTGAAGTATCCGTCATCCTTCCAGCAGTTCGACCGTAAGAACCTGAATTTCGGAACGGATCTCGACGGGGACGGAATCGACGAACGGGTCGACGTGCATGGCGTCGTGAGCGTGATCGGAAGGGAACCGGTGACCGTCCCGGCCGGCACTTACTCGGACGCCGTCCGTGTCGAAGCTAAGATGACGCTTCGGATCCATCTCTCCGGCACCGGCAAGACGGCCGTCGGCACGGACCTGATGACCGCCTGGTTCGTCAAGGGCATTGGCCTGGCGAAGTACATCGAACGGCAGGAGTTACCGCCGTTCCGGACGGATCGAGGCCTGGCGACAGAGATCACCGAGGAGTTGGAAAAGGCAGAGATCAACGCGCCTCCGGCCTCACTCAGCCGGAGCGAATCCTCGGCGCAGCGTGTTTTCGCTGATCACGCGCGTAATCATGAACTGTGGGAGATAGTCTTCGCCGCCGGCCTTGGCTCCGATTCCTGAGAACCGATGCCCGCCGAACGGTTGTCGCCCTACCAGCGCGCCCGTGATCGGCCGGTTGATGTACAGATTGCCCACATCGAAGAGCCGTCGCGCCGCAAGAATGTTGGCGGGACTCCGCGAGTACAGCCCGCCGGTCAGCGCGTAGGCAGACTGGTTGGCCAACCGAAGCGCGTCTTCAAAGGTCTTCGCCCGCATGATCGCCAGAACCGGTCCGAAGATTTCCTCCTGGGCCAATCGATGGTCGGGTTGAATATCCGCGAAGACCGCTGGACCGACGACATAGCCAGGCTCCTCGACCTTCCGTTCGATCACCAGCCGTCCTTCTCGCTTGCCGATGTCGATATACTGCCGCACCTTATCGCGCGCCCGTGCGTCGATCATCGGTCCCACACGTGTGCCCGGATCTTCGGGGTTCCCGATCGTCAGGCTCTCCACCGCCTCGGCCAGACGCCGCACAAACACGTCATGGACGGCCTCATGGACGATGGCGCGAGAGCAGGCCGAGCATTTTTGTCCCTGATAGCCGGTGAATGACGTCACCACGCCGACGACGGCTTCGTCGAGGTCGGCCGTCTCATCGACGATGACAGCGTTCTTGCCTCCCATTTCTGCGATGACCCGCTTGACCATCCGCTGGCCCGGTGCGACTTGAGCCGCGCGGGCAACGATGCGAAGCCCGACATCTTTCGAACCGGTGAACGCGATCGTCGAGACCTCGGGCTGGTCGACCAAGGCCTGACCCAGCTCGGGGCCGCCGACGGCAAGCTGGAGCACGCCGGGCGGCACCCCGGCTTCGCCCAGAATACGAACCAAATGGTGTCCCATGACCGGCGACCGTTCCGAGGGTTTGAAGACGACCACGTTGCCGGTGACCAACGCGGCGGAGACCATGCCGGTCGGAATCGCCAGCGGGAAGTTCCACGGCGCGATGGCGACGGTTAGTCCGCGCGGCTCATACAGCAAATGATTCAATTCTCCCGGTTCGCGGCCCAACCGTTTGGGTTGCCCCAGCCGGAGCATCTCTCGCGCGTAGAACTCCAGAAAGTCGATCGCCTCGGCGACATCGGCGTCGGCTTCGCGCCATGGCTTGCCGGTTTCGAAGATTTCCCAAGCGGCCAGGTCGTATCGCTGCTCGCGCATGAGCGCGGCCGCTTTTTGGAGCACGGCCGCCCGACGGACGGGTGACGTCGCCCGCCACTCGTCGAACAGGTCGAGCGCCGCCCGGACCATAGCGGGCACGTCGGTCGGCGCGGCGGCCTTGGTGCGGCCGACGATCTGATGCGGCGCGCTGGGATTCATCGAGGCCATGTCGGCGCCGGAAAGGGAGACGCCGGGCGCAACACGGGGAGGGAAGGAGCCGCCCAATTGTTTCTTCACGCGGGCGATGCCGTCGTGCATGGCGGCGCGGACCGAGGCGCGGGAAAAATCCGAATGCGGCTCATTCACGAATCGGTCCGGCATCCCTTCCGCACGATCCACGGTTCGGCTGGGGACCTGCGGAGGAGCCAACAACCTTTCCAGTGGTTCCGATTCGACGTATTCCTTCCGCAAGAACGATTCGTTCGACGTATTTTCCAACAGTCGTCGGACCAGGTAGGCCATACCGGGCAGCAATTCGCCAACCGGCGTGTAGATTCGCAGACGGCGTCCCAACGACGTCACGGCCGTCTGAAACGGCTCAGCCATGCCGAAGATCATCTGATACTCCCACGCATTGGCCGCAAGACCCAAGGATTCTGCCGCGGCCTCAACGTAGGCCAGGCTGCGTAGATTGTGGGTGCCGAACGCAGGTCGGATCAGCTCGGCGTGTTGCAACAGCAGGGTTGTCAGCGCTTCGTAGTTCAAATCCGTCTCCGCCTTGTGTTCGAACAACGGCACCGGCCACCCTCTTTGTTGGTAGCGGATGGTGTCCGAGTCCCAATAGGCGCCCTTGACCAGTCGGATCGTGATCGGCGCCCCCCGCGCGCGGGTCCAGCTGAGCAGGGCTTCGATGTCCCGCCGGGTTTCTTTCAGATAGGCTTGCAAGGCTAGGCCGGCGAAGGGATAGGCTCGATAGGCGTCCTCAGAAAGGAGCCGCGTGAAAATCGACAGGATCAAATCTTTCGTCTCCACCTGCTCCATGTCAAAAATGATCGAAGCGGGCAAGGCACAAGCCATATCGAGGAGCGGGCGCAGGCGGGCTCCAACCGCTCGGAAGGCGCCCTCCGGATCGATGGGATCGAGTTGCGAATAGAGGGCGGAGACCTTGACCGACAACTGGATCCGCGGCAAGGTGCCAAGGTGGTCCCGCTCGAGCACGGGAACGGCGGGCCACGAGACCGATGCCTCACCCAGCCGCGCGAGGGTCTCCAGACAGCGATCCCGGTATCGATCGGCTTCGCGCTCGCTGACCGTCGCCTCGCCCAGTAAATCAACAGAGCAAGCTCGCTTGTCTGTCCAGAGCCGTTCCAGCACCGGCAGCGCCTCGTCGATGGTGGAGCCGGCGATGAACGTTCGCGCCATTTGCTCCACCTGATGGCGAATGGATCTGGCCCCTA
Source organism: Nitrospiraceae bacterium (assembly GCA_035573855.1). GTDB lineage: Bacteria > Nitrospirota > Nitrospiria > Nitrospirales > Nitrospiraceae > DATLZU01. The sequence goes on from DATLZU010000046.1 coordinate 38,743, forward strand.
GGCTCGCGCCGAGCGCGGTGGCCGAGAGCGCTTTGAGTCCCCACTGAAGGCCGAAAATCCGGCCGACGCTCTCACCGAAATATTCTTCTGCCAGTCGGGCGACCTGCCGATCGTCGCGCAGAGACGGGAGCACATCGACAAAACGAAAGAGCTGAACCTTGAAGGCCTCGTCCTTCATGGCCATGTTAATCAGGGTGTGAGACCAACGGCGCGGATCAAACACCGTCGGAGCGTGACCGGATGAGCGACGAGCCAGATCTTCTCCGATCTGCTTGATCCGAGTCTCAGAAGGAGGGGAAGATGCTTGCGCGCTCATGGTCCCGTACACAAGCAAGAATTGTGCGTGTCATGCTCAGTATACACCGGTGAGAGATTTTCTTGAAAATTCGGACAAGGTTGGATAGCATCGGGCGCGCAGAGGCCGTCGGTCTCACGACGGCGAAAGACGTGTGGGCGGAGGAGGAAGAATGGGCCAAACGAAGTATTCGTTGGATTATCTCACGATTGTGTTGTTCGCGGCAGTCACGCTGGCGACGGTGGTCGGCGTTCCGCTGTTCGGTTATTTCCATGGGTTTAGCGCGGTCGACTGGGCGATGTTGGGTATTTTGTACGTGGTGAGCGGGCTCGGCATCACCGTGGGCTATCACCGGCTGGTCGCCCATCGAAGCTTCGAATGTCCCGAGTGGGTGAAAGCATGTCTGTTGGTCGCAGGCGGGTGGGCGTTGGAAAACTCGGCCCTGCGCTGGTGCGCGGATCACATTCGGCACCATGCCCGTTGCGATCAAGAGGAAGACCCCTACAACGCGACGAAAGGATTTTGGTACAGCCATTGCGGGTGGATCTTCATCAAATCGCCGCACCGCGACGAGAAATATGAACTGCGTCTTCGCAAGGATCGGGTGGTGATGTGGCAGCATCGCTGGTATGTGCCGATCGTGCTGTCCGGTCTGGCTCTTCCTTTTGTCATCGGCCTGGTCAACGGAGGATGGATGGGCGGGTTGAGCTGTTTCCTGTTGGCCGGCATCTGCCGGACCTTCCTTGTGTTGAACTCGACCTTCTGCATCAACTCGATCTGCCACCTCTGGGGTTCCCAGCCGCACGGGACCTTCGACAGCAGCCGCGACAGTTGGTTTATCTCGTTGCTCACGTTCGGCGAAGGCTATCACAACTATCACCATACCTATCTCCGCGATTATCGAAACGGACCCAAATGGTATAACTTCGACCCCTCGAAGTGGCTGATCTACAGCTTATCGTTGGTCGGATTGGCGTACAACCTCCAACGGCAGAAATCGTAGCGATTACCCCCCACCATCGATTCCCGCGCCCCCCTCGGCCCAGGCTGCACCTGGGCCGAGAGGCCCATTTCTTTTCCTCGGCTCATCGCTTATGATGAACATGTGCGTGCCGGAAGACGGAAGATCTCCCGATCGCTGACCGAGAGGAAGGGAGTCTTATGCCCGAACTGAACCCCGGATCTTCAGCCCAGGAGGGACGCCATCTCATCCCAGGCGTCAGAAAGGTGATTGCCGTCAGCAGCGGCAAGGGCGGCGTGGGCAAGTCCACCGTCGCGGTCAACCTGGCGGTCGCGCTGAGTTTGAACGGGTCGAAGGTCGGGCTGTTGGACGCCGACATTTACGGCCCCAACACGCCGATGATGATGGGTGTGGAGAAGCCGCCAGAACAGAAGGACGGTAAGATCGTTCCGGCCGAGAGCCACGGCGTCAAACTGATTTCGATGGGGTTCTTCGTGCCGGAGGAGACCGCCGTCGTCTGGCGCGGCCCGATGGTGCACACCGCTATCCAGCAGTTTTTCCGCGATGTCCTGTGGGGAGAACTGGACTACCTGCTGATCGATCTGCCGCCCGGCACCGGCGACGCGCAACTGACGCTATCCCAACTGGTCCCGCTCTCCGGCGCCATCGCCGTGACTACGCCCCAAGAAGTCGCGCTGCATGACGTGCGCAAGGGACTGATGATGTTCCAGAAAGTCAACGTGCCGTTGCTGGGTATCATTGAAAACATGAGTTACTTCGTCTGTGGCCATTGCGGGCACCGCACCGACATCTTTTCGCACGGAGGCGGGGAACGGGCGGCGGAAAAACTGGGCATCCCGTTTTTGGGTCGGATTCCGATCGATCCCGCCATTCGCGACGGCGGCGACACCGGCAGGCCGATCGTCGTGGCCGATCCCCAGTCGCCACAGGCGGCGGCCTTTCGCGATATTGCGGCCAAGATCGCGGCTCGGCTTGCGGAAACGGGCGCGGGGGAAGAAGAACAGGGCGTCGAGCGTTTGCTGAAAAAAATCAAAGGACCTTTCGCGGACAAGTAGCACGGTGGCAAGCCCAGGGGAATACCAGAGGGATCAACGGATGCATTTTCGACGCGACGCGTCGCTTTGCAAACGAGGGGAGGAGACGGCATGGCGGATTTCGTAAGGGTCGCGAGCACGTCGGACATCGCTCCGGGAAGCGGGATGGTCGCCGAGGTCAACGGGCAAACCATCGCGGTGTTCAATGTCGACGGCACCTATTATGCGATCGACAACACCTGTGTCCATCGGGGCGGCCCGCTCGGCGAGGGCGACCTGGACGGCGAGGTGGTCACCTGCCCCTGGCATGGCTGGCAGTTCAACGTGAAGACCGGCGTGTCGGTCAATAACCCTTCCGCCTGCGTCAAATCCTACCAGGTCAAAGTCGACGGAACGGACGTCAAAGTGCTGTTGTGATTGCGGCCCTTCGGTGAGGGCTGCCCTCTCCTTTTCGTTCCCTCCCGGCCCCCGTGACAGTCTGACCAGCACCGACGTGCCGCAGACTTGTGCGAGTCTCCTCCGTCCATGCATAATACCGTCGGATGGACCGCGCCGACCTGCTGTCACTGTATCGTCAGATGTTCCTGATCCGCCGCTTCGAAGAGAAGTCGGCGGAGATGTATGCCCTCGCCAAGATCGCCGGATTTCTTCATCTGTACATCGGAGAAGAAGCCGTCGCCGTGGGAGCGATTGCGGCCATCCGGCCCGACGACTATGTCATCAGCGCCTATCGCGATCACGGCCATTGCCTCGCCCGCGGCTCGGACCCGGGAAAAGTGATGGCCGAGCTGTTCGGCAAAGCCACTGGCCTGTGCAAAGGAAAGGGTGGCTCCATGCACCTGGTGGACGCGGAGCGCCGGTTCATGGGCGGGTACGCAATCGTCGGCGGTCACATCCCGCTCGCGACCGGCCTGGCCTTCGCGGCCAAATATCAGCAGCATGACCAGGTGGTCCTATGCTTTTTCGGGGAGGGAGCCGTGCCCAGCGGGCATGCGCACGAAGCGTTCAACCTGGCAGCGCTTTGGAAGTTGCCGGTGATCTTCATTTGCGAGAACAACCGATACGGGATGGGTACGCCAGTTGAGCGGGCCATCGCGTTGTATTCCAATGTCGCCGAAACGGCGCGGTCCTATGGCATCATGGCCGAGCGCGTCGACGGCATGGACGTGCTGGCCGTCCGGGCGCTGACGCAGAAAGCGGTGGAGCAAGTGCACTCTGGCCAGGGCCCGTTTTTCATCGAGGCGATGACGTACCGATTCATGGGCCACTCCATGGCGGACCCGGCGCACGGACACTACCGGACGAAGGAAGAAGTGGAGGAATATCGGAAACGTGACCCACTGCTGCTCCTGAGACAGACGATTGTGACCAACCGTCTCGGCACGGAGGCCGATTTAAAAGCCATCGAGCGCGAAGTGAACGACGTCGTGGACGCCGCGGTCCGATTCGCCGAGGAGAGTCCCTTCCCCGAGCCTCACGAATTGTATACCGACGTGATGGTCGAGGAATGACCATGCCGCAGGAGCTGACCTATCGCGAAGCGCTCAACCAGGCCATGCGCGAGGAAATGCGGCGGGATCCGCGCGTGTTCCTGATCGGCGAAGAAGTCGGGTACTACCAAGGCGCGTTCAAAGTCAGCAAAGGCTTTGTCGAGGAATTCGGCCCCCAGCGGGTGCTGGACACGCCGATCACCGAAGCCGGCTTCACCGGACTGGCGATCGGGGCGGCGATGGCGGGTTTACGCCCGATCGTCGAGTTGATGACCTTCAATTTCGGCATCCTGGCCCTTGACCAGATCGTCAACAACGCTGCCAAAATCCGCTATATGTCCGGCGGCCAACTGTCGGTCCCTATGGTGATCCGGGGACCGGGCAGCGCCGCCCATCAACTGGCGGCGCAACACTCCCAAAGTCTTGAGGCCTGGTTCTGTCACGTGCCGGGACTGAAAGTGATCGCGCCGGCCACGCCGCACGACGCCAAGGGCCTGCTGAAAAGCGCCATCCGCGACCCGAACCCTGTCATTTTCATCGAGGCTCAGCTTCTCTACGGGACCAAAGGGCAAGTGGGGGACGGTGAGTTCACGATCCCCATCGGCCAGGCGGCGGTCAAACGGTCTGGTCGGGATGTCACGATTGTGGCCTATTCGAAGATGCTCCTGGTGGCCTTGGAGGCGGCGGAAGCGTTGAGCAAGGACGGGCTCCAGGCGGAAGTGATCGATCCGCGCACGTTGAAGCCCTTGGATCTGACTACGATCGTGGAGTCGGTGAAAAAAACCGGTCGTCTGGTGATTGTGGAAGAGGGATGGCGTTTTTGCGGGTTGGGCGCGCAAATCGCTGACAGCGTGTATGCCGCGGCCCTCGAGTATCTGGATGCCCCGATCATACGCGTCACCGGCGAAGATGTCCCGATGCCGTACAGCCGCCCGCTGGAAGATGCCGCGATTCCGGACAAGGCCAGGGTCATTGCCGCGGTCCGGCGCGTCACATACCGAACCTGACAAGGAGGAACGACTCATGGCCGGGCGACCCGTCATCGGGCACATCGAACTCACCGAGACCTTGGTCCGCCTCTACGTGTTCTTGACCCAATACCTGGACCGTTGTCTGGACGAAGCGGCGCGGAAGGCCTATCCGGACGAGGAATTGGAGGCGCATCTCTCTACCACCAGATCCCAAACGATGGAGATGCTGACGGTCAACCCGGTGGTGAAGGGCAAGGTCGAAACAGAGTGCGACCGAGTCCTTGCGCTGGGCGCAGCCTGTCTGAAAGGCGGAACGGGAAAGACCGCCGTGTTGGAAGACGTGAAGGCTGAACGCGCGGTGTTGAAACACAAGACGATCGCGTTGAGCGATCTGCTGGCTGTCTTCCGCGCGCAATGACGGCGCCGGGATCGAAGGGATTCGATGGCGGTGGATCAGAGGGACACCTATCGAATCGCCGGCTTCGACGCCCGCGAACGGGGCTTCAACCGACCGGCGGATATCGAACGCGGCGGCGACGGATACCGGGCCGTCTTCCGGTACGAGACCGAGCGTATCCTGACAGGGGACAGGGACACCCGCGAGGCTGCGCTGATCGAGCTCGTTCGGATGCTCCAGGCACGAGGGTACCGCCAGCTCAGGAGCCAGTTGAGCGTCCGCCACGGCGTGTATCTGGGCTCTCAAGAGCCGTGGATCGAGTATCCGGACCCGGCGGGGCAATCGGAGACACACGGGCTCTTCAACCTCATGGAACGGCTGCGCCGGTGGTTCACGATCTGACCCCGCATCGGTGAGAAGCTGAAGGTGAGGAGCGGCCTATGGCGAGTCGCGTCGTGATGCCCAAACTGACGGACACGATGGAAGAAGGCGTCGTCGTCAAATGGAAGAAACGCGAGGGCGACAGGGTAGCGGCCGGCGATGTGCTGGCTGAAATCGAGACGGATAAAGCCGTCATGGACCTCGAAGCCTTCGCCTCCGGCATTCTTCGCAAAATTCTCGTGCGCGAGGGCGAAACCGTCAAATCCGGCACGCTGATCGGCGTCATCGCCGAGGCGGACGAGGATATCACCAACGCGCTCGCCGACCGCATCGAGGCCGCGCCATCGACACAGGCCGAGAAGCCGGCGGCATCCGCGCGGCCCTCCGAGACCCCGCCCGTCGTAGCGGAATCGGCCGCCAAAGCGACGCGCATCCTCGCCTCCCCCCGTGCGAAGGCCTTAGCCGCCGAGAAGGGCGTCGATCTTTCCACGATCACGGGCACTGGCCCGGATGGGCGAATCGTCGAGGAAGACGTGTTGAAGGCGGCGTCGGCCGCCGAACCGGTTCCATCCACGGGTGTCGACGTCCCGCTCAGCCAAATGCGCAAGGCCATCGTCCGAGCCACCACCCAGAGCAAGGCACCGGTTCCGCATTTTTACCTGACGATCGAGATCGACATGGAAGAAGCCGAACGGCTCAGGCATCACTTCAAACAGAGTCGCCGGACGCACCCGAGCGTGACGGATCTGCTGATCAAAGCGGCGGCGCTGGCGCTCGCCAAGCATCCGGAGATTAATGTTTCCTTTACCGGCGAGGCCATCCGCCGGCACGGTTCGATCGACATCGGCATCGCCGTCGGGATGGAGGACGGGCTCGTCACGCCGGTCGTGCGAAACTGCGGCGCCAAGCCGCTCGAGCAGATCGCAGCAGAGTCGCGCGCGCTCATTGAACGGGCGCGCAGCAGGCGACTGCAACCACAGGAGTACACCGGGGCAACGTTTACCATTTCCAACCTGGGAATGTTCGATGTGGACAATTTTATCGCCGTGCTCATGCCGCCCGAAGCGGCAGCCCTGGCCGTCGGCGCCATTCGCGACGTGCCGGTGGCGAAGAAGGGGATCGTGACCATCGGCCAGCGCATGACAGTCACCATGTCCTGCGACCATCGCGCCATCGACGGCTTGCAAGGGGCGCAGTTTCTGAAAGAGTTCAAACGCATCCTGGAGCATCCGATAGAATTGATCCTGCCGAAGGAGCTGTGATGAGCTTCGTCCCGCTCTCCGAAGTCCGGAAGACCGATGGGAAGATGCTTTTGCCCGGCGGCCTGACCCGCCGGCTTCCGCCCTGGTTCAAGGTCCGCATGCAGCGAGGGCCAGACTACCAGGACATCCGGCGGATCGTCGATACGCTCCACCTGCACACGATCTGTGAAGAAGCCCGTTGCCCAAACGTATGGGAATGTTGGAACGCCAGAACGGCCACCTTTTTGATTCTCGGCGATCTCTGCACCCGACGCTGCCACTATTGCGCGGTGACGACCGGCCGGCCTCAGGCGGTCGACGTCGAAGAACCGAGACGCGTCGCTGACGCCGTTCGCACCCTAGGACTGCGACACGCGGTGATCACTTCCGTCAACCGGGACGAATTGGAAGACGGCGGGGCATCCGTCTTTGCTGAAACCATCCGGCAGATTAAGCTGACGACACCGTCCTGTACGGTGGAAGTGCTCATCCCAGACTTTGAAGGCGACGAGACGGCGCTGGCGACGGTGGCGGCAGAGAAGCCGGACATTCTCAACCATAACATCGAAACGGTGCCTCGGCTGTTTCCGTCCATCCGGCCGCAAGGCAGGTACTGCCGATCGATCGAGTTGTTGGCCCGCGCCAAACGCTTGGGCCTGCGTACCAAATCAGGCCTGATTGTCGGGATGGGGGAGACCGTCGAGGAAGTGCGGGCAGTGATGCGCGACCTACGGGCGGTCGGCTGCGACATTCTGACCATCGGCCAGTATCTTCAACCAACCAAACGACACCTGCCGGTCGCCCGCTTTTATCATCCTGACGAGTTCGCCGCTTTGAAAGCCGAAGGATTGGCGATGGGATTCAGCCACGTCGAATCTGGTCCGCTGGTGCGCAGCTCCTATCACGCCGCTGAACAGACCGGCGATGGTTGCCGCACGGGCGGAGGACGCACGGTCTAGGCAGTTCCCCCGCGCCATCCGCTCCGTTGTCGCCAGCTCGAACCTGTCGGCACGTCACCGCTTCAGCTCGGAGACGCTCTCCGCTATCCGCCAGGCCGTCGCAGCCCTGTGCCATCAGGAACGGGAAAAGAGAAGACAGGACAAAGTTGGTTCACGAACCGGTTCGTGGATTGCGGGCTCCCTTGCAGCTTCCACCCGCGACGGAGTTACCGAGCCATCAATATCCGAGCGATCAGTGCCTGGGCCTCTTCCTGAATGCGGCGGAGATGGTCGAGGCCGAGAAAGCTTTCGGCGTAGAGCTTGTACACGGCCTCCGTCCCGGAGGGTCGAGCGGCGAACCAGCCGTGCTCGGTGATGACTTTCAACCCGCCGATCGGCGCGCCGTTGCCGGGCGCGGTGGTGAGCTTCGCGATGATTCGATCACCGGCCAGTTCCGTCACCGGTACCTGTTCGGGGGAGAGTTTGGACAGGATGGCCTTTTGTTCCGGTGTTGCCGGCGCGTCGATCCGTTCGTAAGCCGGATCGCCCAACTCGTGGGTGATCTCCCGATAAAGTTGAGCCGGATCGCGGCCGGTCCGCGCCATCATCTCCGCCGCCAACAGATCCATGATGATGCCATCCTTGTCGGTGGTCCACACCGTCCCGTCTCGCCGCAGGAACGACGCGCCGGCGCTCTCCTCTCCGCCGAAGCCGAGCGAGCCGTCCAGCAGTCCGTTCACAAACCATTTAAAGCCGACGGGGACCTCGACGAGCTTCCGCCCGAGCTTGGCGGCCACGCGATCGAGCAGGGTGCTGCTGACGAGCGTTTTGCCCACCGCCGCGTCTGGTCTCCATTCGGGACGATGAGAAAACAGAAACCAGATTGCCACGGCCAGGTAATGATTGGGATTCATGAGGCCGGCCGAGCGTGTCACGATCCCGTGCCGGTCGTTGTCCGCATCGTTCCCAAACGCCACGTCAAAGCGATCCTTGAGCGCAATCAAGTTAGCCATGGCGTAGGGCGAGGAGCAGTCCATGCGGATCTTTCCGTCCCAATCCAGCGGCATGAACCGAAACGTCGGATCCACCGTGCGGTTGACGACCTCGATCTGCAATCCGTAGCGCTCAGCGATCGGTTCCCAATAGGCCACGCCGGAACCGCCGAGGGGATCCACGCCGAGTCTGAGCGCGGCCGACCGGATGGCTTCCATGTCCACGACGGACTGGAGGTCCTCGACGTAGGCACCAATGTAGTCGTGCGCGTGGATCGTAGAGGCGCGGCGCGCACGACTATAAGGCATCCGCGCAACGCCGTACAGGTCGGCGGCGAGCAAGGCGTTGGCCCGCTCTTCGATCCAGGCAGTCACTTGGGTGTCGGCCGGACCGCCCGACGGCGGGTTGTATTTGAAGCCGCCGTCTTCGGGCGGATTGTGCGAGGGCGTGATGACAATGCCGTCAGCCGCACCGGTGGTTCGGTTGCGGTTGTGCGTCAGGATGGCATGGGAAATGACTGGCGTGGGGGTGTAGCCGCCGGCGTCATCCACTATGACGTCGACCCCGTTGCCTGCCAACACCTCGATCGCGCTCGCAAACGCCGGTTCGGACAACGCATGGGTGTCTATGCCCAGATAAAGCGGACCGGCGATGCCTTGCGCCCGGCGGTACTCGCAGATCGCCTGGGTGATCGCCAGAATGTGCGCTTCGTTAAAGCTGCGCGTGAAGGCCGAACCGCGATGACCGGATGTGCCGAAGGAGACCCGTTGCTCGTGGAGGGCGGGATCCGGCTTCTCCGCATAGTACGCCGTGATCAGCCGGGGAATGTTGATCAAGCTCGAGGCCGGGGCGGGCTTGCCCGCCAGCGGATGCAGACCCATAGCTGTCTCCCCCTCCAAATCTTTTTCGGCGATCTGGCACGTCGGCGTTGCGACCATAATGATGGTGCCGCCCGCGTGTCAACCGCCGGGTACGGCACGTGCCGGTCGAATTGACTCTCCTCCAACCCCTCCCTATAATCAACCGTTACTGCACACAATCTAGTCTTCACGACTCATCATGGCCACGTTTTCCAAGGAACTTTTCGCGAAAAAGGTCGGCAAATTTCGGGCCGGCTTCCGCCGCGCCTTCGCCATGACGACAGATCGGGAGACGTTCAGCGCTGAAGACCTGGCGCTGTTGGAACGGGTCGCCGACGCCGTGGTGCAACGCGGGATGGCGACGCCGGCGACGGTGTTCCTGGAATCCGTCGGCCCGATGAACTTTCTCGGCAGCCAGGCGTTGCATGTCCTCACGCCGATCCTGGAACTGGCCTTCAGCACCAAGGAAGTCGCGCAGGTAGCGCACCTGCTCGAACACCGCGAGACCATCCCCCGTCTGATCGCCCTCATCGAGGCCAAATCCGCCCCCAAAGGAGCATCCGCTCGATGACCGCGTCCGGTCCGTCCGCCGAGAAGCAGGCGAAGGATCGACCGTTGAACGTCATCGTCGCGACCGACTGCGGGAGTACCACCACCAAAGCCATTCTGATCGAAAAGATCGGCGAGGAATATCGCCAGACTCATCGGGGCGAAGCGCCGACCACCGTCGAAGCGCCGTTCGAGGATGTCACGAAGGGCGTGCTCAACGCCATCGCCGAAATCGAAGAGCTGTCTGGCCGGAAAATCCTCGACGGCGAACGCATCATCATGCCGAACCGGACGCTGCAGGGAGAGCCGAATGTAGGGGTGGACATCTATATCTCCACGAGCAGTGCCGGCGGCGGGCTGCAGATGATGGTGACGGGCGTCGTCCAAAACATGACGGGGGAAAGCGCGCAGCGAGCCGCCCTGGGCGCGGGCGCGATCGTCATCGACGTACTCGCGTCGAACGACGGACGGTTGCCCCATGAAAAGATCGAACGGATCCGGACCCTGCGTCCGGACATGATCCTCATGTCGGGCGGCACCGACGGCGGAGCCATCACGCACGTCGTCGAGATGGCGGAATACATCGCCGCCGCCGAGCCGCGCCCCCGGTTCGGGAGCACGTACACCTTGCCCCTCATTTACGCGGGCAACAAGGACGCGCGCGAGCAGATCAGCAAGATTCTCGGAAAAAAAACCGCGCTGGTGATCACCGAGAACATCAGGCCCGTGCTGGAACGGGAAAATCTGGCGCCGGCCCGGCAGAAGATCCACGATTTGTTCCTCGAGCACGTCATGGCCCAGGCACCAGGGTACAAAAAACTCATCGAGATGGCGGGCGCGCCGATCATGCCGACCCCCGCCGCGGTCGGGTTGATTATGGAAACCATCGCCAGGCGGCAACACCTGAATCTGATCGGGGTGGACATCGGAGGTGCGACGACCGACGTCTTTTCGGTGTTCGACGGCGTCTTCAACCGCACCGTCAGCGCCAATTTGGGCATGTCGTACAGCATTTCCAACGTGCTGGCCGAAGCCGGACTGGCAAACATCATGCGATGGGTGCCGTTCTTTATCGACGAGCAGACGCTGCGGAACCGGATTAAGAACAAAATGATCCGACCCACGACGATCCCGCAGACGCTTGACGAGTTGCAGGTGGAGCAGGCGATCGCGCGGGAAGCGCTGCGGCTGGCGTTGATCCATCACAAATCCCTGGCCACGGGCCTGAAAGGCGTACAGCAGGAACGGACGATTTCGGATATCTTCGAGCAGCAGGCCTCCGGCCGGACGCTGATCGACATGCTGAAACTGGATCTGATCGTCGGGAGCGGCGGCATCCTGTCCCACGCGCCACGGCGGGTGCAAGCGATGATGATGATGATCGACGCCTATGAACCGCTGGGCTTCACCCGCCTGTCCGTGGACAGCATTTTCATGATGCCCCATCTTGGCGTGCTTTCGACGGTGAACGAAAAAGCGGCGACCGACGTGTTCATCCGGGACTGCATGATCTACCTCGGCGCCTGCGTCGCGCCGATCGGGCGCGGGAAGGACGGAGAGCGGTGCGCCGACTACGTGATCGCATTCGACGACGGTCGGCCTGAGGAACGCGGCACGTTGCGATTCGGCGACCTCCGCCTGTTTCCGCTGACCCAGGATCGGACGGCTCGCGTGACGATGCAGCCGGCCAAGACTGTCGATCTCGGCGAAGGTCCCGGCCACGCCGTGAGCCGCTCGGTGCAAGGCGGGGTCGTCGGTTTGCTCCTCGACGGCCGCGGACGTCCGTTGCAGCTCCCGCGCGACGACGCCGCGCGTTTGGCCGCCCTGAACAAATGGTACAAAGCTGTAGACTTGTATCCAATGTCAGGTGTTGAAGGCTGAGTTCTGAGGGATGAGCTTACGCGTGTCGCAATTGGTCTTCTGACAACTCAATACTCATCATTCAATATTCCGTGAAGAAATGGCTCACGCATACACGCCCGGGCTGACCGTCACCGAACGCACGATTGTCAGACGGAAACGGTTGCTGCCTCTGCCGGGCACCGTGCTGGTCAACGTTGGCGACGCGGTGCACGCCGACTCGCCGGTCGCGCGGGCCGAGTTGCCCGGCAAGGTGCAGGCGGTCAACGTCGCCAATCTCCTGGGCATCGCGCCCGATGAGATCAGAGAGTATCTGGTCAAACGGGAAGGCGAGCCCGTGCACAAAGACGAGGTCATCGCGGAGAACAAGCCGCTGATCAAATGGTTCAAAACCGAGGTCCGCTCGCCCATTCAGGGCACGATCGAATCCGTCTCGACGGTGACCGGTCAGGTGCTCCTACGCGAGCCGCCGCGCGTTCTGGAACTTCTGGCGTACATCGACGGGACCGTCGTCGAGGTGCACCCGAATCACGGAGTCACCATCGAGACCGCCTGCAGCTTGGTGCAAGGCATTTTCGGGATCGGCGGAGAGACCTGGGGCGAGATCACCGTCGCCGTGCAAGCTCCGGACGAAACTTTCACGCCGGAGCGCCTGGCCCCGGAGTTCAGGGGGAAGGTCGTCGTGTGCGGTGCGCTCTGTCCGATCGAGACCATGAACAAGGCCAAGGATATCGGCGTCGCGGCGCTCATAGTCGGGGGCATTCATGACAAGGATCTACGGGCATTACTCGGGTACGATCTGGGCGTCGCGATTACCGGCACTGAGAAGGTTGGATTCACGTTGATCCTGACGGAAGGGTTCGGCACGATTCCAATGGCGGCCAAGACGTTCAAGCTGCTGTCCGCGCACGCCGGCTGGAAAGCCTCGGTTTCCGGCGCGACGCAAATCCGGGCAGGGGTGATCCGGCCAGAGATCATCATTCCGTCACCCGTCGACCGTCACCGGTCCCTGGACGGGAGAGAGGGACAAGACGAGCGGGAACGGACGCGGGAAGGAATCAAGATCGGCGATCTTGTCCGCATTATTCGCGACCCTCTGTTCGGCAAAATCGGCGAGGTCTCGCGGTTGCCGCCGGATCTTCAAAAAATTCCCACCGAAAGCCTGGTGCGCGTCCTGGAGGTCCGCTTTCCGGACGGCAGCACGGCGATCGTTCCCCGCGCCAACATCGAAGTTATCGAAGGAGCCTGACGGTGCCGGCATGTGAAGGGTCGCACGAGACGGGTGGGCAAGTCCGGTCATTGCTGGCCGTCGGGCTCGTGTCGCTGTGCGCGCTGCTGGATTGGACTGGGACGGCCGCGCTGGCCGAATCGACGCTTTTGCCGCCGCAAGACGTTCGGGTGATCGATACCCCGAACGACGGCGGCGGCAGCCTGACCGTGCTGTGGGCGCCGGCGCCTTACGACAGCGCGGCCGTCAAGTACCAAATCCTGCTCGGCGAGTCCCCTTCGGCCGATCCCGCGACGATGAAAGTCGTCGCCGAGTTTCCGGCCAACACCCATTACGTGCGGGAGAACAAATGGCCTTGGTGGAGCAGACCCGATCGCCCGGAGGTTCATCAATTCACCGTCAAGAACGGCAAGGGCATCGAATTGAAAGACGGCGCCGTCTATACCGTCACCGTCGCGGCGGTCAGCGGCGAGGACCGTGTCTTCGCCCGGCCCGCGGCCGCCACGCCGGCGCCGAACTGGATCAACTGGAACCAGATGAACAACTTGTTCTTGGCCTTGTCGTTCGGCTGGGTCGTGTTCTATGCGATCCGGACGGCGAAGCGACGGGAGATCTTTCTGCGCCGAATCCCCGGGCTCGACGCGGTAGATGAAGCCATCGGACGGGCGACCGAGTTGGGCAAACCGATCCTCTATCTGACCGGCGCACACGACATGAGTGACCCCTCAACCATCGCCGCAGCCGTCATTTTGGGCCGTGTCGCCAAGCGGGCCGCGGCTTATGAGACCGAGCTACTGGTGCCGCACCGCGACCCGATTACCATGGCGGTGTGCCAGGAGATCACGAAACAGGCCTATCTGGAAGCAGGCAAAGCGGATCAGTTCAAGGAAGACTCGAACTTTTTCATTACCACGGATCAATTCAGTTACACCGCCGCCGTGGACGGGATCATGTTGCGCAAGAAGCCAGCGGCGAACTTTTTCATGGGTGCGTACTTCGCCGAATCGCTGCTCCTGACCGAGACCGGCGCCAGCACGGGCGCGATCCAGATCGCCGGCACCGATTCCGACCACCAATTGCCGTTTTTCGTGACCACCTGCGACTACACGTTGATCGGCGAAGAGCTGTATGCCGCCAGCGCGTATTTGTCGAAAGAACCGGTGCAGATCGGCACGCTGCGCGGCCAGGACATCGGCAAGGCCTTTATCCTGAGCGCGATCGGCCTGGGCACGCTCGTCGCCACTGCCGGAGTCCTGTTCGGCGCGGACTGGCCGCAGATCGTGCTGGACGTGTTTCGGGATCTGAAATGATTTTTTTCCGCCGACAAGCGCCGCTGTTGGTAACACTGGTGACCGGGCTGGTGTTCGCGGCCCAATATTACGTGCCGCATCCGGCTTCCGAACGCCTTCTCACCTCGGTCACCAAATGGATGCAGATCATCGGGGGCTTCGCATTGGTGCTCGGCGTTACTAGCCTGTTCCATCTCCATGCCGTGAGGATCCGCCGGAAAGAACCCGGATGGGGATACAGTCTGATCTTGTACGCTGGTCTGCTCGGGACGATCGCCGTCGGCCTGTGGGCCAACGGCAAAGAGACGGTGGACGGCGCCGCAACCGCCTTCGGCTGGATCTATACGTACATGTTGGTGCCGCTCCAAGGAACGATGTTCGCCATCCTGGCGTTTTTCATCGCCTCGGCCGCGTACCGGTCGTTCCGCGCCAGGAGCCGCGAAGCGGCCGTCCTGCTGGTCGCAGCAATCATCGTCATGATGGGCCGCGTGCCACTGGGCGAATACCTCCTACCGGCCAGTGGCGACGTCTCCCAGTGGATTCTGAACGTGCTCAACGCCTCGGTCCGGCGCGCTATCCTGATCGGCGTGAGCCTGGGCGCCGTGGCGCTCTCGTTCAAAATCATCTTCGGCGTGGAACGGTCGTATTTGGGCGGGGGCAAGGAATAACGTGCAGCGTCGGACGGATCTCGCAGCTCGTCGTTCGCAAGCCGCCTGGGTTTGAAGGCGAGAGACGCTTCGCGCTTCACGAGCAACGGCTTATGACGTTCGCTGAGCGCATGCTTAAGATCGACCGGCGGATCATCTTTCTGGTGATTGGCCTATGCACGCTCGTGCCACTCCTGTATCCAGTTGGCCTGCCGATCAAGGTGTCGCCGGAAGTGCGCGGGGTGTACGACTATATCGAGAACCTGCCGCCAGGCTCGGTGTTCCTGCTCTCGATGGACTTTGATCCGGCGTCCAAGCCGGAACTGTATCCCCAATCGATCGCCATCCTGCACCATGCTTTCCGCAAGAACCTGCGGGTGATCGTCATGACCCTGTGGGTAACCGGCACTGGGCTCGCGGACCAGGTCGTCAGTCAGGTCGCGCAGGAAACGGGCAAGATCAACGGCCGCGACTACGTCTTTCTCGGCTGGAGCCCGGGTGCCGGATCGGTCATCATCAACATGGGACAGGACCTCTACACCACCTTCCCTTTTGATTACTACGGGAAACCGACCAAAGGGTTGCCTGTGCTGGAGGGCGTTCAGAATTTGCGCGATGTGAACTACGCCGTGAGCCTGGCGGCAGGCAATCCCGGCGTCGAAGCGTGGTATGTCTTCGGCAAGGACAAGTATAAGTTCGAACTCGGGGGCGGCTGTACGGGCGTCATCGCGCCGGGGTTGTATCCCTTGCTGAGGAGCGGCCAGATCAACGGGCTCATCGGCGGCCTGCGCGGCGCCGCCGAATACGAAAGCCTGATCGGCCAGAAGGGGAGGGCCATTGCCGGGATGGACGCCCAGTCGGCGACCCATTTCGCCATCATCATCCTGGTGATTTTATGCAACATCTTCTACGTGGCTCTGCGAAGGAAACAAAAAGGGTGACGCGCAACCTGTTCGATCTTGGGGGGTCTCGATGCCGTTTGACACGTTGTTGGGAGCCTGGATCGCAACAGGATTGACGTTGTTCATCCTGTCGTTCCTGTACGAAGACAACCCGCTCTTCAAAGTGGCGGAGCACCTCTACGTCGGAGTCTCGGTCGGGTACACGATTGTGAAGGCTTACGATACGGTGATCATTCACTTGATCTACGAGCCGATCGTCAAACAGGGGGACTGGTCGCTGTTGATCCCGCTGGCGATCGGGATGCTCATGCTGACGCGATACGCCCCAAAGGCGGCGTGGTTGTCCCGCTACGCCTTCGCCTTTATCGTCGGGGTCGGATCCGGGCTCGCGATTCCGCGGACAATTTCGTCGTACATTCTCAAGCAAGTCGAAGACACGGTGCGTCCTCTGGCATCAATGGTCCCGGGAGACGGCCTGACCTTCAGCTTCAACCTCTTGAACCCGGCGAGCAACCTGAACACGGTCATCATTCTGATCGGCGTCACCTCGGTGTTGTTTTATTTCTTCTTTTCCGTCGAGCATACCGGTGCCGGCAAAGCCGTCGCCCGAACCGGCATCCTGTTCCTCATGATCTCGTTCGGCGCCGCGTTCGGCTATACCGTCATGGCCCGAATGTCCCTCCTGATCGGCCGGCTGACCGACCTGATCGAATTTGCGGATCCTTCCTACGGCCGCGCCTCGTTGTGGCTGGCGGCCGTCACCGTCATTGCACTGGTGATTTGGACCCGACAGCGCCGCGAACAGCCGCCGGGAGGATAACCGACCTTCATTCTTCGAACGGTTGCCGGTCACGGCGGGCCTCCGTTAGAATGCCGCCCTGGATTATCATGGAGACGCAAGCGCCGCCGATGCCCAAGGATCCCAAGCGCTATCCCATGCTCCGGAACCTGCAGTTCTCGCCGATCCGGGAGAACGAAGAGCAGTACATGGTCCTCTGGGACCCCACCGGCTTGAGCAAGGACAAGCTCATCCTGCCGTTAAGCTATTTCTTCGTCGTTCAGCATTTCGACGGGGAACATTCGCTCGAAGAAATCGGCGTGCTCTATCTGAAACGCTTTGGCGAGCTTCTGAACCCCCTGAACCTGGAACGGCTGGTCGAGGATTTGGACGCCAAGCTGTTCTTGGAAGGGGAACGGGTCGAAGCGGCGAAGGAGCAGGCCAGGAAAGCCTATCGCGACTCGCCCGTCCGCAAGGCCGCCTTTGCCGGACGTAGTTATGAGGCGGACGGCCAGCGGCTCCGGGCGCAGCTCGAAGGGTTTTTTTCATCCAAGGAAGGGCCGGATCTCAAACCGTCCGAAAACCGCGGTAAGAAGATCAAGGGCCTTGTCGCGCCGACCTACGACCTGCGTGAGGCCGGCCCCATCTATGCCTGGGCCTACAAGGAACTGCAGGAAGCCGAGGCCCCGGACCTCTTCGTGCTTCTGGGAACCGCCTATTCCGGCATGGAGTCGCCGTACGCGGTCACGGACAAGGCCTTCGAGACGCCGTTGGGCATTGTCCGTGCGGATCACTTCATCCTCGACCGGCTAAGAGCCACCGTACCGCAATGTTTTGACAACGAACTTTACCATCAGCACGAGCACGCGCTCGAATTCCAGCTGCCGTTTCTCCAGCACATCGTCGGCGGCAAGAAACCTGTGACCATCGTGCCGGTTCTTTGCTCATTTCCTGTCGCAAGCCTCGTCGATCCGCGGAGCCGGGAACAGATCGATTCCTTCATCGCCGCCCTCAAGGAGGCAATCGCCGTGTCAGGCCGGGACTTTTGCGCGATCGCCGGCGCGGAACTGGCTCACATCGGCCTGCGCTACGGCGACTCGTCGCCGCCCACCGACTTCTCTTTCCACCGCTGCATGCAACAGGACTTGGCGATGCTCAAACATGTCGAGAACCTCGATCCGGAAGCGTTCGCGCAATTCATCCGCAAAGAAAACGACCAACGCCGCGTCTCTGGCTTCTCGGCCATCTATACGCTGCTGCGCCTGATCCGGGCGGACAAAGGCCGAGTGCTGCGCTACGACCGGGGTATCACCGATCAGTACAACTCGACAGTGACGTACGCGGCAATGGCGTTCTTTTAGCTTTCAGGGGATGGCACGGGGTGAGCCAGGATATGCTGCTCAATCTGTTGTCGGGTCGCAGAACAGGGGGGCGGGAGTCTTTTCCAGGCACAACTCTCTTCCGGCGGGGGGAGTGCGGTCCGTAGATCCAAACGATTGGCTGCGTGGCGAAGCGGCGGAGCGCAAAAGACTCCCGCCCCCCTGTTCTGCTACACTTTTTCGTTACACCCAGGACATGCTGTTGGCCGACTCGGTCATTGTCAAGATTGGCCATCAGAATGATGTCTACCAAGGGCCTCTCGAATAAAGAGGCTCCCGCATAGCTCACCCCAAGCATAGGGCTCGGTCATACATAAATGGTTCCGTGTGAGCGGCTGTTCTTGCCGGCCATGAGGTAACCATGGGCATCCCGCACACCTACCAACTCCTGATCACTCTTGCGGCGCCCCGGCGCATTCGCATCGGCCGGTTGGGCACCTTCCACTTTCCGGCCGGTCGTTACGTGTACACTGGCAGCGCCCGGCGCCATCTAGACGCGCGCCTCTCCCGCCATTTATCGCGCACGAAAACCCGGCATTGGCACATTGATTATCTGCTGGCCGCGCCAGGCGCGTGGGTGGTCGGCGTGCGCCGATTTTCGGAGCCAGAATGCGCGCGGGCTGATCGGACGCGGGGTCGGGTACTCGTCCCCGGCTTCGGTGCGAGAGATTGCCGGGCCGGCTGTGGCAGCCACTTGAAATATTTAGGTTGCGGATGCTCTCCGCAGGCGTCAGCTTCGATACTTCAAAAAAGAGCCCGCGGCTCAGCAGACTAGGAATTGTCTTGGAAGGGAACACCGGTGCAGAGATTCTGAAGCGCTCTGTCCGCCATTCCCGCACCTGCCCAGCCTATCGGCCAGCCCGTGTGCCGGACCCCCTGCCGCGCCAAGCCTTCGCGGATTCCGTTTGTTGGCGAGCTAGCCCCCCTATTATTTTTGGGGCTCATCAGGAAATCGTGTGGGTAACTGACTCCGTTTGCGCGATGCTCGGCCCCTCGAAAGGAGGACCCGAGCGATGCGCGACTTTGAATTCTATCAAGCGGTGCTGGGGCTCATGGCCCCATGGCCCGTCGTCAACGTGGAGCTGGATGTACCAGAGCGCAGGTGACCATGACCGTCGAGGATCGGACCGGGGCCCGATCCCTGTCCTGAGTGTCGGGAGTGGGTCCCAGGCTAGGATCGCAAACGCCGCCAGTGGCGCCATCTAGATATCTGCCAGGTCACGACGGGGATTCAGGCAGACCTCCCCCCGCGTGAGCTGTCAGACTCCTAGGATCAAGTAGCTCACCGTGCCCTGGGCAGAGCCTGGCCGTCAGTTCACCGCCTGGGGCGAGCGCCGGGGCCATTGACTGGCTCCGGGAGTGGTGGGTGAAGGGGGCCGCCGGGCGCGGGTCCGCACAAAGTCGGCGTGGGCGGTCAGCAACGTCTCTGACACCGCTGCCCGGCGATACGGCTGCCACGTCGGCTGCCGCAGACTACGCGGCACCATCTTGCGATCCAGGCCAACCGCTGCCCGATCTTTGAAATGGAGACCCGCTCTTCGTGAAACAACCGTCGAATCTCTGCCCACCGCTCCTGATCCACCATGCACGCCTCCCCAGGTTGGTCCCCCTGGGTACGCATGATCGTCGACGCGCTCGTCTCGTCAAGTCCCATCCTCTCCTCCTTCTGGTAGAGGGGGGGGGGGAATTCAATGACCACACCTGGGGATTACTGGATGACCGCTGACAGCCTACCGCGGCGTTGATGAGAAGGCCCTTGCAAAGGGGCCTCGGTACTTCACCTCGTCGCCGATCTGGCGCGCGGTCGCGTGCTTTCTCGGGCCGACGACCGGAAGCAAGAGAGTCTGGAGAGGTTCTGGGCCACGCTGACACCCGCGCAGCGAGTGGGCATTGAGGCGATGGCCGTGGACAGGGGGAGCCCTCTATCCAGTCGACTCAGGCTCACCTCGATGAAGCCGAGGCCCAAATCGTCTTCGATAAATTCCATGTGGCCAAACATTTGCACGAGGCTGTCGCCCGGGTCCGCCGCACGGAGCCGCGGCCCCTGAAGCAGGCGGGCGATGCCCGGCTGACGGGGACCACGTACCGCTGGCTCATGCGTTCCCCGGACATGACAGCCGCGCAGTGGGCCACGTTCCACACGGTGCAGCAAGCAGACCTCAAGGTGGCACGGGCCAGGGCCCGCAAGGAGCGCTTCCGGCAGTTCTGGGACTCCAGCTATCGGGGGCCGCCCAGCACTTCTTTGCCCGCTGGTGCTGGCGTGCGCCCCACAGCCGGCGCCGACCGATGGCAGAGGGCGCGAAGCGGATCCAGCGTCACCTCCCCCACATGCTCACCTATCTGCAGCAGGACATCATGAATGCCGGAGTGGAAGCCATCAATGCGACGATCCAGTGGATCAAGAAAACCGCGCACGGCTTCCACCACGTCAAGCACTTCAAGACCGCGATCTATTTCCATTGCGGAGGATTGGATCGCTGTCCCACCCATACGAAAGCTTGAAGAGCCTTTTTTCTTTGTGAGCATGGTCCGTGAATCGACACTGGACCGCACATCGCCACCACGCAGCGTAATCCAACCCCACTGACTTTCTGTAGACCAGCAATAGCAATCGCAGCTTGGCAGCAGGGTGACGACCTCGTTCGGGACACGGTGGTTAGAGGCCTCAGCGCCTAAAAAGTCAAACGTGACAGGCTGAGCATTCCGGCAGGGATTTCCGTTGCCTTGAAGTTGTCGTGCCCATCTGTTATTCTGCGCCCGCTTTTTCATCGTGCGCATTATTTTCCGAACCATATCAAATGACCAGCACAAGGAGCAGGCCATGGCCGGCATCAAGCGGGCATTGATCAGCGTGTCGGATAAGACCGGTGTCGTCGAGATGGCGAAGGGCCTGGCCGCGTTGGGCGCGGAGATTCTGTCGACCGGCGGGACGGCCAAAGCTCTCCGAGAGGCCGGCGTGGCAGTGACGGACGTGGCGGCTTACACTGGATCGCCAGAAATTCTGGACGGCCGGGTCAAGACGCTCCATCCGAAGATTCACGGCGGGTTGCTCGGCCGCCGCAGCGTGCCGGCGCATGTGGCGCAGATGCAGGAGCACGGCATCGGACCGATCGATGTCGTCGTCGTGA
Organism: Nitrospiraceae bacterium; assembly: GCA_035573855.1. GTDB lineage: Bacteria > Nitrospirota > Nitrospiria > Nitrospirales > Nitrospiraceae > DATLZU01. Next base: position 60,085 of record DATLZU010000046.1, read on the forward strand.
ACCTCTACCCCTTCGAGGCCGCGATCTCCAAACCCGACTGTTCCTTCGACGAGGCGATCGAGAATATCGACATCGGCGGGCCGTCGATGCTGCGATCGGCGGCAAAGAATCACGAAGATGTCGTGGTGGTGGTCGATCCGTCCGACTATACGCGCGTGTTGGAGGCGCTCACGGCGGGGGCCATGACCCGCGAACTCCGGCGCGAGTTGGCGCTGAAAGTCTTCCAGCATACGGCGCGCTACGACAGCCTCATCGCCAGCTACCTGGAAAAACAGGTGCAGGGAGGCGAGGTCAAATTCCCCAAGATGCTCTCACTTCAGTTCGAGCGAGTGGAGATCCTCCGTTACGGGGAGAACCCGCATCAACAGGGAGCCTTCTACCGCGAGCTCCATTCGCGGGAGCCGTCCGTGTCGCGCGCCACAGTGCTGCACGGCAAAGCGATGTCGTACAATAACTATCTCGACGCGAACTCGGCGCTGGAACTCGTGAAAGAGTTCGACGAGACGGCCGTCGTCATCATCAAACACAACAATCCCTGCGGTGTGGCGCTCGGGGCGACGCCCGTGGAAGCCTATGTAAAAGCCCGGGACACTGATCCCGTGTCGGCCTTCGGCGGGGTGATCGCGTTCAATCGGCCGGTCGATCTGGCGGCGGCGAAGGAGATCACCTCCACCTTTGTCGAGGTTGTCGTGGCACCGGGCTTTACCGACGAGGCGTTGTCCGAACTCAAACGAAAAAAAGATCTCCGCTTGCTGGCAGTGGGGCCGCTCGCGAAGGCCATACCGGAAGGCTATGACCTCAAGAAATTGGTTGGCGGACTGATCGTGCAAGATCGCGATCTCGGAACGTTGGCAGACCTCCGCGTGTTGAACGTGCCGACCATGCGCAAGCCGACGGACGACGAATATGCCGCCTGCGCTTTCGCGTGGAAAGTCTGCAAGCACGTCAAATCCAACGCCATCGTCTACGCGAGACCGGGCCAGACGGTCGGCATCGGGGCAGGGCAAATGAGCCGGGTGGATTCGGTGAAGCTCGCTGGTATGAAGGCGGTCTTGCCGGTGAAGGGCTGCGTGATGGCCTCTGACGCCTTCTTTCCGTTCCGCGACGGGATCGATGCCGCGGCACAAGCCGGCATCACGGCGATCATCCAGCCCGGCGGCTCGATCCGGGATCAGGAAGTGATCAAGGCGGCGGATGAGCATCAGATGGCGATGATTTTCACGGGGATGCGCCACTTCCGCCACTGATGGTTCGTTTAGGAATTGAAAGCTGTATCCACTTGATCATTGCCGCATTGCCTGATCACTCACATTTTTGTCTCAACGTGTTCCGCTCTCGCAATCGGCAATCCTTCGATCACATATGAGAATTTTGGTTATCGGGAGCGGCGGGCGCGAACATGCGCTGGTGTGGAAACTCGCTCAGAGCCGGCGCGTATCCCAGCTCTACTGTGCGCCAGGCAATGCCGGAATTGAGGCACTGGCCCCCTGTGTGCCGATCCAGGCGGAGGCGATTGCCGAATTGAAGGCCTTCGCTCAATCCGAACGGATCGATCTGACTATTGTCGGCCCCGAAGCGCCGCTTGCGCTTGGAATTGCAGACGAGTTCCGCAAGGCAAAGTTGAAGATCTTCGGTCCGACCAAGGGGGCGGCACGTATCGAGTCCAGCAAGGTCTTTGCGAAAGAAGTGATGGCAGCGGCCGGTATTCCCACGGCGACTGCGCGAAGTTTCGACAAGGTCGGTCCGGCGCTGGAGTATCTCGACCGGCACGCCCTGCCGGTCGTCGTGAAGGCGGACGGATTGGCGCAGGGCAAGGGCGTCGTGGTCGCCATGACACGGGAGCAGGCACGCCAGGCGGTGACGGATCTCCTGGAGAAGCGAATCTTCGGTGAGGCGTGCCGGCAGGTGCTGATCGAAGAGTTTCTCGACGGCGAAGAACTCACCGTCATGGCCTTCACCGACGGCAAGACGATCGTGCCCATGCTACCAGCGCAAGATCATAAACGGGTCGGCGACGGCGACACAGGTCCAAATACCGGCGGCATGGGCGCCTATGCGCCGGCGCCGCTTGGCACTCCGGCGTTGCGGGATGCGGTAATGAAGCAGATTCTGCTGCCGGTCGTGGAGGCGTTGCTGCGCCGGGGTTGCCCGTTTCAAGGCGTACTCTATGCCGGACTCATGGTGGTCAACAACCGGCCGTATGTGTTGGAATTCAACGCCCGGATGGGCGATCCGGAAACGCAGGCGGTGTTGCCGCTGCTGAAAACCGATTTGGTGGAGGTTGTGGAAGCGGTGGTCGAACACCGCCTGGATCAACTCGCCGTCGAGTGGCATCCCGACACGGCAGTCTGTGTCGTGTTGACGTCGGCTGGCTATCCCGGTTCCTATCGGACTGGGTTCCCAATTCATGGATTGCCGGAGCACAATGCCTCTGACGACACCCTCGTGTTTCATGCCGGAACCAAGCGGCAGGGAGGGGAGATTGTCACGGCCGGAGGGCGCGTTCTCGGTGTGATCGGCCGGGGCACCGGCCTGGCGCAGGCGCGTGACCGAGCCTATCGCACAGCCCGCACCATCTCATTTGAAGGCTGTCATTTCCGTACCGACATCGCCGCGCGCGCATTGTCGGCCTGCGGATGAGTTACCATGACCGGGGCTATGGCAACCAAGGCTCGCGTGCTGCCGTGCCCGCAAGACTTTTCCGAGGAGAGTGCGCGGGAGATCGTGCAGGTAGTCCAAGCCGGCGGCGTCGTGGCTGTTCCGACCGAGAGTTTTTACGCTCTTGGCGTTGTTCCGACCGATGCCACAGCGGTCGCCCGCGTCCGCCGCATCAAGGGCGAACGGGGCAATAAGCCGATTCTCGTACTGATCGCCGACCATGCGCAGTTAGGCGGACTGGTCGCCGGTATTTCCCCAGCCGCGCAGGCGCTGATAGACCGATTCTGGCCAGGACCCTTGACGATTATTTTTCCTGCGTTGCCGTCCCTGCCAGCGTTCCTGACCGCGGGTACGGGCTCGGTCGGCATCCGATTGACGGCTTATCCGCTTTTAGCAGCGCTGCTGCGTCGAGTCGGCCCGTTGACCGGTACCAGTGCCAATCGCTCCGGTCAGCCCCAGTTGCAGACAGCGCAGGCAGTGAACGACGAATTGGGTTCGGATGTCGACCTGACTGTCGACGGTGGGCCGACGCCTGGCGGACTGCCGTCTACGGTTGTCGATTCGCGCGGGCCGATTGTTGTGGTGCGGGAAGGCCAAGTTTCTCGGGCTGAACTGGCGACGGTGCTGAAACATGCCGGCTTGCGGCTGAGCTGATGGCGGCCGAGGCGGTAAGGGAAGGGCAAGAGGCGCTCTTTTTTACGCCAGCTTTGGATGAATAGGAGGTGCCAATGCATGCAAGAGCGTTGTGGAGGGTCGCAGTAAGTGCGATGCTCGTCGTGACCGGGGGCGGGTTGAGCGGCTGCGATTACTGGCCACCCGCGCTTCAAACCCAAATCGAGCAGCTTAAGACCGAGCTTCAAACCGTGACCATGGAACGGGATCAATTGCAGAGTCAACTCTCCGCTGCAACCAAAGCGCGTGAGGAGTTGCAGGCCCGTGTTGATGAACTCACCCGCGCGAATCGCGAAAAGACCGCAGTGATCGCTACGCTCGAGCACAGCCTGGCCGCCGAGCGCCAGAAACTGGCGAAATTGACCAAAACCAGCACGGTCAGAGCTGCCACGAAGACGACCGCACTATCCGCCGGCAAGACCGCATCGGCCAAGAAGAAAACGGTACGGTCCTCGGGGGCCAAGCGAAACTGAAGCCCTACTTGACGCTATGACGAAGAAGCTGAAGTAGAGCCGGTCGAGCCTGCCGCGGTTGACGTGGCGCTGGAGCCCTGGCCCGTCGCTGAGACCGCGGCTCCTGTCCCGGTGGGCTGAGCCGACGTCGCCGTGCTATCCTTCTTGGCATCGGCCGCTCCGTTGCCGGATTCAGATGAGGAGGGGGGCTTGAGCTTGTCGGAATAATCGGTAATGTACCATCCACTGCCTTTAAACATGATAGCCGGGGGAGAGATAACCTTGCTGACGCTGTTGCCGCAACGGCTGCAGGTCGTGAGCGGGGGATCGCTCACTTTCTGCTGCACTTCAAATCGGTAGTCACAGGTTCCACAGAGATACTCGTAGATCGGCACGGATTGAGCCCTCCTTTCTCCAACCCTTCGGCGAGAACGCGTCAGCTCAACAATGGCAAATTAATAACACAGCCTTCCGCGAAATCAAGGCTGGCGGGGATTTTGGCACAGTGTCGCAAGCCGTCCCGCTCCGAAGCCCGCGGTCAGTCGAGGTGTTGGAGGGCGGTCTCCATGCGGTCTAACCCACGGAGGATGGCATCCATCCCGGTGGCGTAGGACAGGCGGATATGAGCCGAACTGCCGAACGGCTCCCCCGGCACCACCGCAACCTTGGCTTCTTCCAGCAGGTACGTGGCGAGATCCGAGGCGCTGGTGATGGCTCCCCGTTTCCAACGGCGAGTGAAGAGGCGGCTTATGTTGGGGAAAGCGTAGAACGCGCCGGTCGGGATCCGACAACTCACACCCGGCATTTTATTGAGTCGCTCGACCATGACCCGTCGCCGCCGGTCAAATTCCGCGACCATTCGTGCAGTGAACGCGTCATCCAAGCGCAGCGCCGCCACCGCGGCTTTCTGTGAGATCGAGCAGGGGTTAGAGGTGCTTTGGCTCTGGATGTTGGCCATCGCCGTAATCAACGATTTGGGTCCGGCCGCGTACCCGATGCGCCACCCGGTCATGGCGTAGGCTTTGGATACGCCGTTGATAATCACCGTCCGCGCGGCGACGTCCTGGCCCAGTGTTGCGATGCTGCAGTGCCGGACACCGTCATAGACGATCTTGTCGTAAATCTCGTCGGAAATAATCACGAGATCGCGGCGAAGCGCCACCGTCGCGATGCCTTCCAGCGTGGCGCGGTCATAGGTGGCGCCGGTCGGGTTGCAGGGGCTGTTGACGATGATCGCCTTGGTTCTCGGCGTGATATGCCGCTCCAACTCATCCGGGTGAATCGCGTAGCCCTCGTCTTCACGCGTCTCCAGCAGGACCGGCGTCGCATCGTTGAGCAGCAACTGATCCCGGTAGGAAACCCAAAAGGGCGCCGGAATCAGCACTTCGTCGCCGGCTTCGAACAGCGCTTCGGCGAGGTTGTACAACGAATGTTTCGCCCCGCAGGAGACTAGGATCTGCGATGGGTCGTACCGAAGCCCCAATTCCGCCTGAAGCTTCTCGACAATGGTCGTCCGCAGTTCATCGATTCCAGAGGACGGCGTGTATTTCGTAAAGCCGGCACGGATCGCGGCTTCCGCCGCGGCCTTGACCGGTTCCGGAGTGTCGAAATCGGGCTCGCCAGAGGCGAAATCGATCACGTCGATCCCTTGGGCCGCCATGGCCTTGGCGGTGGCGGTGATCGCAAGCGTGGGAGACGGGATGATGCGTCCGGCGCGTGCGGCGAGCTTCATGGTCGAAGGCTCCGTAGTCGCTGATCCAGGCGCTTGGCGACTTCAGGGTGGACGAAGTCGGTCAACGGGCCTCCGTGTTTCGCAACGTCCTTGATGATGGTCGACGTCAAATACGAATATTCTTCACTCGGCATGAGAAAGACGGTTTCCACGGTGTTTTCCAACTTGCGATTGGTCAGCGCCATCTGAAATTCATGTTCGAAGTCTGAGATCGCCCGCAGCCCTCGGATCACCGCGTGGGCCCCGCGGCGTTTGACGTATTCGACCAGTAATCCTTCGAAAGTGGCGACCTCGACCTGCGGCATGTCTTGGGTGACCAAGCGCACCATTTCCAGTCGTTCGGACAGGCTGAACAAAGGATGTTTGCTCGGATTCGGCGCGACGGCCACGATCACATGGTCGAAAATCCGGAGACTGCGGGCAATGATGTCGGTGTGCCCGTGGGTGATCGGGTCGAATGTACCGGGGTAGACCCCCACGTTCATGGGATGCGCCCCACCTCGCCTTGCCTGCGGTAGAGGGTGAGGGACGTGTCGCCGTATCGATAGCTGCGGATCCGTATCAGCGGCCCCAACATCTCCGGCACCGGCGTCTTGGACGCGTGCTCCACGATGGCAATGGCGTCGTCCGCGACCAACCCTTCATCAAGCCAGTTCGCCAACCCGATCAGTTCTTCTTCCGACGCATACGGCGGATCGGCGAAGACCACATCATATGGTCCATTCCATGACGCACGGTGGCGGAGAAACTTCCCGACGCGGCCAGCATGGATCCCCACCCCATGACTCAAGGCGCATCGCGCGAGATTCGCGCGGAGGAGCCGGAGCGCAGCCGGATCGGACTCGACGAACGTCACGCGCCGGGCGCCGCGGCTGAGGGCTTCGATCCCGATCGCGCCTGTCCCCGCATACAAATCCAGGACGGCGGCGTTTGGAATCCAGGCCCCGGCGATCGAAAAGAGCGCTTCTTTCACTTGATCGGATGTGGGACGCAAGTCGGACCGTCGAGGGCCCAACAGCCGGCGTCCCTTCAGGGAGCCAGCGATGACGCGCATGGTTGTGTGTCGGCGACGCGATTCGAGCGGCAGACTGTAACACAGCGTTTTTGAGCGGGTCAAGGCGGGAAGCCACGGCGAAGCGGCGGATGAGTTCGCCGCCCGTCATGGAAGACAGCTGTGGAAGGACAAGAGATGCTTTGACGCCTCTTTGACCACTTGGCTATAATGCACCGCACGTAGCGGTTTCATGCGGGTCACGCGTAGCCGGTCGGAGCAGCGACGGAACTGCACAATCGAACTGGTGATGCGCGAACAGTCAAGCGAGGCGAGGAAATCCTTAGCGGGCCCCGACAGCGTGCGCTTCGCGGGCCGCCAGACTCTTTCTTCGGTTCGTTGAAATGGTACGATCGATGATCGCGCCGCAGTTGATGCATTTCCATGCGTAGAAAATGAGGAAAAAATCAGAAAACCGTTCCAGCATCATCAACCCTTTGCACTTCGGACATTCCATCGCTCCCTCCTGGGTGTCAGCGCTCACTGCTGCGTATAGGCGTAAGCAAGTCCTGAACCGATCCGGAGCGGTTTCTGAGAATATAGGAAATTCAAATGGTTATGATTTTGTTCGACGAAAAGTAAGCCCAAAAGCTGTCTGGGGCTCGGTACAAAAACGTCCATCACGTCGGTTTCTTGACCCGAACAGGGCCGTATGATGGGGAAAAGGCGGGGCAATGGGATCGCCCAATGGCCGGCGATGGAACGTCCGCGCGAGCGGTTGCTGCAAGAAGGTGCGACCGCATTGTCGGACGCGCAGCTACTGGCCATCTTGCTCCGCGTCGGCCGACAGGACGCTTCGGCGGTCCAAGTCGCGATGGACCTGTTGCGCCAGCTCAGGGGGCTGCACGGGTTGGCGCACTGCGGGCTCGATGAGCTCTGCGCGATTCCCGGCGTCGGAAGCGCCAAGGCGGCCCAGATCAAGGCCGCCATCGAGCTGGGACGGCGTGTCCTGGCGGCGCCGCTCTCGACCGGCACGCGCATCCGTTCCAGCACCGATCTGTTCAAACACTACCATCCCCACCTGCGTGATCTCCGGCACGAGATTTTTAAGGTCATTCTGCTTGACGCGAAGAACACGGTGATACGGGAGGAGACGGTGTCGGAAGGCAGCCTGACGCTGAGTATCGTTCATCCACGGGAGGTGTTTACGCTCGCGGTGCGCGAATCCGCGGCGTCCGTTATCTTTCTACACAACCACCCCAGCGGCGATCCTTCGCCCAGCCCGGAGGACCACCAGTTGACCGCCCGGCTGGTCGCGGCGGGAGAGGTGTTGGGGATTCGTGTGCTGGATCACCTGGTGGTCGGCGATGGGCGCTATGTGAGCTTTGCGGACCAAGGGTGGCTGAAGGAGGGTGGCGGCATAGCCTGAATGTGTCGACTCTTGCGGATAGGGGAGGAACCGCGAACCTGCCGAAGTGGTAATCCGAGAGGAGTCGTTCACGACCACATCAGCGGAGGAGGGACATCATGAAAGAATCCCGCGTCGAGTCGGTCAGAAATGTTGCAGTCGTATCGAACACCGGAGCCGGGAAAACCTCCCTGACGGAAGCCCTCCTTTTCGTCGCCGGTGCTATCCCGACGATGGGATCGGTCGCGAACGGGACAACGGCGTCAGATTTTGAACCGGAGGAAATCCATCGGCGAATCTCGGTCAGCACCAGCGTGCTCCATTTCGAATGGAAAGACACGACGGTGAATCTGCTTGATACCCCAGGCGCTCTTAGCTTCCTTGGCGAGACCCAGACAGCGCTGCGCGCGGTCGACGGCGTGGTGCTGGTCATCGGGGCGGCAACCGGGGTTCGGACCGAGTTGCGGCGGCTGTGGCAGAGCGTTCGGGAGCTTCGCCTGCCGTGCCTTTTGTTCGTGAACGAGTTGGACAAGGAGGGGACGTCCTTTCACGCCATCATCGAAGAAAGCGAACGGACTTTGGGCCTGACCGCGTTGCCGATCACGGTCCCGATCGGAGCAGGTCCAGGATTGGAGGGTGTAGTCGACCTCTTGCACGGCACAGCGATCCGGTCGCGAAGCGACAGTCCCAAAGTGCAGACGGGGAGTGTGCCAGCCGATCTGGCCGGTGACGTCGCCGAAGCGCGCAAGAAATTGCTCGAGGGGGTGGCCGAAGTCGATGATCGCTTATTGGAGAAGTACCTGTCGGAGGGCGATCTTGACGCGGGCGAGTTGCTCCAAGGCCTCCGCCACGGGGTGCTTGCGGGCAAGTTCGTGCCGGTGCTCGGCGGCTCCGCCGTGCGGACCGTCGGCGTCGCGCCGCTGTTGGACGCGCTGGGCTTCCTGCTGCCATCGCCGATCGACAGCGCGACGGTGCGACCGTTGGAGGGGACGCATCCCTATACCGGCGAACCGGTTGTGCGTCAGCCTTCGCCGTCCGATCGTTTCTCGGCCTTCGTGTTCAAGACGCTCATCGATCCGTTTCTGGGACGGATGACCTATGCCCGTATTCTGTCGGGAACTCTGACGGCGGACTCAGGATTCTTCAATGCGACCAAAAAGGTCAAGGAAAAGGGCGGACATCTGTTTACGATTTTGGGCAAGAAGTACATCCCCGTGCCATCGGCGGTCGCCGGTGATATCGTCGCAATCGGAAAACTCAAGGATACGCAGACCGGCGACACGCTCTGCGATGAGCACGACCCGATTCTTTATCCGGAACTTCAGTTGGCGCGGCCGGTCATGTCGTTCGCCGTCGAACCCAAGTCCAAAGCGGACGTCGAGAAAGTCAGCCTCGGGCTCCATAAACTCATCGAAGAAGATCCGACGCTGGAGTTCACCCGGAATGCCGAGACGAAGGAAATGGTGCTCAGCGGGATGGGCCAGCTCCATATCGACGTGACCTTCGAAAAGCTTCGGCGCAAATACGGGGTGGAGGTGACGATCCATACACCGAAGGTCCCTTATCGCGAGACCATCAAGACCGTGGCTCAGGCTCAAGGAAAGTACAAAAAGCAAACGGGCGGGCATGGCCAATATGGGGACTGTTGGCTCCAGCTCACACCGCTCCCGCGCGGCAAGGGGTTCGAGTTCGAAAACAAGATCGTGGGCGGCGCGATCCCGCGCAATTTCATCCCTGCCGTCGAGAAAGGGGTAGTGGAGGCCATGCACGAAGGCGTGTTGGCCGGATTTCCGGTCGTGGACGTGCGCGTGACCGTCTACGACGGGTCGTATCACGTGGTGGACTCGTCGGAACTCGCCTTCAAAATCGCCGCATCGATGGGGTTCAAGAAGGCGATGGAAGCCGCGCATCCGGTACTGCTGGAGCCGATGATGAGCGTGGAGGTCAATGCTCCGGAGGATTACGTGGGAGCTGTGATCGGCGACCTGAACTCGCGGCGGGGCCGCATTCTCAACGTGACGGCGAGCGGGGGAATGCAGTCGATCAAAGCCGTCGTGCCGCTGGCCGAGATGCTGAAATACGATCCGGCCCTCAATTCCATTACGGCCGGCCGTGGGACCTACACGATGGAGTTCCTGAATTACGAGGAGGTCCCTCGTGAACTGGCGGCGCGGATCATAGACGAGCACAAGGCCATGAAGCACGCCGTCGCACAGTAACGTTACCGGTCTGAGGGTTTTAAGACGACGTAGAAGGCCCGGCTCTCGCGGAGCACACGTAGCAGAATTGTCTCGCCGCGTTTGATCTTCGCGACGGCAGCGGTGAACTCATTGACGCTGGAGACCTCCGCGCGATTGACCTCCTTGATTAGGTCCCCTTCGCGAAGCCCTTCGGCCTGAGCCAGGCTGCCTGCATCGACCTTGGTGATCAGGACGCCTTTACTATCCTTTAACTTGAATTTTTCGGCCAGCGCGGCCGTCAAATCCTGCACATCGATTCCCAACTTGAGCTCGCTCCGGGACTGCGGCAGCGAGGCGACGATCGCGTGGTCCCGACGCTCGGTCAACGCAACGTCCAAGAGCAGGTGCTTTCCGTCGCGCACAATTTCGATTTTCGCGATCGCGCCGGGAGGCAGCGCCGCGATCAGGCGTGAGAGTTTGTTAGGCGTATCGATCGATGTTCCATCGATCTTGGTGATGATATCGCCCGGCTTGATGCCGGCCGCCGCCGCCGGATCATTCTCAAATACCTCGTTGACAAGGACGCCTTCTCCTTCGCTGACACCAAATTTTTTGGCCAAATCCGCGGTCACCGGCTGGATGCCCACGCCTAGCCACCCGCGCACAACCTTGCCTTTGATCAACAACTGCTGGATCACTTGTTTGGCCATGTTCGCCGGGATCGCGAAGCCGATTCCTTGAGCGAAGTTGATGATGGCGGTGTTGATGCCAATGATCTCTCCACGCAAATTGAAGAGCGGTCCGCCTGAATTGCCCGGATTGATGGAAGCGTCGGTTTGGATGAAATTCTCGTAGCGGGAGAGATTGATATTGTCCCGCCCGACCCCGCTTACCACTCCCAGAGTGACGGTCCGATCCAGCCCGAAGGGATTGCCGACGGCGAGAACCCACTGGCCGACCTTGACGCTGTTGGAATCTCCGAAACGCGCATAGGGTAACGGCCGCTCGCCGGTCACTTTCAGCACGGCCAGGTCCGTATCCGGATCCTTGCCGATGACTTGGGCGATGAGTTTGGTCTTATCGGATAATCGGACTTCCACTTCGTTCGCGTCTCCGACGACGTGATTGTTCGTGACAATATGACCTTCAGGGTCGATGATCACGCCGGACCCAGAACCGGGAGCATTGGGCAGCCGTTCACCGGGGAACTCCTTGGAGCGGCCGGGGCCCTGGACGGGAAAAATGCTGACCACCGACGGCCTGGCTTTTTCGGCCAGTTCGGTGATCACGCTTTGGATTTCTTCCAGGAGGCGAAGACCGCTTGGACCGGGCGAGGGCTCTGCGGCATGCCCCGCACACGGCGAGACGATCGTGAATATCATGAAGGCCCAAAGGACCAGAGGTCGGGTCGTAGAAGAGGCGGTGTTGCGTGTCATGGGATCACCATTCTCAGAAAAGCACAACGGCTCGGAGTTGATCTGCCAAACCGAGGCGGGAACATCACGGTATTGTAACCGATTGCTGACCCGAAAAGCGGGGCAGGATCTTCGCCAGCTCGTCCTGCGGGCCGAGCAGAATGACCACGTCATCCGGTCGAACGGTCAGATGCTCGTTGACAGGCAACAAGAACGGACCCCGCAAGATGGCAGCGATTCTGACGCTGGACGGCAATTCAAACTCCCGGACAGACCGGCCGACCAGCATTGACTCTCCGGCGACCGTGACGCGTTGCATCGTTGCCGAGCGAAGCGCCAAGTCCTGATGGATTCTAACCATATCTTCGTGTGCCGCTTCAAGTTTCAATTCGCGGATTTGGCTATCCAGGCGTGCGAGAAGGTGTTTTAGGTGCCGGACCTGGCGAGCGGAAGCCTCGAGCATTCGTTGGGCCTCGTCAATGTCGAACGGTGGCAGCGCAGAACGACTGTCCATGTGGGTGCTCCTGTTTAGGATGTCGGAAAGGCACTGGCCGAGGTCTTGATAGATCGTTTCGAGCCGATGGGCCATGGAGGCAGCTTGCCAATGCAGGCGAAGAATCTGGACCTTCCGATTGACGCGCTCGGAGATCGCCAAGGTGATTTCCTGCAGGGCTTTGACGGTGATCGTGAGTTCTTTGCGGATGCGGGCGAGAAATTCGAAGGTCATGCGCGGTTCAGTTGGAAGGAAATCGCACCAGATTGTCCGATAAGGAATATTCTGTCAACTCATACCTGTCAGCCGCTGCCCGATCTTCGGCTCGGTTCCATTCCATAACCTAATGAGGTTGTCTCGATGTTTCAACCAAATGAGGCCGCAAAGGATCAACGAAAACCCCACAAACCCCCAACTGCGCTCGAACACGACACCCAAAACCGGTAGAAGCCCGAAGGCGACCAGCGCTCCGACAGATGAATATTTCCACACCGCGACGGTCAGCAGCCAGATCGCCATGGCGGCCAATCCAACGACTGGCGCGCTGCCGATCACCGCTCCCAACGCCGTCGCCACGCCTTTGCCTCCGCGAAACCCCAGGAAAGCCGAAAAGGTATGTCCCACCACCGGACACAAGGCTACCGCCAGCGCGACCGCTTCCGGCTCCACACTCCGGGCGGCAATCCACCCGACCAACCAGCCTTTGCCCAGATCGCCGGCAAGCGTCAGCAGGCCGGCTTTCTTTCCTGCCACACGGAGGACATTCGTAAACCCGATGTTTCGGCTTCCTGCCGTGCGCGGATCCACGGTTCCCAGCCATTTGCACACCACGATGCCGAAGGGAACCGACCCGAGCGCGTATCCTGCTGCTCCCATGCTGACAGCGAGCCACAACTGTTCCATGAAGCAAACGACAAACGGCGCCCGCGTTGGAGGACGTGCTTACAATTCCTTGAGGGTGACTTGGCGCCAAAAGTTGAGCAGGTATTTGGCTCCCGAGACGTAGCCCAACACCAGCGAGACATACAGCGTGACGGTTCCCGCCACATGCAGGTTCCCGAATTGCGCGAAAGCGGTGTCTTCAAGCACCAGAAACACGACCGCCACGACCTGCAACGCCATCTTATACTTGCCCGTCAATTCCGCTGACAGAATCATGCCCTCGGTCGCCGCAATGGCTCGGATCCCGGTCACGGCAACCTCGCGGGCGATGATCAGAATAGTCACCAGCGCGCTTACCCGGTCGCATTGCACCAGCAGGATCAAGGCCGAAAGCACCAACAACTTGTCCGCGATCGGATCCAACAGGCGGCCCAACTTGGTGATCTGCGAACGACGGCGGGCCAGATACCCGTCCAACATGTCCGTGACCGCGGCCACGACAAAAACCACGGCCGCTGCCACCGACCGCGCCGGCGTCGGCGTCACGAAGAGCACCACAAAAACGGGAATCAGCAGAATGCGGGAGACCGTGAGAAAATTCGGCAGATTAATGTTGGTGTCCCACGCGGCGGACTTCGCCAGCCCGATCCCCGCTTGTTTCCACACTTCGCTGACGCGCATACCGATCGCCTACGTCGTGTTCTCGCTCTTTCCGCTCCCGCACCGCATTCGTGACAAGCGTCCTTCGGTCCCGCCGTCGGAAGCGGATCGCCACGTCTCTTATACAATGCCGTGTTTGAGCAGGTCGTGCAGATGAATGACCCCGACAATCTGCCCGGTCACCTCCACCACCACGAGGGAGGTAATGGAGAAGCGCTCCATCAGATGCACCGCCGCGGTCGCCAAATCGTCCGGGGCGATGGTCTTGGGATTGCGACTCGCAAGGTCCCCCGCCGTCACGTTGCCCAGATCTCCGCCGCGCTGGAGAAAGCGCCGCAGGTCGCCATCGGTGATCACGCCCACCAGCCGGCCGTCTCCGTCGACGACCGTGGTCATCCCGAGCTTCTTGGCCGTCATCTCCAGGATGACCTCGTGACCTGACGACTGGAAGCCGACGCGAGGGAGTGCGTCGCCGACATGCATCAGGTCACGCACCTTCACCAACAATCGGCGGCCCAATGTGCCGCCCGGATGGAAGAGGGCAAAGTCTTCTTCCTTGAAGCCGCGCTTCTGAAGCAGCGCGATGGCCAGGGCATCTCCCATGGCCAAGGTCGCGGTCGTGCTGGCGGTGGGCGCCAGGCCCATCGGGCAAGCTTCCTCTTTGACCGACACATCCAGCACCACATCGCTGTTTTTTGCCAAGGTGGACTCGGTGCGACCGGTCAAGGTCACCACGGGAATACCCATCCGCTTCACGAACGGCAGAAGCTGCAGCACTTCCTGCGTTTCCCCGCTATTCGAAATGGCCACCAGGACATCCTTCCGGGCCAGCATGCCGAGGTCACCGTGAATCCCCTCGGCCGGGTGCAGGAAGAACGCGGGGGTTCCCGTACTCGCCAGGGTCGCGGCGATCTTCTGCCCGATCAATCCGGACTTGCCCATGCCGGACACCACCACCTTGCCGGCGCACCGCTCCAGGAGCTCGACGGCTTCCGTAAAGCGATGATCGAGCCGATCGACGAGTGCCCGGATGGCCTCCGCCTCGATTTCCAGGACGCGCTTCCCCTGCTCGATGCTCATGTCCAGTGCCTCAGGCTTTGGAGTCCAGGGCGTCGCAGATACGCAGGATTCGCTCCAGCAACGCTTTCAATTCAGACAGAGGGACCATGTTGGGGCCGTCCGAGAGCGCCGAATCCGGATCAGGATGGACTTCCATGAAGAACCCGTCACAGCCAGCCCCCGCCGCCGCGCAAGCCAACGGCGCGACGAATTCCCGTTGCCCGCCAGACTTCGTGCCTGCTCCCCCGGGCAATTGGACGCTGTGCGTGGCGTCGAACACGACCGGGTACCCGAATCGCCGCATGATCGGCAGCGACCGCATATCGACCACCAGATTGTGGTAGCCGAACGAGGAGCCCCGTTCGGTCAGGAGAATATTACGATTACCGCTGTCTTCGAGCTTCTTGACGACGTTCCCCATCTCCCACGGCGAAAGGAATTGCCCCTTCTTCACGTTCACCGCGCGTCCGGTCCGGGCAGCCGCCACCAGCAGATCCGTTTGCCGGCACAGAAAGGCGGGAATCTGCAGCACATCCACCACGTCGGCTGCCGCCCGCGCTTCCTCGACCGTGTGCACGTCGGTCAGCACGGGGACGCCGACCTGCTCTTTCACCTTGCGCAGGACAGCCAACCCCTCCCGAAGCCCCGGACCGCGAAAGGAGTCGATCGAGCTGCGGTTCGCTTTGTCGTAGGAAGACTTGAAGATGTAGGGCATGCCGCAAGCCCGGGTGATCTCGGCGATCTGCGCGGCGGTTTCCATCGCCAAGCGCTCGCTTTCGATCACGCAGGGTCCGGCGATCAAAAACCGGCGGTGAGCCGCCCCGACTTTAAACGGCCCGAGATCCACTTCGTGCATGGCAGGTGCCCCTCCTCTGTCGACCACAGACCGGTGTGCCGGCGGCGGTCGACGCGGCGTTGCAATTCTCCGCCCCACTCATCCGGCCTAGCGCCCGCATTTCCTCCGCAGCGCGGCCGCCACGAACGCGCTGAAGAGCGGATGAGGATGATGCGGCCGTGAGGTGAATTCTGGATGAAATTGCGTTGCCAGGAACCAGGGGTGGCTGGGCAACTCGACGATCTCGACCAGCCGTTGGTCCGGCGACAGCCCGCTCAACACCAGACCGTGGCGGGTCAGCGCCTCCCGGTAGGCGTTGTTGAATTCATATCGGTGCCGGTGCCGTTCGCGCACCTCCAATACACCGTAAGCCTTGTGCGCGAGGCTGCCTTCGAGGATACGGCAGGGATACGCGCCCAGCCGCATGGTGCCGCCCTTGTCATGGACCGAACGCTGATCGGCCATCAGGCTGATAACCGGATGCGGGGTCTGCGGATCGAATTCCGCACTGTTGGCGCCCGCCAGGCCGGCGACGTGCCTCGCCAGTTCGATCACCGCGCACTGCATGCCCAGGCAGAGACCGAAAAACGGAATGCCGCGCTCCCGCGCATAACGGACCGTCTGAATCTTTCCCTCGATCCCCCGCATCCCGAACCCGCCGGGGATCAAGATCCCATCGGCGTCCCGCAACATCTGCTCGGCACCGACCCGTTCGAGTTCTTCGGACTCGATCCAACGAATGTTGACGCGCGTTTCGTGATCGATGCCTCCGTGGACCAGGGCTTCGGCCAAACTCTTGTAAGACTCCTTGAGTCCGACGTATTTGCCCACCAGGGCGACCAGCACCTCGTGCTTTGGGTACTTGATTTTCTGGACCATGGCATCCCACTGGCGCAAATCCGGAGGGCCGGTCTCCAGGCGCAATTGCCGGACAATCAGTTCGTCGAGCCCCTCCTTGCGGAACACGATCGGCACTTCATAGACCGTTTCGACGTCTTTGGCCGTGATCACTGCGTCCTTCTCGACGTTGCAGAAGAGGGCGATTTTAGCTTTGATATCGGGCGGCAGATAGCGGTCGGTCCGACACAGCAGGATGTTGGGTTGGATGCCGATCTCCCGCAGTTTGTTCACCGAATGCTGAGTCGGTTTCGTCTTCAGCTCGCCCGCCGCGCTGATATAGGGAACCAGTGTCAGGTGCACATACAGGACGTTGTCCCGTCCGACGTCGTACGGCATCTGGCGGATGGCTTCCAAAAACGGCAAGCTCTCGATGTCGCCGACCGTACCACCGATTTCGACGATCGCCACATCCGTCCCTTCTGCCACCCGCCGGATCGACTGCTTGATTTCGTCGGTGATGTGCGGCACGACCTGGACGGTGGCGCCCAGATAATCGCCGCGGCGTTCCTTGGTGATGACGGAATGGTAGATCCGGCCAGTGGTGTAGTTGTTTTCCCGGGAGAGGGTCAGCGAGGTGTAGCGTTCGTAATGTCCCAGGTCCAGATCCGTCTCGGCCCCGTCGTCCGTGACGTACACCTCCCCGTGTTGGTAGGGGTTCATCGTGCCGGGATCGACGTTGATATAGGGGTCGAGCTTTAGGAACGTGATCTTCAGGCCCCGGCTTTCCAGCAAATTGCCGATGGACGCGGAAGCCAGGCCTTTGCCCAGGGACGACACCACGCCGCCGGTCACGAAGATGAACTTACTCACGACTTCCGCCTCGTCAGGATCGGTCTCCGCACCGCGCCGCCTCGCCGTGTCGCAACATGGTTTCGGCCTTGAGCAAGTCTTCCGGCGTATCGATCCGCAGGGACGGGTGCTGTGTTTCCCAGACGCGGATGCGGATGCCGTGCTCCAGCGCACGGAGTTGTTCGAGTTTCTCGGCGTCTTCCATGAGTCCGGTCGGCAACTCGGCCAACTTGAGGAGCGTTCGGCGGGTATAAATGTAAAGGCCGAGATGCATGTAATGCAACCCGCGTGCGGGTTGCCCGTCCGTCTCGTCCCGCACGTGCGGGATCGGCGCGCGGGAAAAGTAGAGCGCGTCACCGCCCGCGTCCGTGACCACCTTCACGACGGTGGGATTGCGGAGGTCGTCGGCGGACTCCAGTTGACGCTTGAGCGTGCCCATTTCCGCCCCGCTCGCAAGAAACGGTTCGACGAGATCTGCGAGCAGATCGGAATGCAGCGGGATCTCATCGCCTTGGAGGTCGACGAAATACTCGCCCGTCCGCTGACGCGCCACTGCCGCCACCCGATCGGTTCCGGTTCGGAACGGATCTTTGGCCATGACGACCAGCCCGCCGAACGCTTCGACCGTTTCACGAATCCGGTCGTCGTCAGTCGCCACGATCACCTCGTCGACGGCCCGGCAGGTCCGCGCCCGCTCGTACACGTGTTGGATCACGGGCTTTCCCAGGAGCCGGGCCAACGGCTTGCCGGGAAATCGGGACGAGCCGAAACGGGCGGGAATGACGACCGTCACCGATCCGGCCGGTCTACGCATGGTTCAATGCGTCCGAGAGTTGCTGAGGCGTCACCGTCGCCGTGCCGACCATGCCGACGACGATTCCGGCCGCGTAATTGGCTAGGGTCGCCGCCTCGCGCATGGACGCACCGGTCGATAGGGCCAAGGCCAAGGTCCCGACGACGGTATCGCCTGCACCGGTGACATCGTACACCTGACGCGCGCGGGTGGGAATGTGCCACCGGGCGCCGTCGGCCTCGTACAAGGTCATGCCCCGCTCCCCGCGGGTGATCAAAACCGACTGGCATCCCAGACGTTGCTGGATCATCATGCCGGCTTCGTCGATGGTCTGATCATCCTCGCCGTGCACACCTGCGGCCTGCGTGGCTTCCAGGTGATTGGGGGTGATGACCGTCACGCCCTTGTAGTAGCCGAAATGTTCGACCTTGGGATCGACGATGATCGGAATGCGGTGACGTGTGGCCAACTGGGTCAGTTCGGCCATCAAGAAGGCGGTGACGACGCCTTTGGCGTAGTCTGAAACGACCAAACAGGACAATTCCCGCAGCCGCGACTCGACATACCGGACGATACGCCGTTGGAGAGTGGCCTTCAGTTCCGTGCGCTGTTCGACATCATAGCGGACCACCTGCTGATTGTGGGCGATGACCCGACTTTTGCGGGTTGTCGGCCGGTCGGCGTCAATGATGACCCCGCCCCGCCCTGGCCGGCGCAAGCTGAGCTCCTTGAGCAGGAGCCGACCGCTCTCGTCCGCACCGATGACCCCGCACAGATCCGCTTGACCGCCGAGCGACAGGATATTGTTGTAGACGTTCGCCGCCCCGCCGAGTTTCAACGATTCGGATTCGACATGGACCACGGGAACCGGGGCTTCGGGAGAAATCCGGTTGACACGGCCCCAGATATAGTGGTCCAGGATCAGATCTCCGACGACCAACACGCTGGCCTGGGGGAAACGTTGGATACGCCGTTGCAGTGTGCGCAAGGTGCCGGATTCGCCCAACGGGGGTCTCGGGACCTCGCCAGCGCCAGCGGATCGGCGTGCGCCGCTCATCGAACGGCCTGGCCGAGACGCTCCCATCGCACCCACTCCGTCCACTTGCCTTGTCCGCTCCACGACCAGTAAATCCGGAAGGCTTTCCCCCGGATTTTGTCCGCGCGCACGAATCCCCAGAACCGACTGTCGAGACTCTGGTCGCGGTTGTCCCCCATCACGAAATAGGAATCTTCAGGGACCGTGACCGGACCGAAGTTGTCGCGCGGGTTGACCGCACTGTCGATCACCCCCGGATCCACCCGTTGGGTATAGGCCTTGTCGTCGAGCGGCGTGCCGTTGACGTAGACGACCTTGTTGCGGATCTGGATCGTATCCCCGGGCAGACCGATGATCCGTTTAATGAAATCCTTGTCTTCGTCCTCTGGGTAGCGGAACACGATGATGTCACCGCGCTGCGGCTGGCCGAAGCGGATCAGCGTATACGAGGAATAGCAGGTAATCGGAGGAAAGCTCAGGTGCACTTTGCAATTCGTCGGCCACTGGAGGCCGTACGCCAATTTGCTGACCAAAATGTGATCGCCGATCAACAGAGTCGGAATCATCGAGCCGGACGGAATCTTGAAGGCCTGGACGACGAACACGCGGATCGCGAACGCCAGAAGCATGGCGACGACGATCGCCTCCGCATATTCGCGGAAGACGGATTTTCGACTCTGAATCGGTTCGCTGGCAGCCGCAACCGCTTCCTTTTCCAAAAGCGGCTTGGAAATCGGGGGTTGGGGTGCGATCTCGGTGCGGGACGAGGAGGTGTCCTCCATGCCCGGGCGATTAGGATCTCTGCTCATTCGTCGGTCACCTTCAGCAGGGCGAGAAACGCTTCCTGCGGCACTTCGACCCGGCCCACCTGTTTCATTCGCTTTTTGCCTTCTTTCTGTTTTTCCCACAGCTTCCGTTTGCGGGTAATGTCGCCGCCGTAGCACTTCGCCGTGACGTTTTTCTTCAGAGCGCCTATCGTTTCCCGCGCGATGACCTTGTTGCCGATCGCCGCCTGAATGGCAATCTCGAACATCTGCTTCGGAATCAGCTCTTTCATTTTCTCAACCATCTGCCGACCCCGATGATAGGCTCGCTCGCGATGGGTGATGAACGACAGGGCGTCGACCGGCTCGCCGTTGAGCAGAATGTCCAGCTTCACGAGATCCGATTCCCGGTAACCGATCAGCTCATAATCCAACGAAGCGTAGCCTTGAGTCCTCGATTTCAGCCGATCGTAGAAATCCAAGATGACCTCGTTGAGGGGCAATTCGTATGTGAGCATGACGCGGGTCGGGTCGAGGTACTGAAGGCTTTGCTGGATGCCGCGCCGTTCCTGGCACAGTTGAAGGAGGTTCCCGACATACCGTTCCGGCGTGATGATCGTCGCCAGGATGAACGGCTCCTCGAACAGTTCGATCGCATGGGGAGGCGGCAGTTTGGCGGGGTTGTCGATTTCCAGCACTTCGCCCTTGGTCGTCAGGACGCGATATACCACCGTCGGCGCGGTGGTGATCAACGAAAGTCCATACTCCCGTTCCAACCGTTCCTGGATGATTTCCATGTGCAGGAGCCCGAGGAATCCGCAGCGGAATCCGAATCCCAGCGCCAGCGACGTTTCCGGTTCATAGACGAACGAGGAATCGTTCAAGCGCAGCTTCTGCAGCGCGTCGCGCAGGTCCTCGTACTTCGCCGTGTCGGTGGAATACAGACCGCAGAAGACCAGTGGCTTGACCTCCTTGTACCCGGGAAACGGAGAGTCAGTGGGGCGAACCGCGTCGGTGATCGTGTCGCCGATCTTGACGTCCGCCACTCCCTTCATGTTGGCGCAGAGATAGCCGACTTCGCCCGTCTGGAGCTGCGCGGTCTTAGTCCGCTTCGGCGTGAATTGCCCGACTTCGGCCACCTCGAAAATCCGATCATTGGACATGACCTTGATCTTCATGCCGGGCCGGACTGACCCGTCGATGATGCGGATCAACACGATGACCCCTTGGTAGTTGTCGAACCATGAGTCGAAGATCAGCGCCTTGAGCGGCTTGTCCGGTGAACCGGAAGGCGGCGGAACCCTGGCGACGACGGCTTCCAACACGTCCGCCACCCCCCTCCCCTCTTTCGCGCTGACCAGCAGGGCATCGGCGGCTTCAAGCCCGAGGACTTCCTGGATCTGCTGCTTCGTGACCTCGATGTCGGCGCTCGGAAGATCGATCTTGTTGATGACCGGAATGATAACCAGGTTGTTCGCCATGGCCAGGTGTACGTTGGCGATCGTCTGCGCCTGCACGCCCTGACTGGCGTCCACCAGTAGCAAGGCGCCCTCACAGGCCGCCAGGCTGCGCGAGACCTCGTAGGTGAAGTCGACGTGCCCTGGCGTATCGATCAGATGGAGGGTGTACGTCCGCCCGTCTTTCGCCTGATACCGGATGGCGACCGCATGGGCCTTGATCGTGATCCCGCGCTCACGTTCAAGGTCCATCGCGTCGAGGATCTGTTCTCGGAACTCACGGGCGGTGATGGCACCCGTGGCTTCTAGGAACCGGTCAGCGAGGGTGGATTTGCCGTGATCAATGTGCGCGATAATGGAGAAATTCCGGATGAGATTTTGCAAATCCCGGCTCATGCATTACGGAATCGGCTCATTATATTGCCTCGCTCCCGGGTTGTCAAAGAGAACACCGGCTCACTATAATCCGCACGTCTTTCCGACGTTCGACATGCACGACGCGGTTGCAACGCTCTCTCGATAATCCATGGAATCGCGGACGTTCCGCTCCGACTCTGATCGACTGGCTGCATGGGATCGGAAGTATCTCTGGCACCCCTTCACCCAGATGCGGGAATGGGAGCAGGAGATGCCGGTGATCATCGAGCGCGGCAAGGGGCCTTACCTCGTCGACATCCAGGGGCGTCGCTATTTGGACGGGGTGTCCTCCATCTGGGTCAACGTCCATGGACATCGCCACCCGCTCTTGGATCGGGCGATCCGCGATCAACTCGGACGAATCGCGCACAGCACGCTGTTGGGTCTCAGCCATCCTCCCGCCATTAGACTCGCACGGGAATTGGTGGGCCTGGCCCCGCGCGGCTTGACCCGCGTCTTCTATTCGGATGACGGATCCACGGCCGTAGAGATCGCCTTGAAGATGGCGGTGCAGTACTGGCAGCAACGGTGTCCCCGCCTCGGGCCGAAGAACACTTTCCTGCATCTGACGCTGGCCTATCACGGCGACACGGTAGGAGCCATGAGCGTCGGCCAAATCGACACGTTCCACAAACGGTTTGCGCCGCTGCTTTTTCCCACATTGGCCGCTGACGCGCCATACTGCTATCGATGCCCGCTGAAACTGGCCTATCCATCCTGCGGGATGGCCTGCCTCGACCCCGTCGAACACATGCTCAAAGCGCGACACCGTGACCTCGCCGGCTTCATCATCGAGCCGCTCGTGCAGGCGGCAGCCGGGATGATCACGGCGCCGCCCGGCTATCTCAAACGTGTCCGCGAGCTGTGTACGAAATATGGCGTGCTCTTGATCGCCGACGAAGTCGCCACAGGCTTCGGCCGCACAGGCACGATGTTCGCTTGCGAACAGGAAGGCGTCACGCCGGACCTGATGACGATCAGCAAAGGCTTGACCGGCGGCTACTTGCCGCTGGCGGCGACGTTAGCGACGGAGGAGATCTATCGGGCGTTCTTAGGCCGGTACGAGGACTGGAAGGCGTTCTTTCACGGGCACAGCTATACCGGCAATCCGCTCGGCTGCGCCGTGGCCCTGGCGAACCTGGACGTCTTTCGCCAGGAACGGACATTGACGCGCCTGCGCCCGAAAATCGAAGCGCTGAGGCGATGGCTGCGTCCTCTGGGGGAATTGCCCCAGGTCGGAGACATCCGCCAATGTGGGTTCATGGTGGGCATCGAACTGGTCAAGGACCGGGTGACGAAGGAGCCCTACTCACCCGCGCTGCGGGTCGGCCATCGGGTCGCATTGGAAGCTCGTCGGCGCGGACTGCTGATCCGCCCGCTGGGGAACGTGGTCGTGTTGATGCCGCCGCTCTCAACTCCTCGCGCCGCGCTGGCCCGGATGGTGTCGATCATCGATGCTTCGATCCGGACGGTGGGAGAGGCGGTCCGCACGAGTCAATCAGGAAGGCGATCGACTCGGGGATAGGGGCATGGTGACGAGCGATTTTCTGGTAATTGGCGGCGGAATTATCGGCTTAAGTATCGCGCGGGAACTGCGCCGGCGCTTTGCCGATGCCCGGATCGTCGTGGTCGAGAAAGAAGCGTGGTGCGGGGCGCACGCCAGCGGTCGCAACAGCGGCGTGCTCCATGCCGGATTTTACTATTCCCCCGACAGCCTCAAGGCGAAATTCACCAGGTTGGGCAACGAACAACTGACGGCTTACTGTGAGGACAAGAAGCTGCCGCTCAACAAGTGCGGCAAGCTCGTGGTGGCTAAACATGAAGGCGAACTAGCGTCGCTGGACGAGCTGCTCCGTCGGGGCCGTGCGAACGGGATTGCACTAGAGGAGGTGACCGAACAGGAGGCCAAGGCGATCGAGCCGCGGGTCAAGACTTATCGACGGGCGCTGTTCTCTCCCCGGACCGCGACCGTCGATCCCCTATCGGTGGTGAACGCTGTGCAAGCGGACGCACTGGCGGAAGGGATCCGGATTCATCACGGCACGACGTACGAGGGCCGGAACAACCATCAGGTGCGCACCAACCGGGAGACCTATGAGGCCGGATATGTGGTCAACGCTGCAGGACTCTACGCCGATAAGATCGCGCAGGACTTTGGCTTTTCCGAACGCTACAGGATTCTGCCGTTCAAAGGCTTGTATCTGTATTCGAACGAACCGCCCGGAGCGATTCGGACCAATATTTATCCGGTGCCGGATTTGCGGAATCCGTTCTTGGGGGTGCATTTCACGGTGACGGTCTCCGGTCGAGTCAAGATCGGACCGACCGCGATCCCGGCTCTTTGGCGGGAACAGTATCGAGGGTTGAACAATTTTCGACCAGGCGAATTGATCGAGGTCGTGGGACAAGGGCTCGGGCTGTTACTCCACTCCCGCTTCGACTTCGCACGGCTGGCGCTGAGCGAGATGGCGAAGTATTCCCGCTCGCGGATGGTCGCCCTGGCGAGCGAGTTGGTCAATGGCGTCGAGCTGCGCCAGTTTCAGCAATGGGGAGAGCCGGGTATTCGCGCGCAACTGTTGGATATCCGCGAAAAACGTCTAGAAATGGATTTTATCGTGGAAGGCGATCATCGTTCTATCCACGTCTTGAACGCCGTATCTCCCGCCTTTACCTGCGCGATCCCGTTTTCTGGCTATGTGTGCGATCGGATTCGTGCACTGACCGGTTGAAGGCTACTGCCGATGGAATGGGGTCAGAACACGTCGATCCGCTCGCCTCGTCCCACCTTCAGGCGTTCCGCGGCGCTGGCTTCTTTGAGGAAG
This sequence comes from Nitrospiraceae bacterium, assembly GCA_035573855.1. Classification (GTDB taxonomy): domain Bacteria; phylum Nitrospirota; class Nitrospiria; order Nitrospirales; family Nitrospiraceae; genus DATLZU01. The sequence goes on from DATLZU010000046.1 coordinate 84,500, forward strand.
ATTTCGAGTTGCCCGTTGCTGTTGATGAGCGCCCGCGGCTGGTCGGGCAATCCTTCGCTGTAACTGCCGACCAAGCCCTCGATGGTGATGCCGCCGATCCGGATGATCGGATCGCGCTTGGCCACCCCCCGGACTTCTTTGACGTGCGCGGACGACACATTGGAGATCAAGTTGCCGAATCGGTCGACATAGACGATCTGACCGGTCATGACTTGTTGATCCCAGACCGGCTCGGCGATCGGAAGCCTGACGTAATCGCGAATCAGCCGACCGAACGAACCGATGGCCATGCCCTTGGTCAGCCACGCCGCAGCCGGGGCGAAGAGGTCGCGGCCGTCGAACGTCGCGCCTTCTGACTCCAGCCGGTACTGCCGGTTCTCGATCTGCCGCACTTCGACGTTCGTCTCTTCCTGATAGATGTAGCTCAACAATCCGTTGTCCGGGGCAATGAAAAAGTAGCGCGAGCTGCTGACCAGCAACGGCCGCCGGCGGCTGCCGACGCCGGGATCGACCACGGCGACGTGCACGGTCCCCTCAGGGAAGTACCGGTAACAGGACTTCAACAGATAGGCCGCTTCGTCGATTTGATGGGGCGTGATCTGATGGGACAGATCGACGATCCGGGCGAGCGGGTTGATCCCGAGAATGACCCCTTTCAGGCTGGCCACGAAGTAGTCGCGGTCGCCGAAATCGGTCAGCAGCGTGATGAGGGAAATGGCGGCCGGCATGACGTGTCACGCGTTACAGGAGTTAGAGTTCGTCGAATCGAATCTCGAGGATTTCGTACTCCACCAGGCGGGCTGGCGTTTGCACCTCGACCACGTCCCCGACGCGACGGCCAATCAGCGCCTTCCCGACGGGCGATTGAACCGAGATTCTCCCGTTCTTGAGGTCTGCCTCGTCCTGGCCGACTAGGGTGTATTGCTTTTTTTCCCCGGATGCCTGTTCGATCAGGACGACGGTCGCGCCGAAGACGACGGTGTCGCTGGAGCGGTTCGCGGTCTCGATAATCCTGGCGTCCGCCAGCTTGCGCTCCAGCTCCGCAATCCGCGCCTCGATGAAGCCCTGCCGCTCCTTGGCGGCCTCGTATTCCGCGTTTTCGCTGAGATCGCCGTGCCCTCTGGCTTCGGCGATCGCTTCGATGACCTTCGGTCGCTCGACCTTGCGCAGCCGGTCGAGCTCGGCTTTCAACGCTTCGTACCCTTTCTTTGTGATCGGTGTCGGCATGCTTCCTCTCTCACACAAAACGCAATAGGTTCTCGGCAAACGTCTCACCAGCGGAATCTCCGCGCCCTTTCCGCCAGCACCAGGCCTATGGCTTTACGCCCCCAGCCTGCGCGTTAACGTGATATTCCTGCAACGACCGGATCGCCAGCTCTTTTTTCATCATGGCTTCGATCCCCATCACCGCCGCGCGGGCGCCACGCATCGTGGTGTAGTAGGGGATGTTCTTGTGAAGCGCTTCTCGTCGAATGGAGACGGAATCGGCTTGCGACGAGGCGGTTCTGACGGTGTTGACGACCAGGCAAATCTCTCCGTTTTTGATATGGTCCACGATATGCGGCCGACCCTCCTTTACCTTATTCACGGTGTCAACGGACAGCCCGCGGTGGTGCAGGTAAGCGGCGGTCCCTTTGGTGGCTTCGATCCGGAAGCCGAGCGCCGCGAGCCGCGCTGCGACCTCGAACGCGGCCGGGCGGTCCTGTTCCTTCACGCTGATAAAGGCCCGGCCCGCGGTGGGCAAGCTTGCACCGGCGCCGGCCTGGGATTTGGCGAAGGCCCACCCGAAATCGCCGTCGATCCCCATGACCTCGCCGGTCGACTTCATTTCTGGTCCCAACAGGACATCGACGCCGGCGAATTTCGTAAATGGAAAGACGGCTTCTTTGACCGACACGTAGGGAGGTTCCGGCGCGTCCGTGAAACGCAGGTCTTCGAGACTCCTGCCGACCATCACTTTCATCGCCAGCTTGGCCAGGGGGACGCCGATCGCTTTGCTCACGAACGGCACGGTGCGCGATGCGCGCGGGTTCACTTCGAGCACGTACACTACATCGTCCTTCACGGCGAATTGCGCGTTCATCAGGCCGATGACGCCCAATTCCAAGGCCAGTGCCGTCATCTGTCGTCGAATCTCCGCAACCACCTTTTTGTCGAGGGTGTATGGGGGCAACGAACAGGCCGAGTCCCCTGAATGGACGCCGGCTTCCTCGATATGCTCCATGATGCCGGCCACGACGACCGTGCGGCCGTCGGAGATCGCATCGGCGTCCACTTCGATCGCGTCTTCCAGATACTTGTCGATCAGGACGGGATGCTTGGGGGAGGCTTTGACTGCGGATCCCATATAGGCCAGGAGGCCGGTCTCATCGTGCACGATCTGCATGGCTCGCCCGCCGAGAACATAGGAGGGGCGCACCATCACGGGATAGCCGATCTCCTGCGCCACCTTCACGGCTTCATCAAGCGACCGCGCCATGCCGCTGGCCGCCTGGCGCAGCCCGAGCGTGTTCAGCAGGTCCCGGAAACGTTCCCGATCTTCCGCCCGGTCGATCGCGTCGGAACTGGTTCCCAGGATCGGCACCCCAGCCCGGGCCAACGGTACGGAGAGTTTCAATGGCGTTTGGCCGCCGAACTGGACGACCACGCCGAGCGGACGTTCCCGATCGACGATGTGCAGCACGTCTTCTTCGGTCAACGGCTCGAAATACAATCGGTCCGAGGTGTCGTAATCGGTGCTGACCGTCTCGGGATTGCAGTTCACCATAATCGTCTCGACGCCCTCCTCGCGCAGCGCCATGGCGGCGTGGACGCAGCAATAGTCGAACTCAATGCCCTGCCCGATCCGGTTGGGCCCACCGCCGAGGATGATGACTTTGCGACGGGAGGTCGGCCGGGCTTCGCACTCGCGACCGTAGGTGGAATAGAGATAGGGCGTGTGGGCCTCGAACTCGGCAGCGCAGGTGTCGACCCGTTTGTAGGTGACCGCCGGGTGGCCATCCGAGCCTCCGCCGGTCATCCGTCGGCTCCGAATCTCCTGAACGTCAAGACCCGTCAGTTGCGCGAGCCGCTCATCGGCAAACCCAAGTTCTTTAGCGTACCGAAAGAGTCCCTGATCGGCCGAGTCGAGAGCCGTCCGGCCTGCTTGGACAAGTTGCTCCTCAACCCGCACGATTTCCCGAATCTGCTCGAGGAACCACGGATCGATCTTGGTCAACTCGTACAGCTCCTCGTTGGTCATGCCGAGCCGCATCCCGTCGGCCAGCCGCCACAGGCGGTCCGGATGCGGCGCGCGGAGCAGGGCTCGGACACGGTCCATCGCCGCCCGGCGATCGAAATCGTTCGGCACGCCGAAATCGAGACCAAATCCCGAATTCAGGCCGAAACGATCCACTTCCAGAGAACGGATGGCCTTCTGGAGCGCTTCCTTGAAGGTGCGGCCGATCGCCATGGCTTCGCCCACGGACTTCATCTGCGTCGTAAGCGTCGGATCCGCGCCGGGGAATTTCTGGAAGGCGAAACGCGGGATCTTGACGACGACGTAATCGATGGTGGGCTCGAAGGAAGCTTTCGTCACGCCGGTGATGTCGTTCGTGATCTCATCCAGGGTATAGCCGACCGCCAGCTTGGCCGCAATCTTGGCGATCGGAAAGCCGGTCGCTTTCGACGCCAAGGCCGAACTGCGGGAGACGCGGGGATTCATCTCGATCACCACCATCTCGCCGGTGTCAGGGTTGACGCCGAACTGGATGTTGGAGCCCCCGGTATCGACGCCGATTTCGCGGATGATCCGGACCGCGGCGTCCCGCATCGCTTGATACTCTTTGTCGGTCAAGGTCATGGCCGGCGCGACGGTGATGCTGTCCCCGGTGTGCACACCCATCGGATCGACGTTCTCGATCGGACACACGATCACGACGTTGTCCTTCAGGTCGCGCATCACCTCCAGTTCGAACTCTTTCCACCCGATCACCGATTGCTCGATGAGCACCTGCCGGACTGGACTCATCGTCAGACCCCATTCGACGTGCTGGCGGAATTCCTCGATATTGTAGGCGATGTTGCCGCCGGTCCCGCCGAGGGTGAATGAGGGACGAACGATCACCGGAAAGCCGATCCGCTCGATGTGGCGCTCGGCTTCGGCGAGGGATGTGGCAATGCCGCTGGCGGGCACGGCGAGCCCGATCCGCCACATGGCCTGGCGGAACGCGTCGCGATCCTCCGCCTTGTGAATCGCCTCCGCCGAGGCACCGATCAGACGGACGCCGTATTTCTCCAGCGTGCCCCGCTTGGCCAGGCTCATCGCCGTATTCAACGCGGTCTGCCCGCCCATGGTAGGGAGCAAGGCATCGGGGCGTTCCCGTTCGATGACGAGCTCCACCACCTCCGGCGTGATCGGCTCGATATACGTCCGATCGGCTAACTCGGGATCGGTCATGATGGTCGCCGGATTGCTGTTGATCAGCACGACCCGGTAGCCCTCTTCTTTGAGAGCTTTGCAGGCCTGGGTGCCCGAATAATCGAACTCGCAGGCTTGTCCGATGACGATCGGGCCGGAGCCGATCAGCAGGATGGTCTCGATATCGGTTCGTTTGGGCATAATCGTTCTTCAGACTATGGGCGATGGGCGTGAGGCTCTAGGGCCACAAAGCACCGCACGTCAATAGTGCGTCGGCTCTCGCTGATCGCCCTTGTCTCCTATCCGGTTTTCGGCATCGGTCCGATCGGCGGTTGATACGGCCGAGGGGGATGCGCCGGTTCAAGGCCGTCCGCCGGACGGTAGTAACGTATGGCTTCCGGGATCCAGGCCTCGATCTGGTTGATCCGGGTCACGTCCGAAGGATGCGTGGACAGAAACTCCGGGATCGCCTGCTGGGAGCGAAAGCACAGTTTGCCGATCATCTGCCGAGGGCAGCCGCTCATCCGCTCCCAGAAAGCCACCGCCTCGCGCGGGTCGTACCCGGCCTGGGCCATCAGCCGAAGGCCGATATAGTCGGCTTCCGATTCCTGCTTGCGATTGAACGGCAGGGACACTCCCACGCCGTAGGCGCCCATCGCGCCCATGGCCACGCTCGGATTGATGGCGCCAGTCGCGGCCCCGGCCAGGGCGCCGACTTGCGCGATCTGTTCAAGAATCCCGCGGCTCATCCGTTCGGCGCCGTGCCGTTGCAACGCGTGGGCAACCTCATGGCCCATGACCGTTGCGAGCCCTGCCTCGTTTTGCGTGATCTTGAGGATGCCGGTGAACACGGCGACCTTGCCGCCCGGCAAGGCGAAGGCGTTGATCACCCGATCGTCCTGGATGACCGCGAATTCCCAATGATACTCCGGTTTGTTCGCGACTGCGGCGATCCGCCGGCCGACCCGATGAACCATTTCGTTGATCTCGGGATTTTCGTTTAGCCGGGCCTGGCGCAATACTTCGCGGAAGGCGCTGACGCCCATCGCAATCTCTTTCTCCTCCGAGAGGAAGATGAGCTGGTCGCGCGCCGTGCCTGGCGCGCGATAACAGCCGGCCAGCGCACTCAACGAGCTTCCCGCCAGGCAAATCCCGAGTAGACCACGCGCCGCCAGGATGATCGCGGTTCGCCGGCTGATCGGCGCCGAGAGGAATGTCTTCATGCTGTTCATATTCATAAATTCATAAATGGGGCCATGAACAACGCATCCGTCTCAGAATGGATCGACGAATCCCTGCTCCGTCACGGCATCCACAAATACATGAATTGCGGAGTGCCTCCACGCACCAGCGAAAGCAGGTCGAGGTTCGCCATCCCGGCGAGTCCGTGGCCGAAACCGAACAGGCGCGAGTAAATGTTGTTCTGATATTCCCCGGGACGCCGGTAGGCCACGACCCGCGCGTCCTTCAGGCCGGCCCGCTTCTTCGCCGTCTCGATGGCTTGTTCCAGATAGCCGACATCGTCCACCAGCCCGACGGCCTTGGCTTGCTCGCCGGAATAGATCCGCCCGTCGGCGAGTTTCTTGATCTGATCCATGGACAGATTGGGCCTGCCTTCCTGGACCACCGTCAGAAACCGCTGGTAGAAGGAATCGATGACCCCTTGAAAGATCGCGCGCTCTTCCGGCGTCATCGCACGAAACGGGGAACCCATGTCCTTGCGCGGGCCGGACGTGACGGCGGTCGCTTCGACGCCCACTTTCTCGAGGAGGCCGCGCGCGTTGATGGTCAGCATGATGACGCCGAGGCTGCCGGTCACCGAGGACGGGTGCGCGAGAATGGCGTCCGCGCTGGCTGCGATGTAATAACCGCCGGAGGCGCCTACGTCCATAATCGACGCGACAATCGGAATCTTCCGCGCGGTCTTAAAGGTCTTCAATTCGTGATAGACGATGTCGGAGGCCGTGACGGTCCCGCCCGGGCTGTTGATCCGGATCACGACCGCCTTCACTTTGTCGTCCTTCGCGGCCTTCGTCAGCTCCTCTTTCAAGGTGGCGATCAGACTGGGGCGCGAGATGAACCCGTCCTGTTCCTGGGAGCTGATGATGCCGGACAGATCGATCAGCAGGACCTTGGCGTCGCCGGCGCCGCTCACCTGGACTTCTTCCAGGGGACCGAGCGGAGGCGGCAGGTTGATGGTGATGCATCCGGACTGAAGCAGAGCCGTAAGAAAGGCGACAAGACCGACGCGGAGCCTGTTACGCATGACCCTTCTCCATCAGGTGCGCGAATTCTTCGAACACATACGCCGAATCATGAGGCCCGGGAGAGGCTTCAGGATGATATTGCACCGAAAAAGCCGGCTGATCCAGACAGACCAGGCCCTCGACCGAATGATCGTTCAAGCTGACATGGGTGACCTCCACGCGCCCGTGCGTCGTCTCCGCGATCAGCGGCTGAGCGGGAACGGGATTCAGGCCTTGCGGGATCCGCACGGCGAAGTTATGGTTCTGCGACGTGATCTCAACCTTTTTGGTGCGCAGGTCCATCACCGGATGGTTAGCGCCGTGGTGTCCAAACTTCAGTTTGTAGGTACGCAGCCCAAGAGTCAAGCCAAGCAGTTGATGACCGAGGCAGATGCCGAACAGCGGTACACGGCCGAGCAGATGGCCGACCGCTTGGATGGCGTAGGGCACCCCTTCCGGATCGCCCGGACCGTTGGACAACACGACGCCATCGGGCTTCATCGCCAGCACGGCCTGAGCCGGGGTCGAAGCCGGCACCACGGTTACGGCGCAGCCCACATCGACAAGCCGCCGCAAAATGTTCCGCTTCACCCCAAAATCATACACGACCACGCGCCACGGCGTGCGGCGTTCGGCCATTCTTCCGGACTTTGCCGCCGCCCCGTTGCCGGCTGGATGGGGCGCCCAGGAGCCGGATCCCTCCGTCCATTCATAGGGCTGGCGACACGTCACTTCTGCGGCCAGATCGCGTCCGATGAGACTCGGGGCGGTCCTGGCTTTTGCCACCGCCCGCCGAGGGTCAAGATCTAGGTGCGAGATTACTCCGAGCTGCGAGCCATGCTCGCGGAGGTGTCGGGTCAGGGATCGCGTATCGATCCCTTCAATGCCGACGACACGGGCCTCCTGAAGATACTCGGGCAGCGTCAAGCGGCTTCGCCAGTTGCTGGCCAGCACGCTGGCCTCGTGGACGATAAAACCTTCTCCCCACACGCGCCGAGATTCCACATCTTCCGGCGCCACGCCGTAATTGCCGATATGTGGGCAGGTCATGGTGATGATCTGGCCTTTGTACGAGGGATCGGTCAGAATTTCTTGGTAACCGGTCATGGCCGTGTTGAACACGACTTCCCCGACCGTTTCACCTTCATAGCCGAGGGCGCGGCCCTCGAAGACGGTTCCATCGGCCAGGGCCAGCACGGCTTTCTTCATCGCGCGACTCCCTGATGCTGGATCCAGCTCCGTACTTTTACGGCGATCAGCGCGATTCCCAAACCCAGGTTCAACAGGTACAGAAAGCGTATCGGCCAATGCAACCGAAAGAACGCCGCAAACGCCGCCTTGCGCGCCTCTTCGCCTTGAGCCGCAAAGGCTTCCGCCTGGAGGGTGGTTGCCTTGGGATGCAGCCCGAACACGATCACGGCGGCGATCACCGCCATCGCGCCGAACAGCGCCCATTCGCTCCGGCTGGCCGGCGGAACAGGAACTCCCCGGCGGCCCACCCATGTCCGCCAGCCGGCGCCGGCCGCCAAGAACGCGAGAGCGGCGAGGACCAGGCGATTATACCCGTCGAACGAGCGGGTTAAAAATAATCCGCCGGCATCCTGTCCGCCGAAGGTATTGAACACAGCCGGAATGACCGCGGCGATCAGCACGATGAGGCCTCCCGTCCAGACTCCCAAGGCCGTGCATTCCAAGGTCAGGCAAACGATCAGGATCCCTCGCACCACGCGGCTCACCGCGCCTCCTGCTCCGTAGGCTGCAGTTCGTAGACCACGCGCCCGTTGACCAGCGTCGCAGTCACCCGGCCTTTGACCTTCCATCCGGCAAAAGGAGTGTTTCGACTTTTCGAGCGGAAGCGGGTCGGATCGACTTCCCATTGAGCCTGTGGATCGACGAGGGTGACGTCCGCATCGGCGCCCGGCGCCAACGTGCCTTTGGCCAGTCCGAACGCTTTGGCCGGCGCCTCGGTCAATTTGGCCACCGCGGCCTCCAGCGTCAGCACCCCCTCCTCCACCAACGCCAACGTCAACGGCAGCGCGGTTTCGAGGCCGACGACTCCGAACGGCGCCTGTGCGAACTCCTGCTGCTTTTCCTGTGTTGCATGCGGAGCATGATCGGTGGCGATCACGTCGATGGTGCCGTCCCGCAAGCCTTCTTTGATGGCTTGCACGTCCTCCCAGGTCCGCAGCGGCGGATTCATCTTCGCATGGGTGTTGTAACCACGACAGACTTCTTCCGTCAGCGCGAAATGATGCGGGCAAGCCTCCGCGGTCACCCGGATTCCGCGCGCCTTGGCCTCGCGAACCATGCGCACCGAACCGGCCGTGCTGAGGTGCGCCAGGTGCAGACGCGCGCCGGTCAACTCCGCCAACGCCAGGTTGCGGGCGACCATAATATCTTCCGCCGCCGCGGGAATACCCGGCAGGCCCATCTCGGTGGAGACCACACCTTCGTTCATACACCCGCCCTCCGTGAGGTGCAGGTCCTCGCAATGGTCCACCACCGGCAGATCGAACGCCAGCGCGTATTCCATGGCCCGGCGCATGACCAGGCTGTTCATGACGGGACGGCCGTCGTCGGAGATAGCCACGCAACCGGCCCGCCGCAGATCGCCGATTTCCGCCAACTCTTTGCCCTCGGACCCCTTGGTGATTGCGCCGATCGGAAACACGTGCGCATTGCCCGCCGCCTGCGCCCGCTCCAGAATGAACTCCGTGATCGACTGGTTGTCGTTGACCGGGTTCGTGTTGGGCATGCAACAAACGGACGTGAATCCGCCAGCCACGGCCGCCGCTGTTCCGCTCTCAATCGTTTCCTTGTATTCGAACCCCGGTTCGCGCAGATGGACGTGGAGATCCACAAATCCCGGCAAAACCAGGAGCCCGGTTGCGTCGATGACCGTCGCAGAGCGCGGAGCGGAGAGGTGCCGCCCGACGGCAGCGATTCGTCCATCCTCGATCAAGACATCCGCCACGCCGTTCTGCCGTCCTGGATCGATGACGCGCCCACCCCGTATCAGGAGCAGAATTGGCCCGCCGCTGGCTCTCTTCATTTCGTGTCGATCCTTCTGAGGCATCAGGTCGATCGATACCCAATCAGTTTGCGCCAGACATCAGATACAGGATGCCCATCCGCACGGCCACGCCGTTGGCGACCTGGTCCAGGATCACCGAGGATAGGCTGTCTGCAACCTCCGGCGCAATCTCCACGCCCCGATTGATTGGGCCCGGATGCATGACGATGGCGCCCGGTTCAGCCAACTTCACCCGCTCCGCCGTGAGCCCATACAGCCGCGAGTACTCCCGGATCGTGGGGAAGAGAGCCCGTCCCTGCCGTTCCAATTGCAGGCGGAGCATCATAATCACCTGCACGCCGCGCAGGGCGTCTTCCAGGTTGTAGTAGACGCGGGCGCCCAGCCGGTCCACGGCCGGAGGAATCATCGTCGGCGGGCCGACGACACGGACCTCCGCGCCCAGTTTGACCAAGGCGTGAATATTCGACCGCGCCACCCGGCTGTGGGTCACGTCGCCGACGATGGCCACGCGCAGCCCTTTGAAGGGCAGTTTCCGTTCGCGGATCGTGTAGAGGTCGAGCAACGCCTGGGTGGGATGTTCATGCCAGCCGTCGCCGGCGTTGATGACGGAGGACTTGACACTGCGCGCCAGGGTCTCCGCCGCACCGGCGGCAGGGTGTCGCAGGACGATAATGTCCGCCTGCATGGCTTCAATATTGCGCGCCGTGTCCAGCAGCGTTTCGCCTTTGACCACGCTGCTGGACGAGGGCGAGAAGTTGATCACGTCCGCGCTGAGGCGCTTCGCAGCCAACTCGAACGAGGTGCGGGTCCTGGTGCTGGGCTCGAAAAACAGGTTCACGACGGTCTTGCCTCGGAGAGCCGGGACCTTTTTGATCTCCCGTCCGGTCACTTCCTTAAAGGAATCGGCCGTCTCCAGGATGAGCATGATCTCCTCGACCGACAACGTCGCGAGGCTGAGCAGGTCTTTGCGTTTGAGGCTCACGGGTTCCTCCGGTTACGCTTTGAGGATGACCACTCGGTCCTCTTCCCCTTCTTCTTCCAACAGCACCTTGACGATTTCGTCCCGCGACGTTGGGATGTTCTTGCCGATGTAGTTGGCCTTGATCGGCAGTTGCCGGTGCCCTCGATCGACGAGCACGGCGAGTTGAATCTCAGCCGGCCGGCCCAAATCGATCAACCCGTCCATGGCGGCGCGGGTCGTGCGTCCAGTGAACAGGACATCGTCGACCAGGACGATTTTCAGGTCCGAGATGTTGAACGGCACGGAAGTCTTCCGGAGCACCGGCTGGTCCTTACGCAGGGCGAGGTCGTCCCGATAGAGGGTGATGTCGAGTTCTCCGATCGGCACCTGGGCCCCTTCAATGTCGTGGATGCGACGGGCTAGGCGGTGAGCCAGATGCACCCCGCCGGTGCGGATCCCGACCAGCGCCAGGTCCTTGGTGCCCTTGTTCCGTTCAAGGATTTCATGGGCGATGCGGGTCAGCGCGCGGGCGATGTCGCCCGCCTCCATAACCAGCCGCTCCTGCGGTTTCTCCGTCCGCGCGCCCGTCGTCATGCGGGTTCCAGGCATAAAAAAACCTTCCCATCGACGAGCGATGAGAAGGCAGTTATTGGCGGGACGCGACCCAGCGGGCCGATCCTCATGAGCATCACTCCTTGCTCACCTCGCAGGATGAGCGTTAAAGGTGAGTGCATCTTATCGGGTGCGCCTGAGGCTGTCAAGGTCGGACTGGAGTACCCGCGTAGCCTTTTTTCGCTTGCACTAGCGTCAAGCCGGGTTTGAGACGGGCCATCGGAAGAATGGTGCGGTGCATCTGGAACGTCGGCAGGGTTTCCACCGGCTCTTCCCGGAGCAGTTCCAAAGCATGGATCCGCACGAGACGACCCACGGTCGGAGGCCCCACGACGAAGACCAGTCCACCGGGGGCCAGCGCCTCGGCAAGACAGCGGATCGTATCGGAAAGCGCAACGGGGCGGTCGAAGTCCGCAAAGGGAATCCAGTGGTAGATCACGTCATATTGCTTGGCGTAGGCCGCCTTGCGGCAAGCCTCCGCGGGAAAGAAGGCGACCCGTCGGAGCGCCTCCAACAACGAGCCGGACGAGGCCGCTTGATTCCAGAGGATCTGCGCATGTTTCTGAGCCAACGCCGGACGGCGGTACAACACGGTGTAGCAGCGAGCCCGGTCCGGCTTAATACAGACGCTGAGGCCGGCATCGAGGTTGTCGATCAGCAGCGACACGGCGTGAGCCAAGCGGGAGGCCAGCGGCTGGGTGTCTTCCATAAGGTCTTGCAGGAAATCGGTGACAAACGGCTGCGATGCCGCTTCGTCGATTTCCGTGTCATCTTCCGGATAGAGTAAGATGGAGCCGAAGGCTTCGGCGGCTGAAACCACCGGCGGAGTCCCTTGGAAGAGGTCCCTCCATCCCCACGGCGCCGACTCTGTTCCCGGAGGCAGCGCGAAATCGCGGATGGGCCCCCAGGCGGGATTGAGCGGGAATGTGAGTCGGCACTCGCCGTCACGCAGAATCAGCATCCCGTTCGAGACTTCCACGCTCCGACCATAAGGCACGAATCCGCGCGCCGGCGGTTTGACATACGGGAGGCCCGTCGGGTCGTCGGCAAGCGTCGCCTTATGGATAGTCTCCCCTTTGACGGTGACGCAGAGCCGGCGTGCAGGGTCGAAATAGCGACGCGGCGGGTCCGGTGTCGGCAGCCACGTAACCTCGTGCGATCGGGAGGGATTCATGAAAAGCGAAAATGGGTCCTGCCCGCCGGGCGCGCTCGGCGTAAAAAATCCGCCGAACAGGCGGAAGGCGGCTTCGGAGGGATAGGTGGGAATCCCGCGGTAGCGGAGCGCGAGCGGGTTCGGTCGTCCTTCATTTTGATCGTCGTACAGGCCGCGGATGAATTCGAGCGCGGCGGACCCGGTCCCGGGCAGCAGCGATTGAAACAATTCGACCACGGGCAAGAAATCGATTCGATCCCAGTGCATGGCTCCCATGCAGGACATGAAGCGGGCATGGTCAAAACCGCCGCTATCTAACATGTAGAACGCGTCTTTCTTGTGCCGGATGGTCGCCAGGCCGCGGGTATCGACAACCAGGTCTTCATCTCCGTAAAAGAACCGGATCTCTTCCAGCGGGACGCCTAGCACCTGCGCAGCCATCCGGCGCAGATCGTCCGCCCTCAGCCGCTCCCAACCCGGTTTGCGCGAGAGATCGAGGGTCGTAGCGTTCACGAGGGCAGCCGGCTTCAGTCCGACCCATTGTTCCCAATCGAGTTGGAACCGCGCTCGAACGAGCCGCACGTGGCCCGCCGGCGTGGTTTCCCACTCACACTCATGCAACGGGTTGCCGTCCGGATCGGTCGCGAGAAACCGCCGTCCGGCGCGATCGTAAAAAATCAGATGCCCGCTTGGCCGCCGGACACAACGTCCCCCGGCTGCAGCGAGATCCTGCACGTAGGGGAAATTGGCGGGAAAGATGACGTTGCCGGGCCGTGAGAGGGCGGAATGCACAACGTCGCCCACTGCACCGTTACTCTCTAATCTGACCGCTGCCCAAGACGATGAACTTGAAGCAGGTCAATTCTTCCAGCCCCATCGGACCGCGCGCGTGGATGCGGGACGTGCTGATCCCGATCTCCGCCCCGAGCCCGAACTGGTAGCCGTCATTGAGCCGCGTGGAGGCATTAACGAGGACTGCGCTGGCGTCGACCTCCCGGAGGAACCGCATCGCCCGGCTGTAGTCGGTGGTGATGATCGCCTCCGTGTGGCGCGATCCGTGCTTCGCAATGTGGTCCAACGCCTCGTCCATATTCTTCACCACCTTGACTGCCAGGATGAGATCGAGAAACTCTTTGCCGTAATCGTCGTCCCGGGCCGGAATGGCCTCCGGAACCAGCTGGCAGGTCTTGGGACACCCACGCACCTCCACCTTCGCATCCAGGAGCTTAGGGATCAAACTGGGCAAGAACGTCCGTGCGATGGTCTGGTGGACCAACAGCGTCTCCATCGCGTTGCAGGTGGAGGGCCGTTGAACCTTAGCGTTGAGGCAGACCCGCTCGGCCAGAAGCGGGTCGGCGTCCGCGTCCACATAAATGTGGCAAACACCCTTGTCATGCTTGATGACCGGGATCGTCGAATGTTCGCGCACCGTCTGCATCAGCGACTCTCCGCCGCGTGGGATAATCAGATCGATGTACCGGTCTTGTTTGAGCAACGCGACCGCGATCTCCCGGTCAGACCGATCGATGAACGTAATCGCGCCGGCCGGCACGCCTTCCTTCTCCGCCGCTTCGGCCAGAAGCGCCGCGATGGCCGTATTCGAATAGATCGCTTCCGATCCTCCGCGGAGCACGCAGACGTTTCCGGACTTGAGGCAAAGTGCGGCGGAGTCGGCGGTGACGTTCGGCCGGGCTTCGTAAATGATGCCGATGACTCCGATAGGGACGCGCACCCGTCCCACCTGCATCCCGTTGGGTCGCCGCCACATCTTGGGAACTTCTCCAAGCGGGTCCGGCAACCTCACGATCTCGCGAATGCCAGCCGCCATTTCGGCAATCCGTTCGGGCGTCAACCGGAGGCGATCGGCCATGGCCTTCCGCTCCGGCGCCGGGTCGAACGCCGCGAGATCCTTCTCGTTGGCCGCGAGAATCTCTTCGGCCCGGGCTTCAAGGGTATCGGCCATGGCCGTCAAAGCCCGGTTCTTCACGTCGGTCGTCAAGGTGGCTAAGCGCCCGGCGGCCGCCCTCGCCTTTCGGACTAATTCGAGGAGGTATTCTTCGGGCGATTTCGAGGCAATTGCTTGATCGGTTGTTGCAGCCGGCGTTTCCATTGCTCCTCCGGGACTCAGGCAATCCGCTCATGACCGGGCGATGGTCGCTCCGTCCCCGACGGATCGCGCGTGATGCGAAGCGAGAATACCCTCCCCTCTTGAACGCCGTCAAGGTTCGGCCGTTCGACGGAGGCTAACCGGATGGAGCCGGAGTCGGCAACGGTTGCGGTTGAGAAAAGTCGGGCGGGGTCGGTACGACACCGGGTTGAAGCGGAAAGAGCGAGCCGGCGGAAGGACTCGGATGTTGGAACACCCAGTCGTGATAAGTCGGCAATCCTTCAAAGTGCCGTACCGCGAGAGGAAAGTCATGTTGTCGGAGCGGCTTCGCCTTGCTCCGGCTTCGGACGCCCATGATCCCGCCGGTCGGCGCGCGGACCAACTCCCATTCTCCCCGTCCCACGGGATCCAGGTAGACCTTCCTCAGGACAGGCCTGGGCTGTCGGGTCAGCTCGGCCAAGGAATTGGGGTACACCTCGCCTGGGATCACCCGCCCGGCTTTCATCCTGGCGGAATAGAGTGCGATAGCGGTCTGGATTTCGATGCCTTTGGCCAGAAGATCGGCTTCCAGCTCCCGCTGCACCATGATTTTCCATTGCTTGGCGGCGACAGACAGCGAGATGCCGATCAGCACGACCGAGAACATGACCAGGAGGTACGTGGATCCCCGGACGTCGGCAAGACAATCTGAGCGGATGTTGGACATACAGCGTTTCTTCTTATTGTTGCGGGGACGGCGGTGGCTGCGGTTCCGGTTCCAGCGCCAAAGGCACGATCTGCTCGACGCGCGAGCCAGTCTCCTGGAGGGTCACCCCGTCCGGCGTGATGGTCTTGACCAGAAACCGATCCTCGATGGTTTCGCCGGCCTTGACGATATGTACCTCTTCCTGTTTGACAAGCAAGGCCACCTCCCGTTTACGAAAGGTGTCGCCCAGTTGCATGTACCCGAGGTAGCGGAACTGGGCCAGTTCGGCCGACACCGCCTGCTGGTGCAAGGCTTCCGGCGAACCGTGATCCGGTTCGGACGGCAGCGGCTGGACGGCGTTCATCGGCGGAGCGGCATCGGCGCGGGGGGGTGAGAAAATATTCCGGGGAGTGGCAAACGTGGCGTCCCGCAGGCTGCGACTGGCCTCCAGGAGATCCAAATTGACGTGCAGGCCGCTGCCCGCCCGCCAGGTCGGTGCCGGTTGGCCGGAGACCGTGCCCGACACATTGGTAAGCGGGACATGGGCCGGCTCCTCCCATTCAGCCGCCCGCCAGACGACAAGCCCGGCCCAGGTCGAGCACAGAACCGCGAGGAGTAGCAATTGATGCCGGTGGCTCAAGCTCACTCCTTTGAGGGCGCGGCGACGCGGCCTGCCTCCCCCCTTAGATAGGTTACAATTTTAATGTTAAACGTCAGCCGCTCATCCTGGCTGTTGCCTGACCGCACCACATCCAAGTCTTCGATGAACAGCAACTCTTCCGCCGTCTCGAGGTTGTAAATGAAGCGGCGCAGATCTTCGTATCGCCCGCTCACCGCTCCCTGCAGGACCGCCTTCGTCGTGCCAGGCACGCCGGTCGCCTCGGTTCGGTAGGACAGCGCCGGCAGCGTCACGTTGTCCCGCTTGGCCTCTTCTGTCACACCGAGGGCCAACGGCGCGAAATCCCGTTCGGCCGGCAGCACGGCCATCACCTGGTCGAGCTCCCGGTGGACCTTCTTCGCTTCCATGTGTTGGACGAGCCGCTGCCGGGCGGCAGTCCACTCGGCTTGCACGACCGCCCGCTGCTCTTGAGCCGAGACGAGGAAGGTGGCGTGCACGGTCAGATAGACCGCAGTCAGGAGGCCGGCCAGCCCGAACCACGGGAGGAGCGGGCCGTACGGTTGGCGAAGCAGACGAACGAGTGCGTCCATCGGGCGACTCACATCCGTTGGGGTCGATAGCGAACCATCAGGTCAAACTCGACCAATCCGTTGCCGGCATCCCGGTGCTGTCCCAACACCGGGTCTTTGAACGTCGGGTGATCCTGCATAGCGATGGTCAAGGCGGTGACATCTTCCAGGCTGAGGGCGGCGCCGTTCAACCGAATGATCGAACTGCTCGGGTCGAGCCTGATGCTGGTGATCGCGAGTCGAGGAGGAATGGCCTGCTCCAGCTCCGTGAGAAACCGGGTCCAGGAAAACACCCGTTTCTCCAGGAGCTGATTAGCCAGCACTACCTCGGCGGGTAGTCGTTGCATCGCCGCGTCGGAGAGATCGATGCCCTCCTTGGCTGATGCGGCGACGAACGCCCGGTCCTGTTCTCTGACCCGCTGCAAGGCGACAGTGATCTCCTCGGCCTCGCCACGAGCGGTCCAGATCTGACCCAGATCCCAGACTATCGCGGCGGCGACCGCACCGACCAGCACGAAAAGCCCGAGCCGGATCGGCTTGAGATACCAGCGAAAGCGGCTGCTGAGATTGATCCGAAACAGCCCCGAGCGCCAACGACGCCCTCGATAGCTAAAGAAGATGTTCTTCACCCACTGCAATCCCGTCACCTCTTCCATTTACAAGACGCCGGCGATCGCAGGGAGGGCGACCGCGTCCACGACCTTGCCGACCGGTTTCCACCCGGCTCGTTGGATCTGGCTCCAGTTCAGCGGGTGGACCGGCACATCCAATTCCTGGGCAAGCACCTCTGGCAGTTCCGGATCCGGATCGTCGGCGGCGAACGCCAGCCGTTGCACTGTCAATCGAGGATGGCGCTCCCGGCAGGCCTGAATCGACGCCAGGCATTCATCGATCACCCTGCGATTCCGATCGTCAGGGCCGGTGTGTAAACCGTCTTCGGACGGCACGGCTGAGCCCAGCAGCTTGGTGCGGACAAACACCAGGCGTCCATCATGGAACAGAAACAGGGTTAGGCCGCCGTCCGCCACATTCAGCCACATGAGATCCCCGGCCGATGTTCCAGTCCAACCGGCGGTTGCCGCCCAGAGATTGAAGAGGCGGAAGCTCGCGATGTCCACGTCCACGGGAATCAACCCGACTGACTCGCAGGCCAATTCGTATTGCGCAAGGACCGCGTCCTGAATGACGACCGCGAGGACGGTGTGCGGGCCCTTGGCCGGCCGACCGGGGGACCACACTTGTGACACGACTTTGGCATCGGCCAACGGCACGAGTTGCTCTTGGCCGATTCGCCAGCGAATCAACGCGTCGCGTTCCTCGGTCCGGGCCGGAAGTTGATCCAATTGCAAGACAACGGTTCTCACGCACAGGTCGGGGAGGATGAGCGTGATGGGCAGCGGAATCTGGCGGATCCAGCTCCGGCCGTCGACGCGAAGGTGGCGTGCAGGCCAGACGAGGCTGCGGAGGATCGCCTCCAACGCCGGCATGTCGGCGATATTCGCGTTCACCGGCGAGACTCGAATCACCCCCGGAACGAGCGACGTCACCGCGCAACGATGGCGGGGCCGTCCGTTCCAGCCCCGCCGGACTTCCACCCAGGCGAGCTTGCTGGCCCCGATGCGCAGGCAGCGGCAAGGCCGGCCGGCCATCCATGACCACATCCTCAACCCTCCTCGCTGAAGGTGACACGGTTGATTTCCTTCAGCGTCGTTTCCCCGTCCAACACCTTCTTGAGCGCCGACTGGCGGAG
Organism: Nitrospiraceae bacterium; assembly: GCA_035573855.1. Classification (GTDB taxonomy): domain Bacteria; phylum Nitrospirota; class Nitrospiria; order Nitrospirales; family Nitrospiraceae; genus DATLZU01. The sequence continues at coordinate 102,635 of DATLZU010000046.1, forward strand.
CGTGATCATCCCGTCCGTCACCGCCCGATACCGGATCTCGGAGATCGGCCGGTCCGCCATGATCATTTCCTTGATCTCGTCGGTCAGATTCAGAAACTCCGTAATGCACTTTCTGCCGCGATATCCCGTGCCGTGGCAGTCGTGGCAGCCTCGTCCCTGATAGAAGGGCGTGTCCTTGTATTGGTTGTAATCCAGTCCGGATTCTTCCGCCAAGGCTTTGTCCAATTTGACCTGTTCGCGACAGGACGGGCAGATGATCCGCACGAGCCGCTGGGCCAGCACGCAGTTGAGCGCGGCGAGAAAGTTGTAGGGATCGATCCCCATCGAGGTAAACCGGCCGATGACGTCGAACACGTTGTTGGCGTGCACGGTGGTCAGCACCAAGTGTCCAGTGAGGGCCGACTGAATGGCGATCTGGGCCGTTTCCGGATCCCGGATCTCCCCCACCATGATCTTGTCCGGGTCGTGACGGAGAATCGACCGGAGGCCGCGCGCGAAGGTCACGCCTTTTTTTTCGTTGACCGGAATCTGCACGATGCCCGGCAGTTGATATTCGACCGGATCCTCGATCGTGATCAGCTTGTCTTCCTGAGTGTTCATCTCGCTGATGGCTGCGTATAGCGTGGTGGTCTTGCCGCTGCCCGTCGGTCCGGTCACCAGCACCATGCCGTATGGCCTGGCGGTCGCCCGACGGAACCGCCGAAGATCCTCGGGGTTGAAACCGAGCCGGTCCAGTCGCAGGGCGGAAACCCCGGAGGTGATCGCCTCCCGATCCAGGATCCGGATGACGACCGACTCACCGAACACGCTGGGAAGAATGGAGACCCGGAAATCGACCGTCTTGCGGTCCATGCGAACGCGGAAGCTGCCGTCCTGGGGCACGCGGCGCTCGGCGATGTCCAGTTCGGACATAACCTTGAGACGCGATACCAGCGGCGCATGCAGCTTAATGTCCAGGGGCTCCATGGCCGGCACGAGGATCCCGTCGACGCGGAACTTCACCCGCGTAAAGCGATCGGCCGCTTCGATGTGGATGTCGCTTGCCCGACGTTGCAGCGCGGACAGAAGAATCGTATCGATCAGCTTGACGGCGGGGCTCTGGTCCTCGCCGGCCTGATCGACGGTCAGGATCTCCTCGCCCCGATCGTCCTCCTTGACCAGGACCGAACGATACGCCGCTTCCAGTTCGCGGAGGGCGTGGCTGGACCCCTCGCTCTGCTCCAGCGCGTTCAGGATCGCGCCGCGCGGGCTGACGATCAGGCGCAGCGGCTGATTGAGCATCAGCTCGAGCTCATCCAGGGCTAGCAGGTTATGGGGGTCGGGGACGGCGATTGTGAGCACGCCGTCCCCCTCGGTGATCGGCACGAACGGATGCCGCTGCATCAACTTGACCGAGATGCGTTGGAAGAACCGGGGATCGACACGAAATTCGACGAGAGGATCGTACGGCAGACCGTATTGTGCGGCCAGCGCACGGGCCAATTGTTCTTCCGTAATTAAGCCCTCCTTAACCAACGCGGCGCCGAGGGTCGTCGAGGTCTCGCCGAACCGGCTCACCGCTTGGTCGAGAGCCGCACGGGTCACGGCGCCCTGGCTAATCAGGATGTCAGTCAACGATGCGCGTTCCACATGTCGCCGCATGGACGCTCTCCTCTAAACAGCTTAGACCGAATAGCGCAGAGCCGGTCGCAAGCAATCGAGCGCACAGAAACCGCGCATGCTCACGGCACCGTGCCGGCCATTTGGAAGACCGGGAGGTACATGACGATCACGATGATCCCGACCAGGATTCCCATGACCAGCAGCAGCGCTGGTTCAATCCAGGTGGTGAGTTGACTCAATCTAAGGTCGAGATCGCCTTCGTAGAATTCGGCGACGTCTCTGAGCATCGCTTCCAGCGAGCCGGTCTCCTCCCCGACCGACAGCATTTCAATCGCCAGCTTGGGCAGAATATTCGGAGCCTCCAGCGCCGCCGCCAGGGTTGACCCTTCACGGATCTGTCCCACCGCCGTTGCCAAACCCTCCGAGATGAACCGGTTCGACACGGCGCCCCGCGAGATCTGCAGGGCATCCACCAGCGGCGTTCCTCCGGCCAGCACAGTGGCCAGCGTGCGCGTGAGCTGTATGGTGTGGTGCTCACTGAAAATCTGACCGAGCAGAGGTATGCGCAGGAGCCAACGGTCCACCGTCCGACGGCCGGCCTGCGTCTGATACCACGCGCGCAGGGCCGCCACCGCAATGGCCAGCACGATGAGCAACGGAATCGCGTTGGCCTGGCCCGTCTGCACCAGTTCAATCAGGGCCTGGGTGGCCGGCGGCAGGGATCGCGCCGACTCGCCGTAGACGGCGACAAACGTCGGCATCACATAGGCAAGGAGAAATCCGACGACGGCGACACCGATGACGATGAGAAACGCCGGATACGCCAGCGCCTTCGTCACCTTCTGGCGCAAGCCCAGCATCAGTTTGAGATAGACGATATACCGGTGCAGGACCTCGGGCAGATTGCCGGATTGCTCGCCGGCCCGCACCGTCGCCACATAGAGTTCCGGAAAGTGGTGCGGATGCTTGGCCAGCGCGTCCGAGGCGGACGCGCCGCCGCGGATGTCCTGCCGCACAGCCCGCAGGACGCTCTGGAACCCCGCGTGCCTGGCCCGCTCGATGAGCAGGTCCCAGATCTTGAGGATCGGCAAGCCGGCCTTGACGAGAGCGAGCAATTCTTGATTGAAGATCAGAAATTCCTGCAGCGGGAGTTTGCCCCACCTGCACGTGAGCCCGACGGGCAGCGTGCCGGCCGCGCCATGGCGCTGGAGCTTGAAGACAAAGAACCCTTGGCTTTCCAGTTTCGCCCGGACGGCACCTTCGCTCTCTCCATCGATCCGGCCATGCGAGGTTGTGCCGTCGGGGCGGGCTACCCTATACACGAATGTGGGCATGGGTCACGTTGGACAAATCGGTGGAGATTGTCCGGGCCACCATACAGTTCTACGGGACTTGAGCGCCGTTCCCGGAAAATCCGGGGACGGTCGCAGGTCCGGCGTCAGGGAGCCACAGGGCCTGACCGGGTTCGATGCGGTTGCCTCGTAAATTATTGAGCGCCCGCAGCTCTGCCAGGCTGACCCGATACCGTCTCGACAGACTCCAAAGCGTGTCGCCCGCTTGGACCGTCACGGTTCGCGGCAGCGCCGGGAGTTCAGGTTCAAGCGCGCGCCGGTTGCCGGCTCCGGCCGTCGAGGTGTTCGGGAAGGGTATCGCGTACGGGTCCGCATCCGGCAAGCTCGCAGGCTCCGCGCCGACGGGGCTCCGCGACACGTTGCGCGATGCCGCGGCCGGTGCGCTGACCCCCGATTCTTGAAGCAGTTTGCTATGCTGGGCGAGCTGCCGTTGCAAGTGCCGAAGTTGCGCCTGGAGCTGCTGGCCGGCGCGGGCGATCCGTTCCCGCTCGTTGCGCGCGGCCGCCAACTCCTCCCGTTGGAGGTCGATGACATGTTTCGCTTCCGCCAGGCGGCGCTCCGTTTCACGTAACTTGCCTTCGAGTTGAGCCCTCGCAACCTGAGCCTCCCCTAGCTCCTTTCGACGCGCCTCCAGCTCGCCGCGCAGCTCGGCGATCGTGCGTTGGGCGTCGCGCACCGCCGTCTTGAGCGCGTCGATCGTGAGTTGCAAATCGGCCACCTCCGGCTCGACCATCGGTTCCAGTTCGGCGCAGCCGGCCCACCACCACAGGACTGGGACGAGGAACACCCAGGGTACCGCTCGGTTGGCGCCGGGAGTCTCATTGCCAGAAGGATGGATCATGCTGTCTTCACGCCCGCGTGCCGGCGCGTGCCTTCACCACCGGTTATAAGGAACGCCGTTCGTGCCCACCAGGTCGGAGCCGGAGTAGACATCGAAGACGCCGCCTTCGGTCGGTTCGGTGATTTCCTGCCACGTTGTCGAGGAGCCCGTGAAGGGGTCTGTCGGGATCCGACGCAGGTACCCCGCCGAGACCAGCGCTTCCAAGGACGCCGGATATTTTCCCTGGTCGGCTCGATGCTGGTCGAGCAAGTCACGGAGCGTAAAGAGGTCCTGCCGCAGCACCGCCTCCTTGGCCTTGCGGACCGCCGTCTGATACGACGGGACGGCCAGCGTCGCCAAAATCCCCACGATCGACACGACCATCATCAGCTCGATGATTGTAAAACCGCGCGACCTCCACCGCCGGTGCTTACCAATCCCGGTATTTCGTTCCATCCAAGGCCGCTTCCTGACTCTGTGTCGAGACATCGTACACGTCATCGCCGCACCAGGACGTCGGATTGGGCGGGTCCCGGTAGCAGCGCAGCAACCAGTCGGGCTTGCCCGTCATCGGATCCACTGGAATGGCACGCAGGTAGCGACGCACGGTCGTCCCACGGACGGTGGCCTCCTCGCCGGTCAGTTTGACACCGAGGAGCACCTCCAGAGATTTGGGGTACCCGTACACACTGGCCACGTCTTTGCAGGTCAGTTTGTTTTTGAGACAGGCCGGACCGATCAGCACGTCGCCGTCGCGGTTCCATTCCAGCTTGAACGCATCGATGGCGGCCCTCATCGTGCGCAGGTGTTGGCGCAATTCGATTTCGCGGGCTCGTTGGCCCGACACCCGGGTCAACGGCATGGCCACGGAGGCCAGGATCATGACAATCGTCAGCGTAACCAGCAATTCAATGAGGGTAACGCCAGACTGTTTCACCGCACTCTGACCACTCCCTGCCCGACCGCCAACCGCTCACCCGTCGGATTCTGCTGAGATCCGCCCGGCATTTCCACGTACAGCGGCGAAACGCCCGGCGACTTGGCCAGGAACGTGACTATGACGAGCACGCCGTTTCCGGCAAGCGGAGTCGTCGGACGAAGCAGCGTCAGCTCCACCGTGCCCTCCCGAGAGTCAGCGGCGGCGGTCACCCTCGCGCCTCGCTCCCCTTGCTTGAGCAGATCGCCTTCTGCGGCGCTCTGAAACTCCAGGACGTGGGGATCGTAGCGAAGCGTAAGCTGACCGTTCTGTAGCGGCGGAAGATGCGCAGCCATGACGTCCAACCGCAGCGGGCGGCCGACCTGTGCCGTGAGGTCGGACGGCTTCAAAGAAAGCGACGGGATGTCGCTCTCACGGGAAGATGCCGAAGAAGGCAGGCCCGTCGGCGCGGACGTTCCGTTGTCGCCGTTCCGGCCGTTCCGATCGGTCGAAGAACCATGAAGCTTGCCCGTGCGTCTCAACTCCGGCGGACCGGATGTTTTTCGGAGGTAGCTGGGGAACACCGGAGCCGTGGCGTAGAGCATTTCGGTTCCGGACCAAAAGGCCTGCGTTTCGGGGCCTGGCGGGGTCATGTTCTGAACGATGTGCGGCGTGATGGTCAGGATGACCTCCGTCGTCACCCGTTCCGTTCGAAATGAACTGAGCAGGTCGCCGATCACGGGAAGGTCGCCGATCCAGGGGATCGTCGTACGGGTCTTGCGGTCTTCTTCCTGAAGGAGGCCGCCCAACACGATGGTCTCACCGTCTTTGATGTTCAAGATGGTCTCCGCGGACCGGTTTCCGAAGCGGAACTGCTGGATGAGGGGGGATTGCTGCAACGTGACTTGATCGCCGATCCTGATGACCTCGATCTTCATCTTGAGCGACAGTTCGTTGGCCAGCCGGATAGCCGGCTCGACGGTCAATTTGACGCCGGTGTCCCGGAACTCGATCGAGGTGACGGTGGAGGTGGTCGGCACGGCGCCGGTGGCGGCTTGTCCCGGCAACACATTCGTCGTCGAGAGCAGAATCGGTTGTTTGTCGCCGATGTTGATTTCCGCTTTTTTGTTGTTCACCACCCGGATCTTGGGCGCGGCCAGCGTCTTGGCATCGGTTTGCTGCTTGAAGAAGTCCAGCAGGACCGTGCTCGGCAGACGGAACAGATAGCTGTCGGGACCCAGGCTGGTCAGTTGGCGGTAGGTGAACTGCTGCGGGTCGGCCGCCAGCACCCCGGTGAAGCCCGGCGGCACCAGCCCCATGCCGGCCTGCTTCGGATAGTTCAGCCCGTACGTTTGATTTTTGGTCCGATTGACTTCCAAGATTTCGACGTCGAACAACACCTCGGGTTCCTGGCGATCGTTGGCGAGGATGATTTTCTCGGCCAGTTGCAGCTTTTCCGGTTGGTCGCGAATCACGATGGCGTTCAACTGTTCGTTGGCGTGCATCCGCTTGCTGTCGAGCATGCTCTTGAGCAAAACCAGCATGTCCTTGGCCTTGGCGTTCGACAGGTAAAAGGTCCGGATCATGAGGTCTTGGTATTGCTCCTGCTTTTGCTTGGTATTGGGGCTGATCAGGAGCAACTGCGGTCCGACTCGACGGGCGAACAGGTTATTGCTGTTCAGAATTAGATTGATCGCCTCTTCGAACGGCGTGTCCTGAACGGAGATCGTAATGGGATCGTTGCGGACGTCCTTGTCGAAAATGAGGTTCAGGCCGCCAGCCTTGGCCATCCCTTCCAGGACTTCCTTCAAACCGGCGTTTCGAAACCGCAGGGTGACGGGCTGGCTGAGACCGGTGTCTTGTTTTTGGGCTTCCTGCTCTTCGCTGATGCGGGCGATGCCTTCGACGGCTTGCCCTAAGCCGGGATCAAATTCGACCGCCCGCGCGTAGTACTCGAGGGCTTCTTCGGCTCGGCCCAGCCGCGACAATTTCTCCGCCTCGCGGGCCTGGTCCCTGGCTTCCTTGAGTCGAAGCGCCTCGGCCAGCCCGGACTGATGTTCAGGATTGGACGGTTCGATCGAGAGGGCCTGTTTAAATTCCTCCAGGGCTTGCTCGATCTGTCGTTCTTTGAGCAGCGACCGGCCGCGTTGCTCGTGTTGCGCAGCGGCTCGCTCGCGGGCCAGCGCATACTTGCGTTGAAGCCCCGGGTCGAACGGGTCCTCTTTTAACGCCTGCTGGTACGCCAATGCGGCTTCTTCCCAATTGCCGCTGACCAGATGCTGGTCCCCACGCTTCGCGTCCGGCGAACTCAGCATCGAGCACCCTGCAACGGTCGATGCGAAGGCCAACACCAGCGCCGCCTGCCAAGTTGGTTGACTCACTCTGTCCATGGAAGGTGTCTTCCTTCGGTCCTCGCCTAAGAGACAGCACGATGACTAAGTGTTGAGCAAACCATTGCAGGTTCGATGCCTGACAAAACTCCCTCTTTTTTATCCCCGAGTGTCGGATTCCCTGCCGATCTTCTGCACGAGGTCCTACAGGCGCCAATATCGAAGGGAACGCGGTAAGGTGTCCACGTTGAGGATTCCTTTGACATCAACGATCACACCCTCACGCTTGCGCCGGAGCGGCTTGAGCAACTCTTGCAGATTCATGGTCGTGTAGGCACGATGAGCGACGGCCAGAACCAGGCCGTCGACCTGCCTGATCCGGTCCCACGGAGCGAGATGAATACCGTATTCAGCCACCGCCTCTTCGGGTTCCGCCAAGGGATCATGCACGACGACCTGGACGCCGTATTCCCGCAGTTCGTTAACGATGTCTGGCACGCGGCTGTTGCGTAAGTCCGGGACGTTTTCTTTGAAAGTTAGGCCCAGGACGGCCACCTTCAGATCTTTGACCGGTCGCTCCAGTTGACTCAAAAGTTTGATCGTCTGTTCCGCGACGAATTTCCCCATGCCGTTGTTGATCCGGCGTCCCGCCAAAATAACCTGCGGGTGATATCCGACCGACTCGGCCTTGGTCGTCAGGTAGTAGGGATCCACACCGATGCAATGCCCCCCGACCAAGCCGGGAGAAAATTTGAGGAAATTCCATTTGGTCCCGGCTGCTTCCAGGACGGATTTGGTGTCGATGCCCAGGCGGTGAAAAATCAGAGCCAGTTCATTCATGAGCGCGATGTTGAGATCGCGCTGGGTGTTCTCAATCACCTTCGCCGCCTCGGCGACTTTGATGCTCGGAGCTCGATGGATCCCGGCTTCGACGACCATGGCGTATGTGTTCGCCACGATCTCCAGCGTCTCATCGTCCTGCGCGGAGACGACCTTCACGATCTTCGCAAGCGTGTGCTCCTTGTCGCCCGGATTGATCCGCTCGGGTGAGTACCCGAGCTTAAAGTCGACGCCGCACTTGAGGCCGGAAAACTGTTCCAGGATCGGTAGACAGACTTCCTCGGTCGCTCCCGGATACACGGTGGACTCATACACCACGATAGTGCCGGGGGAAAGGTTGGCGCCAATCAGCTCCGACGCTTTCTTTAAAGCCGTCAGATCGGGCTGAAGGGCTTCGTTGATCGGAGTGGGAACCGCGACGATGATGAAATCGGCGGATTTCAGTTCGGCCGGCTCGTACGTGTAGTGGACGCGAGCCGAGCGGAGATCTTCAGCAGAGACTTCCCTCGTCCGATCGATGCCGCGGCGCAGCTCGGCGATCTTCGCCCGGTTGATGTCAAAGCCGATGACCGGCGCATGCTTGCCGAACGCGATCGCAATCGGCAGCCCCACATACCCGAGCCCCACCACGGCAATGCGGCGCCCTCTTTTCTTGCTTTTGACGTGCCCCATCACGTTCCCTCGCACGTGTTTAGAATTTCTTGAAGAATGACAGAACAGCGATTTTCCGTCAACGAAATAGCCGTTTCAGCATGTCCAGCAATCCTAGTTGCGTGGGCCTCCCGTACCGGTTGTTCCTGTTTCGCCCGAGTAAACGGAACCGACTCCGAATTCAAGTTTTAGGGTACGAGACCCAAAAGTTTCTCAGCGAAAAACCGGGAAAGCACTTTTATCCGGAAGGTACTTTTCTCTGGATGGTTGGTTGGACATGCTGAACGATCGGCGAAGGCTTGAGCAGCAGGGGAATACGATGCCCCCCGCCTTTTTGTCTCTTTCTCTCCGTCAATCAGATGAAAAGCCATACAGTGCTTGGCCATCAAGGAAATCAACGTATTGGATTCATACTCACCTAAACAGTTTTAAAAAATAATCAATATTTTCAGATTATTATGGTCACTTTATAAAGTAAATATTGAAGTGTACACGTCGTGGTGACCTCTTCACATCGTCACATTGTGGATTACATTCACTGACTCGGCTGAGAGGAGATTGTAGAAGATGATGTCGGACCATAACGCGCGAATTGTGTTTATTTTTTAAAGCAGCAAATCTTCAAAAACCGAGGTAAGGCTTTTTAGGCATCTCTCTTGCTCAAGCTGTCAGGCATAGAGTCTGACGGTCAGCCAGGTTTGTCTGGAAGGAGGGAAAAGAAAAAACATTCCAGCAAGGAAGATCGTCGTAGGCAAAAGAACGATCGGTGATAAGGGCAAACTGTCTGAGAGGGCAGGACGCAAAGCCAAGAGACCGGGATCGGGAAGAGGTTGTTCCCATGGTTGGTCTGGCTGCCACCAAGTTTGGCTCTTGAGATTGGTGCACACGCCTGTCCCGTCCGCGGATGGGCGTTTTCGTGTGGCGTGCATAAGAAGCGGTGGCGGGCCAGGTCGAACGGAGGACCAATACGATGCATCAGTCTAGAGAACGAACTCTGCGGTGGTTGAAAACGTTCGTTGTAAGTGGGACGATGAGTTACTTGGTTGTCGGCCTGAACGCGAACACGTTGGTCGGATTTGGAGCCTCCACGGACATAGTGATAGCGGCCGAGTCTATCATCGATGCTTCCTCCTCCACTTCGCAGAAGCCTGTCCTACAACAGACTGATCGCAATCTAAGCCGCCGTTCGCTCATCGGATCTGCAACCACGTCCCCTGGCCCAAATGGGAAGGCCTCAACGAACTCGGCCAGTCAAGGTCGTAAACTGATCCGTCGCCCCTCCACTGGCCAACTCGTTCCGACTGATCAGCCTGCCCTCTCCGCTCAACCTGCGGTTCAAAACGGCTCAACGGCCTTGCCTGCCGGATCTATAGCCAGCGAAAGCCCGACCACGACATCTTCGAGCACAACGACAAAAGGCGCGGCGAATGGGACCGGATCTATTTCGATCTCCACAGTGACTTCTTCAGCCGTATCGGTGCCAACAACCTCGTTGCCAGGTGCCGGTTCAAGTTCGACTCTATCCTCGGCGGCAAGCGCCTCAACGGCGGCCCCGGCCTCTGGCAGTTCTTCATCGGGCGGCAGCTTCGCCGGCAGAGCGCTCCAGAAACTGTTAAGTCAAATGCCCGCCTTGGCGGACATCCTCTCGCCACCGTCGTCGACTCCAAACTCGACGCCGCCCGCCACCACCAGCCCGGTGATCGGAAGGTCTCCGGCAAGCCTGGCGTTTTCGGCCGTCCAAAACGGATCGAACCCAGCCAGCCAGACCGTCACGATCAGCAATACCGGCTCCGGGACGCTGAATTGGACCGCTGTCTCGAGCGCAACGTGGCTGAGTCTCAACGGAGCGAATTCAGTGTCTGGAACGAATAGCGGGTCATTCACAGCAAATGTCAATCCCTCCGGCCTTGCAGTCGGAACCTACAATGCTTCGATTACGATCAGTGCCACCGGCGCGACCAATACCCCGCAGACGGTATCCGTGACGTTGACGGTCACGGCTGCGCCGACACCGACCATCGGTTTGAGCACAACGAATTTGTCATTCACCGGTGTACAGGGAGGAACGAACCCGGCCAGTCAGACTGTGACCGTCACCAACACAGGCTCAGGCACATTGAGTTGGAATGCAACAGAGAACACAACCTGGCTGAGTGTGAGCCCGGCATCGGGAACCGGGAATGGATCGCTGGTGGTCAGTGTCAATACGGCCGGATTGAGTGCCGGCACGGTCAGCGCACCGATCACGATCACGGCGTTGGGCGCCTCCAACACTCCGCAGACCGTCACCGTCTCTCTAGTGGTAACGGCTCCTGCAACCCCGACCATCGGCTATAGCCCAGCGAGCCTAAATTTCACCGCTACCCAGGGTGGGACCAATCCAAGCAATCAAACAGTAAGCATCACCAATACCGGAACCGGGACGTTAAGTTGGAGTGTCAGCGACAATGCAACGTGGCTCACGCTCAGCCCGACATCAGGAACTGGAAATGGTTCCGTGACGGCCAGCGTTAACCTATCGGGCTTGGCGGCCGGCACTTACAATGCCGCCATTACGATTGCCGGAACCGGTGCAACAAATACCCCGCAGACCGTTCCCGTGACGTTGACGGTGAACACTGCACCGACTATTAGACTCAGCCCGACCAGTCTCTCATTTACAGCGACTCAAGGGGCGGCCAACCCTGCGGCACAGACGGTCAACGTTACGAATACTGGTGGTGGCACCCTGACTTGGACGGCCAGCGACAATGCATCCTGGTTGACGTTGAACACGACGTCAGGCACCACGACGACAGAAACCGATCCGATCACGGTCAGCGTCAATACGTCAGGCATGTCCGCGGGCACCTACAATGCGACCATCACGATCACGGCCGGCGTGGC
>DATLZU010000047.1:0-30201 GCA_035573855.1 Nitrospiraceae bacterium
GGCGCGCATAGCCGAGCCGCATCTCCACCTGCTCGCGGGCCCACCCGTCCATGCGGATGCCTGCGTCTTCGAGCGGCTGTCGATAGCGCGCCAGGAAGGTCTCCGTCTCGCGGCCGTACGGTGTCTCGGGATACACGGCCCGCCATTCGCGCGGCCTGGTCGGAATGCCGCGCGCCTTCGCCCAAGACCAGATGCGGCCGAAGAGGGCGCGGTCGAGCCCGGCTCGTCCCAGATCGTGCAGGAGGCAGGCGATCTGATACTGTTTCACCCGTTCCGGCTCATGGCCCAGCCGTCGAGCCATCGCCGCGCACATACGGGCCGTCCGCAGCGCATGAGGGCGGTCATAGCCGCGAATGATCCGCCCGCGGCGACGCGGATCCGGATAGTCGTAGAGGCGCAGCAGCTTGGTCGCGAGGGCCCGAGACAGCAGCAGCGGAGCTCGGTGACGCGAAGTCTTCAACATGACACGGCCAACCGTCATCGACACACGGCGGGGAGAATATCGCCCGCCCGAACGGAGTGTCAACCCGCGAAAAGCTCGATCCGTTGCCGCGTCTTTGCTATGCTGGGCCGTGATCATGGGAGCACGTCGCCGGGCAAGACGCACCACGCGCGCCGCGATCGTCGCGGCCGGATGGCTCATCTGGATGGTGCCGGCGGCGGTCGGGCTCTTTGATCGCCACCACGCGTTCGCCGCCGTCTCCCTCGATCAGTTGACCGATCTCACCGGCCGGGCGACCGCCGTGGTGACGCTGAGAGGCCGCGACAACTTCACCAGCGAATATCGCTACGACGTCAGCGTGAAGAACCTGTCGCCCGATCCGCTGATCGGCGACTCGCTGGTGGTGGTGGTGGACAAGATCACCAACCTCGCCGGCGAAGACCGCGATCCCTTGAAGGGCGAATCGTTCCTGAGCCGATTCGAAGTCCTCGGACAGGATGGAGAGACCGACGACGGCAAACCCTACTTCCGCGTTCCTGCCGGATCCGGACCCGATCTGCTTCCGCAGAGCGAGAGTCGGCCCGTCACCGTGCGGCTGCGCAACAAAGAGTACCTGATCGTCTTCACGCCCTCCTTTCGCGTGCTGGGGCTCAAGCGCCCGCCGGCCGCGCCCAAACCATCCGAACAGGTTACCACTACACCACCCGCCAAGAACCCGCTGGACAAGCTGATCGAGCTGCTCATCAAGAAAGGCGTCATCACCGAGGAGGAATGGCGCGGCGCCGCCAAGCCATGACGGCGCTCGGCCTGCCGAACCCGCTCGGGTACATGGCCCGCGCAGGATCGGTCCCGGATTGGCCGGAGGGTCGGCCCTGCAGGAGCCGGTAGAAGTGTGCAGCCTCCGGGCCGGGCTCCGCCCGGCATGATCACCGCCCTTCATCGCTTCGTCATGACGAGGCATCCCTATGCAGGCGGAGGCCGCGCGCCTCCTCGTTGCCGCATCCAGTCGGATTGGTATATGGTGTGTTCTTGCCATGCCTCTTGGGGAAATACCCGGCTTCATGGTCGGCCAATCGGTTCCGGTGACGCTTCTCATCGTGCTCGGCGCCCTCTCGGCCTTTCCTGTGTCAGCCTTCGCCCAGACAGCTCAAACCCAACCAACGGCGACAAGTGAACCAGGCCGGAACAGGCCTGCGCCGTCAGCCATCGACCAGACGAGTACGATCACCGATCTCCGGGAAGCCGTCCGGCGCCAGCCGGAATCGGCTGAAACCCGCTTTGCGTTGGCATCCACGCTGTACCACGCCGGCGAGTTCGACGGCGCGATCGACGAATACCGTCTGCTGCTGCGGCTCCAGCCGGACCATCGGCAGGCCCGTCTCAACCTCGCCGTCGCCCTGATGGCCAAACAGCAATGGCGCGAGGCGGTCGCGGAGTTGTTGGAAACCCTTCGCCTGGCTCCCGACCTTGCCCAGGTCCAGTACAACCTGGGCGCCGCCTACTTCGCCTTGAAGAACTGGCCGGCGGCGATCGAGGCCTACCGCAACGCCTTGAAGCTGAATCCTGACTACCCCGATGCCCATTACCGATTAGGGCTGAGCCTCAAGCAGGCCAAGCGCGACAGCGAGGCGGTGGACGAACTGCTCCTCGCGGCGCGAGACGGAATGGCCAAAGCCCAATATCTCCTCGGCAACGCCTTCCAGTCCGGACAGGGTGTCAAAAAGAGTTGGGCTCGCGCCATCGGGTGGTGGTTCCTCGCAGCCGAACAGGGTCTGGAGGAAGCGAACGCCGCGCTGGCACGGCTGCGCCGACTCGCCATGAAGAAAGGGGCCCGCGGCGCCAAAGACGCGCCGGCGGCGGCGCAGGCCTTTGAAGACTTTCGAGCCGATCTGTGGCTGGATTTCCCTGACCTCGTGCCCTCGGCCGACGGAGAAGGAGTCGGGGCGACCTTGCTCAAACAGGGCCGCATTCACGACGCCGTTCCCGTCTTGATCCGCGAGGCCTATGCGCTGGGCGAAGTCTCCCACTATCTGCTGGAGCGTCTTTACGAAGAGGGAGTCGAAGGACAGTTGGCTCCCTACGATCCCCGTATCCTCCGGTACTTGGAGACGACGGCGGCGGAAGGGCTGACCCATTCACGGCTCGCCCTAGCTCGCCTGTATGCCAAGGGTCTGGGCGTCCCACGCGATCCGGCGCGGGTGAGAGCCCTGCTCAAAGGTCTCCCGAAGGAAGAAGCGCAGTTGATCATCGAAGGCCTCCCGCCCGCGTCCAAAGGTGAGTGAGAGTTCATGAGCAGCGAATAGCGATGGGCTGTTCGCGACTTGCGGCTCGCTCTCTTCTCGACAGGGACTCGGCGCGACCGAGGTCGCCGTGGATTCGAGTGATATAATGCTCGCTGGTCCGATACGTCGCCGGGAGGATCGCGGAATCGTATGAAAAGCGGGTGGGCTCCTGTCGCCGTGTTCGTGCTGCTGACGACGTCCCCCGCATGGTCTCAGGATCCCTCGGCCTCGACGACCGAGGAGCAACCGGCTCCTCCCGCCACCGAAGCTCCAGCCGAACCTCCTGCGTCCGGTCCTGCTTCGGAGCCGGTCGCCCCCTCCCAGGAACCTCCGTCCGGCGAAACTGCCACGGCGCCGGAGCAAGCCATTGAGGCGTTGCGCCAGGCGGTGAACGCCGCGCCGAATGCCTACGACATCCGCGTGCAATTGGGGCTTGCCGAGTGGGCCGCCGGCGATCTGTCCGCCGCGATCGCTCAGCTTCGCCAGGCGACCCGCCTCAAGCCGGACGCCGCAGAGGCCCGCCTGAAGCTCGCCGACGCGCTCTACCAGTTCGGCGACGTGGAAAGCGCCATCGAGGAGTACCGAGTGCTGACGCGGCTTGAGCCCGACCTCGCCCAGGCCCACCTGGGTCTCGGGACGGCGCTCATGGTCAAGCAGGATTGGCGGACCGCCCTGGCCGAATTTCGGGAAGCCCTGCGACTGGATGCCGGCCTCGCGCAGGCGCATTACAACATGGGAACGATCCACTACACGACGCGGGATTTCCCGGCGGCGATCCAATCGTACCGCGAGGCGCTGAAGCTCAAACCGGATTTTCCCGATGCGCATTACCACCTGGGCCTGGTGTTGAAAGTGGCGAACCGCGACGCCGAAGCGGCCGAAGAGCTGCAAATCGCCGCCACGAACGGCGTCCCCAAAGCGCAATACTTTCTGGGCAGCGCCTATCGCTCCGGGCACGGCGTGCCGAAGAATTTGCTCCTCGCCATTGCCTGGTGGGTGCGCGCGGCGGAACAGGGTATGAGCCAGGCCAGCGAAGCCTTGGCGCAGTTGCGACAGACGACACTCTCAAAAGGCCCTCGCGCCCAGAAAGAGGCGCAGGCCGCGCTGCGAGCCTTCCAGCAATATCTGGCGGAGCTGGAGCAGGACTTCCCGGACCTCGCCCGTCCCGACGACGCCGAGAGCGTCGGAGCATCGTTGCTCAAAGCCGATCGGGCGCAGGACGCGATTCCGGTCCTGATTCGAGAGGCCTATGCGCTCCACGAACCGTCACAGTCCCTCCTGGAGAAATTGTATGAGGAAGGGATCGAGGGGCAGGTGTCGCCGTATGATTCCCGCATTCTGAACTACTTCCAGACGACGGCCGCGGCAGGGTTGCCCCGTTCCCGACTCATGTTGGCCCGCATCTACGCGAAGGGGCTCGGCGTGGCTCCCGACGGCGCCAAGGCGAAAGCCATGTTGAAAGGATTCTCCAAAGGGGATCGCAAACGGACGCCGGAGGACGCGCAACCCGGCCGGAAGTCCTCCCCGGCTCACTAACCGCCATGTCGTTCGGTCAACGCGCCCGCGCCATGTTCACCGGTTCCACCGCGCTCCAGGCGCTCGCGATCGGCGCGGCGGCCGCCCTCGCGGCATGGTTCCTTTGGCACGCCGCGCCGGCCACCTTCACGACGTTGGAATGGGCCCCCTACGACGCCTGGCTCCGATTCCGCCCGCCGGTTCCGGCCAGTCCCTCCGTCGTGCTGGTGATGAGAGATCAGGCGAGCGAGGAGCGGTTCGGCGCAGGTCCGTGGGACCGCGCGCTCATCGCGAAACTCGTCACGGCGCTCCGCGACGCAGGCGCGGCGGTCATCGGCGTCGATCTGCCCATCACCGCGCCCAGCCCTCCGCATCTCGGCGGCGCAGTCAGCGACGCCATGTTGGCGGAAGCGACCAAGGAGGCCGGGAATGTCGTCTATCCGCTGACACCGGCCTTGGCGGCCGACTCGCCATTCTCCCGGGAATCCGAAGCGGAGGGTCCCTCGTCATGGACCCACCCCAGTTGGCCGACCGTCACCCCGGATGCCGCGCCCCGGATCCCGGCCGGACCGAGACTGCCGGGCGCCATGCCGGTGCTCGCGCAGCAAGCCTACGCCGTGGGGCATCTGCTTTCCTTTCCGGACGGCGATCGCGTCGTTCGGCAGATCCCGTTGTACGTGTCCGCCGGAGACCGCGCCATTCCCGCCTTCGGACTCGCGCTGGTCGCGGCGTTCCACAAGGAGAACGTGGAAATCAGCCTGGCGGGATCGACGACGCAGCAACTGGAGGCGCTGCACATCCCTGGCTGCTCGGCTGCTCGGCTGTTCGTCAACTATGTCGGAGACGGCTTGGCCTCTTCGTTCTCCTCGCTGTCGTTCGCCGCGCTCGCGGACGCCGTCGATCAAGGGGACCGCGACCGGCTTGAAGGGTGGCTGGACGGCAAGATCGTCCTGCTGTTGCCCAACTCGGACGGCGAGCCCTTGTGGACGACACCGACCGGTCAACCGATCGCGCAGGGGATCATCCATGCGCATGCGCTGAATACGTTGCTGACCCGGACGTGGATCAGGCCGGCCTCTTCCTTTTGGCAGATCATCCTGCCGCCGGCCTTAGCCGGTCTCGCCGCCGGAGCGCTGCTGTCCCTGAAAGGATGGAAGGGGCTCCTCACGGCCTCGGGACTGGCGCTCGGCTACGGCGTGCTACTGATCTTGACGTTGGCCGTGTGGGGGTGGGTGTTGCCCCTTGTCGTCCCCTTGTCCGCCACGCTCCTGGTGTTCGGCGGTACCACCGTCTGGAGTCACGTGTCGGCGGGACAGCGCCTCCGACTGGTCGAGCTGGACATGCGGCGCATCCAGCAGGAATTGGTCGCCGTGCGCGAGGCCCTGGTCCGTCGGGAAAACGTCGTCGAAGGGTTGGAAGAGGACCTGGAAGCCGCGCGCGCCGCCATTGCCCACTCCACCGGCAAGCAAGAGGAGCTGGCCAAGGCCTCCGACGCGCTGCGCCTGGAACTCGCCGAAGCCCGATCCCAGGAAGCGGCGGCCCGGAAGCGTATGCACGAACTGGAACGCGAATTGGACGGTCTGCAGGCCGTCGCGTCGGACCGGAGCCGCTTGAGCGACGCGGAGCAGGAGCGCCTGCGGCAGGAGTGCGAGCACCTCGGCATCATCACGCGGGACCCCGCCGTCCTCGGCCTGTTTCGCGACCTCAAAAAGGGAGCCCGCTCCTCGCTCTCGGTCCTCTTATTGGGCGAGCCCGGCACGGGCAAGGAACTGTTCGCCCGCGCCGTGCACCGGCTCAGCCTTCGCGCGAGTCAGCCCTTCATCGCGGTCAATATGGCGGCGATCTCGCCGGATCTCTTCGAGAGCGAGTTGTTCGGCCACGTCCGAGGCAGCTTCACCGGGGCGACGAGCGATCGGAAAGGCTACTTCGAGCTGGCCCACCAGGGGACGATCTTCCTGGACGAGATCGGCGACCTGCGGCTGGACCACCAAGGCAAGCTGCTCCGCGTGCTGCAAGACCGGACGTTCTACCGCGTCGGCGCCACGACCCCGACCGTCGTCGACGTTCGGGTCGTGACCGCCACCAATAAGGACCTGGCGCGCGGGGTGTCGGAAGGCTGGTTCCGGGAGGACCTCTATTTCCGGCTGAAGGGGCTGGTCCTGCGGCTGCCGCCCTTGCGGGAGCGCCCGGACGATGTACCGCTCCTGGCCGATCATTGCGTCCGCACCGCCGCCGCGCAACTCGGCCGCGACGGGGTGCGCCTGTCGCGCGAGGCGCTGGCCGCGCTGCAGCGCCATGAATGGAAGGGCAACATCCGCGAGCTGCGCCACTGCCTGGAACAGGCCGCCGCGCTCGCCGAAGGTCCGGTGATCACCGAGGAGGATCTCCGGTTGGCTGTCGAGGAACCGTCGTTGACCGGCCGCGAACCCGCCCTCGATCGTTCGCCGGATGAGCCCATGACCGACGCCGCCGTGCTGACCTGTCTGCGCCGTCACGGATTCGACATGCAGGCCACGGCGAAGGCGTTGAAGTGCGATCGCAGCACCGTCACCCAACGGCTCAAGGGCCTGAGCTTCCAGGCCTTGGTGGACGCGGGCGGAGATCAGGCCAAGGCCGCCCTCGCGCTGGCCGGCGATCCGGCCCTGGTCCGGACCGTCGAACTGAAGCTGGCGGACTACTACGGACACCTGATCAAGACCGTCAAGGGGTTCCGTTCCGCGGAAGAGGCCCTCCTCGATTGCCAACGGCGCTTCAAGAACCTCCCCGACCGCCACTTCCGCGCCGTCGAGACGCTGATCCGGCGGCATTTCGCCCAGACGCCCACATCGGTGAAGACGCGATGAGCCTTTTCTCATATCTCTCCCCCATAAGCTGGGTTGCTTTCGCAAGGGGAATGGCGTAAGCGTTTGCGCACAAACGCCCGGAGCGGCCTCGCGTCCACACATGTAGGGAGAGCCGATCCCAGGAACACCTCATGCTGCAGGCGTTTTCCCTTGCACAGTTTCGTTTTGTGTTGGAGCCTGAAAAGCGGGTAGCGCTCCACCCGCGAAACCCCGGGAATACGCTCCGCGGCGCCTTCGGCACGACGTTCAAGCGCCTCGTCTGTCCGACGCCGGTCGACTGCCGCCAGACCTGCGGGATAAAAGCCACCTGCCCCTATGGGCAGATCTTCGAACCCAGCCCGCCGCCGGGCAGCGACCGGCTGAGTTTGAATCGAGACATTCCCCGCCCCTTCGTGTTCCGTCCCCCCAACGGCATCGAGACGATGGCCCGGCCCGGCGAGGCCCTCCAGTTCGACCTGATCCTTATCGGCAAGGCACTCGACTACTTTCCCTACTTTTTGGTCACCTTCCGTGAGCTAGGCGACCAAGGCCTCGGTCTTGGCCGAGGCCGCTACCGGATCGTGCGGGTGTCGCTACTCAATGAAAACGGGAACGCTGTCGCGGAGGTCTATTCGGGCCACGACAACGTCGTCCGTCCCTCGCCTCTCCGTATCACCTACAAAGACTGCTGCCGCCTCGCCACTGCGACACCAAGACAGCGCGTGACCATCCGCTTCCTTACTCCGACCTTGCTCAAAGCCGACGGCGCGATCGTTAGGCGCCCGGAGTTTCATCACCTCATCAAGCGCCTGCGTGACCGCCTCAACGCCCTCGCCCATTTCTACTGCGACGACACCCTCGACGTCGATTTCAAAGCCTTCGGCGAACGAGCCGAAGCAGTCCGAACTGTAAGTTGCCACGTCAGATGGGAAGACCGCGACCGGCGGTCGTGGAAAACCGGCCTCTCGCATGACATGGGTGGCTTCGTGGGCGAAGCCACGTACGAGGGAGACATAAGAGATTTCCTGCCGCTGCTGATCCTGGGACAGTACACGCACGTGGGGAAGTACGCGGTGTGGGGAAACGGGCGGTACGAGATTGTAGATGGACACTCCCGGTAGATGTCTCGCCGGTGAGCGATGCGAAGGACGAGAACCGTTTTGGCAGGATTGCCGATTCCGAAAAGAATGCGGTAGTCACCAACACGGACGCGCCACAAGTTTGTGCTGCCGGTCAGTTTCGTGACACCAGAAGGTCGCGAGTCATGTTCAAGGGCCAAAAGATCCTGTGTCACTCTGGATCGAGATTCGGATTCCTGGAAGACCGGCCTCACGCACAACATGGGCGGCTTCGTCGGCGAGGTGACCGCTTCTGGACATAGCGAGTAGCCGACTGTTAGCAGCAAGCAGCTAGGAAGGAGCTGCTCGCTATTCGCTGCCAGCTATTCGCTGAACCCATCACGGGGCAAGGACACTGGGTGAGGAAATGGACGGTATGAATTGATTCCTTAATCGGCTATAGCGTAGGGCACGCTTAAGCGTGCATCAGCGCGGCCTTAGCTCCGAGGAGGACCGTGACGTGAAGACCGTTCATGATCTATCTCAAACGGAACGACAAATACTGGTCGAGTTTCAGCGGCGAATCCGCGAAGCATTTCCGGACTGGACTGTGCGGATGACTCTGTTCGGATCACGCGCCCGAGGGGAGGCACAGCCCGATTCCGATATGGACCTCCTTCTGGAAGTCGAAAAGGACCACGTGTCCTTGGCGGAGAAACGGGTCCTCCGGCACATGGCTGGAGAGCTCTCCATGGAATCGGGCATCATCCTCACGCTGTTTGTCGCCGACCGATGTCTCCGGCGGGAGCGAGGAGAGTTTTCAATTTTTCGCAGGATCCGCGAGGAGGGTATCCCGGCGTGAGTCAGGCGGAGATCAAAGAACTGCTCGACAAAGCGCAGCGCAGCCTGCGCGCGGCCGAACGCCTCATGGCCGATGGAGACCACGATTTTGCGGTCTCCCGGGCTTACTACGCCATGTTTTACGCGGCGCAGGCCTTACTGTTGACAAAGGACATCCGAAGGTCCAAGCATTCCGCCGTGCTCTCGGCCTTCAACGAGTCCTTTGTGAAGACCGGGGCAGTCGCTGCGGAGCATTTTCATCGGCTTCGGGATGGCTTCGAAGACCGGGCCGAAAGCGATTATGGGCTTGCGGCGATTTCCCAGGAGCAAGCATGCAGGAAGCCCTGCATGCAGCCCGTATATTCGTTGAGGAAATCAACCGGCACCTCCCCGATTCCCTCTGAGAATCGCGACGCACCGGCACCCAACTTCGGCCAGGACACCCAGGTTGGCGAGGACGCGGCGGGGCCATGCGCAGTACAAGATCGCCGAGGGTCGAAGTGTGACCTCGGATGTCACACCGGTGTGGTACACAGAATGCCCGTTCCCTGTGATCTTCCCTCTCCCCTTGCGGGAGAGGGCGAGGGGAGACGATGAACCCCATAACCCCGGGCGTTGAGCGATGGAACGAGCAGCAATTATGACAAGAGCGGCCGCCTGGATGCAGGCCCGCGGCTGGAAACAGAAGCTGGCCAAGAAGCGGGACCATGAGCAAAGCCTGTTCGAGCACAGTGTGATCGAACTGGACGTGCTCTTGGAGCTCTTGCCGATTTTGAAGCGCCCCCAGCACTACGGTCTCGATGAGACGGAGCAGAAGGTCCTAGCGGTCGAGGTCCTCGGCCATGATGTCGGGAAGGAGACCGTAAATCGTTCTGAATGTGACTGAGGTAATGCCATGCTGCGATACACAGGTCATCCGATTGCCGATATAGGGGTTGCGACAGTGGCAGCATTTTGTGAAAAACGAGCCCCTAAAGACCTTACCGAGAAGGATCTTTCAAAGGTCGCAAAATTCCTCGAGACGCAGTACTTTTCGGGAAAGCTTCTTTCGTACCTAACGTGTGTTTTCCCAAACGCCGCCTACGTGCAGCCCGGTGCGCAGCCTGGGGCAAAGGTCAAAATGAGACCGGAGAAGATCGAGCAGTTCAAACGGGAAGTTCTTTACACTTTCAAGGAACCACCCAATCCGGCAGCGAGCAGCCTTCGCTGTGCGTTTTCCGGTGAGCCTGCAAGCCGAATCGTGTACCGCCAACATGTCCCCATGTTGACGGGGGAGGACGTTCTGAATTTCTTCCCAGCAGGAAACGGAGGGCTTCCGATTTCCGGCAAATACCTTCTGGCGGTGCAAGCATTTCCCCTGGGTGCCCGTCGCTGCCATGGGCGGGCACTGGCAGTCCACAGCGTCGACGACCCGGAATTAACCTACGCTTTTGCCCGTCGTTTCCTTGCCGATAACCGGAAGCTGCTCCTTCTTGCAGAACAGTCAGAGGAGAAGTACGCAGACGCGAAGGCTCCGAAGACTCTGGTGATCCACGTCCTCCAGGAGATTGAAAACGAAAGACGGGACTGCGGCGAGAGAGACATAGCCCCATCCGTGACGGTTTACCATTTGACCAACTCTGGCCAAGGCCCCGACATCGATATCTTTCATTTACCGTCAGAGATCGTCGGATTTCTTCGAACTGCGTCGAGGGCAACCACTGCGCAGGTCTGGCGGCGAATCCAGAGTGTCGCGTGGGAAAAGGTATCAGCGGGTTATCGGCAAAAGGGAGGCAAAAAGCAAAGGAGGGGCAGGAAAGCAACAGATGACCAATCCGCCCCAGAATCGTTGATTTCAGGGCCGGAAATCAGCCGCAATTACTTGTACGAAGACCTGTTTGCGTTGCCCGGTAATGCCGCACATTTTGTAAGGACCTATTTTCTTCGTGGCGCGTATCGCTTTGCCCGCGAGGGTGATCCCAGACGAGAGTACCGCCTAGGCAGGGAACTCGACCTGGTGTCATGGGAGTTGACCCGCCTGTTCTTAAAGGAGGTGATCAGTATGGACAAGAAGCGCGTCGAAGCGATCCGTACACTCGGAGACCGGATTGCGGAGCAGATCAAGTCGGACAACGACCGACGGCTTTTTCAACGACTCTATCGGGTAAACCGATACGGAGAGTTCCGGAATTTGCTCATCAAGGCGTCGGCCGCTCGCGTGAAGAAAGAGCAAGCGCCTATTGTGGGATTCGAGGAATTTCTGGTCGTTTTCGAGGAAGGCGACGAGGTGCCGCGGATAGATTGGACGCTGGCACGTGACCTGGTGTTGATCCGGGTGATCGAGCAGCTTCACCAACAAGGGTGGTTCAGAACAACGCCGGAACTCTTAGAGGAACTGGACACGGAAGAGGTCGCCAGTGTGGCAGAGCCGTAGACTCACGGGCTTCCTTAAGGAAGTCCCTCAGAAGGAAGGAGGATCTAGATGGCCTTTGTTACAGGGTTGATGCTTATTGATGCACCCGCTTCTGCGCTCAATAATGCGGGCCAAGAGGAAGGCGCTAGGACTGATAACACGATTGCCGTCAAGCGCATTCGTACTCGCGCTGGGGATTACCCTTACGCCTCAGCCCAGGCGATACGCTACTGGATCAGAACTTACTTGGAACGTTCGGATCCTACGTGGCAGGCAGCGCCGGTCTTCCGTGAGGCAAAGATCGCCTACACCGACGCAAACCCGATTCTCTACTGGGACGATGATCTCTTTGGCTATATGAGAGCCCCGTCGAAGCGGGCTGGAGCCCGATCCGACGAAAATGAAGACTCCCAACAAACGCCTATAGCTGGAGAAATCACACGGATCTCTCCCCTGAGGACCAGCACTCTTGTATCGCTTGCGCCGGTGAGAATCGTAGACGACTTTGGGACCATGGCCAGGCAGGATGGCGACCCAGTCCCTCATGAACATCAGTTCTATCGCGCAACCCTTCATGGGCTTTTTTCATTAAATCTCACCACGGCCGGTACGTTCTTTAACGGCGGACGAGTTGGCTACCGGAACCTTGATAAGCACCGGATTCAGCTTGCTCAGGAGCGTGGCTTACAGCCTGTGACCGTTCATGGGCAGCCAGCTTTTCGACTTCCCCATCAGGAGCGGGCAAAGCGGGTTGGCGCGCTTATCCGTGCGTTGGGTGACTTGGAAGGAGGAGCAAAGCTGACGCTACACTACACCGACGTGACGCCGGGCCTGATAGTGGCGGCCGTCATTCAAGGGGGGAACCACCCCTTTGGACGCATTGTGCGCGCCGACGGCCAAGGCCAGCCGGAAATCATTCTTGATGCCATGAAAGAAGTCCTGCGGGTTTACAAAGACAAGATCCTCTCGGATGTCTTTGTTGGCTGGGCGAAGGGCTACCTCGATCACCAGCGTGACGCGGTCGAAGCGCTGACCGACGCCGACCGCTCCAACGTGAAGTTCCACTGGGGACACCCCCGTGAGATCATGATTGAGCTCGCCAAGGAGCTTGAGAAGGCAGAGAACAAGGGATGGTACGACTGAAATGAAAGTCCTTCGCGTCGAGGTTGAGGCCCCTGTCTGCTCCTTTCGGTATCCCCATTTTCTGGTGGGAAAGCAGTTGAGCTTCGATATGCCGCCACCTTCAACGATCTTCGGTCACATCGCGAGCGCGCTAGGTGAATGGCCCGATCCGGCAAATCTCCGGTTTGCCTACCGATTCGCCACACTCGGCAAGGGGGAAGATCTAGAAAACCAACAGATTATCGTCCCCTCTGGAGGGCAATTCGCTCATGAGGGCCAGCGGTATCAAAAGTGTCTGGATGTGACTGTACAGCCGACTAAGAGGGAGTTCCTGCTAGGGGCCCAACTGACCCTCTACCTCAATCGTGTAGATTTTGCCGAGTCTTTCTTGGCTCCCAAGTTCCCAGTTGTTTTGGGTCGCTCCCAGGATCTGGCGTGCTATACAAAGGTCGAAGAGATCACTCTTGAGCGGGCTGACCGAGGATACTTCGAGGCGACGATCCTTCCGTTTGAGTTCCGAAGGCGGACAGCACGCGGCGTGACGGTCCTCATGCCGCGGTACATTGGTCCCCCACCGTTTCGGGAAGCAGAATTCGACCGATACGTTCTTCTCCTAGACACCGTGTTCTACCTTCCACCCGACGAGGGAGATCGTTTTGGGTCGCGTCAGATGATTCATCTTGATGCAGAGCCTCTTGAACTGTGGGTTGATCCCGATTCTCCCGAAAGGGACGGGATGCATCGTATCGTCTGGTTCCACGACTTTGTGAGCTCTCAGAAAGGTGATCGAGCATAACCATAGAGACCGACTTGCCCAGATTTGGGCGAAAAGTCCTCGGCCTGGTACGATGCAGGGTGAGAGTCTCATCGACCATACGGCGCGAGTTGTGGACCGTCTCTGTGACCTATATTCCGTGTTTCCAGAGCTAGCGGTCCGAGTTGGAGAACCTCGCCTATGGCATTGGACGTTTTGGGCCTGCGTGCTGCACGATGCAGGAAAAATAGCCAGCGGTTTCCAGGAGCAATTAAGAAACGGCGCAAAGCGATGGAATCATCGTCATGAGGTTCTCTCTTTGGCCTTTCTGGACTGGGTGTTGCCTGACGATTCCCCAACCGACCTGCCTTGGGTCGCTGCTGGGATTGTCTCGCATCATCGAGACCACGGCGAGATTGTCCAGTTGTATCCACCGCCGGAAGACCCTGACGATGATCCTGTCTGTTGCCTTATCGGTGAGGTCAGTGATCCCGTGATCGAGGCCCTTACAGCTTGGCTGTTGGTCGATCCTGCGAATTGGGCCGATCGGAGCAGGTTGCCTGGCGTCAAAGTCTCCCCTCGCTTGCCGCCAAAGCCAGCAGAGGATTTCCGCCACCACGGTAGGGAGAGGATCCACCGGGCATTGACCGAATATCGTCACTTGGTGAAGAGGCTTCAGGAAGAGCCTGCCGACTCTACACCGAACCTGACCGCTCTAGCTCTCCGCGGTCTCGTCTTGTTAGCAGATCACACGGCCTCTGCGCATATTCCACCAGCCCGATGGTCGGTCAGAAGCGTGAGAGAAACCATTCAGCTACTGGGTTTTGATCGTCTCGATTTATTGTACCCACATCAACGCGAGGCGGCCTCATGCCGAGGCCACGTCCTACTCACAGCCCCAACAGGAAGTGGCAAGACCGAAGCCGCCCTGCTTTGGACCACATACCAAAAAGAAAGCGATCGATCGGGAGGACGTATCTTTTATATCTTGCCCTACCAGGCCAGTCTGAATGCTATGCACGCCCGCTTATCGCGGCTCTTCCCCGGCTCCGTCGCCCTTCAACACTCGAGAGCCCTGCAGGCCCTTTACCGAGGCTTACTGGCAAAACACTACACACCGGAAAAGGCAGCATCCGTCGCACGCAGGGAGCAGTCCCTGGCACGTTTGCATCACCATCCCATCAGAATCCTCACCCCCTACCAGCTCCTGCGCGGTGCCTTCCGGCTCAAAGGGTACGAGGCGCTTCTCACGGATACCGTTGATGGCCTGTTTGCATTCGACGAAATCCACGCCTATGAGCCGCGACGTCTGGGAATGATCTTGGGCATGATGGAATACCTTCGGTCCAATCTCGGAGGTCGGTTCCTGGTGATGTCAGCGACCTTTCCATCGGTCTTGCGCAGGGTTCTCCAAGAGGTGCTCGGTAGTGCCGTTGAGGTCAGTGCGGGGGATGCCCTTTATCAAGCGTTCGCACGCCATACCCTTCGGCTCGTGGATGGGCAGATTATGGACGCTCACGTGCTGGAGCATGTAGTTCGGCTGGCTAGAGGGGGCAACTCTGTACTCGTGGTTTGCAATACCGTGCCCACTGCCCTGAATGTCCACAAATCCCTCGTGGAGCGTTTGGAAAAGGATGGCATAGCCACAGGGTTACTCCATGGTCGGTTCAATGCCAGGGACCGATTCGCAAAAGAAAAGCACCTCCTGGACGAGATGGGCACCCAGAACCGCAATCCCTCCGGCAGGCCCGTGGTCCTCATAGCCACGCAGGTCGTCGAGGTAAGCCTGGATATTGATTTCGACACCCTGTTCAGTGAACCAGCTCCGCTCGAATCGCTCGTCCAGCGTTTTGGCCGAATCAACCGGGGTCGCAGGCATGCAGTGCGCGACGTACACGTACTGCGCAGGCCTCCAGACGGCCAACATGTCTATTTGGATGAGTATATAGCCCGTGCACTCCAAACGCTCGAAGAGCACAAGAACGACGTCATTGACGAATCCAAAGTTGGCCGTTGGCTTGACCGTATTTATTGCGGCAGCATCGCGGAACAATGGGACCGAGAGGTGACACACTACCGCGAGGAATTCAGCCGGGCCTGTCTAGACGATTTGCGGGCCTTTCAGTCCGATCCGGAACTGGAAGAGAAGTTCGACAAGTTGTTCGACGGTACGGAGGTCCTTCCGAAGTCATTGGGGGCGGAGTATGAGCACTTGCAAAACGACGATCCTTTGTGCGCGAGTGAACTACTCGTCCCCATTTCCTCAAGGCAATTAGAGGTGCTGCGCGAGGCTGGGAAAATCTTGAGCAGACCGGGAGACCATCCAATTATTGTGGACGTTCCATACGACGCAAACGAAGGTCTCCAGCTTGTGCAATCAGCATAGAGGGGGAATTATGGCTGAACCTCTCACGATTAAGCTGAGAACGTTGACGCCGCTCTGGACCGGCGGAGTGGACCAGTCGTGCGACCGCCTGCACGAGACAGGGCTCATCGGCTCACTGCGCTGGTGGTACGAAGCCCTGGTGCGCGGGCTCGGAGGCTCTGCGTGCGATCCGACGGATGGGGACCGGTGCCCTGCTGATGAGGATAAGCGGTGCGTTGCATGTGATCTCTTCGGCTGTACAGGCTGGGGGCGCAAGTTTCGGTTCCAAATCCTAGATGGAAATCAGAACATCAGGGAAACCGCATTGCTCAATGCTAACGAAGATGTCACCTTACGCTTCATTGAACTGCGTCCTTTGAACGCCGAGCAGAGATGGCTTCTCGCGAAGACGGTTGAGATTGCTGCCAAGCATGGAGCATTGGGTGGGAAGACTCCGCTGAAGCCGCAGAGAAGGTCGAAGATCGGGGACGACTATGGCATCGTGCAAGTTAGAGAGAGTCAAGGAGCCCCCAAAGTGCCAAAGTCGGACATTGAGAAATACCTGCGTTCGGGGGATTGGCGCGATGCGCAGACCAAGGAGCCAGATCTGCGTTGGTTTTTCTTCGTTCAAGGCGCTTTCCTCTGGCGTAGACAGATCAATTCTATCATTGGCCTTTCGGAAGACGGTCGAAGCGTGGTCGGTAAGGAAGCCTTTCAACAGTTTCTGCGGGGTAGGAGAGGTGATCAGAACAATCCGGCAATCAGCAAGAAGATTTTCTCCTTCCGCATAAATAGCGGGCGTATTTGGGGCTATGCCCGAGAACAGAACATGCGAGATGAGATCATCGAAAAGCTAAATGAACAGCTTGGCTCAGGCGCTTACCACGTCAAGACTGGGGAGCAAGTACTTCATGAGTTATGACCTCTACGTTGAGCTGAGCGGCAATTCCCAAGACGACGTCAAGTCGCTCGTTACCGGCAATCATCGGGAACTTGAGGTTCAGGACATTGCCGAGCGGATTCGGTTGCTGACGGGAGTTGCAGCACAGAACCCTTCGACCAGAGATTACGCAGTTGCTGGCGACCAGAAACAGGGTGGAGGATACAAGAGTCTCGTCCATTCTAAGAGCGGCTCTAAGGGTACTCCGTATGCCAAAGAACTGATAGCCTCGGAATGGAAGCGCCTTGAGCACCTTGGGTTACTGAGGCCCTCGCCCAATCTAATCAACACCATGCCCCTTGGCTCCTGGTTCCTGCAATTCACCTTCACGCTGGCCAAACCGTGGATGAGCAAGGACGACGCCCCGTTTTACGTCGCTGAAAGTGTCAATCCGGTGCGCAAGGATAAGGTGTTCAAGGTGCCGACAATGTCGGCGGCGAGCTGGAAGGGCTTGCTGCGCTGGACGGCGATGCATGTCCGTTTAGCTCTCAAAAAGGACGAACCGAGCGACGAGGACTTCGCCGCAGAGCGCTTTCGGCAGACGCTGCTCTTTGGCGACGAAAAGGGTGAAGAGCCTGGGCAGACCAAGGATTTTGCGGCGTACCTGGATGGTTCGAAGCCATCGGCAAGAGAACTCTACGTGCGGAAGGTCAAGGAGTACTTCCTAGGCGACGCTAATGCCAAGGATATGCCTCATCACTCAGGGCGTCTGAGTTTCTACCCGACCTTCTTCGACCTGATCGACGTAGAGGTCATCAACCCGCACTCGCGCGGGACGAAAGCCGGCACACACCCCATTTACCTGGAATGCGTCCCCGCCGGTGCCAAGGGCACATTCAGCCTGCTCTACGTTCCCTTCGACCTGATCGGCAAACCTGAAAATGAAGTGAAAGCTCAGGCGAAAGAAGATCTGTTACGGGTCGCCGAGGCTGTGAGCGCCATGATGCTGACGTATGGCTTTTCCGCCAAGCGTACGAGCGGCTATGGGACGGCACGCGACGAGATTGAGAACGGCGTCGTGCGGACACGTGCCAGACCGCAAGGCTGGCCGCTGACCCGGCTGGGCAAGCTTGCCAGCGAGGTGAAGGATGTCCGAGTCTAAGTTGGAAACGCTCAAGCAACATCGCAAAGATCTCCTGCTGGCTGAGGTGGCGGCGTGGCTGCATGACATGGGCAAGTGCTCGGATGAGCACGTCACCCACCAGGCATCCGACTGCCCATCTGGGCATCAGTATCGATACAAGACGGCGCAGTCTTATCTCCTCCCCGCGTCTATTCCGCCCGTTTCCCTCCTCGGTGACGCCGTTAGCGTTAAAGACCTCATTGAAAAAGGGGTGCCCAAGGCTATCAGCCAGCAATCGGAGCCTTGGATATTGCGTGTCTTGGGGCGTTGCCACTCGGTCGCCCATGTCGAGAAGGAGCTAGATGATAATGACAAATCGACCAAGCAGCGGAAGAGCGATACCAGGTTAAGCAGTGCATTTGGCATTGAAGGGCCTCCCGTGAGCGGATTGACATCGCTCCTCAATGGGCTGCCCTTTGGGTCATTGACGGACTACAATGCCTTCATCGCGGCGGTAAAGGATGCGTTTGCGAGAGCAATAGGGGACACACGCCGCCCAGTCAATGAGGTGACGCTGACGGATTGGTCGGCCACGGTGTCATGCTTGTACAAGTCAGCACTAGCAGGTGCGCTACTTGGCACCCAACCGGACCCAGATGACCTCCGCTGGCGGCTGCTTCGCATCAATTTCGATGTCCTCGGCCTATACGCGAAGGCGATCAAGATCGCTGACCTGCTCGCTTATCAAGATGTGGTGCGCGGAGCCTGCGAGGCCGTCAAACGGCTGGTAGAAGACGAGTATCCTCTGGGCAACGAGGTCTATCGCGATACCACCGGCGTCTACTTTACCTTTCCTGACCTCGATCTGTGGCCGGAACTCCGCGATCTGCTGCGCAAGACCGTGGAGGGGGTCGAGGGAGAACTCATGCCACGCATCGCCGTGGGGAGCGCCCTGGGCCAGAAAGCAACCGAGCAACTTGCGCGTATCCTTCACCACGAGCGAAGCGAAGCCCGAAAAGCTCTGGCCTATCCTGTCGATCCAGAAAACGACAGCCTCTGCTGGCAGCACCAATGGAGCAACGCTCCATCCAAGAGCGAGGTCTGCCCAATCTGTCGCCTGCGTCCAATGCCAGAGGGCGAGGAAACCTGTGAGCACTGCTGGAACCGTCGCCAGTCTCGGATCGAGGCGTGGAAGAACAACCCAGCCCAAACGATCTGGCTCGACGAGATCGCCGACCACAATGACCGCATCGCGTTGCTGGTGGGCAAGTTCGATCTCAATAACTGGCTCTCCGGGGACCTTGTTCAAACGATGCTGGTTCAGGCGAAGCAAAACGATCCTGAAGGCTGCAAGCCGAAGAATCCATCCCCTGCCCGTCTCCGCCGCGTTTGGGAAACCTGCCAGCGATTCTGGGCCGATACGGTGGAGAATACGATCCTGGAGCAATATCAGTACACCAACGACAGGTCGGACGTTGCTTTGCGCTGTTCGCGGCTGTTCGTCACCCCGGACAACAAAGCGGTGTGGAGAGAGAATGTTCCCTACGACGGGACCATCGGTGGCCAGCCAATCAGCCTGCTCTGGCGGAATAACGAAAAGCATTTCGTCACGATCATCAACTTGCAACTGGCGGCAGGAGGGGCCAAGACGCTGCAGGAAGTTCAAGACAAATGGTCGAGACAAGGGATCGAAGTCAGCGACCCCGATAACCCGCGTAAGCGCATTCAGTTCAAGATAGACGCCGTCGCGCGGGCAACAGACTCGTGGGGACAGTACCGGCCGTACCTGACCCTGCTCACTTCACCCGATCAGTTCCTCGCCTTCATACCGGCCAGTGAGTCTCTGGCGATCGCGGAGCGAATTCGCCAGGAGTACCAAAGACAGTTCGGCAAGGTGCAGAATCGCCTCCCACTGTTCCTGGGCCTCGTGTTTTTCCAGCGCAAGACGCCGCTGATGGCAGTGATGGATACCGCACGGCGGATGCTGAAACAGCTCCCTATCCCTATGCATGAAGAAACCTGGACGGTCGAATGCAGCCGCCAAGGCAACCCGAACTGGCACCTGCGTTTGAGCCGTGGGGAACAACGCGTGAGTCTCGACGTACCTGTTACGATGGGAGACGGCACGACTGAAGATGCGTGGTATCCCTATTTCTTTGTCGAGAACGGCGTGAATATAAACGGCCGCCTTTATCGCTTTCAGCACAACGACGGTCGCTGGCTTGTCCACGTCAAGGATCTTCACGAAGGCGACCGGATTAGTATTACGCCTTGCCGCTTTGCCTATCTGTTTTTGGAACATACGGCGCAGCGTTTCCGCTTCGACCCTGATCGCGACGTCAGTCTCCTCGACGAGTTACCACTCTTAATCGAGATGTGGGAGCGGCTTCACCAGAGCGGTATTACCGATACCGACCTACGCGGCGTGGCCGCCATTTTGGAAACCAAAGCTGAAATGTGGGGCTGTGAATCACAGGAATTCCTCCATCTGACCGAAACCACTCTGAAAGTATCCGGCCTCTGGCAACGGAAGGACAAACCGGACACGGTTACCCCGGAAGAGGTTCTGAGCGGCCGATTTTCGCGCTGCTTGGAGCTGTATCTCCGTATTCTCAAAGCTCGGTTGAAGAAGGAGAGAGACCATGAGCAGCAACCCGCAACCGTATGACGTCTTGCGTTATTTTGTCTTGGCGCTCGATCCGATCCACGTGGGCACTGGGGGCTATCGCCTGGGGCGCGTGGACATGAGCATTGTGCGCGAGCCGGGCACTAACCTCCCGAAAATTCCTGGCACGAGCCTTTCGGGTGCCTGCCGCACCTACGCAGCGATGGCTGAGGGGCGCTACCGCTGGCAACAGAACGGCAAGACCTATGTGTGCGCTGGCGCTGGACAACCCGACGAAGGACGAAAGGTTGAAGGGCACTGCGGCAAGTACGATTGTCCCGTCTGTGTCACGTTCGGCTTCACCAAGGGCGACGCTGGCAGTTTCCAGGGCCTGGCCCAGTTTTCCGACGCGCGGCTGATATTCTTTCCCGTCCATTCCCTTGCTGGCCCTGTCTGGGTTACCTGCCCCGGCATCCTGAGCGATCTGGGCATCAGTGAATCTGTCACAAATGCCGGCGTGCGCGTGGCGAATGGCGTGAAGGTGCAGGGCAAACTCAACCTCGGCTGGCTGATGCTGAGTGCGCAAACAGGCTTCGCTCCCGATAGGAGTAAGCTCCGCGGAGTGCCCGAAGAAGTGCTGACGCGCGCCGTGCTCGTTTCTAACAAACTCTTCGGCCAGATCGTCAACGACAACCTCGAAGTCCGTACTTCGGTGAGCATCGATCCTTCGACTGGCGCTGCAGCGGATCAGGCGCTTTTTACCTATGAAGCTCTCCCGCGCGCCAGTGTTCTCGCTTTCGATGTCGTGTCTACCGATCCGAAGTTTTATCTCATTGCGGGTCAAGAGCCTTTGAAAAACGCTGGAGGCTTGCAGGCGGTCAAAGCTACGATCCATAAAGGTCTCCGACTGTTCGAACCCCTTGGCATCGGCGGAATGAACACGCGCGGCATGGGCCGCTTAAAGGTGCTCGGATTCCCTAAGAGCGGAGGCACGCAATGAACGCTGAAAAGACCGGCTTGAACCTAGATCGCCTGTGCGCTCAATACGGGTGGGAAATGGCCAGGCAGGTTCACGAAACGCTGGGGAAGAATGCAGAAAACCACATTACCAAATCCCTCGGCGTTCTTCAGGAAGATGGGGTATATGCATTTTTCCTCTATCAACGCTCGCGTAGCGACGGGAATCTTGGCCAGCGGGCCGCAAATTTATTGGCCGATGAAAAGATTGATCTTCTAGCAAAGGATACAACCGATACAGACCAAGCGTTGGCAGAGATCAGAAAACCCAACGGTCTCGCGGATCATATCGACGCACTTCTTCTTGCCAAACGTCTCTTGGAGCAAGCCTTGATCTACGCCCGCTATCATGTGAAAGCGATGAAGGCCTAAACATGGCATGGCGAGTGTACCGGGTTGCTTACGAGTTGCGGAGCCCGCTCCACGTTGGCTACCACAAGATCGGTAACGTGCAGCGGACGCGCTATTACGTGCCGGCCCGTAACATCTGGGGAGCGATCACCGAAAAGTTAACGCGCGCAGGCTTCACGGCGTCCGGCGTCGCAGAAGGGGACTACGTCGCGATCGGCGAGTGGGTCAGGCAGCACTGCGCATTCAGCTACTGGTTCTTTCACGCAGGCGAACAACTGCTTTTTCCGAGCTTTCAGACTACTGGCGTTCTATACGGTCATCTGACGGAATCCGTCTTTACGCAACGGTATCTTTCGGCACATGTGACGACAGCGCTCGATGCTGCAACAACCTCGGCTGAATTAGGGAGCTTGCACGAAATTGAGATCATAGTACCGAACGAGGGAGACGATGCCCACCGGCTAACGCTAGCAGGCTGGATCTTTCTTGATGACATTGCAGTATGCGCGCTGGGAGACGAAAGCAAGTGGGGCCGGTGGCTCGGAGATCTTCAGATGGGTGGAGAGCGGCGGTATGGGTTCGGACAGGTGCGTCTGGGCAAGAACGGATGGCAGCCACAGAGCGATGGTCGTATCTTCGATCGTGATAAGGTCCGCCTTGGAGAAGACCGCCCACAGGTTCAGGTCACACAAGGCCAGCCTTTCCTCGCCCATACCCTCGCACAGGGAGTCTGCGCATCTGGAGCAATTGAGCCGTTGATAGGGAGAGAAACGGTTCGCAGCGATCGGTTCGGGGGCAGGCTGACAGGCGCCCAGATGTGCTGGATACCGGGCTCAATTTGTGAAACGACCCTTTGGCTTGAATTTACTCCCGGAGGAACATGGAAAAAGGCTGCTGTGTGATTTCGTACCAGACTTCCTAAACCTGGACGCGAAAGAGGACACTCGGAGGATTCATGTCCTCGGACTTGATGAACCGGCAGAATCATATCTTCACCGTGGTACCGCGAGCGGTGGTAGAGAATGCCCTCGATTGGCGCCTGCCCGTTTTCGAGGCCGGCCGGTACCTCCTCGCCTTCGACGGCGCGGCGCTGCTGCTGGTGGAACTCTGGCGGCGGCAGCATGCCGGATGAACGGAATGAGATGACTCGTTACAGATGTTCGACGATAATCTGCTTCAGGCGTTGTAGGTGGGAGGGAACACGGCATGAAGACCTATAAGGGGATTGTGAAAGGCAACATGATTGTGCTTGACGAGACACCGGATCTTCCCGATGAGTGCCCGGCCCTCGTGGAGATCAAGCCGCTTGATCAGGCCGCGAAAGACGAGGAGATCACAAAGCACCAGCTTGAGCTGTTGAAGCACCCGCATAAAGGAGGAAAGCTTCTCTACCGCCGCCGCGAGGAACTCTATGACCGCTGGTGAGCGGCTGATTGATACCAACGTCCTGGTTCACGCCTACGTGCTCCTGGACACACGGAAACAGCCCGCTGCTAAAGCTTTGGTTTTTTCTATCTGGCAAGAGGGCGGCGGCCTGACCACAATGCAGAACCTGTGTGAGTTCTTTCATGTTGCTACCAGTAAGATCGAACACCCTATGCCGGCCGATCAAGCTGGGCGCATTGTGAAGGAAATTCTCAGTTCGACCAAATGGCACGTCTTGGATCGTAGCGTGGGTACCGTCATCCAAGCCATTGAATTGGTCACACTGCATCACACCTCTTTCATGGGACGCCATGATCGCGGCCTGCATGCTGGAACACGGAGTCAGCAGCATCGTCACGGAGAACGAACGGGACTTCAAAAAGATTCCCGGCTTAATCGTCATCAATCCGTTCAAGGCCCGCGTCCAGCGCGAGAGATAAGGCCGGCCCGTACCTGCTCGCCTTCGACGGCGCGGCGCTGCTGCTGGTGGAACTCTGGAAGGGATCGGTACAGGTTTAGTCATTCTCGACAAGATCGAGAACCTCACGAAGCGCTTCTTCAACCTTCGCCATTTGAGGCCTTGATAGGCGGGCCAGTGGCCCTTTGATGAGACGGCGATTGTCGATGGCTCAGAGTTGGTCGGTGAGGAGATCCGCATCCCGCCGTAACCGGCCGGATGCCGCGATTCTGATGCGCAACGGCTCATCCTCCTCGACCAGATTGGTGGTCAGGGGAACGATGAGCGTGGATGGGTGGGCCGCATCGAGCAGCGCTTGGGCTTGCACGATGAGAACCGGTCTCGTTTTTCCGGGTTCGGTGCCCTGTTGCGGATCGAGATCGGCAAGCCAAATCTCTCCCCGATTAGGCATCAGGAGCCTGCTCGATGGCCGCGAATTCGGCGTTCACCCGCAGGCTTTCTTCGCGGACCTTCTGGGAGACCTCCGCCAGACGTTTGGCGCGCAGTTTCCGCTTGATCTCCCCGTTCATCCGTTCGATCGCCCGTCGGATATACGCGGCGCGCGACAGATGCAGCGTTTTGGCACAACGTTGACTGGTCTCCAAGAGATCATCCGGTAACTTTAACGAAATGGCACCCATGGATACTCCTCGTCGATCTGCATTGTTGATACTCCATCATAATAAGGATTGGGATTCTACTGCTCGGCTGCGAAACTGGTCATCCTCACCGGATCATCTTGTTCGGCTCGGCCGCTCGTGGGCTGAGGGAGCCGGACTCCGATGTGGACGTGCTCGCGGGCTCGTCCGGCGTCCCGCACCGAGGCGAGACAGCGTGCAAACGATCGGCGGCCCGGCTCCTCGGGAAGAAAAGGAACGTCCGCACCGACCTTCTCCGGCGGCGCTGCTGCTGGTGGAACTCTGGCAGCGGTCTTTCAGACAAGCGGAATGAGATGACAAACGGCGGCCGTTTGGTGATGAGG
Source organism: Nitrospiraceae bacterium (assembly GCA_035573855.1). Classification (GTDB taxonomy): domain Bacteria; phylum Nitrospirota; class Nitrospiria; order Nitrospirales; family Nitrospiraceae; genus DATLZU01. The sequence continues at coordinate 24,433 of DATLZU010000047.1, forward strand.
CTGCCGAAGGGACGAGGGCGAGTTACTGTGAAGGAGGCCTCATGGGAAATGTTGCACTCCTGAAACCGAAGGATGCCGCAGCAACCAAGGAATTCGCTCGACAAGTTCGGGCACGACTCCAGACACATGTGCTCGATTTGAAGCTTTTTGGCTCAAAGACGATGGGTCGTGATGTCGAGGAATCCGACATCGACGTGCTGGTCGTGGTCGATCAGAACACTCCTGAGCTCGAAGATCAAGTCTTGGAGATCGCCTTCGATGTGAACGTGGCGCACGATGTCTACATTTCGCCGCGTGCGATCGGCAAGGCGGTTCTGGACGATCCGGTTTGGAAAATCACACCGTTTCTGCGCCACATTGCCACGGAAGGAGTTCCCTTGTGAGGGCCGAGCTCAACGGCATTGGCTCGCCATCGCATGTCTCGCGCACACGAGGCGTTCGCTGAGGGCGACTACTTGCTGACCAAAGACTCACTGACGGGAGCCGTGAACCGTTTTTACTATGGGGGGTTTTACACCGCCCGGGCGCTTCTCGCTACGAAAGAAGTCGATTCCTCTCGACACAGCGGTGTGATCTCCCTGTTCCAGAAACACTTTGTGACAACCGGGCAGGTGAGCCCAGCGCACGCAAAGGCGCTGCCGCGCTCGCTCGAAAAGCGTCAGAACACCGATTATGCCGACTTTGCCACGATTGCCCCAGAAGAGGCCAGGAGCGTCCGGGAGGATATCCGAGCTTTCGTGGATGAATGTGCAGAATTGCTTGAGCGGCTGTTGACCTCTGAGTAGTTTACTCATCAGTCACAATAATGGCACCTCAACCCTCAGCACCTGATCCTCTCCCCCGCCTTCATCCGGACCGGCCGGCGCCTGAGCCCGCACGCGAACTGCCCCCCGCCCAGATCAATCTCTTCACCGGCGAGCCGGAAGCGGTGGTGGTGCCGATCGAGGCCGAGCCGCCGGACGGCGAGGAGCGGATCATTGATGACGGTATCCGCATGGTCAAGACCGGCGATACGTCGCAGGTGGTGTTGTCCGGATTCGGGATGTTTCTGTCGAAGAAGAGCGAGCGGCTGCTGGTGCGGCAGAACAAGACCGTGGTCTACGAATTCCCCTTGTTTCGCTTGAGCGAAGTCGTGGTGGCCTCGCGCGGCGTGACGCTCTCCTCCGACTTGATCGAAGAGTTGTGTCAGCGCGGCATCCGACTCAGCTTTCTCACGAGCGGCGGCAAGCCGTACGCGATGCTGTCCTCCCCGATGCTGACCGCGACGGTAATCTCGCGGCGGGAGCAGTTGGCCGCGATTGCCGATGACCGAGGTGTCGAGTTTGCCAAACTGATCGTTCGCGGAAAGTTGACCAATCAGGAACGGCTGCTCCGCTATTTCGGCAAGTACCTGAAGCAGGCTGACCCGGAACGCTTTGCACGCGTGGATCGGGTCGCCGACCAGCTTGCGGACTTGCGGCCGGCGGTCGAGCGGATCGCGGGCTTACGGATCGACGACGTGCGGGACTCCCTGATGGGCTATGAAGGCACGGCCGGACGTCTTTATTGGGATGGCATCAAGGAGATCATCGGCCAGCGCGCGGAGTTTATGGGGCGCGAACATCGCGGCGCGACCGACGCCGTCAATGCGCTGCTGAATTATGGGTACGGCATTCTGTATGCGCAGGTGTGGGGCGCGGTCTTGAATGCCGGGCTGGAACCTTTTGCCGGCTTCCTGCACGTGGATCGGCCCGGCAAGCCGTCGTTGGTCCTGGATCTGGTCGAGGAATTTCGGCAGCCGGTCGTGGATCGGACCGTGATCGCCCACCTCAACCTCGGCGAGGCCGTCACCCTCAAGGCCGGCATGCTGGATGAAGAGACCCGGTCGCGCTATGCGGCCAAGATTCTTGAGCGGCTGGAATCCACCGAAACGGTGAAAGGCAAGAAGTACCAGATCAAATCCATCATCCAGATGCAGGCGCGGAATCTGTGCACGTTCTTGCGTCGAGAAGGAGACTATAAGCCCTTCGCGTTCAAGTGGTAAGACCGCAGTCCGCAAACCGCTTCCCGCGGACAGCCTGGATCCTGAGTGCCGATGCGCCAAGCGGGAGGCGGAATGCGGGGCGCGGATAGCGGACATGGACGAGGTCATCACGTATGTCTTGTATGACATTCCAGACGACGGCGTTCGGACGAAGATCGCCGATGTCTGCAAAGACTACGGGCTCGAGCGCATTCAATTCAGCGCGTTTTGTGGCCCGCTTACGCGTAATAAGCGAGAGGAACTTTTTCTTCGGCTTGGAGACACGTTAGGAGACCGTACCGGGAAGATCCTCCTTCAGCCTGTTTGCCAGAAGGATGTGGCTGTCAGTTTACGGATCGAGAATGAGGAGACCGGCACCGAGCCCGAATCAGCCCAAACTGATGCTGCGGGTGAACGACCTGAAGCAGTATGACTACTGCCCGCGCGTCGTGTATTACCAGTACGTCATGCCGGTCGCGCGGAAGGCGACCTTCAAAATGGAGCATGGCAAGTCGGCTGAAGAACGGCTGGATGCGTTGGAGCAGCGGCGGGGCGTGCGCCGCTATGGGCTGCCGGATGGCCGGCGCCATTTTCATGTGTGGCTGACTTCCGACATTCTTGGACTGTCCGGCAAGCTGGATTTACTGATTGAGTCTACAACCGGGTGGTATCCGGTCGATTTCAAGGAGACGACAGGTCCAGTACGGTCGAATCATCTCCTGCAACTGTGCGGGTACGCCATGCTGGTCGAGGAAGCGTACCAGTGTTCGGTCCCTCGTGGATTCATTTACCTGATTCCAGGGAATCGCATCGAGCCGGTCGAGTTGACCAACGAGCTCAGGGCTGAAACGCTCGGCGCCCTTGATCATATTCGAGAGATGATTCTGTTGCAGCGCGTCCCGGAAGCGACCGAGGTTCGAGCCCGCTGCACGGACTGTGAATATCGCAACTACTGTGGGGATGTGTTTTGAGCCGTCATCCGTCAACCATGGTCCGCTCCCCGGTGTCCGTCAAGCGTTCTCTGCTCTCTGCATCCTTCCATGCGTTTCCCACTTGCGGAAAACGGAGAACGGGGTACGGAGGACGGGTTTTTTCGCAAACCACCCTGGGTTTATAGCAATTGGACGGCTTGCGATGAATTGGCTCTGGAAAGCGGGAGAGTGGCTAGGTTTATTGCGGCCTTCGTGAGCGGTTGAAGAGCCCTTCCCTATGAAGAGGGAACTGAAAGAGCATCAACGATCTCATGGCGCTCAGGCCTACACCAGCGTTGAAGAGCCCTTCCCTATGAAGAGGGAACTGAAAGAGAATGTTGACCGCCGGGAGGTCCTCCGTGAGCCAGTTGAAGAGCCCTTCCCTATGAAGAGGGAACTGAAAGGAGGAGGTCCGTGAAGACCCCATCGATGTGCCCGTGGTTGAAGAGCCCTTCCCTATGAAGAGGGAACTGAAAGAAGTATACCGATTCGCTCGGCAAGGCAGCGGCCTGGGTTGAAGAGCCCTTCCCTATGAAGAGGGAACTGAAAGAAAAATTGAGCCCCGTCGCGCTCGCTTGGACCTTGAGTTGAAGAGCCCTTCCCTATGAAGAGGGAACTGAAAGGTCGGGCAAGAAGGCCATCATCCTGCAGCCCTATTGTTGAAGAGCCCTTCCCTATGAAGAGGGAACTGAAAGCTCGGAGGAGCAGATTGCGGCGCTCATCGACTCTGTCCGGTTGAAGAGCCCTTCCCTATGAAGAGGGAACTGAAAGACCGGAAAGACGGTTGCCGCCGGAAACACCGTCACGGTTGAAGAGCCCTTCCCTATGAAGAGGGAACTGAAAGTTGAACTGCTTGACCGCCGACAGGCTCGCAAGACTGTTGAAGAGCCCTTCCCTATGAAGAGGGAACTGAAAGAGCGACAAGCGGCGGAGGCGCTGGCGGCGCGACAAGTTGAAGAGCCCTTCCCTATGAAGAGGGAACTGAAAGTGTTTTTCGGCCCAAGCACCCAATCCAGCGTCGCGGTTGAAGAGCCCTTCCCTATGAAGAGGGAACTGAAAGAGCAAAGACCACTTGTCTGCCCACTTTGAACCGGAGCGTTGAAGAGCCCTTCCCTATGAAGAGGGAACTGAAAGATGCCCAACTGGCGCGTGATCGAGCCGCCGGACTGCGTTGAAGAGCCCTTCCCTATGAAGAGGGAACTGAAAGTCAACGCCTGCACGTGTCCCGATGGCCCGCGCTACCGGTTGAAGAGCCCTTCCCTATGAAGAGGGAACTGAAAGACGATCCCGTCCCAGTGAGCGACCGTGCCCAGAACGAGTTGAAGAGCCCTTCCCTATGAAGAGGGAACTGAAAGAGCACAAACTTGTGCGGGGAACAGTGACGGCTCATCGTTGAAGAGCCCTTCCCTATGAAGAGGGAACTGAAAGGTGCGCGGCGTGACCGTCGAGCGGGACAAGCTCACAGTTGAAGAGCCCTTCCCTATGAAGAGGGAACTGAAAGGATCAAACGTCTCGGCGATGCTCCCATCCGGCTCGCGGTTGAAGAGCCCTTCCCTATGAAGAGGGAACTGAAAGGCGGGCCACACCTCATACCGTCGGGGATCTTTGGCTGTTGAAGAGCCCTTCCCTATGAAGAGGGAACTGAAAGCACCGCCACCTGCCATTTCCTCGCCCATTGCCGGATGTTGAAGAGCCCTTCCCTATGAAGAGGGAACTGAAAGACTCGAACAACTTTGCCAGATGCGGCGGGACTTGCCGTTGAAGAGCCCTTCCCTATGAAGAGGGAACTGAAAGCAGTGATTGCAGCGGGCGGCGCGGCGATTGCGCTCGTTGAAGAGCCCTTCCCTATGAAGAGGGAACTGAAAGGATTGGGTCACGCCGGGCGATGCGTTGTTCGGTGAAGTTGAAGAGCCCTTCCCTATGAAGAGGGAACTGAAAGGCTGAAATAGCAGGCGTGTCGCCGTCTGCTGCAGGTGTTGAAGAGCCCTTCCCTATGAAGAGGGAACTGAAAGCCTCAATTCGCCGCCGGAGAGTGCGCCACTCCTCCGGTTGAAGAGCCCTTCCCTATGAAGAGGGAACTGAAAGACCGGGACGTGGCAACAATTCAGCAAGACGGCCGTGGTTGAAGAGCCCTTCCCTATGAAGAGGGAACTGAAAGACTCCGATGACCCGACCTGGCGCGTCGCTCCCTCGGTTGAAGAGCCCTTCCCTATGAAGAGGGAACTGAAAGTCGAGCCCGTAGCGCAAGAACGACAGGAACGCCTCTTTGTTGAAGAGCCCTTCCCTATGAAGAGGGAACTGAAAGTTTGCACGATATCGATCGTCAACGCGGTAGAGTTTGTTGAAGAGCCCTTCCCTATGAAGAGGGAACTGAAAGTCCGTTGCTGCATGATTACACCTCGCCTCGTTTGAGTTGAAGAGCCCTTCCCTATGAAGAGGGAACTGAAAGCTGCAAGGTCGTGCAGATCGTCGGCGGCGATCTGCGTTGAAGAGCCCTTCCCTATGAAGAGGGAACTGAAAGGTCCCGGTGAACGTCCACCGGCATCGCGTGTAGCGGTTGAAGAGCCCTTCCCTATGAAGAGGGAACTGAAAGTCCTGGAACGGCACAGGGAGGAAGTCAACGCGGCGGTTGAAGAGCCCTTCCCTATGAAGAGGGAACTGAAAGACGCAGATAGCGCTTGCTCCCGATGTAGCCGCGCGGTTGAAGAGCCCTTCCCTATGAAGAGGGAACTGAAAGTTTGGCTCAGAGATCAGATTCCGAGCGGGAAAAATCGTTGAAGAGCCCTTCCCTATGAA
>DATLZU010000048.1:0-5995 GCA_035573855.1 Nitrospiraceae bacterium
GGACGAGACATAACGCGACCTCCTGGCGAGGTTAGGTTAGCTAGCAGTCACAGGGGTGCGGTATGTCGCGGGGGATCGCTGTGGCCGTCTCTATAGAAATAACAGCAGCGGTATCACATTTCGTGCATGTGCCTTCGCGCGGGCAAGGATTTCTCTGGCTCTATCGAGATCGATGGTCATAGCGGTACCGAGAAGGGATCACCGCACGTAATTCCGGATGCCGCGATGACTTCAAGCGGCGATAGTCCGGTGCCGAACGGGACGTCGATCTCCCTCATCCGGAACGGTTGAATATCCATCGGCTCGCTTTTGATGTGGTCGCTAAAGTGCCGTACGCGGCCAGCAACTCTTGCCTGCACGTCTTCGTTGCCTGAGGAGGCGAGGGAGGCTGCGTGAAGTGCGGAGAGCGCCGAGTGAACCGGAATATCGCGTGCGGTACGTTTCGCGACGCCCATGTAGTCGTCGATCTTAGCACTGACATCGAAATCGCAGTACCCCTCTCCGGCCTCGCAGGCAGCCAGGACCCTGGGCAATGTCGCCGGCGCGAGCTTGGGGCTGCCAAGCAGGCGAAGCGCGAACAAGCGGAAATGCTCGGCGCTCAGATAGCCGGTCAGCGGCTCTGCGGAGAGCAACCCTTCAAGGTGAGTGCGCCGCTCCTCCAGGCCGCCGTAGGCCTTCAGGATCTCCATTCCCATGGCGAGCGACATGAGGTATTCCGACTTCATCCGCGTGCGCATTCCGGTGGGGCTGACCTGAGGGTTGTACATCCAGCCACTGGGCTGAATGAGATCCTCGATCAGCGCCCGGAAGTCCAGACTACTGCTCGCGCCGCACGCCTGCTCGATCCACCACCTAGCGTGGATGGCATGCACCTCGCACTGTATCCAAAAGGCGAACTCGTACAGACGCTTCCCATACTGCTCCGAATAGGCGAGCGGCTTGCCGTCGCGGGTCAGGTACTCCTCCATGACGCCGATCCAGTCGGTCACCACCCGCTGATGGAGGAGAATCTCGCTGATGACGCCTTGCAGGCACATCGAAGCGGCCACGTCCCCGCGCTCGATATCCGGCTCGATCTCACGCAACCAACTCTCAAGCCATGCTTTGTGCTCAGGGAGAAGCACCACCCGGCGGATGTCTAGTGTGGGCAGGAAGATATGTTCGTTCACTAGCAGAACCCCGTTCGCGGGTCGGCGATCGTGCCGCCGAAGGCGGCGTAGAGAATCAATGCGAAGAACCATTTGCAGAGCTTTGAGGATGCCCAGAAGTCTATTCTGGCTACCCCGGCGCCGGTCGGCTCCACGTGCGAATACTTGCCGGCATAGGGTTCAAGGCAGGGCGCGACCGCCAAGGCCCAGTCGCGAATGGCGAGCGAGATCTCCATCGTTCGCAGCTTGCCGTCCCCACTCGCACCGCCACGCAGCATGGGAACGCCGTTCTTCAAGCCGATGACGACCAGCTCCGGGAAGTACTGCGAGCCGACTTTCACTTTCCAGGCATCGAGGCAGTCTTCCGGCTGAAAGAGCATCTGCAGGGCGCGCAGGATCAGCTCCAGGCTGGTGTTCTCCGACGATGTGAACCCGAGGCCGAACCCGCTTGGCGCCTGGGTATACATCGCCAACATGTCCGACTTGCCCGTGGTGCCTTCCGCCAGATAGAGACCCGCTGCATAGCACCAGAGGGGATTGATTCTGATGCTGGATTTCAGTCGTGTCTCCTTCGACCTCGGCCAGCAGCCTATGAGGGTGGTGGTCCCCTCCGATGCAAACAGGCCTCTCTCGGCCGTGATAGTTGGCCTCGCGTTGCCGATCGCACCGTAGGGATGCGAGGTGAAGAAGTCCATCACGTCCACCAGCTCGCCGACCTTGGACGGCTTGCCACTCCATACGATCAGCCCCTGCATCGAGGTCTGCACGTCGTCGAACACCGAGCCTTCAATTTCGTGGAGCATCTTCAGGAACAGTTCCCCGAACCCTGCCACGCCGCCCACATGCGTCTCGTCGGCCCGGCTTGAGCCGCCCGGCTCGCGCGCCCCCTTCTTGAAGGGACGCCGAAGGGAGGCATCCGCCCTGTCGCCGGGGCCGAGGGCGAAGACACGTGCGATCTCCCGCTCCTTCTGCTGCCTGAGGATCGCCCGCATCGCCTCCTTGTGTTGGTAGTAGAAGGCGAGGTGCTCCTCACTCGTCCCGGCAACGTCCCGCTTCTCTTTCAGGAATTGCTCGTCCTTTGCGTCAAGTCTCGGCCGTACGTCTGAGAGCGGCGCCAGTGCCGGAAGAGTCCCGCCGTAGTACGCCCTGAGCTGCTCCAAGCCCTCGCCCGCCATGAAGTAGGCGCTGTCCTCACCGAGGGAGAACGTGAAGTAGATGGAGCCGGGGAAGATCTTGCGGAACTGCTCGACGCTGAACCGGATCAGGTGCGGCTCGCTTTGGGAGACGGAGATGGTTGGCCGGACGGTGCCCCTGTTTTCCTGGCTCTCGCTGCCCTTCGCACCATCTCCACTGTAGAATCCGAAGAAGGAGACAAGCGACTCGTCGAGGTCGATGACGGGCGGCACGGTGACGCTTGACCGGCTTCCTCTCCGCGTGATGTGCAGGAGTCCGTCCGCTCCTTCGGTGTAGGCGTAATCCGCCGCGTAGGTACGCACTTTAGCATCCGAGACAAGCCGCCCCCGCACTTCACCTTTAGTATGATCGAGGAAGTCTTTTACGCGTATCTCGCCTAACTTCATGGGCTTCCTTCCGGACGACGAAAATACAGAATCACCTCTGAAGCCATAGCGTTCTTCTTGAAGATGTCCCTGGAGACCAGCATCTCCATTGGGATGTGTTCGCACGACTCAAGCCCCACCATTTCCGCCACGTCGATCAGCAGGGAGGAGGTTGCGATGTCCACCTTCTCGTCGCCAGCTATCGTGTGATTGTCGCCCACGACGACGAACGCGGGAGCTCTGGGCTTTAGAACCTGGGCAATGCCGGAGAGCACGTCCTTCATGTCGAGAAAGTACTTTGCCAGAAGCGCAGGAAGATTTCTGCGCCGGAATCCCACGTCCTTTGTTGAATTCAAACGCTCGATCTTGTCGATCAGATTCACTACTGAAAGCGGAAGGGCATCGCGATTGTCAAGGAAATATTGCCAATATTCCCTTCGCTTCTTGTCCGTGACCTCCCGATTCCCGATCATCTCCTGGTCGCGCTCGCGCTGACCGCGCCGCGACAGCAGGCCCAAGTAGAGAAGGCTCAGGCGATCGGTATCCAAGTAGGGAAGAGCGGTTGCGTACGGCGGCGAGGTGATGACAACGTCCACCTTGCCAAGCCACTGCTGCCAGAAGTCGGGAATGTTGCGTGCGTCTCCCTCCCGAATGTCGAATGTCCCCAGGGAAGAGTCCTGGTTGTAGTAGAGCAGCGACAAAACCGCGTTGATGGAGCGTCTCAGCTCCTCCAGAAACTCGTTGATCGGGTCGATGTCCGCATCCGGCCTTACCTCTTTCCGCACGCGCAAATCATCGTCCTTCTGCCAGGAGACACTGCGGAGGATGTTGCTTAGCGACAGGCGCATCAGATCACGCACCGTGACCGAGACGGGCAAGGAAAGGATGGCAGTTGCGATGCGGTCGAGATCGCACAGCACCTGCTCTGAAAACCAGCCCTTGAGATACTCCTGGTCTTCGGGCAAGAGCGTCTCGAAATACCGCAGCGGCCGGCCGTTACCCCCCTTCATCAGCTGCTCCCGGACGGATTTGTAGGCATCGGCGATTTCCAATGGGTTCGCGGAAAGCAGTGCGGCCTTCGTCCGTCCCATGAGCACGGACAGTGGGTTCATATCGAGGCCGATGCCGTGGCACTGCGAAAGCACCGCTTCCACCGCGGTCGTCCCGCTCCCGCTCATGGGATCGGCAACGATACCCCCTTCCGTGACCTGGGCGATATTGATGAGGGAACGGACCAGCTGGGGAAAGAACTTCCCGCGATACTCGTGGATGCCGTGCGGTCCGTAGCGCAGTGCGCGGCGGTTGGGAAGCGAGCTGCTGACATTGAGCGTGACGAGCCATTCGATCTGCTCGACTGCGACGCCGTTGCGAACCACATTGATGGTGGCCTCGCGCAGAGCCTGGGTTGTCAGAATGCTCTGCGTGTCCCTGACGGACTCCCAGTAGGCCAGTTTCTCCGCTAGTTCGGCGGCAGGAAGATCTGCGGCAACGACGTATTCGAGGGCGTCGCCGGCTGCATCCGTGAGAGGTCGCGGCTCATGGCCAGCGAGTGCTGCAAGTTCGGCAAGCGCAAGTTTGCGCTCGAAGGGCTGGATGTAGGGTTTGATGCGGCACGTATACTGATGGCTCACACTGCCCCTCCGACCTCGTTTTGCAAGATGACGATGTCCTCGGTCTTAATCCTGCCGTGCTTCGGATTGAAGGCCTTCTTGGTAGCCTGCATCTCGCGCCCCAATCGTCCGACTTCGCGGAATCCCACCTGTGCGGCAACGCCGGAGATGAGGTCCGCGTTGTTGACCGTCTCCCCACGGATGGTGGAATTGCCCACTACGAAGCAGGCATACCGCCCCCTCCGAAGATGATGGCCTAGCCACTCGAAGATCGTCGTCATCTCGCTTCGGAACGTCTCGACGGTCGCGCCGTTTTGCCCCTTGTTGCTGTATTTCCGATGGCTGCCGATCTCTTCGCGCTTGAAGGTAGGCTGATCCATGCCGAGCCAGACCATGCGGGTCATGTGATAGAGGTGGTAGCTGTACGCATTAGGATAGGGAGGGGAACAGACGACGAGGTCCACCTGCCCGATTTCCGGCTTGGTCAGCAGGTTCGCTTTGAAAACCTTGCACTTCAGGTTCCGTGGCACCTCTTCGGTGAACGCCTCGATCGCCTCCGTCGCATCCGCAACGGCACGAGCGAACCGCTTCATGGTCTCACCGGGTGCAAGGTTCTTCTTGCGCCTGACGTAGCGGGTATCACTGTCCTGTCTTGAGACGGTGACAATGATCGAGGAAAGGGCGACACGGGCCACTTTTCGCGTAGTCTCGGTTGGCATGGCATCGCACCAACTGAGCGCTTCTGCCAGCTCCTCGATAACGAACGGCTCGAACCAGAAGGCAATCGCACCGCTATTGGGACGCGGCGCCGAAGAGACGAACGGCTCTGCCAAGAACAGGGAACCTGGGTAGGGGGCGATCGTACCGGAGAGATCGTACGCCCGTTTTGCAAGCGCTCGCAGCTGCGCGGCCTCATCGCTGGTCAAACGACTCGTCTTCACCTCCGAGATGAGACAGGCCAGGGGGTTGGCATCTATGCCAACTGCATGACGCCCGAGCACAAGCGCCTCCACCAGAGTCGTTCCACTGCCGCAGAATATATCCGCCACCACCTCGCCCGGCTGCGACAGTTCCCTGATGATGGCATGAGGGATCTGAGGGATGTATTTCGCCGGATACGGATGCAAGCCATGCGTGGAATGATCTGTTTTGGCATCCGCAAAATCCCAATCTAGAGCTTCTAACCTCTCCGGCATGAACGATGCAGTCATATTCTCACATTGCAATGGTGATACAGCAGTGCGGAATCCCTGCGAAAGGAATTGCCTCACGGCTTCGCTGGATTATCTGGCACTCAGCACAGGCGTGCAGGCTTTGCAAGTATACCGTACTTTCTATACGCACCTGCACTACGTCGGCAGGTGAGAACGCTTGTCATCGAATCGTAGCGACCGAAGCCCTTGAAGCGTGGGTATCCGGCGTTCTGTTCACCAACTCTGACGCGGCGAAAGAACGATTTGAATGCCAGATCACCCCGAACCTGAACGTTTTGCAAGATCTGACTATGCACCAGTTTGAGCGTGGGGCGCGCGGTTTTCCAATCGGAGAGCATGGCCTGCGTGTCATACAGGGTAATCGTTTCCTGACGCTGCTCCTAGGCATCACGGCGGGCTGCCAGCGTCTGATTGTAGACCCAATACCTTTCAAATACGGGAGGTGTGGAGGGCTTCGCCCTCCA
>DATLZU010000049.1:0-84306 GCA_035573855.1 Nitrospiraceae bacterium
TTTGCCATGTGCGCCATCGCAGGCATATTCCACGTCATGGGCGAACCGGTCGATCTTGGACTGCTCGGGCGGATGATCGAGCGACAGGCGCATCGGGGGCCGGACGGCGAGGGGTATGTGTTGCTGTCCGCTTCGGGGCGCGAGCCGCCGTATGTCGCCGGGCGGGCCGCGGCGATCGCGAGCCCTGGTGAGCGCCGCTATCCCATCGGCCTCGGGCATCGCCGGTTGGCGATTGTCGATCTCTCCGAGGGCGGGCATCAGCCGATGGCAACCGAGGATGGACATTGTTGGATCACCTACAACGGAGAGATTTACAACTACCTTGAGCTGCGGGCTGAACTGAAGGCCCTGGGCCATCGGTTCCGGTCGGAATCCGACACGGAGGTCCTGCTTGCGGCCTATCGGCAATGGGGTTCAGCCTGTCTCGAACGGTTCAACGGCATGTTCGCCTTTGCCCTGTGGGACGGCCGAAACGGGCGGCTGTTTTGCGCCCGCGACCGGTTTGGCGAGAAACCTTTCTATTACGTCTGGGACGGAGCGCGGTTCGCCTTCGCTTCCGAGATCAAGGGACTCCTCCCGTTTCTTGGGCAACCCCGACCGAATCACCGGGCGGTGTATGCCTACCTCGACGGCGGGTCTCTGGACTATGCCGACAGCACGTTTTTCGAGGACGTTCGACAACTGCCGCCAGCGCATTATCTGGTGGTCGGTGAAGGGAAGTTGACGACGCATCGATACTGGCGTCTGCCGGAGTCAGAGAGCACGCCGCGGAACGCACAGCCGGAGGATGTCGAGCGGTTCCGGCAGCTCTTCCAGGACGCGGTGCGCCTGCGATTACGTTGCGATGTGCCGGTCGGGAGTTGCCTGAGCGGAGGGCTGGATTCGTCGTCGATCGTCTGCGTGGCGAACACGTTGCTGCGGAACGCTGCGGGTGTCCCGTCCCACCTCATCGGCGCGCGGCAGAAGACCTTTTCCTCGTGCTTCGAGGATCCCGCCTATGACGAGCGTCGCTTCATCCGATTCGTTGTGGAACGAACCGGCGCGGAGCCGCACTATGCCTTTCCCGATCCGAAAGAGTTCGTCGACACGGTGGCGCGGGTGGTGCGGCAGCAGGAGGAGCCGTTTGGATCGACCAGTATTTTCGCGCAATGGACCGTCATGCGCCTGGCTGCTCAGCATGGCATCCGGGTGCTGCTGGATGGGCAAGGGGCGGACGAGGTGTTGGCCGGCTATCATGGGTTCTTCGGTGCGTGGTTCGCCGACTTCCTGGTTCAAGGCCGGTGGAGGCGACTTTGGGAAGAGTGGCGAGCGTACCGGCAACGGCACGGGGCCTTGCCGCCGCAGGCGATGGCGAATGTCGCCCGTGCGCTGCTTCCACGCATCGTGGTGCGGACGGTTCGGCCTCTGATGACAGGCAGCGCAGCCTGGCTGGCCCCGGAGTTTCGGCGGCGCTGGAAGGAGGAAAGCGCGGCAGATCAGCCAGAGGGGTCCCATCTCCAGGCCATGCAGCGGCGGCTGCTCGAACGGAATGGGCTCCGCGCGTTGCTCCATTACGAGGACCGCAACGCCATGGCGTTCGGAATCGAGCCCCGCCTGCCTTTTCTGGATCACCGGTTGGTGGAGTCTGTCTTCGCGCTGCCGTCCGAGCTCAAGCTGCATGAAGGATGGACCAAAGTGCTGTTGCGGAAAGCGATGGAGGGGATCCTGCCCGACCCGGTGCAGTGGCGGGCGGACAAGCTGGGGTTTGCCACACCCGAAGACGAATGGTTCAGAACCACCTTGCGGGAGATGGCGCAGGACATTTTGTTCGACTCGCGGACTCGTTCGCGCGGCTATTTCAATGTTGATGCGATGCGGCGCGAGTTCGAGGCGCACCTGGCCGGGCGCAAGAACCTCGGGTTCGTGCTCTGGCGGTGGCTGAACATCGAACTCTGGTGCCGTGAATTTGCGGATGGCCCCGCATGCGCCGCACCTTGGTGCTGATCAACAACGCGGGCGTCGGCGGGACCGAGCGCCGGTTGGGCCGACTGTTCGCCCGCCTGACGGCGGAGGACCGAGAGACGGAACTGATCGTTAACAGCAGTCTGTGGGAAAAGCTGATTGCAGGTGGCGTCGTGACCGGCCGGGAACCGCGCGTCCGGACGCTGGCGGAACCATTTGGATGGCTGTCGGATCGGCTTCGGCGGATCAGTCCCGGCGCGCGTTTCTGGCTCTCGAAGGTGGACTACCTGCTGATGGCCGTCCGTCTGCTCGGGCGGTATGGACTCGCAAGCCGGCGTCTCTTCCATCTGGCGCTGGGCGGCGCCTATGTAGCGTTGCCGCTGATGGTTGTGCGACCGGGTCACCGTTTCGTGGTGTCGATCACCAATCCCGATCTGGCCGCCCACGTGGGCAGGCCCACGGCCTTGCCGCTGTATCGGGCGGCCCTGTCGCGTTGCACGCGGGTCGACGCGCTGACGGTCCAGGTGCGCGAGGATTTGATCCGGCGCGGGGTCGCGGCGGAGAAGGTTGCGGTCTCGCCGGGGAGCGTGGTCGATCTCGAGCGCTTTCGTCCCGCCGCGGTGAAGGAGCCATGGGTGGTGTTTGCCGGCCGGTTGATCGAGGAGAAAAATCCCCTGCTGTTCGTCGAAGCGGCGGCGTTGATCCGCCGGAGCGTCCCCGAGGCGTGCTTCTTCCTGTGCGGTGACGGCCCGCTCGCGTCCGAGGTCGAAGCGGCCGTCAAGCGTTTGGGCTTGTACGGGGCGATGGTCCGGGGCTTCCAAGCCGACATCGCGCCGGTCTTGGCCAAAGGGGCGGTGTTCGTCTCGCTGCAACGGCAGGACAATTACCCCTCGCAAAGTCTCCTCGAGGCGATGGCGTCGGGTCTGGCCTGCGTCGCAACGGATGTGGGGTTGACCTGGCGCCTAGTGGATGACACGACCGGCATGCGGGTCAAGCCGGAGGCGGCATCGGTGGCCGAAGCGGTCGTGGCCTTGTTGCGGGACTCCGACCGGCGGCGCCGCCTGGGCGAAGCGGCGCGGCGGCGCGTGAGCGAAGAACATTCGGAAGAACGATACCGGGTCTATGTGGAGCGCCTTCATGCCCAGGCCGACAAGGCGGGTGTTGGGATGGAAGGATCGGCGATGCGATGAGGGGTCGATGAACGCGGGGATGGCGACGCGATGATCCTGCTGGGGTTCACCCTGATGCTGGCCTTCGGCTTGTCGTTGTACGGCGTGCCGCTGGCGCGCCGAGCGGCGCTGAAGTACGGGATCGTGGACAGTCCGGACGGGCGCCTGAAACATCAACGCGAGCCGGTGCCCTATTTGGGCGGCCTCGCCATCTACCTGGCGTTTCTGATCAGCCTTGCCTTCACTTTCGAGTTCCGCCAGGACGTGCTCGGCATCGTCTTGGCCGGAACGTTGGTGATGATGCTCGGGTTGGTGGACGATTTCGGCGTGCTGTCGCCGGGCACGAAACTGGCCGGACAGTTGCTCGCCGTCTTCGTCCTGATCAAAAGCGGGATCCGCATCGAGATCGCCGCGCTGCCGGACTGGCTGGACGTAGCGCTGACTGTGGTCTGGATGGTCGGGATCATCAACGCCTTCAATCTCCTGGACATCATGGACGGGCTCTCTGCCGGCGTGGGCGTGATCAGCGCGACCTTCCTCTGTGCGATCGCCTTGCTCAACGGCGATCAGACGATCGCGTTTCTGCTGGCGGCGTTGATCGGCGGCCTGTTGGGGTTCCTGCGGTACAACTGGCATCCGGCGACGATTTACATGGGCGACGCCGGCGCGATGTTCATCGGGCTCATGCTCGGCGCCTCGTGCATGATCGGCCAATACACCGGCGGTCATTCGGTCTCGCTGCTGACGCCGTTGATGATTCTCGGCGTGCCGATCTTCGACACCTTGTTCGTCATGTACATTCGATTCCTCCGCGGTCTCCCCATTTTCCTAGGCAGTCCCGATCATATGGCGATCCGGCTCCGGCACTGGGGCCTGTCAGTGCCGCAGGTCGTGGGCATCAGCTATGGCGCGGCCACGGTCCTGGGTGGCATCGGTCTGCTGGTCATGGCGGTGCCGCAGGACCTGGCGCTGTTCTTCAGCGTGCTGACGCTGGTATCCCTGGGCCTCGCTGCCTATGCGCTGACCCGGGTGAACGTGGGGAGCGGAACGGGAGTCGGCCTCCAAGGGGCGTTGCCGGCCGGACAACCGAAGAGAAGGGCGTCCGGATGATCCTCATCGTCGGTGCCGGCTTGGCCGGCCTCAGCACCGCCTATCATCTGAACGATCTCCCCTATCGGGTGTTCGAGAAAGAGAAAGAAGCGGGAGGGCTCTGCCGCTCGTATCAGAAAGACGGTTTTACCTTCGATATGACGGGCCATCTGCTCCACTTTCGCCAGCCGGAGATCAAGGCGCTGGTGGAGCAGTTGCTCGACGGTCGCCTGGAGCAACATCAGCGGCGCGCTTTCATCTACTCTCACCGGACCTATACCGAGTACCCGTTTCAGGTGAACACCTACGGCCTTCCGCCCGAAGTGATCCGGGAATGCCTGCTCGGATTCATCGCCACCTTGACCAATCCGGCTCCCCCCCTGCCACCCGACCAACGGTCCTTCAAGGCGTGGATCTTGGAAAATCTCGGCGAGGGCATGGCGAAGCACTTCATGGTTCCGTTCAACGAAAAGTTGTGGCGAGTGCCGCTGGAGGAGCTGACATCCGACTGGGTCTCCTGGTTGGTACCGAAGCCGGAGTTGAAAGACGTGATCAACGGCGCCCTTGGCATCAAGGACAAGACGTTCGGCTACAACCCGACGTTTCTGTATCCGTCGACCGGCGGGATCAACGTGTTGCCGCAGGCCTTCCTGCCCGCCGTGCGCGGGATCGCCTACGATACGGAACTGGTCGAAGTCGAGACGGAGCGGCGGCGGGCCGTCTTCCGCGACGGGCGCCAGGGAACCAGGGTCGAGGACTATGAGGCCTTGGTCTCGACGATCCCGATTCCGGAACTGGTGCGCCGCTGCGTCGATCTGCCGCGGGACATCAAGGATGCCGCGGCCGGATTGCGGTGGGTGTCGGTGTACAACGTGAACCTGGGGATCGCGCGGGAACGGGTGTCGGACAAGCATTGGATCTATTTTCCTGAACCCGAGTACCCGTTCTATCGAGCCGGCTTTCCGATGAATTTTGCGCCGACCTTGGGGCGGCCGGGCACGAGTTCGCTGTATGTCGAAATCTCGCATCGTCCGCACGAGACGACGCCGCCCGCGCGGCTGCTCGACCTGGTTCGTCAAGGACTGGAGCGAGCCGGCATTGTGCGGCAAGACGACGAGATTCTCGTCGCGGACGTGAAGGACATTCACTATGCCTATGTCCTGTTCGACCGGCATCGGGCGAAGGTCCTGCCGGCGATGCTCCGGGAACTGGAGCATCGCGGCATTCATTCCATCGGCCGGTACGGCCGATGGGAACATACCTCTATGGAAGACGCGATCGCTCAAGGCAAGCGCCTGGCGGAGAAGCTAGCTGCCGAAGCGAACGGCGCCGCTGGCCGAGGCTGAGAGCCGTGGACACGGTCTGCCATGTCATCACGAAGCTGGAACTGGGCGGAGCCCAAGAAGTCGCGTTGTTCACCGTCTCGCATCTCGATCGGGCGCGATTCAGGCCGGCGCTAGTGACGGGGCCAGACGGCTTGCTCACCGAGGAGGCCAAAGCTTTGCCCGGCGTCGAGGTGCAGGTGCTGCCTCCGCTGCGCCGGGAGATCCGGCCGGTGCATGACCTGCTCGCCTTGATCCAGCTTATCCGGCTGTTCCGGAGGCTTCGCCCGACCATCGTCCATACCCACAGTTCCAAGGCCGGCATTCTCGGTCGCTGGGCGGCGTGGTTCGCGCGGGTGCCGGTTATCGTGCACACTGTTCACGGGTACGGCATCACGCCGCGGCAGCCTGCCTGGCTGCGAGCTGTGTTGGTCGGGGTTGAGCGATTGACCGGCCTGGTGACGACCCACTGGGTGGCGGTCTCCCGAGCGGACATCGACCAGGGACTGCGATGGGGCTTGTTTCCTCGCGAGCGCGTCTCGCTGGTCCGTCCCGGCATCGACCCGCGACCGTTCTCCACCGCGCTGTCCGATACACAACGGACCCGTCTGCGCGCCGAGCTAGGCGTCTGCGACGGAGAGCTGGTGGTGGGCACCGTCGCCTGCCTCAAACCGCAGAAGGCGCCTTTGGATTTTGTCGCGGTCGCAGCGCGGGTGTGCTGTCGGTTCCCCTCGGTCCGCTTCGTGCTGGTCGGAGACGGCGAGTTGCGAGAATCGGTTGAAACAGCCATCCGCCAAGCCGGTTTGCAGGAGCGCCTGCAGCTGCTCGGCTGGAGGCGGGACATTCCGGCTCTGCTGCAGGCGCTGGATGTGTTCGTGCTGACATCCCATTGGGAAGGGTTGCCCCGCGTGCTCTTGGAAGCGCGGGCCAGCGGCCTTCCTGTGGTGGCGACGCAGGTGGGAGGGGCGGCCGAGGCCATTGTCGAGGGGGAACACGGGTGGCTGTGTCCCCCTGGAGATGTGGAGGGATTGGCGGAACGGGTCTGTCGCGTGCTGGAAGATGCCGGGCAACGGGCCAGGCTCCGGGCCTTTCGCGATCCGCTGCCAAAAGAATTTGAGATTCGTGAAATGCTCAGGCAGTATGAAGCTCTATACGAACGATTGCGGCTCGGCCTGTGGTCGCCGGACTTCCAGGTGCGCAGGGGAGAGGCGCAGGATGCGGATGTCGCAAGGAGGAACCCGTGAACGTTCCCTTATTGGATCTGAAGGCGCAATATCGGTCGATTCGGTCGGAAATCCTGGCGGCCATTGAAGCCACGTGCGAGGAGCAGGGGTTCGTGTTAGGTCCCCGGGTCGCCGCGCTGGAGCAGGCGGTGGCTACCTATGTCGGCAGCGCCTATGCAGTCGGCGTGGCGTCCGGCAGCGACGCGCTCCTGCTCTCGTTGATGGCGATGGGCATCAAAGCTGGCGACGAGGTGATCACCGTCCCGTTCACCTTTTTCGCCACAGCCGGAGCCATTTCCCGGCTCGGCGCCAAGCCGGTCTTCGTGGACATCAAGGCCGAGACCTTCACCATGGATCCCGATTTGATTGAACGAGCGATCACGCCGCGGACCAAGGCGATCATTCCCGTGCATCTCTTCGGGCAATGCGCCGAGATGGAGGCCATCAACGGGATCGCCAAGCGGCGGGGACTGCGGGTCATCGAAGATGCCTGCCAGGCTATCGGGGCTGCGCGGCATCACATCCGGGCCGGTGCGCTTGGTGACATCGGCTGCTTCAGCTTTTTCCCCTCGAAAAATTTAGGCGGTTTCGGCGACGGGGGCATGGTCACCACCAACGACCAGGCCCTCGCGAACTCCGTCGCCATGCTGCGGGTGCACGGCAGCAAAGTCCGGTACGTGCATGAGGTCGTCGGGATCAACAGCCGGCTGGACGCGCTGCAGGCGGCCGTCCTGTCGGTCAAGCTCAGATATCTGGATCGGTGGACCGAGGGGCGGAGAACCAACGCCGCCCGCTATGAACAGTGGTTCAAGGAGGCGGGTCTTGACGACCGCGTGGTGCTGCCCAAGACGGAGACCGGCAATTTCCACGTGTTTAACCAGTTCACCATTCGCGCGCAGAAGCGCGACGAACTGCGCGCCTACCTCAAGGACAAGGGGATCGGGACGGAAGTGTATTATCCCCTGCCGATGCACCTGCAGAACTGCTACCGGGACCTCGGCTATCGAAAAGGCGCGTTCCCGGTTGCCGAACGGGCTTCCGAGGAAGTCCTCTCGCTGCCCATCTATGCGGAATTGACCGAGGACCAACTCTCCTACGTTGTGCAGACGATCGGGGAGTTTTATCGCCGGCACTAAGCCGCGCCATGGTGTGCCTGCGCCTTGACTTTTCTTTCGATGGGGGAGGAAGGGAGGGGCAGGCTATTGACTGTTCGCGGGGTGCTGCGGGCTGGTGTCCAAGCTGCAGGGTCAGGGGCGGCTGGTTTCGTCGGACAGGCCGTTGTATCCTATCGGGAGAAGCCCGGAGGCTGACCTCTTTCGGGAGGACGAACGGGAGGGGCGTCGATGAAGCCGGCTGTGCTGTCCATCGCGGTTGCGGCAGGTCTGCCGTTCTGGGCAGGCAGCGCTTTTCCGGCCGAACTGACGCCGCGCGAAATTTACGAACAGCGTTCGCCGGCCGTCGTGATGGTCATGGGCCATTCCAGCGAGGGCCGGCGGGGCAGCGGCGGCACCGGCTCCATTATCCGGCAGGATGGGCTTGTGCTGACGAACGCCCATGTGGTGCTCGAGGAAGGAACCGGCAAGCCCTATCCCCGGTTGACGGTGTACCTGAAACCGGACCGGGTGACCGGCGATCCGAGGGTGGATTTGTCGCGAGGCGTCAAGGCGCGTGTGGTGGCCGTGTCGCAACCGCTGGACCTGGCGGTGCTCCAGCTCGAAGGGACCACCAGACCGCTTCCGGTTCTTGAACTGGGCGACTCCGAGGGGACCAAGATCGGCGATCGGGTCGTGGCGATCGGACATCCCGAACAGGGCGGGCTCTGGACCTTGACCACCGGCACCATCAGCGCGGAATTCGAGAACTTTCAAGGCACCCCGGGCAAGTCCGTGTTTCAGACGGAAACAGGATTAAACCGCGGCAACTCCGGCGGCCCGTTATTGGACGTCTCCGGCCGCATGATTGGCGTCAACACGGCGATCGCGCGCGTGGCGCCGGATGGGCTGCCGATCACCAGCATCAGTTTTTCGCTCAAGTCCAGCGTGGCGAAGCGGTGGCTGCGTGAGCAGGGAGTTGGGCTGCAACAGCCACTGGCTTCATCCGACGCATCGGACAAAGCCGGTGAGCGCTCCCTCTCGCTGCCCAGCGGGCAACCGGTTCTGCCCACGCACCCGCCCGCCGCCTCCAAGGCTGCCCCTTCTCCGCCATCCACTCGGTCGGCGCCGCAGACCACGACCCCCTCTCGGCCGTACAATCTGGACCGACTCATCAACGAACGGAGCCAGGCCGAGGCCGATCTGGAGGACATGATCAAGGACATGCGGGGCAAGCTGGGCGGACGATAAGGGCGGCGCCGTTCACGGTTCGACCAATCCCGATCAAGACGGTTCGTCCGACGGACCTGGGCCCCCACGGGTTTCCCCGTGCGTCTCCGTCCTCGTTCCTCACCACCCGGGGGAACCCAAGGGTGTTTACTGGGGAAGCGTGGGACGCTGGTCTTTCCACCAAGGGAGGAACCGGTCGGAGACGCGCGGACCTCACGCGATCTGCTCCGCGACAGCAATTGAGAAATCGCGGTCGTGATGAGGCCGTCGGCGCAGGAGCCGAAAGTCGTTCGTGGATGCGAGACGCACCACCTCCTTCCTCCCACTCTCTGCGCCACCTGAGAGGCTGATCCACGGGACTAGGGAAATGCCCAGTGTCTCCCTTGGTTCAGTCGTGCACCTCTCCCCTCGCGGAGTTGCAGCCGCCTACAACATCGTTCAAAGCTGAACAGCGATGCAGGCACATCACTACTGATCGGAGAGCCTTGCTGTGAGGCGACCGCGCGTGCCGCTTGCGCACGCGAAGTCATGCCAGCGCCGCCGGCACGGCCGTTGACCGCCGTGACTTCACCACTCCCCCTGAATTCCTCAAGGCCAGCAATCCTACAGGCGTTTCTGCTGGAGGCAACGATCTAATCCTGGCCCGACGCTTCCTGCCACCGCCCTCTGGTCTTTCATCTCAGCGGAGAGGCATTCCCCTACGATCACGTGATAGAAGCGCATGATTGTCTTCGAAGGCATAACTCTTGCTCAACCAGGCAGGGTATGGCGAAGCCGCGTCCAGATTTTCCCCTCATCGGCGTCACTATCGCGCTGATCGGCGTGATCTGGGCCATGGATTACTGGTTGCCGCTCGGTCTCCAGGCGGCGGTCCTGTATGTGGTTCCGGTGTTGACATCTTCGTGGATCCGGTCTCGTCGCGCGACGCCGCTGGTGGCCGTCATCGCCTCGGTCCTCACGCTCGCCGAGGGGTTCGCCAACGGTCCCTTGGTGGTGCCGTATTGGGTCGTGCTGTGCAATCGCAGTCTGGCGCTTCTGGCGGTGTGGACCACGGCCGTGCTGTGTGTCCGGCGTCAGCGTAGTGAAGAAGAACTCCGGTGGGTGTACCAGGGGATTGAACGTCAGATTGCGGAGCGCACCGCCGAACTCGAACAAGCCAACAAAGAATTGGATGCGATGCGCCAGGAGGCGCTGCTCCAATTGGCCGAGATCGTCAAGTCGTCCGACGACGCGATCATCGGAAAGACCCCGGATGGAATCATCCGAAGCTGGAACGCCGGGGCGGAACGGATCTACGGGTACCAAGCCGAAGAGGTCATCGGTCGCTCCATCTCGCTGCTGTGCCCGCCGGATCGGCCCGATGAAATCCCCGCCATGCTCGAACGCATCCGGCGCGGCGAACATGTACGCAATTTCGAAACCGTGCGGCGCAGGAAAGACGGAAAGAAGATCGACGTGTCGCTCACGCTGTCCCCGGTCAAGGACGCCGGCGGCCGGATCATCGGCGTCTCCTCCATCGCTCGCGACATCACCGAGCGCAAGCGGATCGAGGCGGCGTTGCGCGAAAGCGAAGCCCGGTTCCACATGATGGCGGACACCGCGCCGGTGATGGTGTGGATGGCCGGGCCGGACGCCCAGTGCACCTTCGTCAACAAGCGGTGGCTGGAGTTTACCGGGCGGACGCTGGAGCAGGAATTGGGGGACGCCTGGATCAGCGGCGTCCACCCGAGCGACAGGCGCCGCTGCTTGGACACGTATGTGTCCGCGTTTCAGACCGAGCAGCCGTTCACGATGGAGTACCGCCTGCGCCGGGCCGACGGCCAGTACCGTTGGGTGCTGGACACGGGCATTCCGCTCTTCGAGGCGGACGGCACCTTTGCCGGGTTCATCGGGTCATGCATGGACCTGACGGAACGCAAAGAAATGGAAGACCAGCTCCGGAAGGCTTTGAAGGAGAAGGAAAGCCTCTTGCGCGAGGTGCACCACCGCGTCAAGAACAACCTGCAGGTCATCTCCAGCCTGCTCAACCTGCAGTCGGCCAGCATCAGGGATCCGCAGATCGCGCAGTTGTTTCGGGAATGCCAGACGCGCATCACGTCCATCGCCCTGCTGCACGAAACCCTGCATCGCTCGCAGGACCTCTCGCAGATCAAAATGGGCGACTATATCCGGACGCTGACCGGGCATCTCTTCCGTTCGTACGGCGTGGACCCCCGGCAGATTGTCCTCGACCTCACGGTGGATGATGTGGAGTTCGATCTCGATACCGGGATGACCTGCGGGTTGATCGTCGACGAACTGGTTGCGAACTGCCTGAAGCACGCGTTTCAACCCGGCCGGCAGGGACGGATTCAGGTCGATCTGGTCGCCAACCCAGATGAGACGTACACCCTGCGGGTCAGCGACGACGGAGCCGGGCTGCCGAAGGACGGGGTCTTGCGGAACCCGGACTCGTTGGGACTCGAATTGGTTGGATTGTTGGCGGAGAAGTTGGAAGGGACCGTCGAATTGCAAAGCGGCCAGGGCACGGAGTGGCGAATCACGTTCCGGACCCTGAATTATCAGGAACGCATGTGAGGGGGTAGCGATGGAACAGGCGAAAATCTTGGTGGTCGAAGACGAGCCGATTGTGGCAAGGGACATCCAGCTCAGCCTCCAACGGCTGGGGTATGACGTGCCGGCCACGGCGGCGTCGGGAGAGGAAGCGATCCGGAAGGCGGCGGAGACGCGCCCCGATCTGGTCGTGATGGACATCGTGTTGAAAGGCAAGATGGACGGGGTCGAGACCGCGCAGCAGCTCAAAGACCGGCTGAACGTGCCGGTGATCTACTTGACGGCCTTCGCCGACGACCAGACCCTCGAGCGGGCGAAAACCACGGCCCCGGCCGGCTACATGCTCAAGCCCTATCAACCTCATGAGTTGCGGACCAGTATCGAGATCGCGCTCTATCGAAGCCAGTCGGAGCGGAGTCTGCGCGAAAGTCTGCGCTGGCTGGCGACCACCGTACGCGT
This sequence comes from Nitrospiraceae bacterium, assembly GCA_035573855.1. GTDB lineage: Bacteria > Nitrospirota > Nitrospiria > Nitrospirales > Nitrospiraceae > DATLZU01. The sequence goes on from DATLZU010000049.1 coordinate 12,078, forward strand.
GATGGGCGACGCCGTGTTGACCACCAACCGAGGCGGCCGTCTCACGTACCTGAGCCCGGCCGCGGAGGCGCTGACCGGATGGACTCAGAAAGAAGCCTTGGGCGCCGGCCTGCGGGCGATCCTGTGCATCGAAGACCAAGGGCAGATGCGCGAAATCGACGACCCAGCCATGACGGCGATGGACGAATGCCGCATCGTCGATCTCTCCGCGGTCACGCTCGTGACCAAAGACCTTCGAAGGCGACCGATCGAAGGCCGCGCCGCTCCGGTGGTGGACGACGCCGGGATCGTGATCGGCGCAGTGGTGGTGTTCTGGGACGCGCGTGTACCCGTCTATTCGGAGCAGGAGCGGGATATCGACGAACATCTCAGCCGGGCGAAGGGGATCATCAACCTCTGTGCCTGGTGCAAGAAAGTGCCGGACGAAGCAGGCAATTGGCGGGATCTGGAGACGTTTCTCGCGGAGCATTCCTGCATCCGCTTCAACGGAGGCCTGTGCCCGGACTGTATGAAGCAGTGCTTTCCACAAGAGGGATAATTGTCATGCCACGTCCGGAGGTTGACAACCGCGCCCGGAAAGAGCCAACATACAACCAACCGGGAGGCCTGCGATGAGACCGGGGTAGGCGAGCTCGGGAAAAGAATTCCGTACACGACGCACAACACGACGCCGTCCGCGAGCGCCCGGGGGGACTGTGTAGCCTCCCGGGCGCTTTGCGTTTGGAGAGCGGGAGCGGCGTTGCGGGAACGATGGAAAAACCATCCAACAAGGAGGTGGACGATGAAGCGAGTGGTCGGGTTCTTCTCACTTCTCCTTCTGCTCTTCACCCCCGTGCTGGCGTTTGCCGAAGGCGTCAGCGGGTATTCCAGAGGTAACGCGATCCTGTACTATTCCGCCATTGCGGCGGTGCTGATTTACGGCATCTACGACATTTTCCACAAAAAATGGCTGACGTGGATCAGCGCGATTGTAATACCCCTCGTGCTGTATCTGAATTTGCCGGCGAAATAGCCCTCGAGGAAAAGCGATCCAGAAAAGGATCCAGATCCAGAAAAGGGGTCGGGAGTCTTTGGATCCAGAAAAGGGGTCGGGAGTCTTTAGCAGTCCGCCATCGCCCAACGCGGCCACATCATTTGAGCTGCGATCCGCAATCCCCGGCCAGGAGAGCGCGCGCGAGGTCTGGAAACGACTCCCGACCCCTTTTCTTGCCTCCGACCCCTTTTCTTGCCTCCTATCGGGGGCCGGACGACGAGGGCCTCTGGCGGGACGAGCAAGAAAGCAGAAAAGGGGTCGGGAGTCATTTCTGACCAACGTCGGGTTGTCTCCCGGCGAGGAAATCGCTCAGCGGGTGACAAGGGGAGCCTTACCGGATTCGGCTACCAGGGCCAGCAGCAAGGGGGGGACGTAGCCTCGGACCAAGAACGAAGAAAAAAGGGGGGCGTGTGACGGCAGAACAGCCCCCGCCTCCTGTTCTTGCCCCCCATTGTAGACGAGCTTACGGAGCATCATCAAAGCCTAACGGCCCTACCTGCGAATCTGAGATGGCGGTATATACCCGCCAGAAAGAAAAAGGGGCGCCTGATTGTTTGAGCGCAAAAACCTGTTCTCTTCGCTGCAGCGCAGCAAACCTTCTCCTTGCAGGTTTGTGAAGCTCCTGGTAAATAGTCGGTCCGCTAAGGTCCGGTAAACCGAAAACGGCCATCTCCGAGTCTCCCGCCCGCTTGTTACTGCCAGAGAGGGGACGCTACAGTCGGTGTATCGCCACCATCGCGGAGAAGACGTCGACTGTGGTGCGGGGGTGAGGAGCGGAGGACGGATCTAGCCGACAGGCCTCCAGCGGACCAAGGGTCTGCAAGGGGCCAGATTCCCAGGCACTCACTGTAAGTGAGAAGGCGGAGCTGTCTCTACTCTGTCTTCGCCATCATTCGAAGTAACAAGGGGACACCCACGGGGAAAGAACTGCGCGCCTGCTGTGCGCCTCGACATGGAGATCACCCGTCCCATTGTCCTGTTTCTGTAGGCTGGTTCCTATGGCATAGCAAAACGAATGCATTGCTCGCCGCAAGCGATGCTGGGCTCTTTGTCCCTGCTACCTGACGGTTTCCGTTGTCTGACGCAGCTCAGCGCCTTGACGGCTGAACGCAACAGACGGAGCAAGCCATGATGTCAAGGTTGGCTCACACAACCAACGCAAGTCAGGCCATAAACGCCGCACACCAGAGACGCGCGCTCATCACTGGCATCACCGGCCAGGACGGCTCCTACCTGGCGGAGCTCTTGCTGGCGAAAGGCTACGAGGTCCACGGCCTCATCCGCCGCGCCTCCACCTTCAACACAGGCCGCATCGACCACCTCTACCAGGACCCCCACGAGCCCCGGGCGCGCCTCTTCCTGCATTACGGCGATCTCGGCAGTCTGGAGCAGCTCACGCACCTCGTCTACAACCTCCGCCCGGACGAGGTCTACCACCTGGGGGCCCAGAGCCACGTCAAGGTGAGCTTCGACATGCCCGAGTACACCGGCGACATCACCGGCCTCGGCGTCACGCGGCTCCTCGAGGCGGTTCGGCGGAGCGGCATCAAGACTCGTGTCTACCAGGCCTCCTCGAGCGAGATGTTCGGCGACGCGCCGCCGCCCCAGAGCGAGGCGACGCCCTTCCAGCCCCGCAGCCCCTACGCCGCCGCCAAGCTCTACGCGTTCTGGATGGTGGCCCTCTATCGGAATGCCTACGGCCTCTTCGCTGCCAATGGCATTCTCTTCAACCACGAGTCGCCCCGCCGCGGCGAGACCTTCGTCAGCCGAAAGATCACCCGGGCGGTGGCTGCGATCCTGGCCGGCCAGCAACAGAAGCTCTACCTTGGGAACCTCGAGGCGCGGCGCGACTGGGGCTACGCCCCGGAATACGTGGAGGCCATGTGGCGCATCCTCCAGCAGGAGCGGCCTGACGACTACGTCATCGGCACGGGCGAGGCGAACTCGGTGCGGGAGTTTGTGGAGGAGGCCTTCGGTTATGCGGGCCTCGATTGGCGGGAGCATGTGGAGATCGACGAGCGCTACCTGCGGCCGCTCGAGGTGGACTCTCTGGCGGCGGACGCCTCTAAGGCGAGGCGGGACTTCGGCTGGGAGCCCAGGGTCACGTTCCGGGAGCTCGTGCGCATCATGGTCGACGCCGATCTGGAGGCGGCCGGGTTGACGCCCATCGGCGAGGGGGCGCGCATTCTCGAACAGAAGTGCCCCGACTGGCACCGGTGGGTGTCGGGGGTCACGGCCGCGCTGAAGAATCACCGCCGAGGGCACGAATGACGGACTGGCCCGAGAGCTCGACGTTCTGGCACAACAAGCGGGTGCTCGTCACCGGTGGCGCGGGGTTCCTGGGCTCCTTCGTGGTCGAGAAGCTCCGCCAGCGGGGCGCGAAGGAGGTCTTCGTTCCCAGGAGCAGGGACTACGATCTCGTCCACATGGAGGCGGTCGAGCGCGTCTACCGGGACGCCCGGCCCGAGGTCGTCATCCACCTGGCCGCCCGGGTAGGCGGCATCGGCGCCAACCGCGCCAATCCGGGGCGATTCTTCTACGAGAACCTCATGATGGGCGTCCAGATGATGGAGGCGGGCCGGCGGGTTGGGATCGAGAAATTCGTCGCGGTCGCGACGATCTGCTCCTACCCTAAGTTCACGCCGGTGCCGTTCCGGGAAGAGGACCTCTGGAACGGCTACCCCGAGGAGACCAACGCCCCCTATGGCCTGGCCAAGAAGATGCTCCTCGTCCAGTCCCTGGCCTACCGGCAGCAGTACGGCTTCAATGCGATCGTCCTGTTCCCCGTGAACCTCTACGGCCCGCGCGACAATTTCGACCCAGAGACCTCACACGTCATCCCCGCGCTGATCCGCAAATGCCTGGAAGCACGAGCGCGGGGCGATGAGACTATTACCGTGTGGGGCACTGGGACCCCCACGCGAGAATTTCTCTACGTCGAAGACGCGGCGGAGGGCATTCTGCTCGCCGCCGAGCGGTACAACAAGAGCGACCCGGTGAACCTCGGCTCCGGGTTCGAGCTCTCGATAAAGGATCTAGTGGACCTCATCGTCAAGCTGACGGGGTTCGAGGGGCGAGTGGTGTGGGATCCCACGAAACCGGACGGGCAACCGCGGCGGCGGCTGGATGTGTCCAGGGCGGAAAAGGAATTTGGATTCAGAGCTAGGATCAGCTTCCAGGAAGGGCTAAGAAAGACGATCGACTGGTATAGAAAAGAGGTCTATGGGTAGCACTCGAACTTCAGGCCTAGGCTGCGCCTTTGCCCGGTATCCGGGTTAACTTTTACGCATTGAGACTGTATCAGCATGCCCCAACACTGTTGGATTCCGCTTAGCCTTCAGAGTGGTGCTTCAGACAAGTGAAAATCATAGTTGCCTTCTACGCTTCCAATTACCACGCTTCAGAATACAGATCCGGCGCAGAATTTATCTCCTTCGCTGCTTCTGTAGGATTCAATCTGGCGGTGGTTGCTGATCTGGAGCAAAACGATTCCATCGATGATCTCATGGCGGCAAACCCAGGTATCTCGGTGGTGAAGCTCCCATCGCCCGTGCGAAAGCAGTCGCTTCTGTATAGTTACACCGACTTCATTCCCCAGGTTCTCTGGCACTACCGGGTGGCCACTTGGCTTTCCACTCGGTACAACGATATCGAGGTTCTTTGGCTGCAAAACGGGGCGCAGCCATGGCTCCCACTGGGACCGTATTTAAGAATTTCGCGCAAAATTATTTGGGGTCCTCTCGGCGGAGGTAACATTCCACCTCGGCCACTGTTGCGCCACTTGGGACCAATTTCATGTATGAGGGAATGGGTTAGGAACCTTGTTGAGAGGCTTGCGCTTAACCGAAAGCGGTCACTGTTACAGCGAGGCGGTGCTCCGAAAATACTACCGATCGCTCGTACAGTGGAAGCGCGTGCGAGCCTCCAACGGCTATTTCCTTGCCAGCCCGTACCCGTGATTCCGGAAATACTTCGTCCATTGCGTGGCGCAGTCATAGCGCGAGTCCCCTGTGATACACCCAGGTTCGTCTGGGTAGGGCAGGACATTCCTCGCAAAAACCTGCCCCTAGCACTGGAGATGTTTGGGCGGTTGAAGGCAGAGGCATTCCCTGGTGCGACCTTGGACGTTTTCGGGGTAAAGGCGGGCAGACAGACGGTCCCCTCAGGTGTCACCTATCATGGATGGGTTCGTAGGATTGATTGGCCATGCTTTCGAAATCAAGGAGTTCTTCTGCTTACTTCATTCAGAGAAGGATTGCCCTCAGCAGTACTGGAGGCTATTTCAAACGGCTTACTGTGTGTCACGTCCGAGGTTGGGGCAATTCCAACTTTAAATCAAGGGACTGTTTTTCTATTGCCACGGTCCGAGTACCCGAACTACTCCGCTGAAACCTATACACAAGTCATTGCGGCGATCAAAAGGCATCTCTCGAGTCACAAAGTAGTGTTGTCCACAATCAATAGTGAGGAACCTCTTCGTTCCTACCTTGAAGCCAACAAGGTCATCTGACATGCTGGATTGCCCAATGTGCATTTGCGGTTTGGCCTTGGAGCGCAAGAGTTTTTCTACAAACTTCGACGCCTGGATTTGTTCAAATTGCCGATCGCATCACTTTATGCCGCGTCATAGTGAAAGTGCGAGAGAATTTCTGTACGGAGGAGACAATCCCAAGTACAACGAAGCTAGCTACCTCTGTGGAAAACAGTTGCGTTGGGCTCATCGACGACTGTTGGCGCGTCAGTGGTCAGGCAAGAAGGTCTTGGAGATCGGGTGCTTCAATGGGTTCTTCCTAGATGACCTATTGAGGAGGGGGGCAGATGTTTATGGTTTTGATGTCAACGAAACAGCTCTGGCGGTGGGGAGCAAGTTGTTTGGTCTTGAGGGGCGCCTGTTCTCCTCCTTTGAGGCGATTCAGAAACTCGGGACCTTTGACGAAATCCTATGCATCGATCTCCTGGAGCATTTAGATAGTCCAGGAGACCTGCTTCAGGAGATTGGTTCAATGCTGGATTCCAAAGGCAAGATAGTAGTTGCAAGCCCTACGCTAGAGCGCAGGTTTCATGACAAAAGCGACTATCCGCCGCATCACAAATGGTGGTTTTCGAGACGTGGGTTAGAAGCGCTGCTGAAGCGTAGCGGTTACACGGTGAACGAAGTCTATATCCAACGCGACGGACTACTGATGCTACGCAACTTCGTTGGCAAGGTACTCCATGGATTCCAGCGACGGGAGTTCTATGGGGATGGCATCATAGGTAGTCCCGTGGCCATGAACAGAATCGTTGCAGTCACCTACGACACTGCCGCTTGGCTCGGACATCTCCTATTTACGGTGCTCGGCATTACCTATTGCTCAACCCTCATCATCGCAGCCAAGGTGGAACCTAGATGAGAGGCCATTCAGTACACGTCACAGGTAACATAGGGGCTCAGCAGCGTACTGCACTGGTATACGACCTCTCGATCGTCGGCACTGTCGGACTCCCGGCTTCATACGGTGGTTTCGAAACGCTGGCCGAACATCTCGTGTTGCACTTTGCACAACGCTACCACGTCCAGGTGTTCTGTACGTCTAAGAGGAGGCAGGATCGGCCTTTGCAGTACTTGGGTGCTGACCTGAGCTATGTGTCGCTGGATGCGAACGGCTGGCAGTCCATTTGCTACGATATCGTCTCGCTCTGGAGAGCCGGTCGTCGCACACGGACCTTGTTGGTCCTCGGCGTCTCAGGGTGCATCTTCCTTCCAATCATTCGCCTGATTGCACCACGAGTCCGGATCGTCACACACATTGACGGCCTGGAATGGAAACGCCGGAAGTGGGGGCACATCGCACGTGCCGTGCTTCACCTGTCTGAGCGTATAGCAGTGAGGTACAGCCATGCTGTAATTGCCGATAATCAGGCCATCCGCGAGTATGTCGATCACGCCTATGGGATCGGTTCGTATCTGATCGCATACGGTGGTGACAACGGGAGCGAAGGCGATCTGGCTTCGCGGGTATCACTGGATACCTCGTTCACTCCTGGCACCTACTTTCTAACGGTCTGCCGTATCGAGCCCGAAAACAATATCGCGGAGATCCTCGAGGCCTTCCAGCAAACTCCTGGGCAGCGTCTCGTCATTGTAGGTAACTGGTCGGCCTCCAATTTCTCGCGGCAACTGCGCCAGCGCTATAGGACGTTGCCCAATATCGAACTGCTTGATCCGATCTATGATCGTGCAAGGCTCGCGGTCTTGAGGCATGGTGCGAGGGCCTATGTGCACGGGCATTCCGCTGGCGGGACGAACCCTTCGTTGGTGGAGGCCATGTCAGCCGGCATGGCTGTGCTGGCGTTCGACGTGAAGTACAACCGCTACACGACCAACGATGAAGCAATCTACTGGAAGAGTTCTGCCGAATTGGCAAGGATCGTTTCAACCGTTAGTGAGGAGGAGTTAAAGAAAAACGGCGGGAAGATGTTTGAATACGCAAAGCATGCCTATACGTGGGCGAAGGTAGTGGCGCAATATGAGGCTGTCCTCTTTCCAAAGACGGAGATTTGACATGCATATCGGGATCAATGACACACCGCTGCACGATAAGCTACACGAGCAGTTCATCAATGCACGTCCCTTTCCAATGGTCGTGCTCGACAACTTCCTTCCCGCGCAGGTGGCCCAGGCACTTGTGAATGAAATTGCCAGCTTCCCTGAATTCCAGAGGTCTAACGACTATATCTTCGCGAAGAACAAGTTTGAGAGCCCTAAGATCGAGGCGCTGGGCACTGCCGGCCGTGCGGTAAAGGGTCTTTTTCTCTCGGAAGAGTTTAGTGCAGCTTTGACCAAATTATACGGTCGCCCCGTATTTGTAGATCCCGATTTCGTTGGTGGGGGGCTCCATCGCGGCGGTGAGGGTTCCTATCTGGACATGCATGCCGACTTCAGCTTGCACCCGAATAACTCCACGTGGATTCGGGAACTGAACCTCCTCCTCTATCTGAACAAGGATTGGCGTCCTGAATATGGTGGCTCGCTTGATCTACGCAACGCCGCGACAGGTGAGACTTTGTCGGTGGAACCTCTGTTCAATCGGCTGGTCATCATGCTGACTAAAGACTTCACCCTCCACGGGTATAAGCGGATCAATTTCCCCCCAGGCACCTTCCGTACCTCAATAGCGGCGTACGCATATTCTGTCGCCACGTCGGAAGAGGCAGTGGCTAACCTTCGAACAACGACCACCTGGGTTCCAGACAACGCCAATCCCCTCAAGGTCGCCGTGGCCAAAGTGATTCCGCAGCTTATCATGCTCAAACAGCGCTTCTTCGGCAGCACCACGGTACGGAAAGCATATGAGAAGAAAAGTGCTTAGTAGATTATCCTTGAAAGGAGTGTTGTCTGTAATCCGGACAGGGGCGAGTTGCGCTCCGTGGCTCATCGCGACATTCCAAAATTTCAATCAAGCAAAGTGTGCCCATCTTCTCGATGGTAACAATGGCCAGGCCTACAACGCTGATTTCTCTGGTAAAAGGATCATAGTGCGGGAACTGGCTGACTATGCATTTCTGTTGCTGGGGAGGGTTGTTTCAGCAGCATCCGGGTATCTTATCCTAGCCTATTCAGCAAATTATCTGGAACCAATCGCGTTCTCAGAATTATCTTTTTACCAAGCGCTTCAATTTCTCACCATTATTGCACTCGATTCTGGCACTACCCAGGCAGCCACAAGATATTTGGCTGGGGAATGTGAGTGGCGCTCTCTCGCTCGATCCTATCAAGGGCTGCGAACCGGTACGCACGGAATCTCTGCGATGGTCCTCGTGGTTATAGCAGCACTCGGTTTCGTGCGCCCAGATGATGAGCTGCTTCCCTTTGCCTGCGCGCTTGCACTTCTATCAAATACTTTTAATGCCGACTGGCTTCTTATTGCTCTAGATTGGAGAAGAGTGTGGGCAACGAAGACGATTATCGTTGGATTAACGAATGCTCTTAGCACAATCTTAATCTTTCACTTCTATCCTCGGTCGAGCGTTGTGTTCATTGCGCTGTCGCTCGCTAATCTGGTTGGTGCGCTATACCTCAGGTGGCAAGGCCTCGTGCTGGCCTCAAAGCCGCGATTGCCGAGTTCAGGTCAACTGCATGATTCGTTTACCCAATCGGTTGCATCCATGGCAACGCACACCGCGTATAATCTTCCGCTACTATCGGCGACATCGCTCACTCCAGGCGAGATAGGTGGGGCCTTTGCATGTCTGTATCGGATATTTTCGGCATCGACCCTCTTTGTTCCACTAATCACGGACTTCGCTGTTGCAAGATTGATCGCTCGGTCGAAAAGCGGTGAGAACCGTATCTCTCCTTTATTCGGGCTTACGCTGATACTAGCTAACTGTGGTGCAGCAGTGGTTCCTTTCTTGCTCACACCCAATCACATTTTGTTCGATGCTTTTGCAGCCACTATCCATTTGAGTAAGTTCGATCTTTCCGTTGGAGATTTTCTATTCTACAAGATCTCTTTATTTTTGTACTGCCTGGAGTTCGGTTTGCAACGCTTGTCCTATGCTGTGAACAACAATCGGGCGATGGCCTTCTCAACGATATCTGGTTTGATTGCCTGCATTATAGCGGTATATCTGCTCTACAAGTTTCAACCTCCCGAAGGAGCTTGGTGGTTTGTCCCACTTTATGTTTACCAATTGATAGTTATAATGATGCTTATGGCCGTGCCCTTGTCTACGCGCGGATGAGGAAACTAAGATATGCATGCTTGTCAACCGATCTTTGCTGATGTCTGCTTCTGAACATCCTGTAAGGATAAGCCGCAGTCGCCGATCTCCAGCGTTGAGCATTGTGTCCGTGAACTATAACAACTCTAGGCTGCTAGCTGATTGCCTGGATCGCTCCATAGAAAAACTGCGTGGAATTGATTACGAAATTATTCTCGTTGATAACTGTTCCAGTGATGATTCATACGACTTTCTTGTTTCGCGGTTTGCCAGCAATGAGCGTGTGAGGGTGGTGAGATCTGATCGCAATGGTGGATTTGGCTACGGGTGTAATTTCGGCGCCGAACTGGCAACCTCACCAGTGTTATGGTTTCTTAATTCGGATGCCTGGATCACGAATATTAAGGGCCTATCTGAGGTTCTGAACCTCATGGCACTTCGTGATACTGGAATGGTTGGTACTAGTGCATATCTTGTTGATGGCTCTCCATGCCCTCAGGGCGGTGGCGATGTCTCATTTTCTTATCTCCTTCTATCATCCCTGAGATTAGGAAGATTATTTAGGATATTACCCTCCCACATGAGAGACTTGGTGGTACGGCTACATAGACTTGCACCCGGGGCAGTTGGCCGTTATTTAAAGAGCTTTGACCATGCCAACCAGTCTTCCACGTACGTAAGCCAAGCTGTGGGAGGTGCTTCATTTCTGATCTCAAGGTATGCCTTTGACGAACTGGGCGGATTTGATGAGGGATTCTTTTTGTACGACGAGGATGGGGATTTATCAGCCAGGGCGGTTAAATCTGGATACAGGAACTATGTGTGCCCATCGATCGTAACCCAGATGTATCTAAGTGCAACAACTTCCAAGCTTGGCAATTCCCAACTGAAGTGGATTAAGTTGCAAAGTCGGCAACGTCTAATCAGAAAGCATTTCTCTGGAATTAAGCGGTCTTTACTACTTCTTGTCACCCGATTAACTTGGAAGCTTTTGTGAAGGTTTAGTTAGTGCTTAAGGCCTTTTATATTGCTCATACTTCTTGCGCTTGACAAGCTGTGGTATGCGAGAAACCGGTTGCTCTTTTGCTAAGCGAGGTGCGTCGTCGAAACGGGAAATGATGGGAGAAATCTCGTACTTCCTCAGTATAGGTTAGGTTACGGCTTTTTTCACAGTTTACATGAATCTCAACGATATTTGGCGGACGCTGAAGAGTTCCCTAAGGAGTAGCCTGAAGTGCGCCTAATAAGATTCTATGAGAAGCGAGACAGGGTGATTATTGTGCTGCTTACGCTTGGGTACATCCTTCAGTATAATCCGTATTTCCTATCAGAATACCTGTGGAAGCATTATTGGACTGGTTCGACTATACGGACTGCAATCAGCCTTTCGTGTTTAGCGCCGTCGCTGCTTTTGACGAGCTTTAGCGGGATTAGGCTTCGGCGAGGCCCATTCATTATTTCCCTCGGCATGGCATTAACAGGTGTCTACGGCCTTTGTCTGGGAAGCATATTTAATGCCGAATCGAAGTATGTTGTAGCAGATAGTATTATTTGGTTCGAGACGGCTGCTTATCTCTTATTGTTGGGAAGCATTTCGTATGAGGCTGTTATTAAGCTTCTTCGTGTGATCATAACTTATTCCATTTTGTCGAATTTAGTGAGTCTGGGATTGTTTTGGAGTTTAAGAGAAGAGATCGCTGTCGCGGCCTTAATTGGCGGAGAAAGGGTAGTCCGACTGGTAGATTTGCAAGCACCCCTCATTTTAATTCTTCTATATTTAAAGGCATTAAATTTCTCAAGAACTGTGATCATCTTCGGAACGCTTGTGTTGGTCCAGGTAATTTTCCTGGGTTTGTTTAGAAGCGTTTGGGCAGCATTGATTTTAGCAATAATCACCAACTTTATTGTTTATCCAAGGCTGTTGCTGCGAAAAAGGGTTCTTGGATTTCTCGGTATTAGTCTAGGTCTTATTTTTGCTTTCGAGTGGGTCTACTATCATTTAACAGACGTGAATTCAGTGCTCTTAGGAAGAGTGATTGCTGGAATAGGTACTGAAGATAGCGAGGGACGTGTAAGCTCGACTGTCGACGTAATCAGCCAGTTTGTAGACAATCCTATTAGAATGCTTATAGGAAATGGCTTCGGAGCAATGGCCTGGTTTGTCAATGACTTTGGTGATGGAGAAGTTAGAGCTTTCCAACCAGTTGGTTCGTTATCTAACTATCTCGTTGCTTTAGTGTTTCAGATCGGCGTTATCTGGTTTTTGGTTGTTCTGTTGCCTTTATTCTTAGGTGCTGTGCGGTTTTGGCGTTCATCTCACATAGAAGTTCGTAGGATATTACTCGTACTTATGAGTTACATTGTGTTTCAATGGTTGACGTTTCCTAGCCATATCCATTTTCCAACAGCTATGACCTTGGCGGCGGGGATGGCATTATTGGGTTATGTCCCTCGTTTGCAGCAGTATTGTTCGTGCCAATTCGATCATCCCGCCTCACGCAGGTCTCCAATGTGATTTCAAGTAGTTTTTATTATTGCCGAGTTCAACAATGAAGTGCAACACTCTAGCATGGGAGACTCCCACCCACGGAGGTGTGGAGTATGGCCAGAGGGTATCATCATTTGTCGGCGGAGGAGCGTGATCACGTGGCCGTCCTGAGAAGTCGCGGGTGGTCCCTGCGAGCGATGGCCCGGCGGCTGGGCCAGGCCCCGGCAACCCTGTCGTGGGAAATGCGGCGCAATGCCCCGCCTCTGCACCCCGGTTATTACCTGCCCCATAAGGCCCACGCGCGCGGAGGCGCGTCGGCGGGCCGCGGTGCGACGACCTCGCCTGCGGGATCCGTGGGTGCGGGCCTATGTTCGCGGGCAACTGCGGCAGGGCTGGTCGCCCGAGTTGATCGCGGGGCGGCTCCGCCGCCTGCGTCCCGCCCACGCCGTCAGCCATGAAGCGATCTATCAATGGGTGTATGCCGAGGCCCGGGACTTGATCCCCTGTCTGGTCCGCCATCACCGGCGCCGCCAGCGCCGCGGCTATTCCCGGCGCCACACGACGCCCCATATTCCCTCGCGGGTGGCCATCACCGAGCGGCTGGCTGCGGCCCAGACGCGGCGGCAACTCGGCCACTGGGAGGCGGATACGATCACGACCCGGCAGGGCCGCGCGGCGCTGCAACTGGCCGTCGACCGCAAGAGCCAGTATGCCATCCTAAACCGCCTGCCGCGGCGCACGGCAGCGGCGATGCGGGCCGGCTTGAATCGCTCGCTCGCCCGCTTCCCGCGCCCCGTCCGACGCACGCTCACCTATGACAACGGGATCGAGAACGTCGAACATCTGCGGGGCAATCAGGTGCTGGGGACACGGTCCTACTTCTGCACCCCCTGCACCAGCCAGGAGCGCGGCACGGTCGAGAATACGGCCGGGCTGGTGCGGCGGTTCTTCCCGAAAGGGACGAACTTTGATACGCTCCCGTCCACGGCTGTGAAGGCCGTGCAACGGTGGCTCAATCATCGGCCGCGGCGCGTCCTTCACTTTCAAACCCCCGCGGAGGTCTTTCGCTCTGGTGTTGCACTTCGCGCTTGAATCCAGCTTGTCTGTTCGACACAGACTGAATAGGAAGTGTCTCTAAGAAGAGCAGTGGTTTTGTACTCCTTCAAATCAATGTGCCTCATTTCTCAGTTTGTCGTAGCTGGCATTGTTTGCTCGGTTCTTATGCAGCAGTTCATGAATCAAACACCGGATTCAATTCGGATTGGAGTGCTTTTCTTTTCCCTATTAGGTGGCGCTTGTCGGGATCTGCGATTACTACTCGGGGATATGCCCCCCCGAATTTTGGACACTGCCTGAGGGTGGATTTGACCTTTGAACCGTGCAGGGGCCCCCTGTGGTCCCCTGCGCTTGGGGAGGTCGCAATGGCGAAGGGAACGTGGCGGTATACGGTGCAGCTGACATTTCAGGTGGTGCTGGAGGCCCTGACTGACACGAAGACGGTGGGCCAGATCGCGCAGGCGTATGACGTGCATCCCCCGCGATCGGGCTCTGGAAGAAGCATTTCCTGGAGCATGGGCCTGCGGTCTTCGAGCAGGAGGCCCACGCTGGGGAGGCCGCGCAGCGGATCGCCGAACTGGAGCAGCTTGTGGGCAAGAAGGAAGTCGAGGGCGCGCTGTGAAAAAACTTCTTGGGGCAGCCCAGATGACGACGGCCGAGAAGATCGCCCTGGTGCGCCACGTCGTCCCCCGCGGGGCGCGGCAGCCTGGGCGCGCCGTGCTAGGGCTGCCGCGGTCGACGTGGTACTACCGGCAGGCTCACGGCCAGACGTACGCGGAGAAGCATACGCCGCTTCGAGCAGGCGTGGACGCCATTGCGCGGGAGCACCCGGCGTATGGCTATCGGTGAGCGACGGCGGAGTTGGCGGCGCGGCGGGGCTGTCCGATCAACCACAAGGTGGTCCAGCGCCTGCATGGCATGGGCTGTGGGAGCTGAGCCTGCTGTGCCGGGTGAAGCCGCCGCGGCCGAGTGTGGTCCGAGAGGCGATCGTTCCGGTGGGCGAGCGGGCGATCCCGCCCCTGGCGCTGCACGTGTGGGCCCGCACGCGCGATACGCTGGCGACCCTCCGGCAACCGCCCGCAGGGCCTCAGTGTCCACCACGACCAGGACCCGGTCTTCACGAGCTACGGCTGACTCGGTCAGCTCCTGCTGCACAATCAGGTATGGAGCTCCTATGCACTGGACGGGCCGAAGGACAACCCGGAGATGGAGTCCTTCTTCGGGCGCTTCAAAACAGAGAACGGGTCGCTGATCCAGGAAGCGCGGGACTTGGAGGAGCTGCAGGCGATCGTCGGGGAACAGATCTGCTACTACAACCGGAGTCGTCGGCATTCGGCGCGCAGGAATGAGGCGCCCTGCACAGTCCTGCGGAAGCTCGTCCGCTCCCGGGGAACACAATGATGGGAGGTCGAAGATTGGAGGTCACATCTGTCCAACTTTTGGGGTGCACCTCACGGTAAACAGAAGTTGGGTTTTTAGTCGAACTGCTTTGATTGCGAGAAGAATGCAGAGCACCATCGCTTTCAGTAACAGTCAGCCTCACTCGGCACACCTCTTCTTGCAGTAACTAACCAGTATAGACACGCGTTATCGCTTAACACCCTAAGTGCGATATTCCCAGCATGCTAGGAGAGCTAGGGCAAGCTGTTACTCGGGTCGTACTGCACGGTGGTTTGGGCAACCAGCTCTTCCAATACTTTATTGCCCAGGCGGAGGCCGCCAGCCGCCGGTCCATAAAATTATTTTTAATACCATATGCGCTCACGCGTTACAGCACGGTGCGAAGCCTCGAGATCATGAACTTGATCGATACCGCATCGTCTGCGCCACGTGTCCTCGTACAGCCGGCCGATCTGCTAGCACGGTTACGTCTGCCGAAGATCGCCAAAAAGCTGACCGGCAAGGAGTGGATCATGTGCCTGCCTGGCTATGGAACACTGCTAGATGGGTACTTCCAGGAGTTCAGGTTCTTCCAAAGTTATGATGCTGCACAGCTCAGCATGGTGCTGTCGGATTGGCGGAAGATGCTTGCTGCGCAAGGGTTACTACGGTTCAGCGAGTTACCCCAGATTACTCATGTTCGTCTGGGCGATTTTTTCAAGTCGCGCCCTGAGGCATGGCAGTTCGCACATGAGCGAATCGCGACGCTAGACGGTTCTACAGATTTGATCACCGATCAGGAAGATATCGTTGCCGAGGTTCTCACGCAGATAAGCCTACCGTTTGAAGTACAACTTAGGCGGACCATCGGTTTCTCTCCGTGGAAAATCTTCCAACTACTTACCAGATATAAACGGATCGTGACGAACGGTTCGTCCCTTGCGTTTTGGGCTGCCGTCTTAGCAAGAGCTGATTTTTCAACATCGAATCTTGAACATATGAAGATATGGAAATATCTGGTATCTGTTCAATGAATGGTCAAATCCTTTTTCCTGTAAAAGTGGCCATAGCGTCGATCACTACCGCGGTGATGATCAGGCCACCCGCTGCTACAGCGGATACCGCTCCTGGCGAATCGAGTCCAGCATTCCGCAGGGTGTGCGGGTCATCCGCAACCCGCGCCAGCACTGGGCAGCTGTGAGCAACGTCGCAAACACCACACTCTGACAGGCGGTCTCTGCCGGCCACACAGAGCGCGTGCCAAGCCGGATGATCTGATCGAGTGACACTCTTCACTCGCGCTCTCTTGCTCTAAGGCGGTCGTCAACGCTTGCTTCAGCAGCTCACTCGGTAAGGACTCTTTCGCGCATGGCGCCAGTACTCCTTCAGCTTGGGGCTACGGCCCCGAGTCGATACGTACAGAGGAATCTTATGCCATTGTTGGCTAGACTCAACTCATTTTTACAGGAGGTATAGGCCATCACCTTATCAGATTCCCTGTTTGACGTTGCGAGACAATACCGAACGGCCCGTGACGGTCACCATGGGCACGAATCGTGTCATTGGGGCCGACCCCTCTCAGCTGCCAGCCGCGGTGGGAGAGCTGCTGAACGGAGATCGCCCGACAGGGCAGATTCCACCGCTGTGTGAGGGTCGGGCCCGTGAACGGATTGCTGCAGTCTTGACCTAGACTGAGTGAGTGCCGACTGAGACAAAGCGTTCGAGGTATGGTCCTGTCCCTTCGCACGCTCTTCCTCTCTGGTATACCGTTCGCCATCTGAGGCTTCGGCAAATTCTGGCTCGTCTCTGGGCGCGCGTGCCTCGCCCACGACCGGCGCCCGGTCCGGTTCCCGGCCTTCGTCGGATGGCGACGTGGGTTCCTCCGATTGCACATGCACCCTGTCTCATCGGTCCGACGACCTTTCGCCTGCTCAATGAAACCGACGATCTGGACCGCGTGGGCTGGGACGGTCCGCCGTTGTCGCGCCTCTGGCGCTATCACCAACACTATTTCGATGAGCTCCGTGCGGTTGACGCAGACCAGCGGGCAAGCTGGCATGAACGGCTTCTGCTTCGCTGGGTTGAGGAGAATCCTCCTGGGAAAGGTGTGGGTTGGGAGTCCTATCCCACGGCGCGGCGGATTGTCAATTGGATCAAGTGGGCCCTGGCCGGGCATCGGTTGCCCCCGGCGTGTCTTGCCAGTCTGGCCGTGCAGGCGCGCTGGCTCCGCCGCCGGCTCGAGTACCACTTGCTGGGCAATCATCTTCTGGCGGATGCCAAGGCCCTGATCTTCGCCGGCTCGTTTTTTGAGGGACCCGAGGCCGATCGATGGAGGACTCTTGGCCTCCGGCTGTTAGGCGAGGAAGTCGCTGAGCAGATTTTGGCCGACGGAGGGCACATTGAGAGAAGTCCGATGTATCAGGCACTGGTCATGGAAGATTTACTCGATATTCAGAATGTGTTACAAGCCAGCCGCGCCGGCTCCCGTGGATGGGGCAGCCTTCGACTGGAGGAGACGGTCCGCCGGATGATGGCCTGGTTGACAGCGATGACCCATCCTGATGGCGACATCGCGTTCTTCAACGATGCCGCCATCGGCATGGCGCCTTCCTATCGCGAGTTGGCTGCTTATGCGACACGCCTCGGTTTCGCTCCTGCCGACCCCCCTCGACAGTTGGTGCAGTCGCTCCCCGTGTCGGGCTATGTGCGCCTCGCCCATGATCAGGCGACCGTGTTGCTCGACGTCGCGCCGCTGGGACCCGATTACCTGTTGGGCCATGCGCATGCCGATACGCTCTCCTTCGAACTCTCGGTGGGCCGGCAGCGCGTGCTCGTCAATTCCGGCACGTCGTGTTATGGCGAAAGCGCGGAGCGGGTGCGGCAACGGGGGACAGCCGCGCACAATACGGTCGTGATCGACGGCGAGAACTCGTCGGAAGTGTGGAAAGGCTTTCGTGTGGCCCGTCGCGCCTATCCGATCGGCCTCACCATCGAGGAACGGGGGACGCAGGTCTCCGTTGCCTGTGCGCATACCGGGTATGGATGGTTGCCAGGGCGGCCGCGGCATCGGCGACACTGGCGGTTTCAGCCTGGGAGCCTCGATGTCTGCGACACGGTGGAGGGGCAGTTCGGCGTAGCCGACGCTCGGTTTCACTGGCATCCCTCGTGGACCCTGACGGGCACGGCGCGCGAGGGAGTCGCCGTGGCTCAGGCCGGGGCCGGGGGGCGGGTGAAGTGGATTGTCGAAGACGGAGATCCCCGGATCGAGCCGTCGAGTTATCATCCACGGTTCGGCGTCACGGAGTCCAACCACTGTTTGGTCGTGCGACTGATTCAAGGCCGGAGTCGCGTGCGATTTCTCTGGAGTTGATCGTCGCGTGCACATCCTGTTTCTGACCGACAATTTTCCGCCTGAGGTCAACGCCCCGGCGAGCCGTACCTTCGAGCATGCTCGAGAATGGGTGCGAGCTGGCCATCAGGTCACTGTGGTGACCGGCGTTCCGAACTTTCCCACCGGTCGCGTGTTCCCCGGCTATCGCAATCGCCTCTGGCAGCAGGAATGGATGGAGGGTGTTCGGGTCATCCGGGTCTGGACCTTCGTTGCCGCCAACCGCGGGCGGATTCGCCGCACCCTCGACTATCTGAGCTTCGGCCTCATGGCCGTGCTGGGTGGGCTCTGTGTCCGACGACCCGACGTGGTGGTCGGCACGTCGCCGCAGATTTTTACGGTCTGCGCCGCCTGGCTCGTGAGCCGCGTGAAACAGCGCCCTTTTGTGTTTGAGCTGCGCGATCTGTGGCCCGCGTCGATCCAGGCGGTCGGAGCCGTGCGGCGGTCGACCCTGCTGAAAGCCGTCGATGCCGTCGTTCGATTCCTGTATCGCCAAGCGGCCCTCGTCGTTTGTGTGACGGAGAGTTTTCGCACCGAGCTCCTGGCGCTGGGCGTGAACCGGTCACGGATCGTCGTAGTGCGCAACGGAGCGGATGGCACCAGGTTTTTCCCGCGGCCGAAGGATCGGGAGCTTCTGCATCGCCTGGGTTTCGATGGCTACCTGGTCGTGGGCTATATCGGCACGATCGGGATGGTGCACGGCCTGCAGACCGTCTTGGAGGCGGCGCGGGAGTTACAGCGAGAACCCGTGCGGTTCCTCCTTGTGGGTGACGGTGCGGAACGGGTGGCCCTGGAGCGGCTGGCTCAGCAGTGGAGCCTCACGAACGTCCGGTTTGCGGGCCTGGTGTCCAAAGACGATGTGGTGCGCTACTGGAGCGTGCTCGATCTTGCCCTCATTCCTTTGCGAAAGACTCCGGTCTTTCGGACCGTGCTGCCGTCGAAACTGTTCGAAAGCCTCGCGATGGGCGTTCCCGTGCTGCTCGGGGTGGAGGGTGAAGCCGCCAGGCTGGTGGCCGAGACTGGGGTTGGTCTGTGTCTCGAACCGGAGCATGTTCCTGCCCTGGTCTCGGCGATTCGCCATTTGCGCTCTTCCCCCGGCGAACTGCAGGCCATGCAACGGCGGTGCGTGGCCGTCGCCGCTCAGCACTCCAGAACGAGGCGGGCCCAGGAGATGCTCAAGGTCCTTGAGCACGTCGTCACTGGGATGACCAGCCAGGTCGAACTCGCCCCGCCTGCTCCCGTTCACGCTGAGTTCGGACTTTGCGCCCCGGAGCCGTCCCCGTCTTGTGGCACAGGAGCGGCCGTGGACGTCATGGGAGAGCAAGCAACTACTCGGCATCCGGAAGCGGGCCGGCTGTGATGCCTGCAAGAAACCGTCAGCGCGCCGGGACGGCCCCGGGTTAGGTTTGTTTTTTTATGTACGGACTGATGGAGACGACTCGCAATGAACGAGATTTCGGTGTGGCTCTCAGCCCTGTCCGCTGTGGGTACCTCCTGCCTGATCTGCGCCGTCATCAGCTTCTGCGGCCGCCGGTTCCAGCTCCGAGGGATGGACGATCCTGGACAAGCCCGGCGCAAGGTCCATGTTCGCCCCGTGCCTCGTGTGGGCGGGATTGGGCTGGTGATTGCCTTGGTTGTGGCCTGCGCCCTGTTCCCTGTCGCCCACCGCATATGGGCGTGGAGTGTGGTGGCCTTGAGTCTGCCCGCGTTCGGTGCGGGATTGGCCGAGGACCTTGGGCACCGGGTCTTGGCCCGCACTCGCCTGGGGTGGACCGCCGTCACCGCCGTTGCGGCGTATGCTCTCTTTCCCGAGTTCCGCGTGCAGGATCTCGATCTGCCCGGCACCGCATGGCTGTTCTCGATGCCGGGGGTGTCGCTCCTGTTCACGGTGGTCGTGGTCAGCGGGGTTACCCATTCGATCAACATGATCGATGGACTGAATGGGCTCGCCGGCATCACGATTCTGTTCATTGCTTCGGCCATAAGCGCCGTGGCCTGGACAGTCGGCGATGTCCAAGTCGGGACCATGAGCCTGGTCGTGGCCGGCGGCACGTTGGGATTTTTACTCCTGAATTATCCGACGGCGCGGGTGTTTCTCGGCGACGGTGGCGCGTATCTGCTGGGATTTTTGACGGCCGAACTTGCCGTGGCGGTCGTCCAGCGCAATCCCCCGGTGTCACCATGGTTTGCTTGCGTTGCGCTCCTCTATCCCGTCTGGGAAACGCTCTTTTCGATCTGGCGCCGACGCGTGCTGCGCCACAAACCCGCCATGACTGCGGACGGACTGCATTTGCACCATCTGATGTACAAACGGCTGTTTCGGCGCAACGGCCGCAACCATGAGCTCCACAACGCCGCGGCGGCGCTGACGGTCGCGGGGTTCCCGCTTTTGACCATCCTGGCTGCCAGTGTCTGGTGGTCTCAGACCCCACAGCTTCAACTCGCGGCTCTGGGATTTGTGGCGGTCTACGGAGGGGTGTACCGTGCCTTGGTGCTCAGGAAGCTTCGCGTGCCGCTCCGAGTGCAAGAGCGTGGACTCTGTCCTCCCTCTAGTCAATCGGACAACCCTTTCTCTCGATAGCCTGGGCCGTGAAGTTCCGCTTGCTGCTTCCGCTTGCGTCCTTCTGCACGAGTCTTGCCGGACTATTGCCCTCCTATGCCCACGCCTCGGTGAATGTGCCGCTGCACCACTGGGCGTACGAGGCCATCGAACGCCTGGTCGATTTGCACGTGATCGACCGGGCCATGGTGACGGCGAAGCCCTATAGCCGGAAAGAGGCCGCCCGGGCCGTGGCTCGGGCCCTCGAACGGATTCGCGCCGATCGCGTCGAGGCCGACGGACGGGAGAACGTGGCCGAACCCTTGCTCGCCCGCTTGATCGAGGAATTTCGCCCGGAACTCGAGCGGCTTGGCGCTGTGGTCCCGCGACCGCGCGAGGCGGCGGAGTCTGCCGGATCGCGTGGGGTGGTGCGGTTTGGCGGGCGACTCCAGGTCGAGGGGGATGCGTCGTCCATCGGCGGGGCCCAGACGGTGCGATTTCGCGAAAATCGGGGCGGTGAGTACTACGTCAACGGCGTGCAGAATCAGACTGATGTGCGGGGCTGGATGGAAGTGGCGGATTGGGCTGCCCTGACCGTGCAGCCCAAGTTCATCAGCAATCGCCATCTGCTCGGGATCGGCGCGACCAATAACAGCCACAACTTTTATCTCCGGGAATTCTCCCTCAAACTCAGTGCCTTCAACGTGGCGATAGAAGCCGGGCGCGGCACCCTCTGGTGGGGGCCCGGCTATCACGGCTCGCTGCTGCTCACCGATCATGCCTTTCCCCTCGACATGATCAAACTGGGAAGTGACGAGCCGTTCACCCTCCCGGGCCCCTTGACGGGGCTTGGTCAGTGGAAGGTGCAGTCGTTCCTTGCACAACTCGACCGCAACCGGGATTTTTCGCGTGCCAAACTCTTTGGCCTGCGCGTGAGCTATTTGCCCGCTCATTGGTTGGAGGTGGGCGTCACTCGCCTGACGCAATTCGATGGGCGGGGCCGTGACCAACCATTCCCCCGGACCGTCCTCGATGCTTACCTGAAGCCGCCGAATCAGGGCGGTGATCTCGATGTCAATGAACAGGCGATGCTGGACGTCCGGGCGAGGCTTCCCCGGGTCCCGTATGTACTCCCGTTCCCAGCCGGCCTCCAGCTCTACGGGGAACTCGGATCGGAAGACAAATGGTCACAGGTTCCCCTCCCCAGCCGGGTGGCGATCTTAACCGGGCTCTATATCCCCCAGGTCTTCGCCGGCGATACATTGGACCTGCGCATCGAATATGCCGACACCGACCTTGGCCGCCGGCGCCATCCGGAATTGGCTGGGGTGTGGTACAACAACGGCACCTACGTGAGCGGGATGCGCCATCGCGGCTTTCCGTTGGGTCATCATATGGGAACAGACGGGGTTGATTTTTTCATCCGATCCACCCGCTGGTTCACCGAGCGGCTCCAACTGGGCGTGAACGTGAATTGGCAAGAACGGGCGCGCGGCCTCCCGGTGCATGAACGGAAACGCGAATCTGCGGTGGACTTGACCTGGTGGTACTCCCGGAATCTCACCATCACCTTGGGTTACACGTTTCAGTCCCTCAAGAACCCCGGCCAAATCACGAACCTCACGCCGTTCGTCGAGACCTTCGCCCCTGGGGTGACCGCCCGCAATCATCTGGTGTGGACCGTGTTCACCTGGGAATGGTGAGCGACGATGGCCGCGGTCTCTTCTTTTATTGACGAGGCTCCTCCATTTGGCTATCGTGGGGCACCGCTGCGGGCACGCGAAACCGTTCATCCAGACAGGTGAGCTCCAGTGCGCCAGATATGCATGAGGGAAGGGTGAGGGAGGAACCTCGATGCGCCACGGTGAAGTGAAATGGCTGGCCAGACCCAGACCGGTGTGTGCGGCGATGGCCTGGCTGCTTTCTGCGCTCCTGATCATCCCGCCAAACCTGATGGCTCAAGGAAGCGGCAATCTCCAGACCGGATCTCCGCTCCCCTTTGGGCTGAGTCCCGCGGCGGTGCTCCAGCCTGCTCCCGGCCAACCTATTCTCACGAATCCCACCGCGTTGCAGCCGATTGTGCCGGCCCAATCGCCGTGCCCCGCTCTACCCACCCCGCAGCCAGAACCTGTCGGGCAAATCCCGGCCCTTCATGAACTCTGGCCGGTCGATCCCACCACGGTCCTCCCTTTGTCTGTGGAGGAGCGGATGCGCCAGGAGCGGGAGGCCAAACAGCCACCGGACCGTGGACCAGACACGCGATCCCCAGGTGCGCCAAACGCACCCGCGCCTCCCATGATGTCGCCGGGGGCCAGTGGTGCGCAGGCCGTGGCAGAAGTGGCTGCTCAGAAACGGGAGCGCGAGGCCTTCTCGGCAACCCGTCGCGACGTGCATCCACACAACAATTTCACGGTGGAAGAAGCCTTCGCCCGGTTTTCCGTCCTCCAGGATGTGAAATCACGGTTGACCCAGTTTGGGTACAACTTCTTCGATCTGCAATCGACCACCTTCGCGCCGGTGCAAGACGTGCCGGTCGGGCCGGATTATGTGGTCGGTCCTCAGGATTCTCTAGCGGTCCATATTTGGAATGTCCCGGATCCCACGTTCAATCGCAGTTACATCGCCCAGGTGGAACGTGACGGTACGCTTGTGATTCCCCAGGTTGGCGCGATTCCTGTCGGAGGGCTGACGTTCTCGCAAGCCGAACAGGCCATCCGGACCCGATTAACCAGCTTGCTGAAGCGTTTTGACTTGCACGTGGCCATGGCTCGGCTGCGGACTATGAAGGTCTTCGTAGTCGGCGAGGTGGTCCGCCCTGGGGCGTACGAATTAAGCACCCTCGCCACGGTGACCCAAAGCCTCTACGCGGCTTGTGGTCCCTCTCGATCCGGATCGCTCCGGCAGGTGCGCGTGGTCCGTGACGGCACAACCGTGGCCGAACTGGACTTCTACCAGTTTCTCTTGCATGGCGACCGCAGCCAGGACCAGCGGCTGCGGCCGGGGGACGTAGTAGTCGTGCCGCCGCTGGGGGCCGTGGTTGCCGTGAGCGGGGCGGTGAAGCGTCCTGCCATTTACGAGATCAAACCCGGAACGACATTGAGCGACGCCTTGACCTTGGCCGGAGGGCTGGGTCCGTTCGCCACTCGCGAGCGTTGCCACATCTTCCGGGCCGATCCGGTCCGGGGGCGTGTGCTGATCGACGTGCCGCTGGCTGGATTCAGTGAGGCGCGATCGGGCGAGGCAAGACCGAAGGGCGACCAGGCGCCACGCACCAATCTGATTCTTCAGGATGGCGACTTTGTCGTGGTCCCACCACTACCGACGAGGGCGACCAACGTCGCGAGTCTGGCCGGGGCGGTCAAGAGTCCTGGTCCCTTCGAATTTCGGCCAGGGATGCGGCTCGCCGACGTGCTGGTCCCTGAGTTGCTGCTTCCTGAGGCCGATCGGAGTCGGGCCGAGATCGTGCGCACCCACCCGGTGACGTTTGAAACCACCGTGATCCCCTTCAGCCCCCAGGCTCTCTTTGAGGGGCGTGAGGCAGAGAACCACCCCCTGCAACAATGGGATCAGATTGCGATCAACAGCCGTCTTCGGCCGCCCAGCTTGGTGTTGGTGGAAGGTGAGGTGGTCCGTCCCGGCCACTACACGTTGCAGACAGGCGAGCGGCTGAGCTCGGTGCTGAAGCGAGCCGGCGGGTTGACCCCCAAGGCGTTTCCCCAGGGGATTGTGCTCTTGCGCGAGTCTGTCAAGCGCCGACAGGAAGCGGAATTGCAGCGGTTTATTGCCAGCGAACGAGAGCGGCTGACCGCGCAATCGGCCGCGGTGGCGGCCGGTGCCGTGGGCGTATCGGGCTCCGGGGGGGTGATTACCTCCGCCGAGCAGCAGACCTTGGCCATCCGGTTGCAACAACTGGAAGCTCTAGCCGGCCGGGCCGAGCTGGGTCGCGTGGTGGTGCGGTTGGAGTCGATCGAGCAACTCGAAGGCAGTCCCGATGACATCGTTTTGGAAGATCGAGACCGGATCCTCATTCCGCAACCGCCTCAGACCGTCACGATTTTGGGATCGGTCAAAAATCCGACGAGCGTCGTGTATCGGCCTGGGTTGTCGGTTGACGACTATCTTCGCCAAACCGGCGGGCTCACGGAACAAGCGAACGAGAAAGAACTCTATATTGTGCGGGCCAATGGCCTAGCGGAGTCGGCCTATGTCAAGATCAAGGACGTGCGTCCGGGCGACACCATCGTGGTCCCCCAGAAGCTCGAGGTGAAGACGCCGCAACTGGCCCTCTGGCAGAGCATTGCGTCGATTGTCGGCAGCGTGGCGCTCGCCGCGGCGGGCATCGCGGTGATCGGTCGGTAATCGGAGTCAGTCATGGACACGCCGGAAGCGTCTGTCCGGCCCAGCATGCCAATCGCCGACGAGGAGGTAAGCCTGCTCGACTACTGGCGGATGATCTGGCGACGCCGGTGGCTCATCGCGTCGGTGTTTCTCGCGTGTACCGTTGCGGCAGGGGTGATCAGCCTTCTCCAGCCGAAGATTTACGAATCGACGGCGACCTTGCTCCCTTCGCTGGAATCCAAGGAAGGCCTCGGCAGTTTGATGGCGCTGTCGCAGGCGGCCGGTGCCGCGCAGAGTCTCGGCATTAGCTTGCCCGGCACGCCGGCGACGCCGACCGATCTGTTCGTGGCGATGCTGAAATCGCGCGTCATGGCCGATGCCGTCATCCAGCGGTTTGATCTCCTAACCTACTACGGCACGAAAACCATGCAGGAGACGCGCAAGGCCCTCGAAGGCGATACCACGATCAGAGTCACGAAGGAGAAGGTCATCCAGATTACCGTGGCCTCGAAAGATCCGCAGCTAGCCGCAGACGTCGCGAACTTCTATGTTTCGAACCTTGACCATCTCAATCGCACCTTGAATGTCAGCAAAGCCTCGCACAACCGGGCCTTCATCGAAAAGCGGCTCGCCGAGACTCACACCAACCTGGTG
The DNA here is from genome assembly GCA_035573855.1 of Nitrospiraceae bacterium. Lineage (GTDB taxonomy): Bacteria > Nitrospirota > Nitrospiria > Nitrospirales > Nitrospiraceae > DATLZU01. The sequence continues at coordinate 37,660 of DATLZU010000049.1, forward strand.
CGGGCGGAGGAAGCACTCAAGGAGTTTCAAACCCACAACAAAACCGTGGCAGTAGAAGCGCAATCGAAAGCCATGATCGAGGCCGCCGCGACGTTGCAGGGGCAAATTACCGCGCAAGAGGTCCAGCTCCAAGTGATGAACACCTACCTCTCACCGGATAATCCGGAAGTGGCCCGCGTGCGGTCCAGTCTTGAGGAATTGCGCAAACAGCTCTATCTGCTGGAATCCGGCAGGGGGGGGAAAGGTATGCTGCCAGGCGATCGCCTGCACCCGGCGATGGTGACCGTGCCGACCTTGGCCCTGGAGTATGGACGCCTCATGCGCGAGCTCAAAGTGCAAGAAACGCTGTACACGCTCCTGACCTCGCAGCTCGAACAGGCCAAATTGCAGGAGGCGCGTGATACGCCGACCGTACAAGTTCTCGACCCGGCCGTGCCCGCCGAAAAGAAGAGCAGACCCCGGGTCACCTTGAACGTCCTGTTAGCCGGCGTCCTCTCGCTGTTCGTTGGTATTTTTCTCGCCTTTTTCCTCGACTATGTGGACCGCCTCAAGGGCCGCGTCGCGTCCGAAGCGATCCAGCCATAAGGATCAACTCGTCACCGCACCTTCTGACGCCGATGAGACGTGCCGCGCGTACTTGGCCAGTACGCCGGTGGTGTAGCGGGGCGCCGGGTGTTTCACCTTCTTCAGACGGGCCCGCAGCTCCTTCTGCGGCAGTTCGACGTCCAGTCGGCGGTTCGGAATGTCGAAGACGATCATGTCGCCGTTCTTCACGGCGGCGATGGGCCCGCCCTTGATGGCTTCCGGCGAGACATGGCCGGCCATCAACCCGTGGGTGGCGCCGGAGAAGCGACCGTCGGTCAGGAGCGCGACGGAGTCGCCGAGCCCTTCGCCGACGAGCGCGGCGGTCACGCTCAACATCTCGCGCATTCCTGGCCCGCCGGCCGGGCCTTCGTAGCGAATTACCACCACATCCCCGGCCTTGATCCGGCAGGCTTTCACCGCGGCGAAGGCGTCTTCCTCGCAATCGAAGACCTTGGCCGGCCCGCGGAAGGTCAGCCTCGAATGCCCGGCGACTTTCACCACGCAGCCCTCCGGCGCCAGATTGCCTTTCAGAATGACCAATCCGCCGGTCGGTTTGATCGGATCGGACAGCGGGCGCACCACCTCCTGCCCCGGCGTTTCCTTCGCCTGGCTGGCTTCTTCCCCGATCGTCCGGCCTGTCACGGTCGGCTGGTCGGGGTGAAGCAGGCCCGCGTCCAGCAACCGCTTGGCGACCAGCGTCGTGCCGCCCGCCGCAGAGAGGTCGGCGGCCATGAACCGCCCACCCGGCTTGAGATCGGCCAGCAGCGGCACTTTCCGGTTGATCCGGTCGAAGTCATCGAGCGTCAGCCGCACGCCGGCTTCCCGTGCGACGGCGAGGAGATGCAGCACCGCATTGGTCGAGCCGCCCGTTGTGGCGACGGCTGCGATCGCGTTCTCCAAAGATTTGCGGGTGATGAGCCGGCGCGGCCGCAGGTCCTGTTTTAGCAATTCCATCACCAGCTTGCCGCAGGCGAAGGCCACGTCGTCCTTGCGCGGGTCCATCGCGGGGACGCCGTTCCAGCCCATCGGCGAGATGCCGAGGAACTCGAACGCGATCGCCATCGTGTTGGCCGTGAATTGGCCGCCGCAGGCGCCGGGGCCGGGACAGGCGTGGTCTTCCAGTTCTTTGAGTTCGGCGTCGGTCATCTGATGGGCAGCATGCTGGCCGACCGCTTCGAACACGTCCTGAATGGTCACGGCGCGACCCCGGAACGTGCCGGGCATGATCGAGCCGCCGTAGAGCATCAGCGACGGCAGATTCAACCGCGCCAGCGCCATGACGGTCCCGGGGATGGTCTTGTCGCAGCCCGACAGGGCCACGACCGCGTCGAAGAGGTGTCCGCGCGCAACCAATTCCACCGAGTCGGCGATGACCTCGCGGCTGACCAGCGAGGCCTTCATCCCCTCCGTCCCCATGGCGATGCCGTCGGAGATGGCGATGGTGTTGTATTCGATCGGCGTGCCGCCGGCCGCGCGGATGCCGGCTTTCACCCGCTCGGACAGCCGGCGCAGATGGTAGTTGCACGGCATCACTTCGATCCAGGTGTTGGCGACACCGACCAGCGGACGGGCCAGATCGTCGTCGGTGAATCCCACGGCCTTCAGCATCGCCCGGGCCGGCGCTCGGCTGGGGCCTTGGAGCAGGGCAAGACTGTTCAGTGTTCGTTCGGCTGCCATAGGACTCCTGTTCGCTTGTGACGCGCCCAGCTGGTGCATGCTGTCCTCGCGATCCGACCGAGGACGGAGCGGCAGGCTGGCTGCGTCCGGGGAATGTCTCACAGAAGACGATCGCTGGTCAATCGGGGAGGGCGAACGACGATGGGCACCCCCCGATCGGTTGGACGAACCGAATCGGAGGGTGTTGATGATGCGAGATCAACCGCGCGGCGACTGCGGGGGAATGGCGATGTCGCCGACCTTATTCTCATTGTCCAGTAACAGGATGACCTGTTCGCCCGGTCGGACTTGCTTTAATTTGTCCTGGACGAACGGCCGGACTTCATAGAACTTCTCCTCGCCGCGAGTGGTCCGAACCGATATCCAGTTCGTGGGCTTCACGATCGTGCCTTCAATCCGCTGATAGGCGGCCTTGGGTGGAGATTTTCGCCACGCTGCCGCCGCCTGTTGCAAGACCTGGTCGCTGCCGAACGTGGCGTCGATGAGTTTATTCGTCTGGTCGATCAGGAACACCGCCTGAGCATGAAGGGGAAGAGCCGCGACCTTACTCCGCGCCAACGGACGAATCTCATAGGTGTGCTCCGTCCCATCCTCGGACTTGATGACCGCCCATTCGTGGCCGACCGGAAGCGGCTGGGCCAATTGCCCTTTCACGATCCGATACCAGGTCGGCTGGCCGAGCAGATGGTAATCGATGACCAGGTTTTGGTCATTGACCGCGATCTCCAGCCGGTCGCCTTTCTTCAGTGACGGGATCCCCTTCTCCATCGCTTCTTTGATCGGGAGGAACCGCGGTTCGACTTCGCCGGTATTCACGCGGATCATGTCGCCGATCACCTGCTCAACGGTTCCTTGCAGAATCCGATCGCCTGGCAACAGAACCACTGGGGGAAAAGGCTCGGTGTTGAGAGGAGTCGAGTGGCCGGACGATGACGCGGTCGCGCCTGCGTTCGGAATGGATGTCGACGCGCCAAAGAGAAACGCCATCATCACGGCAAGGATACACACTCGGCTGCGAATGACGGTGCTGACTCTCTGCATGTGCAACCTCCTTTCCTGAACGAAAGCGAGGTGTTAGATAACGCAACCTGTCGGCAAGTCAAGGGAAACCAAGACGGACAAGCAGATCAGATGGACTAGGGCAATAGGACCAAAGACTCAGTCGTCAGGAGACTCGCCGCGGTCGTCGTAATACTTCTCGCGGTAGATGGGGCAGAGACCCTTCTTGTTGACGAGGGCAGTGACGTCTCTGATCATGCCACTGTTGCCGCACAGGTAGACGGCCAGATGCTTCACCGAGGTCAACCGTTCTTCAACGAGTGTCGTGACGCGCCCGACCGGACCGCTCCACTGCGCCTGCGGACGGGACAACGTGATGACATAGCTGAAGTGAGGGTGGCGCTTAGCCACGGCGCTCAGTTCGTCCTGGTAGTACACGTCGCGTTCGCTTCGCAGCCCCCAATACAGAGTGACGCGCCGCTCGAAGCCGCGTTCGAGCCGGTCTTCGATCATAGATCGGATCGGCGCGATGCCGGTGCCGGTCGCGACGAAGAGCAGATCCCGGGCCGGATCGTCCCGCACGTAGAACGCGCCGGCGGGACCTTTGAAGCGCGTCTCATCGCCCAGGCGGAGACTGAAGAGGTAGGTGGAGCCAGGACCGCCGGGAACGAGGTTGAACAGCAGTGTGATCAGGTCCGGCCGACTCGGTGTGGAGACGATGGAGTATGGCCGGGTTACCGGCCGATGGAGTGTCGGATGGATGACCTCGAACGATACAAACTGTCCCGCCTTGAAGTCGATCTTGGGCGGGGCGAGCAGGCGGAGCACCAGTTCCCGCACATCGTGGGTCAGGTCCCGGACTTGCTCGACACGGGCCTGGAATAGTTGAATGGCCATGGGGGTGCGTTCCTCATCAATAAAAAATAAAATCAAAAACGAAGACCGGCTCCGGTCGGAGACATGGCTTGATTTTCGTCCGAGGCGGGTTATGGATACAAGCAGTTGGAGGACCGCTCGATGTGGAAAGCGGTGTCGCAGCGTTGGCTGGCGTGGCCGGTGGCCTTCACGTGGTTTGGCCCCGCGCGGGCCTGGGCGGCGGAGTGGACGTCGGACGCGGATGCCTTCTCCGCGGTGGTCGCCGGGCTGGTGTTGGTCGTCTTTTGTCTCAGCGCGGCGTATTCGTTCTGGGAGGAGCGAAGGCGGGCGCCGGTGTCCAAGGTCGTCCGTGATCGGCTCCGCAAGGCGGCCTGAGCCAACAGGGCTGGCGCCGCTTGCGCGGCGCCAGCCCTGTCGTCGCGCGATTCCCGTTATTTGCCCTTCTCTTTGCCTTTCTTCTTCTCGCCTTTCTGCTCTTCTTTCTTGTCTTCGGTATCGATCACGTCACCCGTGGCGGCGTCGATATGGACTTCGGTGACTTTGTTATCGGCGCCGACGATCTCCACCTCCCAGACCGTCTTACCGTGCTTCTTCTCCAATTCGGCCTCGACCACCGTGCCCTGCACCTTCTCCGAAGCCGTCTTGATCGCCTGGTCGATGCTGACTTTGGCGTCTTTCACCAGTTCCGAGACCTTACCTTTGTCATCGCTCCAAGCCGACGTGTGGAACGCCAGCAGCGAGCCTATGACGGTCACCGCCATGATCCCATACCTGCGCATCGTACACCTCCTGTCGGATGATCAGTTGGCCTTCCCGTCGTCCTTCTTGGGTTCTCCTTTGGGACTTCCGTGACGGCGGCCGGCGCTCTTGTGCTCTTGCATCATTTTTTCGTGTATCCCCTTTTGTTTTTCCCGTTGTTCGGGCGTCAACAGTGCGAGCGCCTCCCGGCGGGCCTTGATGGCGGCCAAGCGAAGCCCGACCTGCAGCTCTTCGCTTTGCTTTAGCTTGGCCTCGATGGCGGCAAGGTCGGACTTGTCGTCTTCGACCAAGGCGCGCAGTTCGCGCTCGGCGATCTGAATGTCCGCCTCGCTCTTGATGCGGGTCTTGTCCAGGTTGAGTTGCAACTCCTTGAGCTTGCCGACCTGCTCGTCGGTCAGTCCGATGTCTTTCTGGTGCCTCAACAGGTGGCGGATCAGGTGGGACGTGCTGCCGTGTAGCATCATGCCCATCCCCATGCCGTGGCCGCCGTAGCCGTCTTTGCCATACCCGTTCCTGCTGTGTTGGTCGGCCGGTGGATCGGCCCATACGGGTTGCAAGCTGAACGCCACCAGAACCAAGGTTGCCAGGCTCATCGAGCAGACAGTGACCGCGGGTCTTTTCATCACGCCCTCCTTTTTTTACAGTGAAGTGCCGACGTCCATTTTATCTTATTTGCCGAGCAATCCGCCCTCGTGCTTGAGCGCGTTGAACATGAACTGCACGGCGACTGCCGCTAGGATCAATCCCATGAGCCGGGTGATGATGCGTTCAGCGATGGGGCTCAGCCGGCGTGCGCCGGTGCCGGCCAACGCCAATGTCGCGTAGCTGGTCACTCCGACCAGCATCAAGCAGCCCAGCAACACCGCTCGTTGCGACCAGTTCCTCGCCTGCGATTCCAACAAGATCACCGTGGAGATGGCGCCTGGTCCGGCCAGCATGGGCATGGCCAGCGGGGTGACCGCGATGTCGTCCTTGTCCCGCCCGGCCGCTCGCTCGACTTCCGTCTCCTGCACCGCCGATCGTTGCGCGCGGAGCATGTCGAGCGCGACCAGAAGCAGCACCAGCGCACCGGCTACCTGAAACGCCGGCAAGGTGACACCGAGCAATGTGAACAGCCTCTGCCCGATGAAGGCGAAACCGGCCAGCAAGCCGACGGCGACCGTGCAGGCGACCCGCGCGGTGCGAAGCCGCTCCGCCGGGGAGTCGCGCGCCGTCATCGCCAGGAAAGCTGGCACCGCCGCGATCGGATCGACAATGACGAAGAGCGAGCTGAATGCGAACAACGCGTATTCGACCAGCGTCATCGGATCGGGTGGGCGCCTGGTCGCCGGCTCCCTCGGCTCTCAGACTCGGCGAGCCGCCGCGAGCAGGTCCGCGCGCGGATCGGGATGCGGGAATCGGCCGAGTTGCTCGTACAGTTTGCGTTCTTCTTCCGTCAGCGTCGGCGGCATCACGATCTGCAGCGTCAAAAACAGATCGCCATGGCCGCCTGACGCGGTGGGAAGGCCTTTGCCTTTGAGCCGGAGCTTGGCGCCGGCTTTGCTGCCCGGCGGAACTTTGACTTTGACCGGTTCCGTCAGGGTCGGGACCAGCACGTCCGCCCCCAACGCCGCTTCCCACGGCCACACCGGCAGCGTCACGTGCACGTCACTGCCTTGCCGGCGAAACACGCCGTCGTCATCGATGTGGACCCGCAGATAGAGGTCACCCGGCTTGCCGCCGTTCACCCCCGGATGGCCTTTCCCCGCCACGCGGACTCTGGTGCCTTCCTGCACACCGGCCGGAATTCTCACCTCGATGGTGCGCGTCTCCTGGCGTGCGCCGGATCCCAGACAGGTCGGACAAGACCGCCCCCTCATGATTCCCGTTCCGCCACAGACGGAACACGGGATTGTCTCGGACAGCGTCAGCCGCCGCGTGACGCCGGTCAGGACTTCGCGGAGCGAAAGATGGATGTCGGTTTCTAGGTCCTCGCCCTGGACCGCAAACCCGCGCGCGGTGCCCGCACTCCGTCCCCGCCGGCCGAAAAAGGTCTCGAAGATGTCGCTGAACGCCTCGGCGTCGCCGAACGAGAATTCAGTTCCTGCTCCGGCCCGCGCTTGCGCCTCTTGTCTGGCCTTTTCGTAGGCTTCCGCCTGTTCCCAGTTGTGCCCGTACCGATCGTATTTTTTGCGCTTGTCCGGATCGGAAAGGACCTCGTGCGCCTCGTTCAGTTCTTTGAACTTCCTTTCCATCTCCGCCTTGCGGCTGCCGCTGTGCAGGTCGGGATGATACAAGCGCGCGAGCCGGCGGTAGGCTTTCTTGATGTCCTCTTGGGTGGCCGTGCGCGGCACACCGAGCACTTCGTAATAATCCCGTTGAATCGTTGCCATGTTCAGGCGCGATGAGAAAACGTTGTGATTGAGTGATTAGGGGTGCCCGCGTAATTGGGCCACGACTGAAGCGCCGTCTGCTTTCATTGACGCGAAGACTCCATTAATTATTATTGATGGCATTACTCTCTGCCTGAGACCTTCCCTCCCTGGAAAAGGGGGAAGAGAGGGTGAGGTATAGCCCATGGCTTTGGGCTGCTCGCAGTTGGCTCTTCGAACCGCAGCTTACGGGGTCGCGCGGTTCTATTCAAGTGGGGGCACGCATCCAATAGGAAGCGCGGGCAACGAACAGCCCGGACCCTTTGCTTTTTGCGGCCCACCGTCAGTGATCAACTGCCGGTGGTTCGCGAGTGGCTGACCTTCGCGCGCGCCATCATCTTGCAATAGGAGCACATCTCGGCTGTCGTAGGCTGGCCGCAGGCGGCGCAAGGATGGAGCGAAGCCCGGTCTTTTTCCGTCATGGAGGACGCCGCCGGTCGCTCTTTCGCCTGCCGTTCCAGAAAGCCCCAATAGAATCGCTGCTTCGTGCCGGGAGATTCCGTCTCCAGTCGGTTCAAGACGTCCTTGTAGAGGAGCATTTTGGAGCCCTTGGCCATCGGGCATTCTTCGACGATGTAGTCGATCTTGTTCAGCACCGCATAGGCGGCGACCTCGCGTTCAGCCAGGCGGTACAGCGGCTTCACCTTTTTGGCAAAGCCTTCTACCGATGCGGGCAGGCTGGGCCCCTGCTTGTCTAAGTAGTCGTCCTGCCAGTGGAGGACGTTGCCGAGCAGCCGGGCGGCTTCATCGTCGAGATTGTGGCCGGTCGCCATCACATCATACTCCCGCTCGATCGCCGCGCGGTTGAACTGATAGCGCTTGATCGTCCCGCACGTCGAACACGTCGGACGATGAACCAGATCGGCCAGTTCGCGGATGCCCGCGCCTTCTTCCTGTTCGACCTTATGGATATGGAGCGTCGCGCCGTACGTGGCGGCGACGGTGTCGGCGAAGGTCTGCACCTTTTGCTGCGACCGCTCCGAATAACTCCCGATCCCAAGATTGACGTAGAGCGCATCGGCGCGGTAGCCGAGCTTGAGCAGGATATCCCACAGCGCGAGACTGTCCTTCCCGCCGGAAACGGCGACCAGGATGCGGTCCTGCTTGCCGAACATCCGCTCGGCCTTGATCGCGCGCGCGACCTGGTCGTGGACGAACTCGGTGAAGCAGGGGTTGCAGAACGCCGCGTTGTGCCGTGGCAGCCCGATGACCGCTTTCGTGTGACATTTGATGCAGCGCATATCTCGGAGTTGACTCGGTTGTTTAGTTTATCTGGTGAGTTGGCGGAGTCCGCGCACGAGATCAACCAAACGAACCCAACAAACGAAGCGTCCCGGTTCAGCCTCCCGAAATGACGGGTCGCACTTCCACGCTGTCCGTGTCGGCCAGCAGCTCGTCCTCGGTGACCAGGTCGTCGCCGCGGATCACGAGGTGCGCCTCGGCAATGAGGTTCAACTCGCGCAGCAACTCACGGACGCGCTTGGGCCCTTTGATTTCGACAGAGCGTTCCGGATGACTAAGCCGGACCTGCATGCCACCATGATACGGGGAGGAAGAGAGGCGAGGCAATACCGCTCTACAACTCCGCGTCCCGCAGAAACTTCGCGGATTCTTCCGGAGCGACGGGGTTGATGTAGAAGCCGGTGCCCCACTCGAAGCCGGCGACCTGCGTGAGCTTGGGCATGAGTTCCAGGTGCCAGTGGTAAAACTCACCGGTCTTCTCGTGCTGGGGAGAGCTGTGCAGGACGAAATTATACGCCGGCCGTGATAGGACCTTGTCCATCCGCCGCAGGGCCTCGGACAGAATGGGTGCCAGAAATTCGAATTGGCTTTTCTGGCTTTCTTCGAAGTGGCCAGCATGCCGTTTCGGCAGGATCCACATCTCGAACGGAAACCGTGCGGCGAAGGGGGTGATGCAGAGAAATTCCGGGTTCTCGGCGACGATGCGCGTCCCGTCGCTTAACTCCTGACGGAGGATGTCGCAATACATGCATCGCTCCTTTTGTTGGTAGTGGGCCCGGCACCCTTCGATTTCGTTGACGACGCTGGTGGGCACGATCGGCAGGGCGATCAGTTGCGAGTGTGTGTGTTCCAGGGTTGCCCCGGCCGCCGCGCCATGATTTTTGAAGATGAGGATATAGCGCAGCCGCCCGTCTTTCTTAAGATCGACGATCCGGTCGCGAAAGGCCCATAGGACGTCCTCGATCCGCTTGGTCGGCATATCGGCTAGGGTGTCCTTGTGGTTCGGCGTTTCGATGATGACTTCGTGCGCGCCGATGCCGTTCATGCGGTCGTACAGGCCGACCCCTTCGCGGCCCAGTTCGCCTTCCACCTGCAGCGCGGGAAACTTGTTCGGGACGACGCGGATCGTCCACCCCGGCGTATTGGGCTCGCCGGGCTGCGGGCGGTAGGCCAGAATCTCTTTGGGCGTCAGGCGCTCCTGTCCCGGACAAAATGGACAGAGGGCTGTCGACGGCGGCCGCGCCGGCTGGTTGCGAAGAAAATCCTGCGGGCGGGCGCGGCGTTCCGTCGAAATGATGACCCACCGGCCGACAATCGGATCACGTCGTAACTCAGACATGGCCCCTCCAGGAAATGTGGAATGAGGAATGCGGAATTGTGAAGAGCAACCCTATGTCTTTTCGCGACCTCATGCGGTCGGCATGTCTCATTCTACCTTGCTCGTTCGGCACGCAGCGTCGTTAGACCCTCCACATCAGGGCTTCAAAGTCCCGATCTGGCACCATGAAGATGGCCGGTTGGTGGAACGGATAGCGGGCGATCTCCAGGCCGTGCTCCGTGACGACGACGCTGAGCCGCCATTCCTGCCCGGGTTCGGCTCGCAAATCCTTGAAGGGCACGGCCAGTTCGATGATCTTGCGGCGGCGAATCGATGGGGAACTTCCGACCTCGGCGTAGGGTCCTCCGTCGGCCGCCAGTAGGGTACATGACTCGGCACCGGCCGGCGCGAGCGAAACGACGAGCTTGTACACGCGCTCTCCGTGGGCCAGGTGGATCTCCGCCGCCGGCTCGGCCAGGCGTTTCAGCGCGCGGTCATCCGGGTCCAGCCGAACGAACAATTGCTCGAGGCTGAAGCCGAACCGGATGGCCTGAAAAAAACCCTCCGACTTCCACATGGCGCCGAGCGGCGGGTTGGGGTCGATCGAGCCCGCGCCTAGCCACTCGAAGAAATCCGTCACCGCTCCGTCGAGGACCGGATTCAGCAAACCGGTCGGTTGGCGAACCGCGTCCGTGTCCGGCCGGACTCCATTCCTGAGAATCGATTGGTTCAGCAATTCCGGCGGCGGCAGCCCGGCCCGTGTCCAGACGTTCCGCAGGTGTGCGCGGAAGAGCCGGTCGAATTCGACTTTGTAATCCGTCTCGAAGTCGTCGCCGTACCACCAGAACCAATCGCTCCCTTCCGCTGCGTATAGCTCTTCCCAGGCGAGGCGCGCCGGTTCCGCCGCGAGGGTTCCGCTAACTTCGGCCAGCCGGGACCGGGTGTGTCGGAGAAGCTCCCAGGCGCGGTTGTCTTCTGGGTGGCCGATCCAAATCTTGTAATCCTGATTGATCCAGGAACCTGAATGCAGGTGTTCGAGCCGCGTCATCGGCGGACAAACGGCCAGGGCCTCGCTCACGGTGGCTGTGGCCACCTGGACTCGTCCGTCGCGGTTCAGGACTCCGTCGGCCAAGGCCTTGTAGAACAGCGACAGGAAGCGTTCGCCGCCGTCGTGGTAATGTTCCCACGGGTTTTCCCCGTCGAGGATCACGGCGATCAACGCCCGATCGGCCGGCACGTCCTCGATGATCGCCCCGAGACGGCGCAACACGTCCTCCGTTGCCGCCTCCGGGGTGGTCTTGTGGTAGACGAACCCGAAGGCGTCGGACAGCTCGCGGTCGCGGAAGACGATCGTCAGTTCCTCGCCCGGCTGCCCGACCAGGTACGGCCTGTAGAGCGCGGTGCGGCGGTCCCAGGGATGAGACCGGGCTTCCAGCGATCGGGCCAGGATGCCTTCGTCCGTGGCGAACCAGCGGATTCCGGCTGCGCGCAACAACGGGATCATCTCAGGACACACCGCGCCTTCCGACGGCCAGAGCCCCTCAGGAGGCCGCCCGAACGTCTCGGTATGAAAGCCGACGGCCCTGCGGACCTGGGTCTCCGCATCGGCCTTGGCTTGGAACCGTGACGGCAGAGGGAGATCGGGCCGCGCGCGGCGGGCGAAGTCCGTATCGATGATCAGGGGCAGAATTGGGTGGTAGAACGGGGTCGTCGTCAATTCGATCTGACGGCGATCGGCCAGTCGCCGATACATCGGGATGATCTCCCGCACGGCGGTCCGTTGGAGCGCAAGCACTTCCTGCTTCTCTTCCTCCGTGAACCCGCGGCCTTTCGCCCGGAGCTCGGCCAGGCGCGGGAATCGGCTCACCATGCCGTATCCGAACCACGCCAGGTTGTGCCACACCTGGAGATCCAACAACTCCTGTGTGGAAAATTGGCGGGCCAGCCGTTCCAGGTCGCGTCCGCGTACGTCCATGCCGCGCTTCACCAACAGCTCATGGTAACGCGGGAAGGGCCGGACCATCGTGGGCCAGTTGGCGGAGAAGAAGTGCCGGATGATAAACGCCTTCTCGGCCAACGTCAGCTCGGCCGCCGGCCGTTCGGCGTGCTCCCAAAACAGATCACGCACCGAGCCTGCGCCGATCTCCTGCAATTGGCGCAGCAACGAGGGCGTGAAATTGAACGTTGCCGTGATGTCCGGGAACCGGTCCAGCAGGTAGGCCATGTCGAAATAGGCCTTGGCGGCGTGCAAGCGGACCCACGGCATGGTGGCGCATCCAGCCACCGGATCGATGTAAGCGGGCTGGTGCATGTGCCAGAGAAAGCAAAGCCGGACGGTTTTCATGGAGTGATGAATTCGCAGGACGCGCTTGCAGATCCACGCGCAGTATGTCATAGGGATAGATAGGTTGCAAACAGTCCTGCGAATTGCGAGCTGGCGGAGCGGTTGTGGAACCGGAGCGGCCGGCCATCGGGGAGGCGACGTGCACGTCAACGGCATGCAGAACGGGTCTCGAGTCGGGCGCCTCTGGCTCCTCTGCTGGTACTGGGCGCCGCCGCTGGTCTATGCAGCGTTGATCTTCGCGTTTTCTTCGCTCTCCCATCCCGAAGCGACGCTGCCGTCGTTTCTGACGGCTCTGGGAGACAAGACGCTGCACGTGGTGGAATACGGAGTCTTGGGCGCGTTGTGTTACCGGGCGTTCCGCTCTGCCGCCGGAGTGTGGGGAGCGCGGTACAGGTTGCCGCTGGCGATCCTGGCCGCCGCGGTGTACGGGATAACGGATGAGGTGCATCAGGCCTTCGTTCCGCTGCGGGAAGCGAGCGGATGGGATTGGCTGGCCGATACGGTCGGCACGATGGTCGGGGTCGTCGGCTGGCGGTATTTCCGCGAGCCATGACGAACCGCACGGCTCGCGGGACAGGCCAGACCAGCGGGGACGGGCACGACTCGCGAACTTGTCACCAGGCGTAGGCTTCCGGCGCGGGACCGCCCGGGCCGGGGAAGATTTCATCGAGGCGTCCGAGGGTCTCGGCGCTCAGCTTGAGGTTCAACGCCTGCACGGACCCGTTCAATTGGTCCAACGTTCGAGGGCCAATGATGGGAGCGGTGACCGCTTTCTGGTGCAGCAGCCAGGCGATCGCGACGTCGGCCGGCTGCTCGCCCAGGTCGGCGCAGAGTTTCTCATAGGCTTCAAGCCTCGCGCGGTGGGTGTCCGCTTTTTTTCTGAGTTCTTCGTCGGCGCGTCGTCCAACCCGCGCCGCTCTCAGCGATCCCGCCAAGAGGCCGCCCGCTAGTGGGCTCCATGGAATGAGTCCGATCCCATAGGCTTCGCAAGCCGGGATCACCTCCAGCTCGATCATCCGCTGGGTCAGGTTGTAAAGGCTCTGCTCGGACACCAGGCCGAGAAACCGGCGGCTTCTGGCCGTCTCCTGAGCCTGTGCGAGGTGCCAGCCGGCGAAGTTGCTGCTGCCGACGTAGATGACCTTGCCGTCGCGGACGAGGCGTTCCATCGCTTGCCAGACTTCGTCCCAGGGCGTGTCGCGATCGACGTGGTGCATTTGATACAGGTCGATGTAATCCGTCCGCAGCCGGCGCAAACTCTCTTCGCAGGCCCGCGTAATGTGCAGCGCCGACAGTTTGGATTGATTGGGCCAGTCGCCCATGCGGCCGTAGACCTTGGTTGCCAGCACGACCTTGTCGCGCCGCCCACCGCCCTGGGCGAACCAGCGGCCAATGATCTGCTCCGTCAGCCCGTCGCCCCGTTTGCCGCCGTACACGTTCGCCGTGTCGAAAAAGTTGATCCCCACTTCCAGCGCCCGGTCCATGATCCGAAAGCTGGACGGCTCATCGGTGTGGAGTCCGAAGTTCATCGTGCCGAGGCAGAGTCGGCTGACGATCACCCCTGAACGGCCGAGGTGCACGTACTGCATAAATACATCTTACAGGGTCAGGCGCCGCGAGGAAACTCCACCAGGGCATGGCTCTGCCATGCTCTGGGTCGCATGTTTCCATCGCAATCCGCGATGACTCGGAGTATAATGCGCCGCCGATGGCTACGGTCGATCCGGTCGTTCCCAAGACCCCGCTCGCACCGCCCGATCCCGATCATGTCGCCTACACCGTCCGGACTAAACTGCCCTTCAGCGCGGACTTTGGCGCGCTCGTCCCGCTCGCCGGCGATGCGTCCAATCGACGCTACTTTCGCGTCACCTTGTGCAACGGACCGCCGGCGTCGCTGATCCTCATGCAACTGGCCGAGCCTGAAGCGTTTAAGCACTCCGAAGAGGCGGTCAGCGGGGCCACCGTCCAGATTGCAGAGCTGCCGTTCCTCAATATTCACGCCCATCTGGAACGAGCCGGCATTCCGGTGCCCGGATTGTACTACTATGACCGGGAGGCGGGCCTCCTGTATTTGGAAGACTTCGGCGACCTCACGTTAACGGAGGCGTGTCGCGAGGCCTCCTCGGCCGAGGTCTCCGCGCTCTATCGGCAGGCGATTGACATCCTGGTGCGGATGCAGGTCAAGGCCACCTCTCCGGCCGATCCCGGCTGTCTCGCGTTTCACCGCAGCTTCGATGTGCCGTTGTTGATGTGGGAATTCGACCATTTTCTGGAGTATGGGATCGTAACCCGGCGGGGGAAGCCCATGTGCGCGGACGACCGGGAGGTGATCCGGGCCGAGTTCCGGAAGATCGCCGAGTTGTTGGCTGGCTTGCCGCGCGTCTTCACCCATCGCGATTATCATTCCCGCAACCTGATGGTCGAGCGTTCGCGGCTGGGGGTGATCGATTTCCAGGACGCGCTCATGGGACCAGCCACCTACGACCTGGCCTCGTTGCTGCGCGACGCTTACATTGCGCTGGACGAGGACCTCGTTGAGGACCTGATTGCCTACTATCTGGAACGACTCGCGGCACTCAAGCATATCTGGACCGATCGCGGCGCGTTTCAGCGGCTGTTCGATTGGACGAGCATTCAGCGGAATCTCAAAGCGGCGGGCCGCTTCGTCTATATCGACCAGGTGAAGAAGAACCCGAAATTCCTGTCGGATGTCCCTCGAGTCTTAGGCTACGTGCGACGCAATTTGGAGAAATATCCCGAGTTGGCGACGCTGCGGAAACACCTGTCGCCGTATGTGCCGGAACTCCAGTAGCCAAATAATGAGAAATGGGGAATGTGGAAGGAGGAATGATGGTGTGCAGACATGTTCCGGCCATTCCACATTGCTCATTCCTCCTTTCTCATTGGCTGTATGAAGGCCATGATTCTTGCGGCGGGGCTGGGTACCCGCTTGCGGCCCCTCACCAACACGATTCCGAAACCGCTGCTGCCCGTCGCGGGTACGCCGATCATCGTCTGGAATCTTCTGCTGTTGAGGCGGCATGGCTTCCGCGAGGTGATGATCAATCTGCATCACCTGGGACCGATGATCGAGCAGACATTGGGCGACGGAGAACGGTACGGGCTGCGGATCTCGTACTCCCGCGAGCCGGTCATGTTGGGCACCGGAGGCGGGATCAAGCAGGTCGAACCGTTCTTCTCCGGCGAGCCGTTCCTGGTGGTGAACGGAGACACGCTCTTCGAACTGGACCTTGACGCGCTGATCGCGTTTCACCGCCGGCACGCCGCCGCTGCGACGCTGGTGCTGCGTAAAGACCCGGAGGCCGAACGGTGGGGGCTCGTGGAAGTAGGGTCCGGGCACCGGATTGTCAGGATCGCCGGACGGGGGGTGCTGGATACAGGTCAGACCGAGCCGCGCATGTTCACGGGCGTACACATCCTGCATCCTCGGTTGCTGCGGGATGTACCCAAGGGCCGAGCCTCATCCATCATCGACGCCTATGTCACAGCGATCCAGCACGGCGAGGCGGTGCTGGGCTACGACGCGGAAGGGTACTGGTCCGATGTGGGTACGCCGGAGCGGTACGCGCAGACCGAACGAGACGCGGAGGCCGGCCTGATCAACCTGGCGGCGCGGAAGTCCTGGTGTGCCTCCGTCCCCGCGACCAAGGGAAGCGGGTAGCAGCATCCACCGTCGTGCCCCCCCTGCTTACTCTTCCGTTGCGTTCTCCAGCCGCAGGTGTTTTTGCTTGATCAGCCTCGCCAGGTACGTGCGCTGCAACCCCAGGCGTTCAGCCGCTTTGGTCTGATTCCCTTCCGCCTCGCGCAGCGCCTGCTGGATGATGAAACGGCTGTGTGCCTCTAGGGATTCGTGGTAGGGAAGGCGCACATACGCGAGCGCCGGATGGTGTGCGCCGGGCGTCGCTGCGTCCTGGAACGACAGCGTCAGCATGTCCGGCTCGATCGTCTCCGTTGGGCTCAGCACGACGGCGCGCTGGATGGCGTTCTCCAGTTCGCGGATGTTGCCCGGCCAAACATACCGCTTCATGGCCTCGATCGCGGCGGGGCTGAATTTCATGCCCGGCCGTTTGGTTTCCCGCATGTGCCGCTCCAGGAAAAACTCGGCGAGCGCGGGAATGTCCTCGGTTCGCTCGCGCAGTGGCGGCAGGGTGAGATTGATGACGCTCAGCCGGAAGTACAGGTCTTCGCGGAATTGGCCGGCTTTGACAGCCTGCTTCAGGTCGCGGTTGGTCGCCGCGATCACACGGATATTAACGGAGACGAGCCGCGTGCCGCCGATGCGATGGAATTCACGGTCCTGCAAGACGCGCAGGAGCTTGGCCTGGAGGCTCAGCGGCATGTCGCCGATTTCGTCGAGGAAGACGGTCCCGCCGTCCGCCATCTCGATCTGCCCCTTCTTTTGCCGATCCGCGCCGGTGAACGCCCCTTTCTCGTGCCCGAACAATTCGCTTTCCAGCAGGGCTTCGGGAAGCGCGCTGCAGTTGATCGCCACCATCGGCATGGCTCGGCGCGGGCTCCAGGCATGGATGGAGCGGGCGAAGAGCTCTTTGCCGGTGCCGGTCTCTCCCAACAACAGAATGCCGGCATCCGATTTGGCCGCCCGCCGAGCCGCTTCAAGCAGCGATTGCATTTTGGGACTGTCGCCGACGATTCTTGCGTACTTGCTCTGAAGCTCCGACTCAAGCACGGCGATGCGGCGTTTCGCTGCCACCCAGTCAAGCGCCTTGCGGATGATGATCAGCAGGTGGTCCTTGTCCAATGGCTTGGTCAGAAAATCATAGGCGCCCAGCTTCATGGCCTCCACCGCGGTCGGGATGGTGCCGTACGCGGTCATCATGATGATCGGGGTCTCTGCAAGCAGTCCTTGGCGGGCGGTCGAGAGGTGCTTCAACACCTCCAGCCCGGACAGGCGGGGCAATTCCAAGTCGAGCAGTGCGAGATTGGGAGATTCCTGGTCGAGCAGCGCCAGCGCGCGCTCTCCGTCTCCCGCCGTGACGACCCGATAGCCGAGCGACTCTAACCGATCAGTGAGCATCGTGAGAATATCCGAGTTGTCGTCGACAACCAGAATTTTGGCGTTCATCTTCGCAGGCCACAGCTAACTGCGCACAGCATTCCGCTTCCGGCCGTCAGCTGTTGACTTCTTCGAACACATTGATCACCAACCCCGTCAGCGGCTTGGGGAAAAAATAGGTCGACTTGTGCGGCATACGCTCTCCAGCGGCCGCGACGGCCCGGACTTCGTCGACCTTCGTCGGATTGAGCAGAAGCGCGGCCTCTCCCGTCCCTTGTCGAACCCAATCGAGCGCCTCGTCGTCGTCCTTGGTATACAGGACGGCTTCCTGTTCGCGCGGCGTCGGGCAGAGCTTGGCGATCACGTGCTGCTGGAGGATGGAAACGTCCAACCGATCCCGCGGGGAAGCGGGAGGCGATGGCCGATGCTGCGGGCGGAGTGTGAGGAGGACATAGGCATCGGCGCCCCGGCAGGCGAGACCGAAAACCGTGGCGGATTGTCCCTGCTCCCGAAGCGTCTGCAGGAAGCGTCGCCTGACAGCCGGTTCGTCGGCGCCGCTGACAGGGAACGGATGGAATTCGAACGCGTCGCCCAGCAGGCTCCGAAGGCGCGGAAGCGGCGGGACGGCGGTGGTCAGCACGCGGTGCGTCGGCAGGATCGTGAGGCCGGGATCCTCCAGGGCGGCAAACAGCATCAGCACGCTGTCATACGGCTGGCGGATGCGGGACGCGGAGGCGCCGGCCCGCTCGTGGCAAAGCCGCCGATACGTCAGCGCTGTCTCGTACCGATGATGCCCGTCCGCGATGAACAACGGTTTCGGTTTCATGGCGGCGACGAGCCGATCGAGCACGACGGGGTCGGTGACCGCCCACAAGCGCTGGCGAAAGCCCGCGTCGTCGTGAAACTCGATCCGCGGTTTGTTGGTCCGAACGGCCTGTTCCAACAAGTCGATGATCGAACCCTCCGGATCTGAATAGAGCGACCAGATCGGGCTGAAATTGGCCCGGCAGGCTTCCAACAGGTTGAGACGGTCCGTCTTGGCCGCGGCGCGGGTGTTTTCGTGCGGGTAGATGCGGCCGGTGCCGAACTCTTCCAACTCGGCCGCCGCAAGAAAACCTTTGAGCATGCGAACGGGACCGCCGGGTTCGTCCGACGGCAGTCGATACTCGACGGTGTGGTAGTACACGGCCGGTTGCGAATCGCGGCGCAGCGCCCCGGTCCGCAGCCAATCCTGAAGCCACGCGGCCGCGCGCATGTACTTGTTGGCGGTCGGCCCGTCCCCCGGCTCCTCGAGTCCCAATTCCAGTCTGATGATGTTCTGCGGGTGCCGCTCGTAGAGCGCGCGCTGCGTGGCGGCGTCGATCACGTCGTAGGGCGGCGCGACGACGTGGCGAATATCGCCCACGACGGCCGGGTTGTACAGCGTGCCTTGCAACGGAACGATGGTCGCCATGACGACTCCGATTGGCCGATGAGCGTAAATGGAGAAACGGTGACGGCGGGTGTCTCTGTCGCCCCGGCTACCGGTCGCGGCTCACCACGTAATCGGCGACGACCGACAGCGCTCGCCTTGGCGGGCAGTCGTCGAACAACTCCAAATCGCGCTTCGCCGCGGTCACGAACGCGCGGGCCCGGTCCATCGCGTACGCGATCGATCCGTACTCCTGCATCAGCGCGATGATGCGCAGTAGATCCGGTTCGGTCAGGGTCCGCGTTTCCATGCGGTCTTTGATCATCCGCTTGTCTTCGTCCGAACAATGCTGGAGAAGATGCAGTAGCGGCAAGGTCGCCTTTCCCTGCCGCAGGTCCTGCCCCAGTGATTTACCCAACCGGTCCCCGTCAGCCGCATAATCCAACGTGTCGTCCGCCACCTGAAACGCGATACCGAGGTGCTGCCCGAAGCGGAACAAAGCTTCCTGTTTCTCCTCGGACGCGCCGCCGATGATCGCGCCGATGCAGCACGAGGCGGCCATGAGACCGGCGGTCTTATGTTCGGCGATGCGCAGGTACTCCGATTCGGGCATCGCCGGATTGCCGTTGTAGTACAGCTGAAGGACCTCGCCTTCCGCCATTTTTCGGCAGGCTTTCGACAGCACTTCGTTGATCGTCTGACTGCGGAATTCGACGATCTGGCAGATGGCTTTCGAATAGAGGTAATCCCCAACTAGGATGCTGATCTGGTTGCCCCAGACTTTGCGGGCCGTCTGGCGTCCACGCCGCAGTTCCGCGTCGTCCACTACGTCGTCGTGGAGCAGTGTGGCGGTGTGGATGTACTCCACCAGGCTCGCCAGCAACAGATCGGCTTTGTCCGCATATCCGCAGAGGCGGGCGGAGAGTAGCAGTAGGAGGGGCCGGATACGCTTGCCGCCGCTGCTCAGGATGTGAGCGGCGACGGTGTTGACGAGCGCGACTTTCGAATCGAGGTTCTTGCGGACCTGATCTTCGACACCTTGGAGTTCCTCGCGATAGGCCTCCCACACATCGGCCATCGTCTGAATCGTCGACGTCACGGGTCCGTGAGACATGCGGCGGATAGTAGGGCAGGGGGGAAAACAAAGTCAAGCGAGTCGGGGCGCTTCTGCGCGTATGAATCTTGACAGAAGCGGAACCCTTCCAGTAAGGTGACGACTCAATTCACCAGATGAGTGGCAGTGGTGCGGCGTTAACGGACCCACACGCGATTTGCCTTCCGAGAACGGTCCGCCCGACGGGCACAAGACCCGCCCTTCCGCTGTAGACGTGAGAGACCATACGATGCCGATTCCCGGATTGCCTCCGAAGCAAGGGCTCTACGATCCGCAATTCGAAAAAGATTCCTGCGGGATCGGGTTTGTCGTCAACATCAAGGGGCAGAAGTCTCACAGCATCGTGCAGAAGGGTCTGCAAGTGCTGGAGAATTTGTTCCATCGCGGCGCCCAGGGGTGCGACCCCTGCACGGGCGACGGTGCCGGCATTCTGCTCCAGGTGCCGCATGAGTTTCTCAAACGAGCGGCAGCGGATGTGGGGATCAGGCTCCCGGGGCCAGGCGAATACGGTGTCGGGATGGTGTTCCTGCCGCGGGAGGCTGCCGCCCGCAAACAATGCGAGGTTCTGGTCGAAAAGGTGATCGCCGAGGAACGTGCGCGGTTCCTCGGGTGGCGGGACGTGCCGGTCAAAAGCGAGACGATCGGCACGGTGGCGCGCCGAACGGAGCCGGTGATCCGGCAGATTTTCATCGCCCGCGACATCCTCAACGAAGGCCAGTTCGAGCGCAAGCTCTACGTCATTCGCAAACGGGTCGAGAAGGCGGTCCGGGAATCGGCCATCGAGGGCCGCGAGCACTTCTACATCCCGAGCCTGTCCAGCAACACGATCGTCTATAAGGGCCTGCTGCTGCCCCGCCAGATCCCGCAGTATTACCAGGATCTGACGGATTCCAGCGTGGTGAGCGCGCTGGCGTTGGTCCATTCGCGGTTCAGCACGAATACGTTCCCCACGTGGCCTTTGGCACATCCGTACCGCTACATCTGCCACAACGGCGAGATCAACACACTCAAGGGCAACGTCAACTGGATGCGGGCCAGACAGGGCCGGTTGAAGTCGGAGCTGTTCGGCGACGACCTGCCGAAGCTGTTCCCCATCGTGTACGAGCACCAGAGCGACTCGGCCTGCCTGGACAACGCGCTGGAGTTCCTGGTGTTGGGCGGTCGTTCGCTGCCGCACGCGATGATGATGCTCATCCCAGAGCCCTGGGTCGGCAATCCGCACATGGACCTGGACCGACGGGGCTTCTACGAATACCACGCGGCGATGATGGAGCCCTGGGACGGCCCCGCGGCCGTCTGCTTCACGGACGGGAAGCTCATCGGTGCGACGCTGGACCGCAACGGCCTCCGCCCGTGCCGGTATCAGGTCATGACCGACGATCTGGTCGTGCTGGCCTCCGAGGCCGGCGTGCTGCCGGCGGACGTGAAGGAGATCCGTCAGAAAGGCCGCCTCCAACCTGGCCGCATGTTCCTGGTCGATACGGTGCAAGGGCGGATCATCGACGACGAAGAGATCAAGGCCGAGATCGTTGGCCGCAAGCCCTACCGCGCCTGGGTCACGCAATACCGCATCTCGCTCGACGAACTGCCGGAACCGTTGAACGTGCCGCAGCCGGATCACCCCACGATCCGCCAGCGCCAACAGGCGTTCGGGTACACGGTGGAGGAGTTGAAAATGGTCATCACGCCGATGGTGGTGACCGGCGAGGAGCCCGTCTCCTCCATGGGCACGGACACACCGCTGGCCGTGCTGTCGGAGCGGCCGCAACTCTTGTTCAAGTATTTCAAGCAGCTGTTCGCCCAGGTGACCAACCCGCCGATCGATCCGATCCGCGAGGAATTGGTGATGTCGCTGGTGACGAACATCGGACCCAAGCCCAATCTGATGGAGGAGCATCCGGAGTCCTGCCGCCGGATCCGGGTTAAACAGCCGATTCTGACCAATGTGGACCTCCAGAAGATCCGGGAACTCGAAGATCCGAATTTCCGGAGCAAGACGTTGCGTATGCTGTTCCGCGTGGCCGAGGGACCGGACGGACTCGGCGCGGCGGTGGAGGAGTTGTGTCATCAGGCCTCCGAAGCGATCAGGGAAGGCTATCGGTTCCTGATCTTGAGCGACCGGGGTGTGAACGAAGAGTGGGCGCCGATTCCCAGTCTGCTGGGCATTGCCGCGGTGCACCATCATCTCGTGCGCGAGTGCACGAGAACCGAGGTCGGGTTGATCCTCGAGACCGGCGAACCGCGCGACGTGCATCATTTCGCCTGTCTGATCGGGTACGGCGCGGGGACGATCAACCCCTATCTCGTGTTCGAGACGCTGGTGGACATGGAGCGCGACGGCTACTTACCGGAAGGCTTGGACGCGCAGACGGCGGAAGGTAAGTTCATCAAGGCGATCAACAAGGGACTGCTGAAAATCTTCTCCAAGATGGGCATTTCCACCGTGCAGTCCTACTGCGGGGCGCAGATCTTCGAAGCCATTGGCCTGAACCGCGAGCTGATCGACCGCTATTTCACTGGCACGGCCTCGCGGATCGAGGGCATCGGCCTCCGCGAGGTCGGAGAGGAGACGCTGCGGCGGCATGCGTTGGCCTATGAGCCGGCGCCGATCCGCCAGCTCGACTTCGGCGGGGAGATTCACTACCGGGTGCAGGGCGAGCATCACAACTGGAATCCGGAGACCATTTACAAACTGCAGCACGCCACGCGCGCCAACGACCCCCAGACCTACGCCGAGTTCGCTGCGCTGGTGAACGACGAGAGCAAGCGGCGTTCGAACTTGCGCGGGCTGCTGGATTTCAAATTCCTGCCGGAGCCGATCCCGCTGGAGGAAGTGGAGCCGGCCCAGGAAATCGTCAAGCGGTTCACGACCGGGGCCATGTCGTTCGGCGCCATCAGCAAGGAAGCGCACGAAACCCTGGCCATCGCTATGAACCGGATCGGCGCCAAGAGCAACACCGGCGAGGGCGGCGAAGACCCCGAACGTTTCATCCCGCTTCCGAACGGCGACTCCAAGAACTCCTCGATCAAGCAAGTGGCGTCGGCGCGCTTCGGCGTGACGTCCCACTATCTCGTCAACGCCAAGGAACTGCAGATCAAGATGGCGCAGGGGGCCAAGCCCGGCGAAGGTGGACAGTTGCCCGGCCACAAGGTGGACGAGACCATCGCCAAGCTGCGGTATTCCACACCGGGCGTCCAGTTGATCTCCCCGCCCCCGCACCACGACATTTATTCGATCGAGGATCTGGCGCAGTTGATCTTCGATCTGAAAAACGCCAATCCGGAAGCGGATGTGTCTGTGAAGCTGGTGGCGGAAGTCGGGGTCGGCACGGTCGCGGCCGGGGTGGCCAAAGCCCATGCCGACAAGGTGCTGATCAGCGGCGATTCCGGCGGGACGGGCGCTTCGCCGCTCTCTTCCATTAAATATGCCGGTATCCCGTGGGAACTGGGACTGGCCGAGACGCATCAAACGTTGGTGCTCAACGATCTGCGCGGACGGATCCGGGTCGAAACCGACGGCCAGTTGAAGACCGGGCGGGATGTCGTGATCGCGGCCCTGCTAGGTGCGGAGGAGTTCGGCTTTTCGACGGCGCCCTTGATCGTGGAAGGCTGCATCATGATGCGCAAGTGCCACCTGAACACCTGTCCGGTCGGGATTGCGACGCAGGACCCGGTGCTCCGCAAGAAATTCACGGGCCAGCCGGAACACGTTATCAACTACTTCTTCTTTGTGGCCGAGGAAGTGCGGCAGCTCATGGCCAAGTTGGGCTTCCGCAAGATGGACGAGATGGTCGGCCGCGTCGACAAGCTCAAAGCGCAGAAAGCCGTCGATCACTGGAAGGCCAAGGGGCTGGATCTGACGCCGCTGCTCACGATGCCTGAAGTAGGGCCGGAAGTCGCCCGGTACTGTGTCCAGAAGCAGGATCACGGCATCGAGCATGTGCTGGATAAGCAGTTGATCGAGCTGTGCGCGCCGGCGATCGAGCGGGGCGAGAAGGTCACGCTCGATCTGCCGATCCGGAACGTCAACCGGACAACTGGCACCATGCTGTCCAGCCGGATCGCCAAGAAGTACGGGTTGGAGGGACTGCCGCCCGATACGATCACGATCAAGTTCACCGGCTCGGCGGGGCAGTCCTTCGGCGCGTTCCTCTCCCGCGGCATCACCTTGATCCTGGAGGGCGAGTCCAACGACTATTTGGGCAAGGGACTGTCCGGCGGCAAGATCATCGTGTACCCGCCCAGAGGGTGCACTTATGTGCCGGAAGAGACGATCCTGATCGGCAACACCTCGCTCTATGGCGCCACCCAGGGCGAATGCTACTTCTATGGGACCGCGGGCGAGCGGTTTGCTGTCAGAAACAGCGGGGTCCGGGCGGTGATTGAAGGGACCGGCGATCACGGGTGCGAATACATGACCGGCGGGGTGGTCGTGGTCCTAGGGAAGACCGGGCGCAACTTCGCGGCCGGGATGTCTGGCGGCATCGCCTTTGTCTTGAACGAGGACGGTAAGTTCGAATCCCGCTGCAATATGGGCATGGTGGAGCTGGAGAAGGTCGTCGCCGCCGAGGACAAGCAGTTGTTGCGCGGCATGATCGAAGCACACTTCCAGTACACGGGGAGCCGCAAGGCCAAGCGGGTGCTCGACACCTGGGAAGCGATGCTGCCGAAGTTCGTGAAGGTTATGCCGATTGACTACAAGCGGGTGCTGGCTGAACGGAAGGCGGCCGCCGCTAAGGAACAGGCGCATCGCGAGAAAGAGATGGTGGCGCATTAGAAGACGTGATGCGTGACGCGTATCGCGTGAAGCGTGCGTGAGACATGCGACGAGATACGAGATACGAACGACGAGATACGAGTGGTAAATGGCTGACCCCAGAGGCTTCCTGAAATACCCCCGCGAGGGTCCCAAGCGCCGGCCGGTCGAGCTACGCGTGCTGGACTGGAAGGAATTTTACGAGCCGATGCCGGAGGAGAAACTTCAGATCCAGGGCGCGCGCTGCATGGACTGCGGCGTGCCGTTTTGCCAGAGCTCCAACGGCTGTCCGGTTGTCAACCTCATCCCGGAGTGGAACGACTTGGTCCATCGCGGGCGCTGGAAAGACGCGCTCAAGGCGCTCCACACCACGAACAACTTCCCGGAATTCACCGGCCGGTTGTGTCCCGCTCCCTGCGAATCGGCCTGCGTGCTGGGGATCAACAGCGATCCGGTGTCGATCCGCATCATCGAGTGGAACATCATCGACAAGGGGTTCGACGAGGGGTGGGTGCAGCCGGTTCTCCCGACGAGCCGCACCGGCAAAACCGTGGCCATCGTGGGTTCCGGCCCGGCTGGTCTGGCCGCCGCGCAGCAACTGGCGCGGGCCGGTCACAGCGTCACCGTGTTCGAGAAGGCCGATCGGATCGGCGGGTTGCTGCGCTATGGGATTCCCGATTTCAAGATGGAAAAATGGGTGCTTGACCGACGGTTGGAGCAACTGAAGGCCGAAGGCGTTGTGTTCAACACTGGCGTCCATGTTGGCAAGGACATCAGCGGAGAGGACCTGCGCCGGCGGTTCGATGCGGTGTGTCTGGCCGTGGGCGCGGAACAGGCGCGAGACCTGCCGGTCCCCGGCCGTGAGCTCAAGGGCATCCATTTCGCCATGGAGTACTTGGTCCAGCAGAACAAGCGGAACGCCGGCGACGTGATCGCGGACGAGCCGATCACCGCGAAGGGCAAGCGCGTGGTGATCATCGGCGGCGGCGACACCGGGTCGGACTGTTTAGGCACCGCGCACCGGCAGGGCTGTACGGAAGTGCATCAGTTCGAATTGCTGCCGGAGCCTCCGCCGCAGCGGGCGCCGTCCACTCCCTGGCCGCTCTGGCCGATGCAACTCCGCACCTCGCACGCGCATGAAGAAGGCTGTGACCGCCAGTGGAGCGTCTCGACGACGAAGTTCTCCGGCCGCAACGGGCACGTGACCAAGCTGCATGCCCACCGGGTCGCCTTCGAGAACGGCCAGTTCGTGCCGATCCCCAACACCGAATTCGAGATGGAGGTTGATCTTGTGCTCTTAGCCATGGGCTTTACCGGGCCGGTGAAGAACGGGCTGCTCGACAGCCTCGGTGTGAAGTACGATGCACGGGGCAACGTGGCCGTGGACGAGAATTTCATGACGTCGGTCGAGGGCGTCTTCGCCGGCGGCGACGTCAAGCGCGGCGCCTCGCTCATCGTTTGGGCCATCGCCGAGGGCCGCAAGATGGCTGCCGGTGTGGACAAGTATCTGCGGGCGGGCCGAAGCGCGAAGGCTGCCGTGAAATGAGGAAGATCACCAAGAAAGAAGTCCGCGAGTATATCAAGCGCTGGCGGTTGGTGAATCAGGTGCTCGATGAGGAACTGCGCCGAACCACTATAGAAACGAAGTTTGAAAAGATGGATGCAGCCTACCGGATGGCAGTTGCGGTGGGCTTCCTGACAAGACTGCGAAGATCGAAGCAAGAAACGGTGGATGAGGTTCGGCAACGGTGGCTTCGACTGCAGAGAATCCATCCGTAACCGGTTCCTTCCTCCCGTCGCTTGTTCCTGCCATCCGCGCGCTCGCTAATCTCCTGAGAGTGTCCCAAGTCCCTGGAGCCATCATTGGAGGCGTCGCCGCCAGCTTACAAGGGCAAGCGAGGACGACCGAAGACGTGGATGTCCTCGTTCGCCTCGACGAAAACGCTCTTGATCGCTTCCTGGAAATGGCAAAGGCCGAAGGGTTTCGTCCCCGGATTCCCGATGCCATTCCCTTTGCGCGGCGCTCGGCGGTGCTTCTCCTCGAACATGAGGCGAGTCGAGTCGGAGTGGATCTTACGATAAGCCGGATGGCCTTTGATTCCGATGCGATCGACCGCGCTAGGCCGGTTGCAATCGGCGATCTCCGATTTTCCGTGGTCGCTCCGGAAGACCTCATTATCATGAAAGCGGTCGCCCACCGCCCTCAGGACCTCCAAGACATTCATGCTGTGACTCGTGCCAATCCCCGGTTGGACGTACGTCGAGTGCGGACCCACGTGCAGGAGTTTGCCAGGGCTCTCGACAAGCCCGAAATTTGGGCGGACATTGCGCCGTTGTTGAAGAGCCGCGTTCGTCGCAAGCCGACGATGCGTAAGGCAAAGAGCCGAAAGAAGAAGTAGCAGAGAGCTGGATGAGACCGCGCCGGCCGGAAACGCATGCCCCGGTGACGGCGCGGTGGAGAAAAGGGTCGAGAGTCTTGTCGTGACAGACTCTGCCCTGTTCGCATGCGACGACGGAGTCGAAGGCAGGGCGGTGGTAAGGGGTCGCGATGTGATTCGGGGAGAAAGGTCATGCGGGCCAGGAGTTCCTGAGGAAAGACTCCCGACCCCTTTTTCGTTCTCCTTTTTCGTTCTTTTCCGTTCCCTCGCCTCGATCTGATTTTAGTCCTGCGCGATGAGCGCAAGCTTGGCCCCAAACGTATCCAGGCCGAATTACTGCGGCACCATGATCTTCGCTTGTTCACTGCAACGATTTAGAAGGTTCTTCATGCTCATGAGCGAGCACCGCTGGTGCGGAAACGGCCGCCGGAAACTCCTCGACGGTACAGCCGGCCGCTGCCTGGAGATCGCGTTCAAGTGGATACGATGAAGATCACCGAGGCTCGCTTCTAGTACGCCGCCCTTGATGATTGTACACGCCTGCGCGTGCTTGGCCTTTCCCTCGGCGTACGGCGAGCAATGCGGTCCACTTTCTGGAGAACCGGATGCTGGAGGAATTTCCATTCCCGATCCAGCGCATTCAAACGGATCGGGGTGCCGAGTTTTGTGGCAGTTCTTCTACAAAATTGGCATCGGCCGCACAGGGCCCTGAACGGCCACATACCTATGGAACGGTGTTGCCAGTTGCTGGAACAGACACCGCTACTGGAAGAAGTTGAAGCGCAATACGACGTGAAACGAGAACGAGCGAAGATACGTGATTTTTGCACCGATCAACGGCTGGCAAATTGAAGGGACGTCTGTGAGCTTCACGCCTAAGGGATGTTTCAGTTTTATAACTTGTTGAGCTCTCATGAGGCAACCATGACGGTGGCGATGCGGTTAGAGTGGTCCGGCAGTGCGTAACGGTCGGAGTCTTCGGAATCTAGCGTCCTTTCCGAGATTCTCCCAGTGCCGAGGTTTGGGTAAAATGCTGAGTGACCATGCCCCGCATTCTCATCGGCACGTCCGGGTGGACCTATCCGAGTTGGAAGGGAAAGTTCTATCCTGAGGACCTGCCCAGCGCTCGATTCCTGGAGTTCTACGCCAAGGAGTTTTCCACCACCGAGGTGAACTACTCCTTCTATCACCTGCCTCGACCGGCGACCTATGAAAAATGGGCAGCCCAGGTGCCGGAGGAGTTTGTCTTCGCGGTCAAGGCCAGTCGGCTGATCACCCATACCAAGCGGCTGGTCGATGTCGAAGAACCCTGGCGCGTCTTCATGCAGAACGCTCGCTCGCTCGGCCCGCACTTGGGACCGATTCTGTTTCAGTTCCCGCCGTCCCTTCGCTGCGACCGTTCCCGCCTGGAGGGCTTTCTGAAAATGGCCACACGGGTGGCGTCTAAATCTCATCCCTTGCGCCTCGTCTTCGAGTTCCGCCATGACTCTTGGTTCACGGACGACGTCTATCGCCTGCTGAGCCGCCACGAGGCGGCCCTGTGCATCGCGGATTCGCCCCGCTACCCACGGAAGGACGTGCTGACCGCCGGGTTCACCTATCTCCGGTTTCACGGGCGGACGAAGTTGTTTGCATCCTGCTATACGAAGAAAGAGCTGGCTGAAGAGGCGAAGAAGATCAAGCGGTACCTGCGCGACGGGCTCGACGTGTATGCGTATTTCAATAATGATGCGGAAGGCCACGCCGTGGCCAACGCGCGAACGCTGCGAACCCTCGCCGAAGGACGACAAACCAGGTGATGCGAAGGGTTGCCAGAATCGCGCTTGTGGTGGCGCTGCTCCTCGGCTTGCCGCTGCTGGGCGTGATCCTCGCCGGCGAGGCGCTCGAGCGCTATCTGGAATTCCCCCCGCGCACCCGCTACGTCGAACACGAGCCGTTCTCTTGGTCAGTGTTCGTGGTGCTGGCGATTGCCATCCTCGGCACGGTCTCTCCGTTCGTCGTTCGGATCGCCTCGTCCCTCGCGCGGATCTCGGATCTCGGATCTCGTCGGTCCTCGGTGACGCTTCACGCTTCACGAGTGGCGCGTCACGTTTTCCCCTGGTGGGGCTGGCTAGGAGTCGGGTTGACGGCTGTCGCCTGGGTCTTGGCCTGGACCCGCTTCCCGTGGTTCGACGTGTTCCAACCGTTCACCTTTACGCCGCTCTGGCTGGGCTACATCCTGGTGGTCAACGCGTGGACGTTCGCCCGGACCGGCCGCTGTATGATGCTCGACCGGCCCCGGTATTTCCTTTCGCTCTTTCCGCTCAGTTCGGCGTTCTGGTGGTTCTTCGAGTATCTCAATCGCTTCGTCCAGAACTGGTACTATGTGGGAGTCCAGGAGTTCACGCCGCTCGAGTACTTCGTCCACGGAACGATCCCGTTCGCCACGGTGCTGCCGGCCGTGCTCGGTACGACCGAGTTGCTGGCGTCCTATCCTCGACTCAGTGCCGGGTTGGACAAGTGGCGGCCGATCCGGATGGCCAACGCGAAGTTAGTTGGCTGGTTGGTGTTGGTCTTAGGATCCGGTGGGCTGATCGGGATCGGTCTCTGGCCGAACTATCTATTCCCGCTGGTCTGGGTCGCGCCGCTGCTGCTGATCACTGCGTTGCAGGCGGTATCGGGCGAGGAGACCATCTTCTCACCCCTCTCCCAGGGCGATTGGCGGCCGATCTGGCTGCCCGCCCTTGCCGCGCTGCTGTGCGGCTTTTTTTGGGAGATGTGGAATGTCAACAGTTTCGCCCACTGGGAATACACGATCCCGTTCGTGCAGCGGTTTCAGATTTTCCAGATGCCGATCCTCGGCTACGCGGGCTATCTCCCGTTCGGCCTGGAGTGCGTGGCACTCGTGCGATGGATCTTTCCACGGGAGCATGGCTTGGCTTGACGGCTCGGTCGGCAGCGCGATACAACCTCGCCTCGTGTGACCACCACTGTCGTCATCGTCTTCGTCCTCGTCTACCTCGGGATGATTCTCGGGGGCCTCCCGTTTTTCCAGCTCGACCGGACCGGAGTGGCGGTGCTGGGGGCGATCGCGCTGGTGGCGACGGGGGATGTGAGCCTCGAGGAAGCGGGCCGCTCGATCCACGCGCCGACCTTGCTGTTGCTTTTCGCCTTCATGGTATTGTCGGCCCAATTGCGGTTGGGCGGCTTCTATACCGTTGTGACACTTTGGCTGGCGTCGCTGCCGCTTGCGCCACCGCAGTTGCTCGGCGCGTTGATCCTGGCGGTGGGCGGGTTGTCCGCCGTGTTCAGCAACGACATCGTCTGTCTCGCGATGGCGCCGGTGCTCGTCGATGCGTGTCTGAAGCGACAGCTTGATCCCGTGCCCTATCTGCTCGCGCTGGCCTGCGCGGCCAACATCGGCTCGGCGCTGACCCTTATCGGAAACCCGCAGAACATGCTGATCGGCGAGTCGCTCCGTCTCTCGTTCGCAGGTTATGTCCGCGATGTCACCGTGCCTGTGCTGCTGGGACTCATGACCACATGGGGGGTGATCGTGTTGCAGGTCCGTGGGCGGTGGACGCGTACGCCTCCCGTCGCCACGCGACCGGAGCCCGAGCGGCGCGCGGAAGGGTATCCCCAGTTCGACCGGTGGCAGACGGCGAAAGGGCTGACGGTGGCGGCCGTGCTCGTCGCAGTCTTTCTCGCCACCTCCTGGCCGCGCGAACTGGCAGCCCTCGCGGGCGCCGGCGTGCTGTTGTTGAGCCGCCGGTTGCACTCGCGCCATATGCTCGGGCTGGTCGACTGGGAATTGTTGGTCCTGTTCATCGGCCTCTTCGTCGTCAACCGCGCCTTCCAGGAGACAGGCGTGATGGCGGACGCCGTGCGGGCGCTGGCGGACGCCGGGCTGCGCCTTGATCAGCCATGGCTCTTGTTCTTGGCGACCTTCGTGCTGAGCAACGTGGTCTCCAATGTGCCGGCGGTGATGCTCCTGCTTCCGCTCGCGAGCCATCCCCTGGCCGGGACCCTGCTGGCGCTGGCCAGCACGCTGGCGGGCAATCTCCTGATCGTCGGCAGCATCGCGAACATCATCGTGGTGGATGCGGCCGAGCGGCGCGACGTCTGCATCGACTGGCGGCGGCACGCCCGCGTCGGCGTGCCGGTTACGCTGGCGACGATGGCGATCTCAGGTGCCTACTTGTGGCTGCGCATCGGATAAACGCCGCTTCGCGCCGGTCCGGAGCAGGGCCAGACCTGCTTTCCACAAATTCGGCTGGTCTCCGATCGGCCGCCGGCGCATCCGGGCCGTCGTCCTGCTACGGCCGGACAGGAGAGCGCCTCCGGTGAATCTGCGCGCGGTCTTGATCTTTCTGGTCCTGGGCTTCATCGGGCTGCTGCTGGCGATGGGGGCGGTCAGCTTTGTTCGGTGGCTCAAGCTTTCCTATCCTCGGCACTTCCGGCCGATCCTGACGGCGCTCGGGCTCGCGGCCGTCGGTCTGGGGCTGTGGAGCTATGAGGAGGCGGCCAAGCCCCCGGCCTTTCACCCCGGCGATCTCATCACGCTGGAAGCGCCGGTGGTTGCTCGTCTGATTCCAGCCGGGCGCACTGCGCCCCAAACAAGCTGCATGGTGGAGATCTACGAGCACCTTGCGGTCATGGAAGTAGAGAGCGGTACGCTCAAGGCTCGGGTAGAGAGCAATACTCAGTCGGGACCGAGTTTCTGCCCGATCAGAGCCGACGTGCAACTCGATCCCGCATGGCTGCACCGCTACACCCTCACGCATCGGCACTCCTGATCTCAATGCCGTCATCAATCTCGCGGTGGTCCTCCGGGATGGAACTCCAGGTTTAGGGCCGGTTGAGAGGAGGCCGGCACCGGACCCGGCATGCGCCGTGTTTGGACCTATTCGCTTTCCGGTTCGGAGGGTTCGGTCGGGACTTCGGGGCCGGGGACCCGGTAGCGCTCGGCGGCCCACGCGCCCAGATCGATCAGTTGACAGCGCTCGGAGCAGAACGGCCGCCAGGGATTTCCTTCCCAGCTGGTCGTTTTTCGACAGATGGGGCAAATCATACACGAAATTATACTCCTTCGACGAGAAGGAATTTCTCCGGAAGCCGTGGGTGAGCGTGAGCCAAGCGGCTTCGCGCAGCGGAAGCCGATCGTAGCGGAACGATGATCCGGGGGCGCCCCGCCGCGAGTGGCCGTGCGCAGCATGTGCGGTTTGCTTTTCCACGACCCGCCGCGCACGCTCTTGTAGCGGCTCGCAGAGGGGCCGGGCGGATTGCGTTCCGGCATAATGGCATAGTAGTCGAATCCGAACCAATCCTGGACCCACTCAGCCACATTGCCCGCCATGTGCCGGAGCCCATAGGGACTTTGTCCGTCTTCTCCGCTGTCCACCGCTGCGACGAGCGGAATCTCGTGCACGTGGTACTGCCCGAACACTGCCAGTCCCGGTTCCGGGGCCTTGGATCCCCAAGGGAACAGATTGCCCTCGCTGCCGCGGGCGGCCTTTTCCCATTCCGCTTCGGTCGGCAGCCGTTTGCCCCGTTGGCGGCAGAACTGATCGGCCTCCGTCCACGTGACGTACATCGCTGGCCAGCGGGCCAGGACATCATCGGGCATGGCGTGGACCGTGATCACGTGCCAGATCAGCCGTTGCAGTTCCTCGGGGATGGGCCGGCGCCGCGACTGAAGGTCGGCGAGATATTCGGCCAGGCTGACTTCGTCGCGGTCCATCGCATAGGCGTCCAACCAGATGCGCCGCTGCGGCAGTTCGGTGTCGTCGAACTGGGTTTCCAGTCCGTAGGGGTCGTCGTCCTTGCGATTGGTCCCCATGAGGAACCATCCTGCTGGGATAATGACCGTCGGGGAAGGCTGTGCCGCTGCGGCGATCGCGTCCAGGTGTTGAGGCAACTCGGTCTTCATCTCCAGTCCGGCGGCCAGTATCGGTGCCGGCAGCAAGGCGGCGGTTGCCAGCAGGAGAGAAGCCAGCCAACGCCCGGCCGTCTCTCGGAGAGGCTCAGGGGGGAGGACGAGGTTCACAGCCTGTGTGGCGAGGAAAGGGCTTTGGAAATTTCCACGATCAACCGCCGCTCGATCTCTGCGGTCTCCTCGGCGCTGACGGCCAACACCCGTCCGCCCTGCGCCACCTTTTCGAACTCCGCCTTCACGCTCAGACGGGTCACGTTGGAAGGAAGGGCTTGCAGTGAGACGAGATACTGGTTCCGAAATCCGGAAACTTCCAACGATGCGGGTGCCGAGACCTTTCGCTCCGTCATGTAAACGGCTTTCTGGTCGGTCTTGACGCTCACCTTGACGGTGTAGCCGTTGCGCGCCAACGCCTCTTCGGCGGCCTGAACGACCGCCGCCAGGGGGCGCGGCAGCTCTTCCACCTGCGCGCCTTTCTCGTCCACCCGGAGATTTTGCGCTATCTGCGCGTTGGTCGCGGCGGTCCGCTGGACCTGCGCGGCGAGCTTCCGCGCTTCCGCCGCCTGGGCCTCCAGCTTGGCCGTCAAGGCCTTCACCTCGGCTTCGGCTCGTTCCGCTTCTTTCTTGGCGTCGCGCAGTTCCCGATTGAGGAGGTCGATCTGTTGCTGCATGACCTTGTTGCCGTCCTGTAACGAGGCGACCACCGACTCTTGTTTCGCCACCTGCTTGCGCAAGTTCTCGTTCTCGGCCCTGAGCGGGGAGTCGTCCGGTGTGCAATCGGCGATCAAGCTGCCGATGATGAGCAGGAGCGCTGCGGAAAGCACGCGGGACGATCGCCGGGATGGCTCGATGACAATGCTCCTTTGTTGCGCCATGCTGACCCGATTATCCATGCTTCGGCGTCGCTTGTCTATCATGGTGTGTGGCGGTTTGACCGTCGGCGCCGTGCGCGCTATGCTGCCGCCATGCGGGCAAGAACGCTGCTGCCGTTCGTGTTGGCCGGTTTAGAATGGCTGATCGCGCCGGCGCCGGGGCCTGCTTCCGACCGGCCAGCGGAATCCCCCCTGCCGGTTCCCGCCGAGGAGTATCCGATCTACGATGTCGTCGTGCGCTCCAAGTTCCTGACGTCTGCGACGCAACTCGTGATCGTCGAGCGGTTGACGGCCACGAGGCTGTATCCGGCGCAGGACCAACCGACGACCCGCACGTTCTTCGAGCAACACGGCTATTTCGAGGGGCGGCTTCCTGCGGAGCTGAAGCAAGATTTTGTGGCGAAAAACAGCCGTCCCTTCAAACTGGAGCCACGGTTCGACTTCGGTGTGCCTTACCGGTTCCTGTCCGCTGACGGAGCTGAGGAGCAGGAGGTCTCGCTCGCACCGCTCCCTGTGGCGTTCCCGCGCCGGTCTCTTGTGCAGGAGGGGCCTCCCCCGGTGATCGACCGACTGGCGTTCTCGCGCGTGGCGTTCACGTCACGCCGGGATCAGGCCCTCGTCTATGTGGCCAACAACCGTCCCGACGGTTCGGGCGCGGGCTTCCTCTTCTGGCTGCATAGATCCGTCGGGTCATGGGAGCTCCACGACAGCGAAGTGCTGTGGATTGCGCAGGTTGACGGGCCGCCTCAGGGAGAACGCTGACTTGAGATTCGACACGGATGAGCGATAGCATCAAGCGGAATAAGGAGCAGGCGAGGTGAGCAGGCGGAATTAGGGAGGGGCGCTGAACGATGGCCGGGATGATCCGCAGGACCTTCGCCGTTCCTCCGCTGGGTTGCAACTGTTCTCTCATCGGCGATCCGGTCACCAAGCGGGCAGTCGTGGTCGATCCGGGAGGCGCACCCGAACGGATTCTCCGGGAGGCGCAGGATCTGGGATTGACTGTCGTGAGCGTTCTCCATACCCATGCCCATTTCGACCATTTCCTCGCATCAGGCGAGATCAAGAGGGCGACCGGGGCAATCCTTTGTCTGCACCCCGACGATCGAGAGTTGTGGGGGATGCTCGAGGTTCAGTGCCGCATGTTCGGCGTGCCTTATGTGCCGGCGCCGCCGCCGGATTACTGGATGCAGGATGAGGAAAAGATCATCGTGGGTGGGGTCGAAGGCCTGGCGCTGCATACGCCCGGCCACACGCCCGGCTCGATGAGCTTTCATTTTCCCGCGGAAAAACTGCTGCTCGCCGGCGACACGCTGTTTCGAGGAGGAATTGGGCGGACGGACTTGTGGGGCGGAGACTTCAAGGCGATCGAACGGTCCATTCGGGAGCGGCTCTATACGCTGGACGAATCAACCCGTGTGATTACCGGTCACGGGCCGGAGACGGAGATCGGTCTGGAACGGGAGTCCAACCCCTTTGTCCGGGCGTAAGCGGGAATCCTTTCCGCGTCATGTGCGACTTCAGCCGAAGGAGGGAACCATGAAACATCTCGGTCGGTTGATGCAGATGTGGCTGGTCTTCAGTGTTGTTATCGGTTTGCCGGGGGCGGTGTCCCGCGCGCAAACCGAGTCGCCAGGTCCTCCGCCTTCTTCGCAGGTGACGATCTCCGACGTGCAAGTCCGGCTTTCGGATCACGGACCGGTCGTCCTTCTGAAGGCGGAAGGCAAGACCATTCCCATCTTCGTGGATATGACGGTCGCCAGCTCCATCTACGGCGCGCTCACGGGCGAGAAAATGCCGAGGCCCATGTCGCACGACCTGATGCACTCGATTCTCGAGGCCTTCGGCGGGAAAGTAACCCAAACCGTGATTACGTTGAAAGGCGGCACCTATTACGGGGCGCTCACGGTGGCGTTCAAGGATCAGGTGAAGGTGTTCGACAGCCGATCCTCCGATTCGATCGCGCTGGCTATTCACTTCAAAGCGCCGATTATCGTCAGCCGAGAGCTGTTGGATTCGGCGGGCAAGGTGTTGACGCCCGAGACCAAGGCGCAGACGTTGTGATACGGACTCTTGTGCCGGCGGCTCACCAGATGGGCGGAGACGTTGTTCGACCGCCGACTTGAGGAAGACGACGTGTTCCGGCTGGTGGTGCTGCGTCCAGATCTTCCCCTCTTCCCGGCGTTTCTGCTGCGCAATTCGAACCGCGCGACTTCCACCGCACCTTGATTGTTCGGTTTCTTTCGGATCGCCGTGCGCCGCGCCCGCTTGGGGATCGGATAGCGGGTGAACGACCGCGGATGCCGACTTAAGGCAATTGCGGCGTGGGCGAGTCTTCCGACGCCCGTTTGGCCAGCGTGACGCGGATCTCGTCGTCGAAAGCATAGTACCCGCCATCGCGGCGATCTTTCTGGATGCAGTTGACGATGAAGACGAGACAGACCACATTGCCCATCACCCACCAGGACATGCCGCGCTCGATTTTGACCGTCGCCGGTTCATACCCGTCTTTCTCCACAATCGCCACATGGTCGGATTTGCGGTTCAAAGAAACCGTCCCCGGCGCGATGACGTGCAGATAATCGTCGATGACGACGGTGGCTTCCGGCGGATCGGTGAAGATCGTCACAGACTGACGGTCAGAGTTGATGCTCGTGGCGCAGCCCAACAGCGCGAGCATGATCCCGGCCAGGCCAAGAAGGGGCAGCCGTAGCGAAACGTTCCTCATCATATCTTCATGGCCTCCTTGACTTCTTCCAGCGTCTGATGCGCAACGTCCGCTGCACGGCGGCTGCCGTCCTGCACGATCTCGTCGAGCTGGTTCGGACGGTCGATCAGTGTCCGGCGCGCTTCCCAGATGGGCGCCATGCGCTCGACGATCCGATCCGCCACCAGTTTCTTGCAGTCGATGCAGCCGATCGCCGCAGTGCGACATTCGCGGTTGACTTGGTCGATGACCGGCGGCGGCGAGAAAATTTTGTGGAAATCGAAGACCGGGCAGACGTCCGGGTTGCCGGGATCGTGGCGGCGGACCCTGGCCGGATCCGTGACCATCGTCTTGAGTTTCTGGCGGACTACCGGCTCGGGATCCGACAGGTTGATCGTATTCCCGTAGCTCTTGCTCATTTTGCGGCCGTCGGTACCGAGGACCTTCGGAAACCGGGTGAGATGCTCCATCGGCTCCGGGAAGACCGGCTTGTACAGGCTGTTGAACCGCCGCGCCAGTTCGCGGGTGAGTTCCAAGTGGGGCAACTGATCCTTGCCGACCGGGACGTAGTCGGGTTTGTACAGGAGAATATCCGCCGCCTGGAGCACCGGGTAGCCGAGGAAACCGTAGGTGCTCAGGTCGCGCTCCTTGATCTCCTCTTGTTTTTCTTTGTAAGTCGGGTTGCGTTCCAACCACGAAATCGGAATGATCATCGAGAACAGGAGATGCAGGATGGCGTGCTCCGGCACATGGGATTGGATGAAGACCGTGGATCGTTTCGGATCGATGCCGGCCGCTAGCCAGTCGATCAGGAGTTCGCGGACGAATTCCCGAATCCGGCTGGTGTCGGCATAGTTGGTGGACAGCGCGTGCCAATCGGCGACGAAAAAATAGCATTCATACTGCTCTTGCAACGCCTTCCAGTTGTCGAGGGCGCCCAACAGGTTCCCCAAATGCAACAGCCCGCTGGGCTGCATGCCGCTGAGAACGCGCTTTCGCGAGGTGGTCATGCTCCACTCAGCACGGCGGTGAGCAATGTGCCGGCCATCACGTTGACCAGTGTGCCGGTGATCGTCCGAATGACGCGCATCTGCGGGTCGAATACGATCAGCGCGACGATGATCAACATCCCGTAGGGTTCCAGCCTGGCTAGGGCCGACGCGGGACGAGCAGGCAGCAGGCTCGTCAGGACGCGCCCGCCGTCGAGCGGAGGAATCGGGATGAGATTGAAGACCATCAACAGGATGTTGATGAACACGGAATACAGCGCCATTGCCGCGACCGGCAGCAACAGCATGCCGAGCCAGTCGCGCCGCGGTTCTTGGCCCGGTTGCGGCGGCCAGGATGCCATAAGCGTCGGATCGATTGTGATCAGGACGCTCAACAAGACGGCGCTGGCGATCGCCAGCGCGAGATTCATCCCCGGTCCGGCTGCCGCGACCAGCGCCATGTCGCGGCGAGGCCGGCGGAGTCGTCTCGAGTCGATGGGCACTGGCTTCGCCCAACCGAGGAAGATCCCTCCTGGCAGCAGCAGGCACAGGAGCGGCAGAATGACGGTGCCGAAGGGATCGATGTGGGCGAGCGGATTGATGGTTAGCCGCCCCGCCAGCTTGGCGGTGGGGTCGCCGTAACGGTCGGCCACCCAACCGTGCGCGTACTCATGCAGCACCATGGCCAGCAACAACGGAAGGGCCATGTAGGAAAGGGTATGAAGAATCTGGGGGAGCGCGTTCATGAACCTTCGCCCGATCGAAGTTATTCCACTTGCACGAACCGACCTTGCTTCACCTGGATCACGAACATGCGCCGGTTGAGCGTCCCTCCCGCATCGAATCCGGCCGGTCCGGCCAACGCCGGCAGATCCTCGTGCATCGCCAGATACTCGCGCACGGTTTCGCCCGTCGTCGCCCCTTTCCGAACGGCTTCCAACACGAGGCGCGCGGCTTCGTAGGCTTGTGCCGCGAACAGCGTAGGACTGGTCTGGAACCGCCGCTGATAGCGTTCGACGAATTCCTGCACGTTTGCGAGAGGACTGTCAACAAAGAATCCGTCGACAAAGACGCTGCCGTCGACCGTGCGGTCGGCCAGGCGAGGAAAGTCGGGCGAGTTCCAGCCGTTCGCCCCCAGCAACGGAACCTTGATGTCGTGAAACACAAGCTGCGCCGCGATCAGCGCCACTTCGATGGAACGACCGGGAACAAACACGGCGTCAAACCCCGGCGTATACACGATGCGCTTGGCGCCTTTCACCGTCTTACCGTTTTCCACTGGAACGGCGATCCCATACTTCTTCAAGTCTTCCGCTTTGAGGCGTTTGATCTGCGGGCCGAAGTCCGTTTCGCCTTCTTTGTAGGATTCGACCGCGATGATCTCTCCGCTATGCCGGCGCACCTCCTGCGCGAACAGCCGGGCCAGCTCGCGGCCGTAGACCGTGTCGGGATGAAGGATGCAGAACCGGCGGTATCCCGGCTCTCCGGTTGCGTAGTCGGCGATGCGCTTCGCTTGGAGCGGATAGGTCAGCGCCGTGCTGAACACGTAGGCGCCCAAGCGACGGACGTTCGGAAAGGTGGCGGCCGGCGTGATGACCGGGATTTTGGTCCGCTCGGCCAACTCCGCCATCACCGGAAGATTCTTCGAGAGCAACGGCCCGATGACAGCCAACGGCCGGTCTTCGAACAACAGATCGGTGAGGTCGTTGAGAAACGTCGCGCGATCGGCTTCGCTGTCCTTGACGATCAGTCCGACCGAGGCGAGCCCTAAACCGTCCTTGCCTTTCTCCAACGCCAGTTGAATCCCGTTGAGCACTTCGGTGCCGAACGGCGCGAGCTTGCCGGAGAGCGGAAGCACCGCGGCGATCAGGTGTTGATACGATTTGAGCTTGGCTTTGAAGGAGGCGAGCAGATCGGACGCCTTGGCCGCAAACTCGTGGTTCGGAAAACGGCGTACGAAGAGCCGGATATTCCGTTCGGCCAGATGGTCTTCGCCCTTCGCCGTGTGCAGTTCGATGAGCCGGATCAACGCGATGTCGCCGGGAAACGACTTCGGGTAGGCGTCGCGCAGGCGAATGAGGGTTTTTCTATCGAGCTGCTCCCTGATCAATTCTTGGATGCGGTTCTTGATGTCATCCGCCTGCTCTTCCGGGCTCAGCTCGATTTCTTCCAGCCAAGCTTGAATGGCGCGCAGGTGATCTTTTTTTTGAAGCTGCAGCTCGCCCGTCAGCCGGAGCGCTTCGCGTTTCGTCTCGAGATCGGGGGAGAGACTCCGGATTTCGGCCAACACAGGCAACGCGAGATCGAGATTGCCCGAGGCCGCCTGAACACGCGCCAGCATCAGGCGCGCACGGTCGGTCAGCTCGGACGTCGGAAACTCGCCGAGAAGCTGGTTCAAATATCTGACCGCTTCGCCATACTCCTTCGTGTGGTACAACGCGGCACCAAGCAGGAAATACGCGTCGTCCACGTGTTCGGGTTTCGGCGAGGTGCCGATGAAACTCTTGAGCAGCGGTACGGCCGCGTCGGCCCGTTGAGTTTCAATGAGTCGTTTAGCTTGGTCCAGGACGACGGGAATGGACTGGCTTCCCAGTGATCTACCCTGTTCAGCGCGCGACGTCTGGGGTGAGGGCTCCGTTGCGGCGAGCGCCACGGAGGCGTCACAAAGAGCGAACGAAGACAAGAGGACGGCAAACAGAGAAACGAACATTGGTC
Source organism: Nitrospiraceae bacterium (assembly GCA_035573855.1). Classification (GTDB taxonomy): domain Bacteria; phylum Nitrospirota; class Nitrospiria; order Nitrospirales; family Nitrospiraceae; genus DATLZU01. Next base: position 77,756 of record DATLZU010000049.1, read on the forward strand.
CGGCGGGGAGGCGAAAACAAGGCGCGCTGGGCATCGTTTTCAATGGTCATCATGGCGGACACTCACACCGCAATGCAGCTACTATAGGCAAGGCTCGGAGGGGTGTCAAGGTCAGGTTCCCGGCGACATTGTGTTCCGATCGGAGCTTGGCTATAGTCGCCGTCGAACCGCGTGACAGAGGGACTTCACCGCGCAGGAGGAGCCAGGATGAGCGGAATGGGCCGAGGCGGGAAGCCGTCGATAGGCGTTGAGGTTCCGCCGGATACGGTGCTGGCCGGCCTAATCGGGCGGTATCTCAGCTATCTTCGGATTGAAGGCGGCCTCTCGACACAGACGCTGGAGGCCTATCGACGGGACTTGGAAAAGTTTATGTCCTTTCTACTCGCTCGAGAGATCCATCGCCCGGCGGACGTCACGCGACACACGATGGCGGATTTTTTCGTCCATCTGAAGCGGCTGCGGATGGCTCCGGCCTCGGCGGCTCGTTGCTTGGCTGCGCTGCGGGGGTTTTTTCGGTTTCTCGTGCGGGAAGGGTTGGTACGGGAAAACCCCACGGTTGGGCTGAACAGTCCGCGCCAGGGGATGCGCTTGCCGGCCGTGCTGGCGCCGCGCGAAGTGACCGCGTTGCTGGATTGGGGGGGCAAGTTAGGACCGGAGGATGTACGTGATGCCGCGATGATTGAGTTGTTGTACGCGACGGGTATGCGGGTTTCGGAATTGGTTGGTCTCCGGATGACCGACCTGAACCTGGATGCGGGTTATGTGCTGGCGACCGGAAAAGGTTCCAAACAACGGTTGGTGCCGATGGGGGAAGTTGCTAAATGGAAGATCATGCGCTATTTGCGGAACGGGCGAGCCGAGTTGCTCAAGAACCGGGAGTCGGCCTACGTCTTTATCACGCGCCGGGGCCGGCCGCTGACCCGGCAAGGGTTTTGGAAGTTGTTGCGTCTCCGTGCCGCCGCCGCGGGCATCGCGAAAACGATTTCGCCGCACATGTTGCGGCACTCGTTCGCCACGCACCTGTTGGATCGCGGCGCTGATCTTCGCTCGGTCCAGGCGATGTTGGGTCATGCGAATATTGCGACGACGCAGATCTACACGCATGTCGAACGCGAGCGGTTGAAGCGTCTGCACGCCCAATATTTTCCCCGCAAGCGGCGACGCCGAACAGTGGGGCCGACGGCATGACCAAGATAAAACAGCCTGGTCGATTCGACACGAGAAGAGGTTTTGCAAGAAAGGTGCGTGATTCGGTTGACAAGGTATCTAGGACTTGATAGCATCCGCAACTATCCGGGCTATCGAGCAAATTAGGCGGATAGCTCAGTCGGGAGAGCGCTGCCCTTACAAGGCAGAGGTCACAGGTTCAATCCCTGTTCCGCCTACCAGCTAGGTGGAGAGAGCCTCAGTGGTAGGGGCGGAGCCTGAAAGACTTCAGCGCAGTCGAAACTCCCTGGACGTTGCAAGTCGACCGCTCCGGAGTTGTATCGAGAACCGGTCGAATTTTGAAGATAGCCTGTTTCGTCTCCACCTCTGATCTGCACGGGGCCGTCGTTCAGCTTGGTTTAGGACGCCAGATTGTCAATCTGGAGGTCGCGGGTTCAAATCCCGTCGGCCCCGCCATCTTTCCCCTGCGAGCAAATGCGTGCGTGTGAGTCGTTCATGCTTTTGACAGAGGAGGAGAAGTTCTAACGTAATGATGTTTCAATCAGGCCTGACGGGCTTCATCGGTTCTCTCGGACTCGTCTCGAAGGTCATTTTGCTCCTGCTCTTTCTCTTCTCCGTTATTTCCTGGGCTGTGATTCTGTACAAGTGGCGCGTTTTCCGCACAGTCGATCGCGAAGACCACCGCTTTCTGACCGCCTTTGCCAAGAGTAAAGATGCGGATGAACTACGGCGGCAGGCGCGTCGAACGATCGGGAGTCCGAGCGCCAGTGTTTTCATGGGGTTAATGGATCGGTTGGATGCCGGACAGGGAGAGGAATCCGGCGACCGACTTTCTCATCTGCGAGGCCAGGAAAGCGGAGATGGTCCGGCCAGCTTGGATCGGCAATACATCGAGCGGACTGTGGCATATATCGTGCAGAACCAGATCGCTCAGTTGGAGGCGTACTTGCCGTTTTTGGCCACGACGGGAAACATTACGCCGTTCATCGGCTTGCTCGGCACCGTCTTGGGGATTATTGATTCGTTCAGGGAAATCGGGCTCCAGGGAACCGCCAGCATCGCCGCCGTGGCGCCGGGGGTGGCGGAGGCGCTGGTCGCCACGGCGGCCGGACTGTTCACAGCTATTCCCGCGGTGATTGCGTATAATTATTATTTGGCGCGCATTCGCCGGACGGCATTCCGTCTCGAAACGTTTAGTGTCGATTTGCTGAACTCGGTCCAGACCCAGAGGAAACAGGCCAGCGTGGGGGTCCGATGACGATCTTTGAGACCAGGCATCGGCGCTTCCTCGCCGAAATCAATGTCATTCCGCTGGTCGATGTTGTTCTGGTTCTGTTGGTGATCTTTATGGTGACGGCGCCCATGCTATATCGCGGCATCGACATCAAGCTCCCGACTTCGGCCACCAATACGATCAAGCCGGAGGCGCGCGTCGTCTTAACGATCGAGAAGGATCAACGACTCTATCTGGACAAGGATGCGGTGAGCGTCGCGCAGCTTGAACGTCGTCTTAAGTCGCTGAAGGAACAGAACGCGGAGGTGTCGGTGTACCTGCGGGCCGATCGCGAGGTGCCGTACGGGATCGTTGTGCAGGTCATGGACGGTGTGAAGCGGGCGGGGATCGAAAAACTTGGGATGGTGACCGATCCGGTCACCGGCGAGCGGGTGATGGAACAACAGGTCGCGCCGGCGGATCGCCGTCACAGTCCGCTTTGACCCATAGATCCTTATGGTGACGCATACGCTTCCCAGGCTGTTGCTCCTCACCCTTGACGCGGACCAGCGCGAGGCGTTGGGCGTGCGGTTCAAATGGACCGTGATCGCCTCGCTGATGTTACACGTGTGCGTGCTGCTTGCGATTTCAGGGGTGCGCTTGATGCAACACAGTGAACGGCCTCTGGCGTCGGTGCAGGTCTCTTTGGTGACGATGTCGCCCCCTGTCCGGTCGACCGAAACGCCTGCCGCGCGGCAAGCCGATGTGATGAAACCGCACAAGGTTGTCCAGCCGGCCGTTCCGCCGCCGGTCAAACCGGCGCCGTTGCCCCCGATCGCGGTGGCCAAACCGGTCGCCTCTACGCCGATCGCGCCGCCGGTGCGGAGCGACGCGCCCGGTGCCCGACGGTCTTCAGGGGACGTGATGCGCGATGTCTTGAAAGGTATCGAGTTGCCGCCCGATGCGCCGAAATTCGGCGAACTGAGCCCGGCTAAACCTGTGACGCTGTCGCAGCGGGTGGATGTGCCGCGGACCGACCGCACCCCCGAAAAAATCAGCAGTGAAATCGATACGCTGTTAGGCAAGTTGAAAGTTCCCGACGTGACGCCCATGACGCCGGTGGTTCCCAGAGAGCCGGTCAAGACGACGCAAGCGCAACCTCGCCAGCCGTCGTTGGCCGAGCAGTTCGACCAGGAGTTGGAGGACGAGCTCAAGAAGCTCCAGCCCATGCCGCGTTCCGTCAAGCCGGTCGAGCCGCCGCAAGAGGCGAAACCGGTGCCGGAACCGTCGATCAAACAGGTCCCGGGGGCTGTGGCCAAGGTACCGACCGTCCGGAGCCCTGAAACATCCATGAGGGTCTCCTCGACAGGGCCCGGCTCCAATCGCTACCTCGCTCGAGTGCAACAGAAGATCAGCAGCCTCTGGACGGCTCCTCCGGTCGATGTCCCGGAGAAGGCGCTCACCGTCGTGGTAAAGTTTAGGCTGCACCGCAGCGGGTCAGTTAGCAATGTGATCATTGAACAGTCGTCCGGCAACGACTATTACGATCTTGCCGGAAAACGCGCGGTCTTGAGCGCCAATCCTCTACCCGCATTTCCTCCGGAGATGACTGATTCGTATCTGGACGCTCACTTCAGTTTTACGGTCGGAGAGCAGGTCGGTTGAGTATCACATGAAAGGTTTGAGCATGTTGATTTTGGCCCTCGCCCTTGGGGCGGGGTTGGTGGGAATCCTGGAATCCAAGGCAACGGATGTCTTTCTCGAGGCGACCCGTCCGGACTTCGAGAAAATTCCCATCGGGGTGTTGGGCTTCCAAAACGGTGGCGGGCCCGAGTGGCTCGGCGGGCGGGTGGAGGAGGTGCTCAAGGCCGATCTTCGGCGCTCGTTGGTGTTTACCTTGGTCGACTTGCCCAGCCTCGGCATCAAGGTGCGGGATGTCGGAAATGCCGAAAAGGCTATCTTCAAGCAGGCGACGGATAATGGCGTCGCCGTGCTGGTATGGGGGAGGGCGGGGCTCAAAGAAAACGGCAAAGAAGCCGATGTCGTCGTCGATGGTTACGTCTATGACGGCGGCAGCGACGAGATAGTGGGAGGGAAGCGATACGTCGGCTCGACCTCCGTCGTCAGGCTGATGGCGCACCGATTTGCCGACGAACTGGTCTACCGCTATACGGGTGAGCCGGGCATCGCGAGGACGAAAATCGCGTTCGTGTCGGAGGTCGGCGGTGCGCGTGAGCTGTTCGTGATGGATTACGACGGATACGAGCCTCGGCAAATCACGGCCGACGGCTTTCTGAATTTGATGCCGCGATGGTCACCCGATCGGCGGTTTCTCGTGTTCACGGCGTACCGGAGCCGAAATACCCAGGACATTGATTTGATCGAACTGGCGACGGGGAAACGGTGGACGCTTGTGTCGCTGGGAGGATTGAACATCACGCCGGCGCTCTCTCCGGACGGCAATTATCTGGCGTTCACGACGAGCCAGGACGGCAATGCGGAAATCTACCGACTCGATACGCGAACGAAGGCGCTGCAGCGGCTTACCGTCAACCCGGCTGCGGATCTTTCGCCGTCCTGGTCACCTTCCGGCCGGGAGATTGCTTTCACCTCCGATCGGGGCGGCGGGCCTCAGATTTACTTGATGAGCGCAGACGGGTCGAATGTCCGGCGACTCACCTTTGAAGGCGACTACAACGCCGCGCCCGCATGGTCTCCTCGCGGAAACTGGATCGCACATGTCTGCCGGACTCCTCGCAAGGAATACAAACTGTGCCTCATCAGTCCGGACGGGCAGAAGCGGGTCCAGATCACGACCGGGCCCGGCGTGGACGACTCGCCATCGTGGTCTCCGGACGGCCGGCATTTGGTGTTCAGCTCGACGGCCGACGGGAAAAGCCATCTCTACATGATCAATGCCGACGGCAAAGATTTGGAACGGCTGACCTACGGGGGGACCCACTACAGTTCGCCCGCATGGTCGCCGGCCCTATAAGCCAACCGCCGTCAGAAGGCTTCGGTGAGAGAGAGTGAGCGGGCGGTCCATTTCACACAGAAGAGGAGAGCAACCCATGAAAGCACGATCCTTCACAGCCTGCCTTGTCGTCATGCTGGGGGTGATGATGGTGACCGGGGCCGGTTGCTCCAAAAAATCCGTGCAGGCCGGCTCGGGTTCGAAGTCCTCGGAGGAAAGATTGGCGAAATCCCGGAGCGGATCCGTGACGCCTGGAGAAAGCTTGAACGAAGGGTCCCTGGGCATGTCAGGCGGAGCCGGCGATATCGGACAAGGCGCGGGGGCGAGCTCCAGTTTCCCCGACCTGACCGTCTCAGGCCGAGGGACAGATGCGGCAAGTGCCGGGTCCGAAGGCGGGGGCTTGAGGGGGCTGGAGCCAGTCGGGCCGGGCAAAGGTGCCACCGAGGAGCGGGTCGGAGGCGGGACCTTGATGGCGAAGGTCCAGCCTTCGGACAGCGCCTCCAGGCAGATTGAGGAGATGCGTCGTGAGCAAGCCGCAGCCGCTGCGGCCGGGCTTCGAGACGTGTTCTTCGCCTTCGACAGTTGGACGATTACGGAAGAGGGACGAATGGCCTTGGCCCACGACGCCGAGTGGATCAAAGCCAACCCCGGTTCACTGATCAAGATCGAAGGGCACTGTGATGAGCGCGGCACGTTGGCGTACAATTTGGTGTTGGGTGAGAAGCGCGCCAAGGCTGTCCGGAATTATTTGGTCGAGCTTGGCGTGAGCGCCAATCGGCTGGCAGTCGTGTCGTACGGAAAGGAGCGACCGTTCTGCAGGGAGCAGACGGAGTCCTGTTACCAGCAGAACCGTCGAGGCCACCTCGTGCTTCGCACGAAGTGAAGGCGTGAAGCGGCGCGATGACTAACCGCCCGATGAGCGGTCGTGACGGCGCCTCCATGAGCAAACCTATGACAAACACAGTCGGGTCGTATAGGTATGGTCTGCCGATCTTCGGCTTGGTGGGAGGGCTCGTCATCTCCGGGTGCTTGGCCCAGCAGGCGGATTTGCGACAGACCAACCGGGAGTTGCAGAAGACTCATCAGGAGTTGCAGCACAAGATCCAGAAGGCCAAAGAGGAAATCGATCGGATGGTGGGGGAAACGCGTGCGCGCCTGGCCGAAGAGATTCGGAGCGTGAAGGAGGAGCAGTTGCCC
>DATLZU010000050.1:0-11168 GCA_035573855.1 Nitrospiraceae bacterium
CGTCGAGCATCCGGTTCGGATCCTGACAGTGGAGCGAGGTTTCAAGCTCCTTGAGCGCGCGGTCCCACTCGAGCGGCAGGCTCCCGCGCCAGACCGCCCGTTTGATTTTCGGGTGGCACGTCGGCTCGACGCATTCCGTTCGGTCGAACAACTCTTCGAACAGTTTTTCGCCCGGTCTGAGCCCCGTGTACACGATCCGAACATCTTTGTCCGGAACCAGCCCCGCCAGGACGATCATGTTGCGAGCCAAATCCGCCACCCGAATCTGTTCACCCATATCCAGGACGAAGACGTCCCCGCCCACTCCCAACACGCTCGCCTGCAGCACCAACTGCACGGCTTCGGGAATCGTCATGAAGTACCGTTTGATGTCCGGATGAGTCACCGTGACCGGTCCGCCTTTCCGAATCTGTTCCGCAAACAGCGGGACCACGCTGCCGTTGCTGCCCAACACGTTGCCGAAGCGGACGACCGTAAATTTGGTGGCGCCCCAACCGTTCAATTGTTGAATCAGCAATTCGGCGACCCGCTTCGTGGCCCCCATGACGCTCACGGGATTGACCGCCTTATCCGTGGAAATCAACACAAACCGCTGCACGCCGGAGAGGAGCGCCGATTCAGCGACCGTGCGTGTGCCGAAGATATTGTTGCGAACCGCTTCGCCCGGATTGCGTTCCATGAGCGGAACGTGCTTATGCGCCGCTGCGTGGAAGACCAGATCGGGAGAAGTTTCCCGAAAGACTTCGACCACCCGATCCGGCAGCGTTACATCTCCCAGCACGGGTAGAAGCGAAAGCTCCGGAAAGCTCCGCCGCAGCTCCAGATCGATCGCATAGAGGTTGTTTTCATACCGCTCGAAGAGAATCAACGAGGCCGGCCGATAGCGCGCGATCTGTCGGCAGAGCTCGGAACCGATCGACCCCCCGGCCCCCGTCACCAGGACATTCTTGCCCTTCAGAAGCGGATGCAACTCCTGTCGATCGGTCTCGATCGGCTCGCGTTGCAGCAAATCTTCGAGGCTCATAGGCTTGATCTGTCGCAGTAAGACAGGGTCGTCCAGCAATTGCTTGACGCTCGGCAGAATCTTGATCGGCACCGTGCAGCCCTCCGACGCCGCGAGAATCTTTTGCTTGACCGCGGTCGAAGCCGAAGGGATCGCCACGATGATCTCCTGTGCCTCGCAACGTTCCGCCGCCGCCTTGATGTCGGCGATCGTTCCGATGACCGGAATGCTGTGGATCCTGGCCTTCCGTTTCACCGGATCATCGTCCACCAGCGCCACAGGTTTGTAAGTAGCTCGACGGTCCGTAAGCATGTCGCGGACGAGCCGTTCTCCGGCGTTGCCGGCGCCGACGATCAACACGCGCCGGGCCGTCGGCCCGAAAATCTGGAGCCATTCGCGGAACCAGCGCACGCCGAGACGAATGCCGGCTAGATACAACCCGCAGAGCAGACCGGTGAGGATGATGATTGAGCGCGGATACGCCGCCCAACGCAGCAATCCATGAAGAATGACGTACAGCGCGGCCGAGCCCGCCACAGAGGCCCACAGGATCCGCCCCAGATCGTGCAGGCCCACGTATCGCCAGAGGCCGCGTTGGATACCGAACACCCATAGGCCGGCGCCGAATACGGACAGGACGAAGGGAAGCCCGTACAGCGCCAAACGCCTGTATGGCGCGGGGAGCGCGCCGTCGAACCGCAGCAGGAAGGCGGTCAGATTGGCTAGCGCGATCAAGGCCAACTGGGTCGTCACTACCAGCACACGGCGATGACGGAGAATGGTCTCGCCGAAGGTGTCCGATAATTTCCTGAACAGCGCGATAGCGAACGTCTTCATACGTTGTCTGCTACCAGTCGGCGAAGAGGGAACGGCATGATGCCCATAGCAGATAGCGCGAAGAAACTCAATCCTTTCTCCGATTACGTTGCAGATGGTCGCGGTGGAAGATGCAGCACAGCCGCGGCCAGCAACACCCAATAGAGGATCGCCAGGGTTCCGACGAACATTTGGTCAAACAGCAATCTGACCATCAACCCCGCCGTCGCCACACTCGCCCCCAGCAGCACCGACCGGTCCACGGACGCCTCTGCCGATCGGAACCCGGCGGTCAGATGACGAAAGATCGAACCGATCAACCACAGGAACAAGAGGAGGCCCGGCAAGCCGACGTGCAAGGCCAGGTACAGCAGGATGTTGTGGGTGCCGTGCATTCTCACGGGGGCATGGCCAGGCTCGACAGTCTCGGGTTGATCGGCGTACACCAACTTAAAGTTGTCCTTGCCGTACCCGATGCCGACCAGCGGGTGTTCGGCGATTTCCTGCAGGCTGAAAACCCAAATGTCGAACCGGTGAATGACGGACGAAGGCGTGCTGCGAATCGGGATGGAGGACCGGATCCGCTCAAGTGACCGAATCCCAGCCCAGTCCGCGGCGAGAACAATCGCCAGCGCGAGGACGACCGCCGCCGTCGCGCTCCCTGCCATGAGCCACGCGGAGCGACGTCGCAGCAGCCACCCGAAGGCCCACAATTCGCACAGCAACGCCACCAACCCAGCGCGCGAGTGGGTCAGCAGGAGACAACACGCGGAAAGGGCCGCCACCGAGCCGCCGGACAGCCGCAGCCATCGACTCCGCGCCTCGAACGCCAGGGCCAGGCCGACAGGCAAGAACATCACCAAATAGGTGGTCAGCCAGACCTCCGCAGGCAAAAACGATCGCATGGCCTGCGGGTCCGTCGGGTTGAATTCGGCGATGCCGTATGCGCTGACCGGAGCCAGAGCGGCGAGTAACCAGGCCAGAAGATAGCGCCGGTGTTCCCCTTCCCGAAAGAAATGCAGCACGGCGTAAAACACGAGGACCTGCTGGAGCAGCTTGCCATATTCTTTGAGGCTGTAGACGGGAAACGTCGCGAACGGGATCGTCAACCCGACCCAGAGGACGAAGGCGGCGATCGGCCGATCGAACGGCGTCCGAACCAGGAACACCCGGCGGCGGCCTGCGCACCACCAGGCCAGCAGGATCAGGAGGACAATGAACCCGTTCCGCTCGACAACCAGGAGCGCAGTGAAAGGCAAGGAGCAGATGAACGCGTACAACGCGACGCGGATGAGGTCGTCCAGATCGGGCCACCGCACGGTCCACCTGGCCGGCTTCTCACCGACTGCCTCGCCACCGCTCATACCTCCGCCTCCTGCTGGACCCGCCGTTGCTCCACCAGGCCGACACCCGCGCCCAACGCGCCGAACACCGCCAACCAGCTTAGGATAATGATCGTCCGACCTGTGCTGTCCCCGTGATGATACAGCCAGGCGGCGATTCCGCAACATGCCATCAGCGCATACTCGGCCAGCACCGTCCGCCGGTGTCCCCAGCCGCTCAGCACTAGCCGCTGGTAATAGTGGACGCGATGGGCTTCCCACACCCGTTCTCCGCAGAGAGCGCGGCGAAGCACCGTCGCCGTCGCGTCCAGAATGAAGGGGGAAAAGACCATAATGGGAACCCACACATCAAAGAGCCCCTCCCGCTGCCCAAGCAGCGTCAGCGCGCCGGCGAGAAACCCGATGGGGACACTCCCCACATCCCCCATGAAGATCCGCGCGGGAGGAAAATTGCTCAGCAGAAATCCCGCCGCCGCCGTCGCCACCATAAGAGAGAGGACGAAGACCAACGCATGGGCGTCCCGCCACGCAAAATACGCCAGAAAACCGAACCCGACCAGCGTCATCCCCCCCGCAAAGCCGTCCATGCCGTCCATGAAGTTGTACAGATTGGTCATCCAGACGAGAAACATGAGCGTGACCGGCCAGGCCGCCCAACCCAAATCAAGATAGCCGAAAAAGGGCACCCACACGGAGCGGAGCACCACATCCGCCCCGACAACCAACGCCAGCGCCGCGACGACCTGCACGCCGAATCGCAGGCCGATCGGCAAGCCCCCTCGGTCATCGCAAAACGACACCGCCGCGAGCAGTGCCGTGGCACCAATGATCCAGACACCGGTCGAATGCCATAGAAGAGCCGCGGTCTCCTGATCCCATTGGCCGGCCAGCGTGGCCAGGCTGAAGCCACACGCGGCGCTGATGAGGACCGCCACTCCTCCCGTTCGCGGCGTCGGCACCTGGTGCAGGGACCGCTCATTGGGATGGTCCAGCAGGTAGAGACGAGACTGCGGATCGGAGAGACGGCGCGTGAGCCGCCACGACAGGACAAACACGACGCTGGCTATCACGAGCGCGCTCATTGCTTGGCGTGGCGATAGAAAGCGACCAATTCCGGTACCGTGTCTGCGAAGGAAAAGTCCGGCCGATACCCCAAATCGCGGGCGATGGCGTCCGAGCAATACCAGGCCGGCTCGATGAGCTTCTGAACAGCGGCACCCGTCAACGGTCCCGGTCGCTTCGTCAACGCGCGCACCACATCCCCGGCGCCTCCCGCCACCTTCAGCAGCCACAGTGGCACGCGCCACGCGGGAATCGGCTTCCCCAAGCCGGCGCAAAGGAGTTCATAGATGGTGGTCACACTGTACGGTTCCGCATCGGTCACAACGTAGCAGGGCTTGAACGGGCTTTCAGCTTGAAGAGTCCGGAGCACGGCCTGCGTGAAATTGTTCACATGGAGCATACTGCGCACGCCGGCGATCGGGGGCAGCGGCGGAAACCGGCCTCGATCGATCGCCGCGATCATCCGGAACAGGTTCCCCTTGTCCGTTGGGCCGTACACCATTGGCAGCCGTAGCGAGACGCCGCGGAACCTGCCGGACCGAGCAAGATCATCTACGAGTTGTTCGGCAGCCCATTTCGACCTAGCATAGGCGGTGACCGGCGCCGGAGGCCATGATTCATCAACACAGCCGTCGCTGGTTTCTCCGAAGACCTTCACAGTGCTGGCGAAGATGAACCGCCGGATGCCCGCCGCAGCGGCACCTTCCAGCAGATGCCGTGTTCCTTCGACATTGATCGAATGATACTCCTGCTCGTCGGCGGACAGTTCGTCCAACGCATGGACCTTGCCGGCCAAATGAACGACCGCCTGGCATGCCGTCACCGCGGCCTTCATGGCCGCCCGGTCGCGCACATCGCCGGTGACCACCTCGCACCGGCTGTCGCCCTGCGACAACCCGGCACGGTGATACAAGGCACGAACGGTGTAGCCTTCGCGCAACAGCGCGTTAACAAGGGCTTTGCCCAGAAAACCCCCGGCGCCGGTGACCAGAACCCGCATCATACCCACGCCGGCGCCTGCCTTCCATCTCCCCGAAGATCGAGCAGTTCGCGATACAGCGCGAGCATGGCTCCGGCGATCTTCGACACAGAATACTCGCGCACCACCATGTCGCGGCCGGTTCGGCCCATTGCCGCGCAGCGATCCGCATCGGCGAGCAGCAACACAATGGCATCCGCCAACGCGTCGGGGTCTCGCGGCGGGACGAGGAGTCCGTTCGACCGATGGCGGACGGCCGCACGGCACCCCGGCACATCCGTCGCAATCACCGGCTTGCCGCACGCTGCCGCTTCAAGCAGCACCTTGGGTAGCCCTTCACGGAACGACGGCAACACAACCAGCGTGGCGGCAGCCAGCACGGCTGGCATGTCCTCGCGGTGGCCCCACCATTCGATGTCGCCCGCATCTGCCCACTCCCATAGGCGACTCGGAGGGATCGCCGCCGGATTATGCGGATCACATCGGCCCACCAACACGAAACGCGCCCGGACGCCCTTGTGTCTCACCAACCTTGCGGCCTGAACAAAATCCGCCACCCCCTTGTCCCACAGCATGCGGGAGGCCAGCAAAACGATCGGCGCACCGGGCTCCGGCGCGCCGGGAACAAATCGCTCGGTATCTATGCCCGAGCCGGCGATGATCCGCGCCTGTTGTGGTTGGACGACTCCCTGAGCGACCAGGTAATCGCGATCTTCGCCATTTTGAAAGACGGCCACGGACCGGCTTAATCTGATGGCGATCTTCAACGCCTTCAACAGCGCCAAACGGAGCATGGCTCGGGTGTCTCCCCGATCCGTAAAAGCATAGCCGAGTCCGGCGAAGGCGTTGACGACGACAGGCACCCCGGCGAGCCACGCCGCCAGCGATCCGTAGAGAATGGGTTTCATCGCGACCTGGTGCACAAGCTGCGGCCGCTCCTTCCTGTACAAGCGGATGAGTTCCCAGATCGCCGCGAGGTCCGCCAGTGGATGGCGGCTCCGGCGCGCGAGGCGAAGGGGATAGAGCCGGAATCCCTCTTGTCTGATGAGTGCGCCGTGGTCGGCTACTCGAGTGGCGATCCCCACATCGAACCCGGCGTCCCGCGCCGCCCTGGCCAAATCCAGGCGATGCGACCAGAAATACCAGTCTTCAGTGATGAGAAACAGGAGGCGCGGCCGTGCGTTCATTCCGACCTGAGCCACGCCTGGAACATCAAGATCGTCCACAGCGGATACTGCCAGTTCCGTTTTCCGCACAGATGCTCGGCCCACTTTTCTCGGATCGGTTGCAGATTGAAAAATCCGTCTTGCCGCAAACAGCCTTCATCCAATAGCGACTCCGCCCAGTCCCGCAGCGGCCCGCGCAGCCAATGGTCGATCGGCACGCCGAATCCCATCTTGGGCCGCTCGATCAAGGCTCTGGGGACATAGCGGTCGAGGATCTGCCGAAGAATCCACTTCCCCTCCCCTTCGCGTCGGATCTTCAACGACAGCGGAAGCCCCCATACGAATTCCACCACCCGATGGTCCAGCAGCGGCACGCGTGCTTCGAGACTGACCGCCATGCTCGCTCGGTCCACCTTCACTAGAAGGTCGTCCGGCAGATAGGTGACCAAATCCAGATACATCATCCGCAACGTAAAGTCCTCCAGATCGGCCCACCGGGAGCGATCCGTAATTGCAGTGAGCGGCTCCGCCGCGCCGATCACCACGGATGACGGATCCTGCCACAGGGAGACCAAGCTGAGATACATCCGTTCCGGACTCTCCATCGCCAGAACTGCCGCCAGCTTGTGCAACTTGTCTCCGGGATTCTGGAAACTCGGCGCCAGGGAACCCAGGTGCCGTAGCGCGGTGTTGAGCCTGGCGGGCGACAGGAGCGTCAATCCGCGAGCGAGCGCGTGTCGAAGAGCAACCGGCATCCAGCCGATTTTTCGCCACAGGCTGCGCCCGACAAAATACCGGTTGTAGCCGGCGAACAGTTCGTCGCCCCCGTCTCCGGACAGGCTCACTGTCACATGGCGGCGAGCCAATTCAGATACCAGAAACGTGGGAATCTGCGACGAATCGGCGAACGGCTCATCATAGATCGCGGGCAGGCGCGGAATCACCGCCATCGCCTGTCGCGGGGTCACATACAGTTCCGTGTGGTCCGTCCCCAGGTGCTGCGCGACCCGCTTGGCATGTTGCGCCTCGTTGTATTCGTCTTCATAAAAGCCGATCGAAAAGGTCTTCACAGGTCTCGTGCTTTGCGCCTGCATGAGCGCAACGACGGTGGAACTGTCGATCCCGCCGGAGAGAAACGCGCCGAGCGGTACATCCGCGATCATGCGGAGGCGCACGGCTTGACGCAACAGCGCGTCCAATTCCTGCTCGGCCTCCGACTCGGCTCCTCGAAACGGCGACGCGCACCCCTGTTCGGCGACTATCCTGGCCGACCAGTATCGCACCGGTTTCCAGCCGTCCGGCGATTCGGGATCAGGAGAGAACCCCTCGGCTCGCGTCGCCCGTTCGGGCGTGACGGTCAGAATGCAGCCGGGCGGCAACTTGTACAGATTGTGATAGATCGAGCGCGGAGCGGGAATATACCCGTGCCGGAGATAAAGCACCAACGCGTCCCGGTCGATGTCGGCACGAAAGGCTGGGTGACATCGGAGCGCCTTGACTTCCGAGGCGAACACGAAGCATCGGCCGGCCCAGCCGAAATAGAGCGGTTTGATCCCCAGCCGGTCACGCACCAGAGAGAGCACCTGGTCGGTGCGATCCCACAGCGCGAACGCGAACATCCCAACAAAGCGGGTAACGGCGGATTCCACCCCCCATTGTTCGATCGCCGCCAGCATGACTTCGGTGTCTGAATGGCCGCGGAACTTGGCGCCATGATTCTCCAATTCGCGACGAAGCTCGAGAAAGTTGTAGACCTCGCCGTTGTACGAGATGACGTAGCGGCCGCTGGCGGAGACCATCGGCTGATGGCCCTCAGGTGAGAGATCTAGAATCGACAGACGAGCATGGCCGAGACCGAGCCCTACAGCTGGCTCGCACCATACGCCGCGGTCGTCTGGCCCGCGGTAGCGAATAGACGCCGCCATCGCCTCAACCATCCGGGCGAGGTCAGGTGCTTGGTATCCGAAAACGCCGGCAACCCCACACATTGGCAGACACGAGTTGACCTAATCGGTGAATTGACTAGGGTCAACGATCACGGTAAATAGAGCAGCGAGCTTTATCGACCTGAGCAAGCAGAAACCATTACAATCTCTCAGCTTAAAGCACGACCTGCTTGGCCACACTTGCCAGAATCAAGCCCACGTGTCAACCAATCTCTCGCGATCGAAGCCCAGGAGTGGGAAATTTTTCAATCATGAGGCTCCTCCTGGACACTTACATTTTCCTCTGGAGCCGGACCGACTCAACAAGCGTGTGGCCACAGAACTGGACAACCCGCCAACGAGCTGTGGATTGCGCCGCTTAGCAACTGGGAAGTGATAATGCTTGCCGAGAAAGGACGCGTCCACCTTACGCCAGATTCAACGACGTGGCTCCGCCAGGTATTCAGGACAATTCCGTTACAATTCCGTTCAAAGAAGCGCCGCTGACCCCTGAGGTTTCCTTCCAGAGCCATTCCGTTAACCTCCCCAATCAGGATTTTGTTGATCGCTTTCTTGCAGCGACAGCCATGGTCTATGAGCTCACCCTCGTCACTGCGGACGAACGCCTGATACGATGCGGGCAGGTCTCCACTCTGCCGAACTGAATCGGGCCAAACCGTCCCTGGCCTGAGTAACCGGGCATCCGGTCGCTTCTTTTTCTTAGCACGATAGGACTGTCGTCCGTTCCCCGATGGTGAAGCCGGTCCATCATCGCACGGAGCACGGGCTCAGCCTCACGGCTGAGCAGGTAGGGCTGGAGCAATCCGACGATACCGCACATGGCGGATCACAACTGGGTTAGGGGCAAGCTTCACATCCAACCTGAAAACTGACTATGGTCAACGGCCATGGTACATGACAGGTAGACTGCGACGAGAGGAACAAACCGAATCTATTTTGATCTCTCAGTACAGATTCCCCTCCTTTTACAAGGAGGGACTTCCCGCTGGATTAAATCCGCCAGCGTCTTGCCCTCTCCAGATCCCCGGCGGCGTTCGCGTGCGGGATCTCGCGGCCAAGAGGTAAAGCACCAAAACGCCGAGTGCCCCCAGCATAACGGAAAACGCACGGTGCACCTAGACGATGCCCCTCCCCACTTGTGGCTGCTACATCAGTTCAACCGGTACAGAACACGATGTTGATGGAGATGGGCGTTCACGACTTCTGCAGCGAGCCGATGCCCTCTCTCATTCCAGTGGCCGTCGTGCGGCCATGAATGCGACTGCCCGGTCTCCAGAAAATCTTGCCTGAACGGCTGAAGCAGGTTGATCACCACAAACCCAGATTCCTTCCCTAGCTTGTCAATCTCCTGAAAGGGTTTTGCGAAGTCCCAGGTGATGGACTGGGCGGCTGGATATTTCCGTAACATCTCTTCCCATCGTTGTTCAACCATGGCTGTTGACGCGATAAGCATCACCAGGAACTTCGCACCGTGCCGCTCTGCTAATTCTTTCGATTCTCTGATCATTCTGAGTGTCATCTGATACGCCTCGGGCCATGGCTCAGGTGGATCTGCGACATAGACGTACCAATCCTCTGGGATCGAGATTCGGGCGGATCCCTGTTGTATCGCACCGGCCGGCGCAAGGAGTCCCATGCCAGCCAACCAACCCTCTACAGGCATGGACACGGTAGCCTGACGAACCAAATGGAGAAAAGCGCTCCGCCGCAGGAATGGCCTCAGGCCGGCGCCGAGCCCCGAAACCTGTGGTGCGATATATTCCAAACTTTCATCCGTCCGTAGAGCGTAGTATGGTTTGAACACTGCCCCGCTCAGACTCCGATAGCTATCGCGAAAGTCATTGTCAGGAAGCACCGCCATAAGAACAAGGTCCGGCCTGTAGAGAAGTCCCTTTTTCTCCAGAATACGGTAGTACTGCGCTGGTCCCGAGCCGGAGACGCCCAGGTTAATCACTTCCACCTGTTTTTCTGTCAGCCAGCCTCTCACCATTCGCTCGAGTTGCCGCGTGAAATTCTGATCAATGGGAACTTGCAGGCCCTCGATATACGAATCCCCAAGAACCAGGATCCGATAGACCCAGGGAGACTTGGTAATCGCATGCTCCACATCATGAAATCCAGCGCTGTTGGTAAGAATGGCAACATCATAGTCCTCGTTCACCCAGCGGCTGTGTTGATGAGGCGCCAGGATTGGGCCGACCTCAGGATCCATGAAATATTCGACCGTGGAGAGCGGATGAAGGATCCTAGTCAGCACCTCGGCAGTGGCCAGGGCAACGAAGATCCCAATACACAGCGCAACGAGGTTTAAGGCAATCCGACGAGGCACGAGAAGTCTTTCCGGCAGGCTTCGCCTATGTGCCTGATACCTGTCTATTGTGCGACATGCTGGGCTTATGGCGACGTTGCATCCTCTTCCAGCGTCTTAATCAGCGGGCGAATGGCCGACAAGAACTTTTCGCAACCGGCAATCTTGTCGGCCACATCGGAAAAATTAAATTCCATGAAAACCACGCGGTCGGCGAAGAGCGTGTGGTACAACTCGTCTACTGCTTTTCCAACCGACCGGCTTTGATCACGGCTTGGTTGAACGCAGCCTGTACACCAGCCGATCCAGCATGATGATTTCAGCGGTTGATGTCCCCATCATCGAGCCCGTCATGAAAGCAGACCAGCGAAGTGTGGCGTATGAAAGGAAACAGCAGCAGGGTGATTTATGGAAGAATAGAACGTAAGCGTAGGAGCTTTGGGCAATCGTGTAGATGTCTCGCTTACTGCCTTCTTTCCGAATCCCCACCGCTAGAATCTCAATGGCGGAACTCGCTCCGTGAAGCGATACACGATCCAGCATCG
>DATLZU010000051.1:0-5145 GCA_035573855.1 Nitrospiraceae bacterium
CTGTATTGCTATTCGCAAGTTTGTCACCTCGCCGCCGCGGGGGCACTCGAGTTCGCGAAGAAAGGCTATCCGGTGATGGAGCTGGAAGGCGGCTGGCGCTGGTGGAAGGAGAACGGGTTCGAGATCGAGAAATGACGGCGAGCGACGACGGTGGATGAAGTCAGCGCGTTTCTGATTCAGTACGGGTGGATCGTCTTATTCTCGGTGGTCTTTGCCGAGCAGATCGGCT
This sequence comes from Nitrospiraceae bacterium, assembly GCA_035573855.1. Classification (GTDB taxonomy): domain Bacteria; phylum Nitrospirota; class Nitrospiria; order Nitrospirales; family Nitrospiraceae; genus DATLZU01. The sequence continues at coordinate 230 of DATLZU010000051.1, forward strand.
TGCCGCTGCCGGCCATCCCTGTGTTGTTGGCGGCGGGTGCCCTGGCCGGTGCCGGGAAGATGAACCTCGCCTTCGCCGTGCTGCTCTCCGTCGTGGCCTGCCTGAGCGGTGACGTGGTCTGGTACGAGTTGGGCCGTCATCGAGGTCGGCAGGCGCTCAATCTCCTGTGCCGCATTGCGCTGGAGCCGGACTCCTGCGTACGGCGGACCGAGAACTTCTTCACGCGCCACGGCACCCGCGCGCTGATCCTGGCGAAGTTCATCCCCGGCCTGAGCACGCTCGCCCCGGCGCTGGCCGGGCTGTTCGGGATCGGACACAAGCGGTTCCTGCTCTATAACGGTCTGGGGGCGGCCCTGTGGACGCTGGCCTTTATCCTGCCAGGGTATGTGTTCAGCAGCCAACTTGAAGCGATCGCCTCTCATGAGGCCCGCGTGGGCACGTTCCTCCTGGTGGCGCTGGGGATCGGCCTGCTCGCGTATATCGTTTACAAGTTCGTGCATCGACAGCGGGTGCTGCGTGAACTACGGATCGCCCGTATCACGGCCGATGAGCTGAAAGATCTGATGGACAACAGGCAGGAGGTGTTCGTGGTGGACCTGCGGGGCGAACTGGATCGCGAAGCCGACCCGTACACGATTCCCGGCGCGCTTCGCATGACGGCGGAGGAATTGGAACAGCGGTACCATGAGATCCCTCGGCATCGGGACGTGATTCTCTTCTGCGCCTGCCCGAATGAGGCCACCGCCGCCAAGATGGCGCTCATGCTTCGGCGCAAAGGCATCACCAACGTCCGCCCGCTGGCCGGCGGCATCGACGCCTGGCGCGAACGCGAGTTTCCATTGGAGGCGACGGCGCGCCAGGCCGAGCCGGAGCGGGTCAGAGCCCTGTAAGTTGGTCAAACGAATTCCATCGGTGAAAGCGGAGGAGCGCACTGGCATCCCGTTGATCTGTACGGTATCATAATTACATATCTCGTGAAGCGTATCTCGCAAGAGGAGAGACATGGCTTCAGTAGGTTCAGGCGTGGGTTTGAATGTCTCGCGCTTCACGAACGACGAGCGATGTTTCACGTAAGAGAAGGGGGGCGACCGGTTTCGACGGGGATCGTGAGGCCATCGGGGCATGTCGAGCTCTCGGGGACTCGTAAAACCTCCGGGAAACAAGCAACTGCCAACCACGAGCTGGCACTCGCGGCGTAAGTGACCGCGACGTCCCTCCACCTGAGGCCCGCGGGGGTGGAAGGGGCGCGATGCAGCGGGCTGGTCCGAGGCCGGTGCTCAGCGGCTGAGGACGAGAACACACTGGGCTAGCGGCCGTTCTAAGCCGGCCGATGGGCGTGGGCGGCGGCGAAACCAAAACATCGGCTACACATGTAGAACCGGTGCGCTGAAGATCTTCGGACAGGGGTTCAACTCCCCTCGCCTCCACCAAACAAAGAGGCTGCGCCAGTTCCATCGACTGGCGCAGCCTTTCCCCTTCATCTGAATCCTTGCCAGTCTCTCTTGGCTACCCCTATAATGCACCTGCTTGGATTAGTGCCTCAGGACTTCTTATCCGTAGTCTTGTGATTTTTCCGAATGATTGCTCGCTCGTTTCTCATTACCCCGGCGGGGGAGGGAAGGTATGGGGCGTGTGATCCCAGAGAATGTGAAACAGCCACTCGATCGAAACAAGCTGAAGGCGCTGGTCCATTACATCTGCTTTCAGTGTCACGACCCCTCGGTCTTAGGAGCGACGAAGCTGAACAAGATTCTCTGGTATTCGGATGTGATCGCCTATGCGACAGCCGGCGCATCGATCACCGGCGAGACATACACGAAACAGCAATTCGGCCCGGTTCCTCGACACATTCTCGGCATTATCGACGAACTTAAAGCTGAGGCGGCGCTTGCGGTACGGGAAGTCGAGTATTTCGGGAAGGTAAAGAAGGAGTATGTCGCGCTGAGGAAGCCGGATATTTCCATGTTCACGCCAGACGAGATCAGCTTGATCGACTCGGTGATCGACGTGGTGTGTCATAAGCATACCGCGGCGTCCATCAGCTTGGCCTCCCATGACGCGATCTGGAAATTGGCCGAAATCGGAGAAGAGATCCCGCTGTATGCAGCGCTGGCCTCGGAGCTTGGAGAAGTAACCGACGAGGATGTGAAATGGGCCAAACGAGTCTCAAGCAAGACGGCCTAGCCGATGGCTGTTGCCAGAACCGTCGTCATTGAACCGGCAGCGAAGGAGTACCTTGAGCAGGAAGAACAGAAAGATCCATTGCTGCGGAACGTCGTTCGAGCGCTTGAATGGCGCCTAGCGCGACAGCCCGAGATAGGCTACCGTGTCCCAGGTTTTACCCCGCCCCGGTATCTCGTCAGGTCCCAGCCCTACCGCCTCCCGGTCCCGCGGTTCTTAAGGCTCTTGTATCGCTACACCGAGGACGAAGTCGTTATCGAGTTCGCCCAGGTGGAAACAGCCGGCGAGGCCGATGAACGGTAGCAAGAGACCTGTTTCCATGCGGCGCTTTTAAAGACTCCCGGTACCTTTTGGGCCCCTCCGAATGTTCTCGTCTCCACCCTGCTTTTCACCAGTACTCCCTCACGATTGGTTCCGGCCTGGCAAGCCGGCCGCCTTTGCCCAGTCGTCTCAGCGGCCATCCTGGATGAGTACCTGCGCGTCTTCGCTTATCCGAAGTTTCGCCTCCGTGCAGCCGAGATCCGCGGGCTCCTTGAAGAGGAGGTGCTCCCCTTCATCGAGACCGTGCCAGCAAACCCGTCCCCGGTCTCGCTCCTTCGAGATCCGGACGACGCTAAATTTGTCGCCTGCGCGCTGGTCGCAGGCGTCCGGTGGCTAGTCAGTGGAGACGCCGACCTGCTCGACCTGCGGCACGTCGAATCGGTCGAGATCGTCACCGTGACGACCTTCCTCCAACACCTGAAGCGTTCGACGTAACGGTGCGCTGCAGTTGACAAGAGCCCTTCACGGATATATTCCTCCTCGCGCCCCGTGTTGCTCCATTCATCAGACACTCCGTCGGCCTAGCCCCATGCCCTGCGCGTTAAGTCAATAACTCATGCCTGACACCATTCTTGTGCTGGTGCAGTGTGCGCATCATGCGCAGACATCGTGACGTTATACGCCACATGAGGAGCCTTCGAGATGATTATCAGGAGTCTTATCTGGGGCTCTCACGTCGTTTGCGCCCAGAAAAAGGCTCCCGACCCCTTTCGCCCCCTTTTCTTTTCCTATCCTTATGAAGGGTGTTCTAATTCTTCCCGTGCTTTTTTGACTCGTCTCGCGTGATCCTCTCGCCCGGCTCGCCGGACGGTGCGCCCGCTAGCGCAACGAGCACGCGTTCGCGGTTAGGATTCTCAAACCGCTCCCACGAAAATCGGCATCGTCGGTCACGAGAGTCAACCCTTGGCCCTTGCAGAGTTCAGTTAGCATCAAATCATTAATGTCACACCTTCCAGCCTCGTAGCGGTCAAGCAACGCTACGACATCCAGCGATGCGAACCCGCTCTCTATTCTCGTCGAGACCTGAAAAACACGTCGGCACGAATCAGCGATGCTCTTAACGACTGATTTGAAGGAGGAACTCTTGCGGTATAGCTTAAAATCCGGCCTTGCCTTGACTGGGAGGCTGTTATAGGCGAGCCGGGCAAGGACATTGACAAACTCAGAGAGGATAATCACATCGATAAAAACTTAGGAGTGAGCTTGGAGGATTTTCTTGTAGGCAGAGGAATACGTCTTCGCTCGTTGATCTGTTGGTCTATACTGCGGACTGTAAATAAAGGGGTTCTGCCCCGCTTTTACGGACACCGTGTTAAGGTCCATACTGGGCCAGGAGGGGTGTCATGGCACAGAGGCAAAGGTTTTCAGCGGAGTACACACGAGAAGCGGTGGCGCTGCTGGAGGCGCCAGGGGGCACGGTGAGGCAAATTGCCGTCGACCTGGGGATTGGGGCGGCTCTGTTGGGGCGGTGGCGACGCGAGGTGCGGCAGGCGCCGGGCCACGCCTTTCGAGGTCCCGGCCGCGCCTGGGATGAGGAACTGAGCCAGGTGCGGCGGGAGTTGGCCCGGGTGGCGAAGGAGCGGGATTTTTTGCGCGAAGCGGCAGCGTTCTTCGCGAGAGCGTCGCGATGAAGTCCCGGATGATCCACCGCTGCCGCGAGGCCTTTCCCATCCGGTTGCTGTGTCGGTGTTTGCGGGTGTCGCCGAGCGGGTATTATGGGGGGCGACGCGGGGGCCGAGCGCCCGCGCGCAAGAGAATGCCCGGTTGTTGGCGCGCATTCAGCCGGTCCATGCCGACCACGACGGCGTCGTCGGGAGCCCGCGGATCTGGGAGGATCTGCGCTATGCCGGCGAGCGCTGTGGCCGACACCGGGTGGCCTGTCTGATGCGCCGCGCGGGCTTGCGCGGGGTCCCGCAACGGCGGCGCTGGCGGACCAAGCCGTCAGGGACACCTCCACCCGGCACCCGCAATCATCTGGCGCGGGACTTCCCCGCCACCGCGCCCAACACCAAATGGGTGACCGACATCACCTACATTCGCACGGCCGAACACTGGTTGTACTGCTGTGTGGTGCTGGATTTGTATTCCGGAGTGGTTGTGGGCTGGTCGATGAGTCCGCGGCAGGATCGCCAGTTGGGGGTCCAGGCCGTGCTGAGGGCGCTCTGGCAGCGGCCCGCCCGGACGCCCGTCATTCTCCATTCGGATCGGGGCTGTCAGTTTACCTCGGAGGAATATCAACAGTTCCTGGCGGCCCATCAGGTGCCATGCAGCATGAGTGCGGTGGGAAGCTGCGCCGATAACGCGGCGGCGGAGAGCTTCTTCGGGCGGCTCAAACGCGAGCGGGTGAATCGGCGCCAGTCTCGAACCCGAGCCGAAGCCCGGGCGGATATCTTTGATTACATCGAGCGCTGGCA
>DATLZU010000052.1:0-31675 GCA_035573855.1 Nitrospiraceae bacterium
GATCAGGTGTTGGACGGCGTGGCGCAGGTGGCCGGCGCCCTGTACGAGGACGGAGCGCGCACCACCCGGCGGAGCAGTCTCCTCCTGGTCGGAGGAAGCCTGACCTTGATCGCCCTCGTACTGTTCGGGTCACGGGCTCCCGCCTCGGTGCGTCCTCTTCTTCGAGAGACCTCTCCCTCGATGCGAGACGGAATCCCAACGAATGTCGCCTCTCAGTTGAATCACTGTGAGGATTCACCGGCGCCAGATCCGAAGAAATCCCGCTATCAGGAAGCACCCTCGTGGACCGGTGATCAAGGACCGTGAACGTCGCGTCTTCAGCGCGTTCCCCGAAGACAACGGACAGCGGATCAGCCATGCCCACAGCAGATCTCGTATCGCTCACTCGGCATTTCTTCCATCGCCTTGAAGATGGCGGTTCGTTCGCTGTCTTCTAAGACCTTATCGATGGCGGGATACAGAATTCGCTCCTCTTTCAGATTATGTGAAGCGAGGACCGCCAGCAGTCGCTCTTCCTCTTGATCGCTCTCCGGATTTTGTGCCTTCACTTTCTCGTGAAGAGCCTCCAGTAGCACTCCGATCTGCCGATGCTCCGTACGCATCACCTGCGTGGGTCCAGCTTCGGTGAGACCGGTTTTTTGTTCCCAGATTGGAAACAGTAGGTCTTCCTCCCTGACGATGTGCCGCTGCAGGCCGAACTTGAATTGCTTGAAAGCCTCTTTGGCCTTCGGATAGTCGCTTCGCTTCAGCTCCCGAAACGATTTGAACAGCTCGTCGAGCCGGTCATGATCCTCTTCGAAATAGCTCCGTATCGTGCTCTCGGTCATGGCTCACTCCTTTCTTTTCTTTCAACGATGAGCGATCTACTCCTTGTGACAGGCCGAGCAAGCACAGAGGGCTGATGTGTCCGCATGGACTCGCTCTCGGAGGTCACCGCCCTCATTCATCGCCGCCGAGTTCTTTGGTAAGCGCACGGTTTCGGGGCTCGTGCTCCTCTGCAGTTTCGCCTTCTGATCGGGCTTGCCTTACAGTTTTCGCTCTGCTATCGGGCAATGATCATGCCCTGCCCCCCACACTACTGGAAAGCGATGATTGTTCCATTAAAACGGGGGGTTGAGTTGGTCGACAGGGAAAAGGACCGGCAGGAATCGGGGACAAACACCCCAACGGTCCAGGGGGTATTGATGCAAAACGCCACGCTTCGAGCGAGCGGCCCGAGCCGTTTCTTCTGTTCCGGCACGGAGACTGGGGAGGACGCTGACAAATATCCGAGCGAATGGGCTATTGCCCTAACATGAGTCCTATAACTCTCGACTGGTCGCTGGGTTGCTATTCAAACACAAACAATCCTCATGCCAAGGAGGACTCGGCTTTTCCTCAGTCACACCTCCTTGGCTTCCAAAGCGATGACGCCTGTCCGGTCATCGTAGGTGAGCAATTCGGCATAGCGCCCCCAGGTAACCAGCGTGGCAAGCTGACGGTCGGCTTCTTCCGGCGCGAACTCGAGCTCCAGGGCCGTGTGGACCATGTCCCAGGTCAATGCCTGTCGCTCCGACGCCTTGAGCAAATGGACGAGCCATTGGAACATCGGCAGACGTCGCAGGCGGCTGGCGAAGATCTCTTTCCTCGCCAGAATACTCGCTTCCGCGAAGGTCTCCCCCAGCGGAGTCAGCGTGATGTCCCCCTCCGCAATCGCGGCAAAGCCCAGCAGGGTGGTCGCATCCGTCAATTCCAAGAAATGCTTGGTGTCCATCTTGAGTTCTTCGGCCAACCGGAAGAGGTCGGCGCGATGACCGGGAATCTCGGTCAGATGCTCAACTAAGCCCGCCAAATCGTGAATCGTGATCGCCGGCAGACCTCGAATATAGCCCGGCTCGCCGGCTGCCGCAGCCGGTAATCCGCGCACAGACGGCGCTTGCGTCGCCAGCAGCCCATAGACTTCATCGACGAGCGCGAGGAACGCGGTGGTTTTGTGTCGTCGAGGATAAGGCAAATCCACAGGCAGCTCCGTCACCACTCGCCCGGGCGCCTTGGCCATGATCACGATCCGGTCGGCGAGGAGCACGGCTTCTTCGATATTGTGCGTGACCATCAGGATGGTTTTCGTGGGGATCTTCCCGCTCGTCCAAAGTTCCAACAGTTCCCGCCGCAAGGCTTCCGCACTGAGCACATCGAGGGATGAGAAGGGTTCATCCAGGCAGAGCAATTCTGGTTCGACCGCCATGGCCCGGGCAAACCCTACTTTCTGTCGCATCCCACCGGACAACTCCCGCGGATAGGCCGACTCAAACCCATCCAACCCGACGCGGTCGAGCAACTCCGTGGCGCGGGCCGTTCGCTCTACCGGCGGCACCCCTCTCGCTTTCAGCGCGATTTCCACATTCTGCTGCACCGTCATCCAAGGAAACAGTGCGAAAGTCTGAAAAACCAAGGTCACATGGGGGTTCACGCCGTGCATCGGCTGCCCCCGATAGAGCACATGCCCCTCCGTAGGCGGCAGAAGACCGGTCAGAATCCGCAACAGGGTGCTTTTTCCGCATCCAGAAGGTCCCACAAGCACCACGAACTCTCCCTCGTGCAGGCGCAGACACGCGTCCTTCAGAGCGGTGAACCGCTCCCTCCCACCGAAGACATGCGTAACATGCTGGAGTTCAAACAACGGACTGCCGGTCACAGCCTACTCCATGCGAAACCGTTCTTCAGCCAGTCGATACAGCCGTCGCCATAGCAGGCGGTTGAGCGTGACGACGGTGAAAATCATTGTCAACGTCGCGGCAAGCAGCAACGGATAGTCCCCGCGCGCCGTGGCTTGGGCGATCTGCGCTCCAAGGCCGATGGTCGCCTCGACCTGCCCCCCGAATTCGACGTACTCCGCCACGATGCTCGCATTCCACGCTCCGCCGCTTGCGGTAATGCCCCCGGTGATTAATGACGGCACCAATGCCGGAAGGAGCAGCGTCCGCCAACGGTCGGCGCGCGACAACCGCAGCACGGCTGCCATATCCTTCAGATCCTGGGGGATAGCCGAAACCCCCGCAATCGTATTGAACAAGAGATACCATTGCGTGCCCATCAGCATGAGGAGGATGGCCGCCATGTTGAGCCCCCAGGGCAGGCCCAGCAGGAGGAGCAAGACGATCGGGAAGAGGGCCGTGGCGGGAACGGATGCGGCGACCTGGACCACCGGTTGCAGCCACCCGGCCACCCGCGGATTCATTCCGATGGTCACGCCGACCGGAAGGGTCCATCCTAGCGCAATGATCAAGGCGGCAACCACGCGTCCCAGCGTCGCCAAGAGACCGACCCCAATATCCCGCCATTGGGCTGCCGTGACCGTAGTCAACGACGCCCCGGCCCGATATGCCCCGTAGAGCAGAGCGCAGCCTCCGACGGCAGCGACAGCACGCCACGACCAGATCAGCAGACGTTCTTCGGACCTCTGTGCCACCGGCAGAGGGAACCGCCGCGTAAACCAGGCGTCCAGGCGTTCGAGGGTCGGTCGTATCACGCTCGTTCGCAGCCACCCCGCAATCCTCGAGCTGCGGAGCGCGTTGTAGAACCACGAGGCATGCGCGTCTCGACTTTCGACCATCTCTAACTTGAAGCGTTCAGCCCACGCCAGCAGCGGTCGCCACGCCAGTTGATCCAACATGACGATCACTAGGATCAGCGTGGCAAGGCCCCACGTCATGGCCATCACGTTCCCTTGAGCGGCTGCTTCCTTCAAATAGGCTCCGAGTCCCGGAAGCCGGAAGTCGCGGTCTCCCACCGTAAAAATCTCGGCGGCCATCAAGAAAAACCACCCCCCAGCCCAACTCATCATACTGTTCCACAGCAACCCGATGGTGGCGAAGGGAAGCTCCAGATACCGGAAGCGGAGCCAGGCATTCAAGCGGAAGATCCGACCGGCCTCTTGTAGATCCGTCGGAATGGTACGAAGCGATTGGTACCAACTGAACGTCAGGTTCCACACCTGGCTCGTACAAATCAGTATGATCGATGCCAGTTCGACCGCCACCGCCTGCGGCAGAATCGCGCTGAAGCTGAGCAAGACCACCGGCAGAAACGAGAGAATGGGCACACTTTGCAACACATCGAGCAAAGGAAGCAGAACAGGCTCCGCACGCCGGTACCGGGCGGCGGCATAACCATAGGGAAGCGTGAAAAGCAACGAGAGTGTATAGGCGACGAGCATACGCCCGATGGATAGCAAGGCGTACCAGGGCAAGACGGTCAGAGAGAGTGAAATCTCCGGCCCCTTCAGCTCCGGCGGCGCATGGACCGCCAGGCGCACGCCTACATAGACCATCACCGCGACGAGGAGGCCGACCACGAGGTCGCCCCATGTGAAGGAGCGAAGTGGAAGCGGAGGAGCCAGCAATCTCACAGGCAGCCTTCTCACCGTCGAGCCCCGAATAACGTCCACCCTCCAATGGCCAAAAATCCGCTTCCCGCGGCTGACTTGGGGGGCCGCGGGGAGATAGCGGCGGGAAGCTGTCCGCCGATCAGCACGGCAAGTAAGCTGGACAAGAGAAGTGCTCCAGCGGAGGCGCAGAAACCACCCACCCGGCTTATCAGTGGATCTGCGGCGAATGCATGGCCGTCCTCCTTTCTGCCCGTGCGTACGGACCGAACGGAGACAGCCATCAGGCGCGTGAATTACGCGAGCACGATGCGGGCGACTCTGCGAACCCAGCAGGCGCAGAAGGGCAGTGAACTGTCTACGTGCGGGTCCTCCGAACCGTCACCGGCGAGTCCAACCGGTTCCTCCAAAGCCATCGCTCGCGATGTGTCCGCGTGTTGTTCAATACCGACATTCGCAGAGGCTGTCAACCGCACAATGGTGAGGTTCATAAGACCCGGCGGCCCCCTGAGGTTGCGCCGCGTTCACGGCAAACATCCCTGAAAGCTCGCCTCATATTCATCCTCACTCTCACAGGCGACACTCCTGTCGATCGCATGTGGAGGCATGGTCGTACTGAAAGGCTTCTTCTCCGATCCCGAGCTCAAACACCTGCGAGTCCTTGCTGCCATAGCGATAAATCGTCACGCCTTTCAGCCCCAGTTCCCAGGCACGCCGGTAGGCCCGCGCCACTTCCGCCGGCACCGCCTCCTGCGGAAGATTGATCGTTTTCGAGACGGAATTGTCCACGTGGCACTGGAAGGCCGCCTGTATCTGCAGATGCCGCTCAACGGGAACGTCCAAGGCGGTCACAAACAGACGGGTCGCCTCATCAGGCAAACCGGGCACGCCGGCCAGACGGCCACGCTTTTGCACCTCAGCAATCACCTTCTCTGTGTTCAGACCGTGCCAGGTGCAATAGTCGAGGAGAAGCTTCTTCTTCACTTCCACCAAGCCTTCCCCGCCAAGGGTATGCCGACGCCGGTAAGCCAGTGCGAACAGTGGCTCGATGCTGGCGCTCGTTCCAGCAATGATACTGATGGTGCCGGTGGGAGCGATGGCCGTGCAGGTCGCGTTGCGCAGCCGTAGTCCCTGCCGCTCGTAGATGCTCCCGCTCCAATTCGGGAACACTCCCCGCTCCTCTGCCAATGCCTGCGAGGCGACGCGAGCTTCCTCGGCGATCGTGCGCATGAGCTGCTCGGCCAGCTCGATCGCCTGGTCGGAATCATAGGAGAGCCCCAATCGGATGAGCAGGTCCGCAAGCCCCATCACGCCGAGGCCGATCTTGCGGTTGCCCTGCGCCATGCGCGAGGTCTCGGGCGTCGGGTAGTGGTTCACTTCAATCACGTTATCCAGGAAGCGAACCACCAGCCGGACGCTCGTGCGCAAGCGTTCCCAGTCCACAACCGGACGTCCGTTTCGCTCGGATATCAGGAGCGCGACATTGAGCGAGCCGAGATTGCATGATTCATAGGGCAGCAGCGGGACCTCGCCGCAGGGATTGGTGGCCTCGATGGCGCCGAGATGCGGCGTGGGATTGGCCCGGTTGATCGCATCCAAAAAGAGTAGACCCGGATCGCCTGTCCGCCACGCAGCGTCCGTGATCGCCTCGAACACCTCCATGGCCCTGAGCTGTTTGCCCGTCCGACCGGTTTTCGGATGGACGAGGTCGTAAGAGGTTCCTTGGCACACCGCCTCCATGAAAGCATCCGTCACCCCGACGGACAGATTGAAATTTTGCAGGCTGACTCCATCCAACTTGGCGGCAATAAATTCGAGAATGTCCGGATGATCCACGCGCAAGATCCCCATATTGGCACCGCGCCGCCGGCCGCCGCGTCTGATATGCTCGGTGGCGCAGTCGAAAATCTTCATAAAGGAAACCGGGCCTGAAGCCTCCCCGCCCGTCGATGCCACGAAGTCGCCCTTGGGCCGCAGACGGGAAAATGAGAACCCGGTCCCGCCGCCAGAGCGTTGCACCAAGGCCATCTCCGTGATTGCCCGAAAGATGGCCTCGATAGAGTCTTCCACGGGCAGCACGAAGCAGGCGCTGAGCTGTCCGCCGGGCGCATTCATGAGCGTGGGACTGTTCGGTAGAAAGGTCAGGGAAGTCATCAATTGGTAGAATTCATCGCGCCAATACGAGACTCGATCGGGATGACCGAACGCCACCTCAGCCTGAGCAATGGCATCCGCCACTCTGGCGAACATGTCCTCCGGCGTTTCCAGGACTTGCCCCGTTGCGTCGCGGCGGAGATACCGCGCCTGCAGCACTCGGAGCGCATTGTCGGATAGCTGGACCATCAATTTAGGTTCTGAACGCTTCAACAATCTGCCCGTCCTTCGGGCTGCCGTCGACACCCGGCTGGACATGCCCCGCCACTCTTGTGTAGGCCAGGAGGCTACTTCCCGAGCGCCTTCAGCACTTCTCGGGCCACGAGGAGCTCCGGTTGCGCCCCAAGCACGCTGTGGGTGTCGTTGATGATGGTCTTTGGCACGCCTTGGACGTCGTATTTCACCGCCAGGTGCGGGAACTCGGCCGTCTCCACCATGTCCGCTGTGATGTGCTCAGACGCCATGGCGAAGCGATGCGCGGTCGCCACCGCCCGCGAGCAGTAGGGGCAGGTCAGCGTCACCATGACCTGCAGGTGCACCGGACGATCGACCTGGGCCAGCATCGCACGCACCTCGGCCGATAATCCAGGATCGCGCTGTCCCATCTGCCGAATGGCTTCCACCAGCGATCCGAATTCATAGCCACCGGGCACCCCAGAGAACCGGACGCGGGCGTTCCCGCCTTCGGTCACGAGAATGGCTGGAATCTTGTCCACGCCGTATCGTTTAGCCAAGTCGGCCTCCTGCACGAAATCATGCACCTCCGCGCGCACCTTCCTGGACAAGCTCCCCAGCTCCTCGACCAGCTCGCGCGCGAGCCGGCAGGTCTCGCATTCCATCTCTTGCGTGAACATCAGGAGCGTGACGACGTGAGGAAGCGCGTCGAACGTCTTCTTGAGCGCGTCCCGGTCTTTTTCCTTTAACAACGCCATCGCTCTTCCTCCTCATTCTCATTCCGGCGACTGGCTCGCCGACTCGCCCCGCACCAGGTACTCATAGGCGGAGAGGGCCGCTTTCGCGCCTTCGCCGGCGGAGATGATGATTTGCTTGTGGGGTACTGTCGTCACATCGCCGGCTCCGAACAAGCCCGCCACGCTGGTCCGGCAGTGGCAGTCCACGATCAGTTCCCCGGCTTGGTTCAGCTTGGCGAGATGACGCACCGGCTCCGTGTTCGGGATGAGCCCGATTTCGACGAACACGCCGTCGGCCTGGACCAGCGTTTCCCGTCCGGATTCCAGTTCCTTGATCCTTACCCCGGTCACCCGTTCCGTTCCCATGATGCGGGTGACCGCGTGACGATCGAGCAGCCTGGCATGAGACCTGACTGCTTGGACGAGGATTTCATCGGCCTGCCATCCGGCGGCAACATTGATCAGCGTTACCTGCTTGGCCACCTTCAGCAGATCGACGGCCGCCGTAAAGGCCGAATTCCCCCCGCCCACCACGACCACCTGCTTGTCCGTGAAAAACGGCGCATCGCAGGTGGCGCAGTAAGCTACCCCTTTCCCGATCAGTTCCTTCTCGCCCGGCACGTTCAACATGCGCGCTCGTTTGCCCGTGGCGACAATCACCGTCCGGCCGCGAAACTCGGTCCCGCTCTCGAAGAGCACGCGGAACTGCGTGTCCTCCTTTCGCACGTCTTTGGCGGAGTCGCTCTGGTACACCGGGACCTTGAAATAGGACACATGTTGCTGGAACCGCTCGACCAGCTCGCGGCCGGTCACGGTCTGAAACCCCAGGTAGTTGTCGATCTCCGTGGTTTCCGCCATCTGACCGCCGAAGTCCTTCGTGAGCAGCGCCAGCGTGAGCAGTTTTCGTGCGCCGTACAGCGCGGCAGCCATGGCTGCCGGACCGCCTCCCAGGATCAACAGATCGTACAGCCGGGCCGGATCAGGCCGCGGCACGTCCTGCATCGGAGACCAATCGAAGGAGACCGTGCGGAATTCCATCGCCTGATCTCACAGGCCTTGGCTCTGGGCCCTGACCCACCGGACGATGTCGTGCGTCCCCATCGCCCCAGGCTGTCGCCCGATCTCCCGCCCTTGGTGAAAGAGAATGAGTGTGGGGATACTGACGATTCCAAAGCGAGCCGCCAGCGCCTGCTCTTCTTCCGTATTCACCTTGGCCAGGCGAACCTGTGGTTCCAGAATCTTCGCGGCCTGCTCAAAGGCGGGGGCCATCATCCGACAGGGTCCGCACCAAGGCGCCCAGAAGTCCACGAGCAACGGGATATCATTGCGTGTCGCGTGCAGGTCGAAGTCCGCCCCGGTCAGGGCGATCGGGTGTCCGGTGAACAGCGGCGCATGGCACCGGCCGCACTTGGGGCCCTCGCTCAGACGGGTTCCGGGCACGCGATTGACGCCCCGGCACTGGGAACAGACGATGTGTACCGGCTCACTCATCCGCAGCCAGCCCTGCCCGCTTCAGATGCTCGATGTCGCTCCCTACCACGGGACCTTGCGCCGTCGCCCTGGCCCTCGATGGGCCCGAGACAACCTGCACGATCTGATTGTGTCGCGTGTCAAGCCTTTCAGCCCCGTCCATGTCGCCCACGCACGACGAGCGTGGTGCACGAGCCATGCGCACAAGGAGCGCCTTGCCTTGAAGCCCGTTGGCCTCCAACAGCTTCTCCGTGTCGGCGCGCACCTCGCGTGCATGGATGACCAATCGTTGCACCTCTGCCTGAACGGTGGGGCGAAGTGCTCCGGCAATTGGCCGGGGAAGCACAGGCACCGCAAGGCTCGGCACATCGATGACATGGAGTGCGTGCACAACAAGGGGGATCACGAAATGGCAACACACCGAGCCATTCAATGGCCCAACGGGAATACAGCGAACCATCCACGGCCGCCAGAACTGTCATCCTCGTTCGTGAGCGTCTGTCATCCCTCTGCGTCACGGCGTTCCCTGCATGGCTTTTGAAGCCCCGGCAATCGCGTCGTCTTTCGGCCACGCGGCTTCGTCTCGGATGCCGTTCTCCCCCCGCGCACCCACACTCTTCTCGGCGTGTCTCACCTCATGGACGATCTCCAGTACATAAGCGGCGTTGCCGAAGGAGAACGAGGCACACCGCCGTTCCAGGTCGCGGTCATTGTGCCGAAGGTGTTCTAATCGGACGCAGCCGCGCCAGTCCAGATTCAGGACCTCGGCTGCCCGATTGCGATAAAGCCTTGCACCGTCGGTCGTCCAGAGGCAGACGGCTTCCTCGATCGTATCGAGCAAGAAGGCGACGGGATCGTGCCGGTACCCAAGAGTCCAGGCTTGGGGACCAGGACCCCGACACGCCAGCAACGTACAAGCAGCAATTAGCCCCGCGGCGCCCATATCTGTCAAAGAGGCTGCAACCCTCGGCTCGCTCTGTTGCGGTGTCCAGGGCACCGGCAAGAAATCCTGCTCCTCTACCAGCGTAAGGTGCCATCGATCCCGTGCCATGACCTTTCCCTTCCTTCACAAGTCAGCGCGCCAGAGAGGCGACGCCGACAGACTGGGCGCCTACCGAACCACTCGGCGATGGTCTTTTGCGGTACTCACATCCCTTCACTACTGCGGACTGATCGACAGGAAAATCGTCGCATTGCCACGGGTCACCAGCAGAAGCACCCGCTCCTGGGGACGGAGTCGTCCGGCCATCCGCTCGAAGTCTTCGACGGACTTCACCGGCTTCCGGTTGATTTCTCGGATGAGATCCCCGGGTCGCAGCCCGGCGAGTGCGGCCGGACTCCCGGGATCCACGTCAACGACCCAGACTCCTCCGACTCTCCGACCGGACCGGTCACGAGGGGCAGGTTCGACGACGATACCGGCCAAGGCGTGATCACCCTCGATTTCACCGGACGCTCGTGCGGTTTCTCTCGGCAACTCCCCAACCGTCACCTTTACCTCCCGTGTCCGTTCATCCCGCACTACGGTGAGGGTTACGGTCGTTCCCGGCGCGGTGTCGGCCACCAACATGCGCAACTGCGTCGGATTGGTAACCGGTTTTCCATCGTATGCGGTGATGATGTCGCCGCGCTCGAGTTTGGCTTTAGCGGCCGGTCCGTCGTCTAGCACGTCGGCCACCAAAACACCCTTGGCGTCCTTCACTCCGAATTCCTTTGCCAACTCAGGGGTCAACTCCTGGATCGACACGCCGATCCAGCCGCGGATGACCTTCCCGTGCTTCTGCAGGCTGGCCATGACGCTCTTGGCCATGTTGCTGGGGATCGCAAATCCGATCCCCATATATCCCCCGGTTTGACTGAAGATCGCCGAGGGGATGCCGATCAGCTCGCCCTTCAGATTCACCAGGGCGCCGCCGGAGTTACCCGGGTTGATGGCCGCGTCGGTTTGGATGAAGTCCTCGTAATCGACGATGCCCATATTGGCCCGGCCGACCGCGCTGACAATGCCCATGGTCACGGTCTGCGTCAGCCCGAACGGACTACCGACGGCCAGCACGAGCTCGCCCACCCGCAACTTACCGGAGTCTCCCCACGGCAAGGGCGGCAAGCCCATCGCATCGATCTTGATCAGCGCGAGGTCCGTCCTCGGATCGGTGCCGATGATCTTCGCTTTGAAGCGGCGTTTGTCAGGGAGAATGACGGTGAGTTCCTCGGCCCCCTCGACGACGTGGTTGTTGGTCATGATGTACCCGTCTGAACTGACAATCACACCCGAGCCTTCGCCAAACTCCCGCTCCTCGCGGCGCGGCCCTCGTGGGCCGAGTTCCTCTCCGAAAAACCGCCGCCAAAACGGGTCGCCGTAGAACGGCCCAAACGGTTCGCCGACGGCCACCTTACGGGACGATGCAATATTGACGACGGACGCCGTCGCACGCTCGGCCACCGCCACCAACGCCTCATTCGGCGGGAGCGCGCCGGTGGAGACGAGGATCGGTCGGGTCTCCTGCCCAGGCGCTGACCCAATCGACGGTGCGGCTTCGGCGGTCATCCCGACGACGCCGATCCCGACCGCCAGCCATCCCGCGATCGCCGCCGCTCGCCACCACCGAAACGAAATCTCTCGTCGGGTATGTGCCGCCTGTCTCATCATGATCCTCCTCGCATCCCTCAACCGGCTTTGACTTCGATGAATCGCGACGCGGCCTTCGCGCTCGGCTTACAGGGCAGAGTCACCGTCAGAACCCCATGTTTGAGCTTGGCCTCCAATCGATCCAGATCGGCATCGTCAGGCAACGACAAGATGCGCTCGAACGCGCCGTAGCGGCGCTCCATCCGGTAGACGCCGGCATGCTGCTTCTCCCATTTCTGCCGCTTTTCTCCCCGGATCAGCAGGGTGTCGTCCAAGAGTTCCAGTTGAAGATCGCTCGCCTCCAAGCCCGGGACTTCAGTGGTGATCACATAAGTTTTTTCAGATTCACGGCGCCCTCCTCATCCAAAAGGTTTTCGACCACCCTCAGTCCATGTCGGCACAGGATGAGACCTCATCGCCAGCGGTCTAGTAGGACCGCTGAGGGCAACAGCAACTCAAACAAAAAGACCGCGGCGTTGGCGAGTACAAGCGCCGTCACTATCACCGGCGGATTGAGGCTGGGCAGGCTGTCACGCAAAGGAAACATCGTCCCCCCCCTACTCCTTATGTTATGATTTGCGAAGCAAGCCACCCTCCAAGGCCGCCGGCCTCCTTCAGCTTCGCCGCTCCCTCTCCGCAGACCTGTTCGACCAATGCTCCCATGACCATCCGACGGGGTTCGTTCATCCGCTGGCCGTGATCACCGTGCGCCATCGCACCTGAAGGGTGGAGTTCGGCCAGTTTTTGCTTAAGGAAGGCCCGTGCGTTGTCCAGCGCATGCTTGACTTCTGACTCCGTGATCCCGAGTACATGGGCCGTCTCGGCGAGCGAGCAGCCTCCCGCTTCATGGAGGACGAGCGCGAGCCGCCACTGTGTGGGCAGGTGCACGAGCATTCGATTGACGGTGCGTTGAAGTTCCTGCCGCTCGACCATCTGATCCGGTGTCGGAAGCTCCGAGGCCGGAACAAGGTCCTCCAATCGTACGACTTCGTCCGGTTGGTAAAACTCGAACAGGCCGTCTTCAGACCCCGGCATCGCACTGGCTTCTTCCAGGCGCAGCAAGCCTCCTTCTTTTCGCATCCGCCTGACCTCGCGCTCGACCTGCTCGAGCACGAGTTGCCTGAGCCAGCGATCGAGCGGCAGGTCCTTGGGTCGATCGGCAAAACCCTGGGCCGCCGTGAGGACCGCCGCGTCAACGATGTCGTCAAACGGTCACTTGGCCAGGGAACAGATCGCCGGCCGCCAGCCTGGCCGCAATTTCGTGCGCAGCAAACCGCTGCAGGGTGTCGAGATGATCGCCAAGCGCGGTGAGAAGCGCCTCACGGTCCCGTTCCTCCAACGGCACCGTCTTGAGTTTCGTGGCAAGGGCCAGCGCCTCGCGGCGTTCACGTCGTTTCCACAGCGGTTCGCGGCGCAACATCGCGCGATGCTTATCCACCTGTCGCATCATTTCCGTGAACGCCTCTTTCAAGACGGGCTCAAGGCTCGCACCATCTTCCTTTCCACTATCACTCGTCCCGGAACCGACAGCAGGAGCATGGCTTGAAACCGCCGTTTGTTCGAATGGCGCTCAACGAGACCTCGCAGTGACACTCGATCGGAAGCGAATCCCTTCAGCTGCCGCTCCAACCTGCTCCGCCATCGCGCCAACATGTGGGCGGTGCGAGTATCTTCGCCAAGTCCCTTGAATCTGAGATCCCATTGCATGGGCTCCTCATCACTGTTTGTGGTGCTCGTACCGGCACGGACGGCCGATCGCCGCCCCGAGGACAGCGGTGCCAACCGCATCGACCCGGTCTCCCAGGCCGTGCAGCACGCACCATCCGATCCGACACGTTCAGTTTCCGAGACTCCTATGCCTGCCCTCCGCGGCCACCCGGCCCGGCCCTGGTCCGCCATCCGGCAGCGGAATCGGGATGCGTTCAACCTGCCGCCGTGCCTGTTCGTTTTGGTCCGCATCACGCAGGCGTTCCAGCTCGAGATCGGTCAACGTGAGCGTCGGCTCGGAGCGATGGCCATGTTCGTCGATGATCTCCCGCTCCAGAAACGTGATCTTCGTCCGCCCGTCCTGCCAGACCGTTCGCCGGCGCCGCAGATCGCCCGAATCGATATCCAGATGGTCTTCCCGGTCGACTGACGGCGGCCCATAGATCTCCTTCAAACGGGCCAGCAACCCCGTCACACCGCTCGGTAAACGCTCGGGACGATAGTGAATCTGAATTTCGTACAGTTTGCCCCGGTGAAACCGATATAAGACGCGCCGGATGGCCGGATCCGACGACGGCTCGGTCAACGTTACCGTCGCCAGATTCTGCCGGCGCGTTTTCGCCGTCTCCGGACTCACACGGCTGAATTCGCCCAGCGCCATCCCGAGCCTGGCCCGCTGAAACGACCGCGGCAGCACGCGTGGCGTGGCGGCATCCTGCGCGGCGAGATGGTCAATGATCGCGGCAGAGGTATGTACTCCAAGGACGGCGAGGAACACCAAGAGGCCTGTGGAGAGCCAACTCCGTCTTGTCATCGTTCGCCCGGCACCCGTCATGAGACCACCTCGCACTGTAGGGGTTGGAGAGTTTATGCATCCAGCGTCGGATCATGAAACGGATCGCCGTTTGCGCCCGGATACTCAGTCGACTGTTTTTCGACCATTTCCGTTGAGTCGCTGCTTAATCGCAGACTCGATCTGTTGATCGCTCAATTAGGTCATGTCGCCGACACACCAACTAACACGCAACCGTCAACTGTTATGACCAGGCTGTTGCTCCGGGATCACGTCCCGCTAAACCTGAGGGTGGCACCTTAGATCAATTGGTGGTGGGAACAAGACACATCTGGACCGTACCCCCTTTTTGCTGTCACACCCCCATTGACGCTCGCCGCTCGTCTGTGATCGGGGTCTTCGTTACGGGATCTTCACCTCGATCGCCTTCGGCGTGGCCTTTTCGAACTTCTGCAAGTGGATCGTCAGCACGCCATCCTTGAATTCCGCGCTGACCTTGGTGCCGTCGGCATCGCCGGGTAGCGCAAAGCTGCGCTCGAAGCGGTGGCATTTCTTGCCCTTTTCTTCCTTCTCGTCCTTGTGCTCCCCCGACAGGGTCAACACGTCGTCCTGCACCGTCACCTTCACGTCTTCCTTCTTGAGCTCCGGCAGCTCCGCCTTGATGAGGTACTCCTTCTCGTCCTCAATGATATCCACCAACGGCGTCCATTCGGTAACAGTAAGGGCTTCTCACCTGTCTCCGTTGGTGCGCACCGGCGCGCGGCCCAAAAGGGTCGACAGCCAAGGCCAACCACCGTCAGTGAAAACGCTTCCGTCGGCGGGAGCGAGAATTCCATAAGGTGCACGACCGAACCACTCACCGGCATGCCGTTCCCGAGATCCGAGCGACCTCCTCTGGTGCGGCTCACAGGCTCATCGGACTGGTCATGCAACCTTCACCTCAATGGCTTTCGGTTTCGCCTTCTCCGACTTCGGCAGATGGATGCGCAACACGCCGTCTTTGTATTCGGCAGACACCTTCGTTCCATCCGCGTCTTCCGGCAGTGTGAAACTGCGCACAAAGCTTCCGTAGCTCCGCTCGACCCGATGGTACTTTTTGCCCTTCTCTTCTTTCTCGAACTTGCGCTCGCCGGCGATCGTCAGCACGTCGTTTTCGACCGTGACCTTGACATCCTCCTTCTTAATCTCCGGGAGCTCCGCTTTAATGAGGTACTCCTTCTCGGTTTCTTCAATATCCACGAGCGGCGACCATTCCGCGACCGTCAGGGCTTCCTTCTCGCCTTCCCGACGGCGTACAGGCCGGCCAAACCAGGTCGAGAGGCGTCGCTCCATCTCCTCGAGTTCCTTGAACGGATCCCACCTCGTGAATGGCTCCCACGGTATCAAGGTACCCATGACTCTTCCCTCCTTGTTGTGTGATCTGGTGTGTAAACTCGTGAACTCTCAGTCGCCGCGCGACACCGGCCACGAGCGTTTCATGGTTTCAGGGACCGAATGTAGGCGATCAGGTCGGCCATTTGTTGGTCGTCGAACGCCTCGCCGAAGGCGCTCATGGCCGTGCCGGGCACCCCCTCGACAATCGCTTTGCGGAGTTGCCCATCCTTCTTGGACTGCGTCGTTTTGGCTGTAAGATCGGCCGGCCGAGGCGTGAGCGAGGCGGCCAACTCGGTGTCGGCCTTTCCCGTCGGCCCATGACAGTGCTGGCAGCTTTCCATATAGATTTGCTTCCCCGCTTCGGGCTTGCCCTTGCTCGGCTCGGCCCAAAGAAGAGAACCCATGGGCATGGCCACACTCATCGCCCAGACTCCGACCAGAAACAACAGACTCCGCCACGTCGCTCGAATCATAACTTCTCTCTCCCCTGCAGATATCAGTGACGTTACTCCGCGCCATCGACTGGAATCAGCGAATTTTTCGCGCGGAAGGATTCCGGCTGGTTCCCCAGCATGGGATGACGAGTGACTCGGTAGAACACTCTCAATAGGTCTTCATGATTACCGGTCAACCTTCCAACTTGGATTCGGCAGACATGACTACACTCTTCTGTCTTGCCGATTCCTTATCGCCCGCCACCAGCGCCGCTACCCTGGCGCTCCGGCCGCTCCGTTCTCTCCATCTGTGGTTTGTCCGGCCGTTCCGTGCGGGTCTGTTCCCGTGTCCGCTCGCGCGTTCGTTCTTGTGCTTTCACCTGCTCCTTGGTCTGGGTCTTCTCCTTCTCCTGGAGCTGCTGCTGCGTCTGAGTCTTCTCGCGCTCGCGCTCCTGAGCCGACCCCACGGACACTACACCTAACGGCAGCAGCGTGGCGGCGGCCACGGCAACGGAAAGCATCGTTTTTGACTTCATAAGGCACCTCCCTCTGAATACGGCCGGAGCGACATTGCTCGCGGTCGATGTAAACCTCAAGGGTTCGCAACACTGACAAGAGTTCCCCATTCATCCATCTCTCTTCACGCCTCACAGCCGATTAGCGATGCCTTACGCTTCACGCTTCCCACACCTAGCGCCCTGCGGCAAACCGATACAGGTCATGACAGATAGTGCAGCGCGCCGTCATGCTCGAAAGCCGCTGAAGGAGTTGCTGTGATGATTCTTTTTGGACGATCGCGTCCGCAAGCGCATCCATGTCTTGGTGGATCGACATGCCCATCTGCTTGAAGGCCAGCGGGAGCTTGGCCATGATTGCAGGGTTGGTATCGGCCGCCATGGTCATGCCGGCTGCTCGCGCAGCCTCTTCGGCGGCTTTCATGTCATCGTCCGAACCGCTCAATCCGGCCACCACCCCATGGACCGCCTTCAAGAGTTGCCGCATCTCGGCCAGGATCTGATCCCGCTCGGCCGGTGCCAGGAAGATTTCCGTGCGACCATCGGTGCCGGATACCGTCCATCCCATGACGAAAATCCAGCCAAGAGCGACGATTGTCGCCGCCCACAGCACCAAGGCCGTCCCTCCAATTACACGCGCCGTCATGGATCCCTCCACCTTCTGGCTATCACGGCGGGAACCAGTCTCCTCGACCTTCAGCCTCCCGCCTTTATGAACGTCACCATGGAGGCCGTGATTGTATAGATGCTTTCGTCAGACAGCGGCGGATTCGGGATGTAGGAGCCGCTGTCCGGCTCGAAATCGTTCGGGTTCTGGTTAAAGCGATAGACCCATCAGCTCAGCATTGAGGCGTTCACCGAGCTTGATGAATGAGGTACTCGACGTGCCTCCCACATACCCCCTTAGCCGTTTGGGCCGGTGTCAGGTGTCAGTTCTAGCACCCACGCTCCCGAGAGAGCTTCTGGCCTCGCCCAAGCTGCTCCGGCGGTCCCGGTTTCATGATGCCTTCCTAGATGCGAGGATCCTTCCGCGTGGCAAGAAATTCACCCGCGGCTTTCGCCTGATCGACAGGCAGAGCGAGATGCCGCTTCTTTCGCTCCGATCGGAAATCATTCCCGACAGGTAATAAGTCCGGGTTCTGAAGCCACGCGACAAGCCACTCGCGACGATACTTGTTCCCGGCCCAGATGAGATCCGGGGCTGTCTTTGTCCGGCGCGGTATCGGTTTGCCCTTGATGCGATGGCACGCCGCGCACGTGCTCTTGACGAACATTGCACCGCTCGGATGGCCGCGGCCAGTGCCGTCACGCCGGCTCCACTATCGGCTACGACATGCACCGTGACAACCGAAGCGGCCAACCGGCTCCGTCTCGTCCATCTCATGCGGTGCCGCGGTCACCGGACTGTTTCCAGTGGATCACAGCATCCTCCCTCGCGCGAACCCATTCCGCCACCTGGTCCCCTGTGCTCCCTTTCGTGCCGTGGTCCCATGGGTGCTCGGCGTCCTCGGTCTTCCGCAAAGCTGCGCTCGTACTCGATGATCGACCAGATCTCCTCGTCCGTCAGCATGCCGCCGAAAGGCGCCATCGCCGTCCCTGCGATGCCATGTTTGATGACCCAGAAAATCTCGCCGTCCGTTCGGTGCCGCCAGAAGCCGCGATGGTGAAAGTTCCGCGGCGAAGGTTCCAGCCCCACCGCCGCGACACCGTCGCCCCGACCGCTCACGCCGTGACAAGTGACACAGGTCCCTTTCCCATGGTAGAGCGCCTTGCCTTTCTCGATCACGTCCGGCGCATGCGGCAGCGGATTCACCAACGCCCGTGCTTCCGCCAACTGATCGGCCGGCACCCGCGGCTGCATCATCGACCGTTCCGCTGCGAACAGTGGGAGCGCAAACAGCCCTAACACAGCTGCGGCTGTCGCCAACCTTCCTCCATAGACCATGTTACGATTGCCTTTCGTCAATCAGAACGCGATGTTCCGGTCACGCATCGCGACGGCTTGCACGTACTCGGGCATCCCCTTGATCGTCGCTCCCGCAACCAAATCGCTTTGGCCAACCTGGCGCGCGACGGCGCAGGCGCCGCAAACCCAGATCGGCACACCGGCATTCTGTAGCGCCGCCAGCAGGTCTTTCAGCGGCGTCAGGTTGACTCCGGTCACATGATCCGCCACGCCTTTGCGGGCCAACACCACGGCTTCGTTCTGAAGCCATAACACCACATCGTGTCCCTGCTCCTTGGCCGCCTTCGCTGCCATGAAGGGCAGCGTGGCCATCGTTGGATCGTCCGTGCCTCGACTGCCAGAAATGATGAATGAGGCCATGCCTTACCTCCCTGTTACAGGGTTCGCACGACTCGTCCTGATGATGAAAGAGTCGTCCATGAACCATATAGCCCTCGGCCCGCCTTGAGATAGCCTTAAGAATCCCGAGCCCGCGCTCTCCGTCGACCCTCCTTGCGTCATGTGACCGATTGGCGCTGCCCCACCTGAAGCGTGATCGCCACCTCCGGCGGAACGACCAGCGAGTGATGCACCGTACACCCGCGCGCGACCTTGAGCAGCCGCTCCCGCTGCTCGACCGTCACTTCCGCAGGGAGCCGCAGCCGGAGCGCCACGGCGCCGACGCGGTGAGGCTGTTCGGCCATGGACCACTCGGCATCAATCGCGAACCCATCGATGGGAATGCGATGTCTCGCGCAGAACTTTGCCACGAAGTAGCCGACACAACCGGCGAGTGAGCCGACGAACAATTCCACCGGGCTCATCCCGGCGTCCGCCCCGCCATCCTCGATCGGCTGGTCGGTAATCACCGTATGCCGGCCGCTGGTCACGTCGAATCGCACGCCGCCTTGATGGGTGACGGTGAGCTGCATGATCGCATTCCTTTCACACTTGAAGCCCCCACAGCTTGATCATGTTCGATACGATCAGCCAGAGCGCAAAGCTGACCGTGATCGTCGCCGCGATGGCGCTCACCGCTTGGGGTGACGCCACTCGACCGAGCCGTGCGCCAAGCAGGATGCCGAGCACGCTACCCGCGATGACCAAGGCAGCCAGCCGCGGATCGAACGAGCCGAACTGCACATGGCCGACGATTCCGCCGATCGAGATCAGCGCAATGATCGTCAACGACGTCCCTACCGCCAGCCGCGGCGTGAATCCCAGCGCGAGCACCAACGTCGGCACGATCATGAAGCCGCCCCCGACGCCGAAAAATCCGTTCACCGCGCCCACCGCGAGTCCGATGGCCGCGACTTTCACCCAACATGTCCGGGGAAAGGTCGCCGCGCACGGCTTTTCTTTGTCTGGCAGCGAAGCAAGCCCGCCGTATCGCACCATCAACGCCCGCGCGATCAAGAGCATCACGCCGAACCCGATGAGCAGAACCTCCCCTGGGATCAATTTGTGGGCGTACGCGCCGCCCCACGATCCGATGATACCCGTCCAACTGAACGCCAGAGCCGCTTTGGCCCTGATCTGCCCAATCTTGGCGTACTCCCAGCTCCCCACCAACGCCGTGGCGGCGACGATCACCAGCGACATGGCCGCCGCCTGTTGCACTGGGATGCCGGCGATGTAGACCATCATCGGCACCGCAAGCAGCGCGCCGCCCGTTCCCGTCGCGCCAAGTTGGAGACCGATGGGGACACCTGCTGCCACCGCGAGAGCCGCCTGCCAGATCATGGAGAACGTATCGCGTAAAGCAGGATCCTCGGCCCGAACCCTTCCTTGATCGAGGGATCGCGTGTCGGAGAGGAGGCTACGCTTCTAAGCCCATCCCGAGACCAAGCCCGATCCAGGCGCGCAGGAGATCATGCCGAGTGACCGTATAGGCCACCTCGCCGTTCTTCTCCACCGGCAGATTCAGGAGACGCTTCTCTTCCATGATCTTTACCGCCTCTTGGATCGTGGTCGTATCTTTGATCGCAATCCGGTCCTTGGCCATGATCTGGTCGGCGGTACATTGGCTCAGATCCTTTCCGGCCTCGAGCGCGCGGAGAACGTCAAACTCGCTGATGAATCCGATAAAACGGTTTTTCTCGTCTACGACCGGCGCCCCCGGTGTGTGCGTGGAGAGCAGCTCAACCGCGACCGCTAATCCGTTCTGCTTGGCGTAAAACTTCAGCTCATTTGTGGGCACAATCTGCCCGACGGTTTTCAGTCCCCCGACCGGTACTCCTGCAGCGATATTCGCCATAGCTCCCCTCCTTGATGGCTTCAAATGAATGATGGTTGACTTCACGCCGTTCAGCCGCTGAGGCGCGCCTCGCCCGTCATGCCAGGCCCGGGCAGAATCGCCTTAGCTCTCAACGAGGTCTCCAGTTGACCCGTGTAAAAACGGCCGCAGCTTCCTACCTTTCAAAAGGCCCTCATCTGGACAAATTGCATACTTCGCCACGCCCCGCGCGGATTTGGCGGTCTCTGCGACACAACCGAGAAACGGATCGCCGACAACAAGCCGGCCGGTGCTCCGCCAACTATTTTGCCGGGGCCTGTCCCAACGCGTTGAGGCCATAGGTCAAGGCGCCGATCGCCGGCGCCGAACTGCCTTCTCGCCCCAAGGCGGCCGCCAGCATCCCCGCGGCTAATCCGGCTTCCCGATGCACCTGGGCTACGCTGGTTCCCTTCAGCGAACGCCTGGCATGTTCTGCCGCATCGTTCAGATAGGCCAGCGCATGATCCAATGCGGTCCCCGCATCGGTGGAGAGGCCGCCCGGCAACGCATCGAGCGCGTCCCGCAGATGCCACACCGCCCCATAGCCGTCTCCAGGGTCCTCGACGGTTTCCCTGAAATCCGGACCGCGGCGGCCCTCGATGACGTTCAAAACCCGTTGCATGTGCTGCCTCGTCCACCCGCTCCCCGGTTGATGCGGCGCCAGCGACAACTCGGCTTGCTTGAGCGCCAGTTCGATCTGCGCCTTGGCCTTTTCGAGACTGATTCGCGCGTGTTCTCCCTGCGACTCGGCAGCCGGACCCGCCGCGGCACACGCCAGAACCGCGGCGACCGAGAGGCCGAGAATCCGGACGGGGCCGTGTGTTCGAGTCATGATTTGATCCCTTCTTGAATCCTGTGCGGCCGCTGCGAGGCGAGCGGCTGGTTTACGCCTGCTGTTCCAGCTTGGTGATCCCCAGAGCTTTCAGGATTGCCTTCTCGTAGTAAGGCTCACTCACGCCCTTCTTCATCTTGTGGAGGAAGTATTTTTCGAGGGCGACCTTGGCCAGATGCACCCACTTGCCCTTCTTCGCCCACGTCACGTTGCGCGGCGCCATCTGCGGCAGCGCAACGAAGGCCATGCCCGTGTCACCCATATCGGCGAGACAGATCGCGTTCCAGGTCGCCGTCTCGCGTTTGGGGTTGTTCTCGATGTCCGCCTTGATGTTGTGCACGGCGGCCGAAACCATCGATTCGATCATGTAGCCGGTCTTGGGCGCGCCGGTTGGAATCGGCGTCTGTTCCACCGGCGGGATCGCCACGCACACGCCGACCGCGTAGATGTTCTTGTACTTGGGATTGGCTTGGTAGGCGTCGATGTTGACGAAGCCTTTCGGGTTGCACAGTCCGGGCGTGCCCGCCACGGCGTCCACGCCCGTGAACGGGGGAATGAACATCGAATAGCGGAAGGGAATCTCCTGACCGTCCTCCAGGAACACCTTGCCCGGTTGTACTTCCTTGATCGCGACGTTCGGAATGGCCTTAATCGAGTGTTCTGCGAACTCGTCTTCCATCAACCGCCGGGACTTGCCCACGCCGGCCAGTCCCATGTGCCCGATGTAGGGTTCCGGCGTGACGAAATAGATCGGCACCTTTCGACGCAGTTTCTTCTTGCGCAGGTCCGCATCCAGAATGAACGCCATTTCGTAGGCCGGCCCGAAGCAGGAGGCGCCCTGTGCCGCGCCCACGACAATGGGCCCCGGATCTTTCAGAAACGACTGGTACGCGCCCCAGGCTTGCTCCGCGTGGTCCACGGTGCAGACCGACTGGGTATAGCCGCTCGGCCCCAGGCCCGGCACCGCGGAAAAGTTCAGTTTCGGCCCCGTGGCGATGATCAGGTAGTCGTACGGCACCTGGCCCTTGGCCGTGATGACCCGGTTCTGCTCAGGCTCGATCCGCTCCGCGGCAGCGTAGAGGAATTCGATCCCCTTCTTTTGCAACACCGGTCCAAGGGGAAAACTGATGTCCTTTCGCGTTCTCCATCCGACCGCCACCCAGGGATTGGACGGCACAAAATGAAAGTAGTCCACATTCGAGACGACCGTGACCTTGTGCTTCTTGTCCAGCATTGCCCGCGCCTCGTAGGCCGCCGGCAGTCCGCCGATCGATGCGCCGATAATCACAATGCGAGCCATACCCGACCTCCGGTTGGAATTCAGACTTAGGAATTAGGAATTCGGAATAGTCGCTTGCGGACCGCGTCACGACTGACCGGCCGTCACTGTTTCATGCTTGGCTTCGGCGCGCA
The DNA here is from genome assembly GCA_035573855.1 of Nitrospiraceae bacterium. Lineage (GTDB taxonomy): Bacteria > Nitrospirota > Nitrospiria > Nitrospirales > Nitrospiraceae > DATLZU01. The sequence continues at coordinate 22,816 of DATLZU010000052.1, forward strand.
CGTGTTGATGCCGAACAGTTTCCAGGCCGGGCAGAAGCCGATCGCACCTGTGACGAGTGCCACGGCCCCGACGATCATCATGATCCCGGCTCCGATTGGCGGCAAATCCGCCAAGGCGCCGACGGCAAGGAACAACACGCCCAGCACGATGCGAATCGGCCGCTCGACCCCGCCCACGTTACACATCATGGTCGCACCCCCTTGATTCAAGCCGCCAGCTCTCAGTGGTCGGTCCTCAGCTCCGGACATCATAGGAGAGCAACTCCCTCGCGTTTTCCGTTTTACTCGGTATGAGTCCTTACCCTCAAAAAGGATTCAGCCCGATCCCCTTTATCTCTCTCGATGGCTCGATCGAACCTTCGCACCGATGGCCAATCGCCGGTAGCGCCATGCGGTCCGGCCTGTCACAAAGAACCGGTCTCCTGCGGCGACGGTGGCCCTCCAGCGCGAGCTCGGCCAGACAGGGCGTTCGCAGCGGCATGGCTTCTCTCATTGGCTCAAGCTGCGGATATAGGCGAGCACATCCCGGATGTCCTGCTCCGATAACTGGCCCTTCCAGGCCGGCATGGCGGTCGGGGGTTTGCCGTCCCGAATAATCTTGAGCAGGTCTGCATCCGATTTCTTTTTGCTGGCTGCGCTCGTTAAGTCGGTGGCCGGAGGAATCAGGACCTTGCCGGTAGGACCGTCGCCTTTGCCTCGCGATCCGTGACAGATCAGACAATGCTTCTCGTAGATCGCTCTGCCTTTACCCGCTTCCTGCTCGGCCGACGACAAAAGTTGCGGCAACATCCAGAGCCCCCCAGCCATGCCCACCACAATCAGGACGACTGTACGCGTCCATCGTCTGCGTCGAGCGCCGCTGTTGTGTTCCTTTTGCTCCATCGCGTCCCCTTCTCTCATGGCGGCTTGCGATGAATGTGCCATGCGTTGCCGTCTGGTAGGTGGTTCGGAAAGGCTTTGAGATTCAGAGCTTACAAGGAACCGGGCTTCGCCGAGTATGACGCCAACAGGGGAGAAAGACCCCAGTGATGAGCAAGGTCACTGGCGCGGGATGCCACACCGCAGGAATGTGGAGGCTATCTTCGGCGAGACGCGGGCACGCTCGCATCCCGGACACACCAGAAGATCGATAGACGGTTGTGCTGCTTCACAGTTGACGCCGCATGCGCAGGCCGTCGTACCGACCACCGTAATATGCGGGAAGCCGTCTCACCGGACTAAAGCCTCGGTTCGTGAAAAAGCGAATGGCGTCGGTGTTTGCCCTGGCGACTTCGATCGTCACACGCTTGGAACCACGGCGTTGGGCCTCTTCAATGAATCGCCTCAGGAGGAGTCCCCCGACCCCTTGGTTCCGCATTCCCGGAGCAACAGCCAGGCTGTCGATCCGCGCGGTGCCCCGTCGAGAGCCGGCGCCGCAGGTGCCGGCGAGATAGCCGAGCAAGAGGCCATGCCGAACGGCCACTAGGAAGATCGCCCGCGGGTTTCGAAGGAAAGACGTGAACTGCGATCGGTTGAATTGATGGGGGCGGTAATAGGGACTGTCAAAACAGGCTTTTTCCAAAGCCAGCAGCTCAGGGAGGTCGTCCTCGGATGGTAGACGAAACTCAACTGGTTCGCTGATCCTCGCGGTCATGGTCCTGTTTCGACCTCGGCAAACAATAACTGTCCACTAGCAGGCGCTTTAACCCATCCCGCATCACGAGTCACGTTCTCCGGCGCAACAATTGTGCACATAAGCAGAGGGCTTGGGGGTTCGGCATCAGGGTACTCCCTCCGGCTATCGCGTCGGAAGAGGTCAGTGGAAGCGAATCAGGCCCGCGAGTATGATCGGTCTCACCTCCCCGAGCGCTTTCATTGCGGACACCTATGGCGAGTGACTACGGCGCCATCATTATCGGGGCCGGGCACAACGGGTTGGTGGCCGCCTGCTATCTGGCCCGCGCCGGCTGGAAGGTGTTGGTGCTCGAACGACGGCATCTCGTGGGCGGAGCCTGCGTCACCGAAGAAGTATTCCCCGGCTTCAAAGTCTCGACCGCCGCCTACGTGATCAGCCTGTTTCGCCCGGAGATCGTCCGTGACCTCCGCCTGGAGGCCTATGGCTTGAGGATCCTGGAGCGCAGTCCCTCTTCCTTCACACCGTTTCCCGACGGGCGGTTTCTCCTGCTAGGCGCCGATCCTGATCTGAACCACCAGGAGATTGCCAAGTTCAGCGTTCGCGACGCGGACAACTACCCCCGATACCAGGACTGGCTGGAAGGGCTCGCCACGGTCCTTGAGCCCCTCCTGACCGTGACCCCGCCGAATATCCGTCGTCTTGGGCTGCGAGATCTCTGGAGGCTGCTCAGACTGGGTCGCATGGTGACGCGGATTGGCCCTCGGATCGGCGACCTGGTTGAACTCCTGACCGGAGCGGCCCGACCGATCCTCGAGCGATGGTTCGAGTCGGAGGAGCTCAAGGCGACGCTGGCGACCGATGCCGTCATCGGCACCATGGCCTCACCCTCGACGCCCGGAACCGCCTATGTCCTGTTTCACCACGTGATGGGAACCACCAACGGGAAACGGGGAATCTGGGGGTATGTGCAAGGCGGGATGGGAGGCCTGACCCAGGCGTTGGCACGAGCGGCTCGCGATCTCTCGGTCACCATTCGCTGCGAGGCTGAGGTGAGCCACATCCTGGTCAAGGACGGGGAAGTCGCCGGTGTCGCGTTGGCCAACGGGGACGAGTTCAAGGCTCCGGTGGTTGCCAGCAACGCCGATGCCCATGTCACGTTCACCCGCTTGCTCGATCCCAAACAACTGCCAGACGAGTTCGTGCAGGCGGTGCGACGAATCGATTACCGAAGCGCCTCGCTCAAAATCAATCTGGCCTTGTCCGAGCTCCCCAGCTTCCTTGCCTGTCCCGGTACCAAGCCTGGCCCTCAACACCGCGGGACAATTCACATCTGTCCCGATCTCGAGTACCTCGAGCGGGCCTACGATGAGGCCAAGTACGGCCGTCCCTCCGATCGCCCGATTCTCGAATGCACCATCCCTTCGGTGGTCGATCCCTCCGTCGCCCCGCCGGGCTCCCACCTGATGTCGATGTTCGTCCAATACGCGCCGTACAACCTGCGCGCGGCGACGTGGGATCAATTGCGGGAGCGCTTTGCGGATCGCTGTGTGGATCTGTTAACCGAGTATGCCCCGAACTTCAAAGCCTCCGTCATCGGCCGGCAGGTCTTGACGCCCCTGGACCTTGAGCAAATGTTCGGCCTGACCGGCGGCAATATCTTTCAGGGAGCGATGACGCTGAATCAGTTGTTTTGTTTTCGGCCCGTGCCCGGCTATGCGGATTATCGAACGCCGATCGCCGGATTGTATCTGTGCGGGGCAGCCGCCCATCCAGGCGGCGGTGTGACGGGAGCCGCCGGCTACAATGCCGCACGCGAGATCCTGTCACGGGGAAAATGGGTTCCTCGATAGCGTCAGCACGATCCGTGACCGTTGAAGCCCTTGGGGGTTCGGCAACCCCAGCCCGCGCAGCCACACCGGTTCCTGCCACTCGTCGAGGTGTCGCCGGACTTCAAACGGCTCCCAGTTCCGGGAGGCCACCCGACGGCCCAATTCCTCCACGATGGTCCTCGCGATATTGGTTACGCCTTGGGGCAGACCGCCCGACGAGGAAGCTGGCTCTCGCAAGTCTGTCCTGAGAGTGGTGGGTGTTAGCCATTCAATGGCCGCCCGACTGGCGTAGAGCACGCGCAGTGAAGGCGACAGGACGATCACGCCGACCCGGGCATCGTGACGTCGTCCGCTTTCTTGGTCAGGGGCGGGCTCGCTGAACTCACTGTTCATGGACAATATCCTCCCCGACCTTCGGTCAACGACTCGTACGGCTGCAGTGAGGGCACAACCCCCGTCCGGAAGATTTCCGCTTCTATAGCGGGTCAGCATGTCAGCAACGAAAGGTTGGTTGTTCCCGAGTTCGAACGCCGTTTCCTTTCGCATTGCGCGACACCCTCTCCCTGTCTTTCGCACCCTCCCCGTTACACACCCGCTATCGTACACCCGTCGTCGGCCATTAACCCGGTCGGCGCAAAGGGCCTGCCGAGACAGGACAGCGGAAATGCGGGCTGCCGGCCGATCCGTCGAAGCGAGTTGGCAATCCGCTCGGGTTTGCCCCAATCGCTCCAGAGGACCTCTTGCATCTCGATGACCGCGGTCTGTTCCGGAATCCGTTGAAGCAAACCGGATGAAAAGCTGTAACTCGGCATCTGGTGATAAATGGTGTCTAGCACTCGCGCCTCGTGCGGCGTGCCGATCGCCAGGTGCAAGCGCTCGAACAACGACATCAAGTCCGGGAAACACCGATCACCCAGGCCCCAGAGAGTCTGCGCGTTGGCAGCGAACACTGACGTATTCCACAGCGCGCCCGCCGCGAGCGCCGCATCAGCTTCAGCCAGCGCAGGTCTCTTGGAAAAAGCCCGCACCGCCTGAATCCGATAATTCGACGAGCGATCGAGCGGTTCGCCGGGCAGGATCCATTCGTAGTCCAATTCCAGGCGATCCGGAGTCACGCCGAGCAGCACGAGTCGATCCGGAAGCCATTCGGCGGTCAAGACCGCCCGCCGGACTGAGTCGACAAACCGCTGCTCCGGATACACGAAATGGTCTGATGGGTAGATGATCACGGTGGCCTCGGCATCGCGGGCCTTGATATAGGTCAGCGGGAGAAAGATCCCGGCTGCCGTGCCTCGGTTGGCCGGCTGCAGGATCACCATGCCCGAAGGTCGCTGCCCCAACTGCGGCCAGACCTCCCAGGCGTGCGCGCGTGCGATGACGATCGCTTTATGATCCGCAGCCGTGAGTCGGTCGGCTCGATCGAGCGTATGCTGGAACAAGGACCTGGTTCCCACAAAGGCGCAGTATTGCTTCGGCTTAGGGCGGCCCAGCCACCGCTGGACGAATGGCCGGACACGTTCCCCCTCGCCCCCTGCCAAGATGATGGACCAGAGCCGATCGCACGGCTGGATGTTATTCATGCTCGTCCTCCCGAACATGGTCACTCACTTCCCTCTCCCCAACCGGGAAGAGGAAAGGCGAGGGGAAATGCCCACAGGCTGGCGGCAAGAAGCTACTGGATCATGGTGACTCGATCGACATGCCGGGGACGTCCTTTCCGGCCGTCGGAGCATCCGCCTTCTGACTTGCTCCGGTTGCTGACGATAATCTCGTCGACGATGTCTCCGCAGAGGAGGCACCGAAGCGCGCGAGACGCATCTTGCCCTCTACTGCCCGTCCAATCCCGCAGCTCGATCGGACACATGAGCCCCTGACAGCGCCGACACCGCACGGCGTCGATCTCCTCCCATGGAGTCACGATGCCGCCCGGCACACAGCGAGGCTCTCGCCACCGCGCCCATCCCGAGGGAGGCTCGCAGCATCCCGAGCGCCGGGCGGGAGCGAGATCAGAAACCCGAACCGGGTCGGATGGCGAAGCGTGAGGCGCCCCTGCCGGCTCAGTCGATCCACCGTGCCAAACACTTCGTTCCAGGCATACTGCGGCAGCCAGCCGACCAACTCCTCGAATGAACATTCGGATACACGGCTCACGTGCCGATAAATCGCCGCCTCAAGCTGATACGACCGGTCCATGACGTCCTCCCCGCCAACCTTCGGGCGAACCGCCGGCCTCTCTCTCGCGGTCGTGCGAGACAAGCCGGCGAGTCGCGTCCTCCACCGAGGCCGCTCCGTCTCTCGCTCACTCGCCTGTGACGCGGATGTGCCGCTGCTGGATGACACACCCACCTTTCGCGGGCAGATATACGCGAAACGTGCGGCGTGCGCTATCAGGAAGAGGAGGATTTTGTTGTCGAATCTCAACCCATCGGGTTGTCGTGGTTGGTACGACAAGAACTCAGCACTCTTTACAACCCCAAGCCGTGCTGAATAACGTACCGCGTCAGCTCGGCGTTGGTCTTCATGCGCATCTTTGCAAGGATACGGGCACGGTAAGTGCTGATGGTGGTGACGCTCAAGTGCATGACCTCGGCAATCTCGCTGACGGTTTTGCCGGAGCCGATTAGGCACAGCACCTCGAATTCGCGGTCCGACAATAGCTCATGCGGCGGCTTCTCGGTCCCCTGCTTGACGCTCTGAACCAACTTCTCCCCGAGCGAGGCGCTGACGTAGTGCCCGCCAGCGAGCAGCTTCTTGACTGCATGGACCAACTCCTCCGGCGCGCTGGCTTTGGTGAGATACCCGTCGGCGCCCGCTTTGAACATCCGGATCGCGTATTGGTCTTCCGGATGCATACTGAGGACCAGCACCGGTACGGTCGGCCGCTCGGCCTTCAACGCCTTCAGCGCCTCAAGGCCGCTCCGTCCGGGCATACTGATATCCATCACGACCAGATCCCATTTCTTGTGGCGGACCTGCTCGAGCAGCTCCTGCGCAGTGCCACATTCGCCCACCTTGACCGCTTCGAAACCGTCCGCCAGGATATCTTTGACACCGCGTCGAAACGACGGGTGGTCATCGGCGACGAGAATTTTCAACATGGATGGAAACCAAGCACATAGCCCATAGCGGGGAGCGAATAGCTCCCTCAGCGAACAGCCAGTAGCGAATAGCCGGAAACCAGGGAGAGATGGGTTCTTCGTTTCTACCTGCCTGCGATGCGCTACTTGCTATTCTCGCTCTTTGCTGCTGGCTTGTGGCTGTTCACGATCGGCAACGACAACGTCACCGTCGTACCCTCGCCCGGCCGACCGGTCACGATCAGGCTTCCTCCCCACTGCTCGGCCCGTTCGCGCATGCCCACAAGCCCGAGCGATCCTGCGCCAGAAATTTTGTCGGGCCGAATGCCGCACCCGTTGTCCTTTATCTCCAGCAACAGACGGCAGCGTGTCTGTTCCAAGCAAACGGTGACCTCGGTCGCCCGCGCATGGCGCGCGACATTGGTGAGCGCCTCCTGACAGATGCGGAAGACTGCCGTCGCCTGCTCCCGATCGATCTCAACATCCTCCAGGCTGGAGCGGAAGGCGCAGGCGATTCCAGTACGTTTGTGAAACTGCTGCGCTTGCCATTCGAGCGCCGCCACCAACCCGAGGTCGTCCAACACGCCGGGCCGGAGTTCGCTCACGAGCCGTTGCACCAGCGCGATTGTATTGTCAAGCGGCTGCATCATCGACAGAATCTTGTCCTGTAAGTGCACACGAACCGCGCCCTGGTCGACCATCGACACGACCCGGTTCAGTTGCGACAGATCGATTTTCAAACAGGTCAACATGACGCCCAGCTCGTCATGGAGTTCCCGGGCGATGCGAGCCCGCTCTTCTTCTCGGACCTGCTCCAAACGCCGGGACAAACCCCGTAATTGACGCAATGCCGCCTCGCGTTCCGCCTCTGCTTGCTTGCGCTGGGTGATGTCGGTGAACGTCACGACCGCCCCGGTGATGACGCCTTGCTCGAAGACAGGAAACGACGAATACTCCACGGGTAACGCGGTTCCGTCCTTTCGCCACATCACTTCATCTTCAACGTGGCACCCTTCTCCGCTCTGGAACACCGCATAGATCCGGCATTCCTCGCACGGATATGGTGAGCGGTCGTGGCGCTGATGATGAATCTGTTCGTGCATGTTCTGGCCCAGCAATTCTTCAGGCTGATATCCGAGCATCTTCGCTCCGGCCTTGTTGATAAAGGTGCATCGGCCCTGCAGATCGATCCCGTAGATGCCTTCGCCGGTGGATTCCAAGAGCAAGAGCTTGTCCTTCGCCAGCTTCTGCCGGTCTTCTTCCGCCCGCTTCCGTTCCGTGATATCGCGTATAATGCCCACGTGGCCCACCACCCGGCCACCCGCCACATGGGGGACAAGGGTCAACTCCCCGATTACATGGCCGCCGGCTTTCGTGCGCACACGCAAGACCGCCGTGAGCGCTTGTCCCTCCGCCAGCGGGGTCGCCAACAGGTCCCTTGCGCAAGAGCAATCGTCGGGATAAAGAAGCGAGCCGAAGGGTTCTCCGATCCACTCGGTGCAGGACCAGCCCGTCCAGCGTTCAAAGGCGGGGTTTAGCGAGGCGATCGCGCCATTGGTGGAAACCGTGAAGATGACATCCTTGGCGCTTTCAAGCAGGCTACGGAGCCGGTGCTCGGAATCGCGCAGCGCCGCCTCAACGAGTTTGTGACGGGTGATGTCGTGAAACACCACCACGCTTCCCCTGGCGGTACCGTCGGTGCGTTGCAAGCTCCGCGTGCTGACACTCAGCCAGAACCCTTCGGCACTTCCCGTTCGGCGGATGAACAGCTCCGCGTTGTTGACCTCACCCCCACGGAAAACCTGTAAAAGCGGCAAGTCCGTGCTCGGACTCGGATAGGATGAAGCGTCATCGGAGACCACGGCCCTCATGGGCTCGATCCACTCGGCCAACGAGACTTCCGGCGGCGGGGCCCCCAGGATGCGCTGGGCCGCAGGGTTGACCAGCACCGGAGTGCCTGTTTCATCAACGACCACGACGCCTTCGCTCATGCTGCCCAAAATGGAACGGAGCAGCCAAGCCTGCTCGTGCAGGGCCCGCTCGGAGTGCTTCAACGCCGCTTCAGCGAGTGTTCGTTCGACGGCGTAGCGCAGGGCCCGCCGCAGGAGCGGACCGGTGACCTGTCCTTTGACCAGATAGTCTTGCGCTCCGGCCCGGATCAACTGGAGCCCCAGTGCTTCATCTTCGAGGCTGGTCAGCACGACGATGGGCACGCCGTTCGCCGCCGCGTGCACGCGGGTCAATGTCTCCAGGCCTTGGCTGTCTGGAAGCGAGAGATCCAGCAGCACCACGTCGGGCTTCGCATCGATCAGCCGCTCGATGCCGGCGGCAAGCCGGTC
>DATLZU010000053.1:0-45847 GCA_035573855.1 Nitrospiraceae bacterium
GTTCCCGCCGCGCCCAGCCCGTTCACCACCACGCGAATTTCGTCCATCCGCTTGTTGACCACCTTCAGGGCGTTGGTCAAGGCCGCCAGGATGACGACTGCGGTGCCGTGTTGATCGTCGTGCATGACCGGAATATCGAGCGTAGCCTTGAGCCGTCGCTCGATATCGAAACAGCGAGGGGCGCTGATGTCCTCCAAATTGACGGCGCCGAAACCGGGGGCGATCCCTTGGACAATGCGCACGATCTCGCCAGCATCCTGGGTATCCAGGCAGATCGGCCAGGCATCGATGCCGGCGAATTCCCGGAACAGCATGGCCTTGCCTTCCATCACCGGCAGCGCGGCGAAGGGACCGAGATTGCCCAACCCCAGAACCGCTGAGCCGTCGGTCACAATGGCGACGCTGTTGCTCTTGATCGTGAAGGCGTAGGCTTTACTCCGATCTTTCGCGATGGCTTCCGCCACGCGACCGACGCCCGGCGTGTACACAGTGGAAAGGATGTTGCGGGTGCTCAGCGGGAATTTGCTGTGAACCCGGATTTTGCCGCCGAGGTGCAACAGGAAGATGCGGTCCGAAGCCGACAGGACGCGGACGCCGGACAAGGTTCCCAGCCGTTGCAGCACACGCTCGCCGTGGGTCTCGCTCTGAACATCGAAGGTCACATCACGCACCATTTTCTCGGCGCTGGCCGAGACAATGTCGACGGCGCCCAGGTTGGCCCCCTCCTCGGCCAGTGCGGTGGCGACTTGGGCGAACATGCCTGGTCGGTTGACCAGTTCCAGACGGACAGTCAAGCGGTAGTTGGAATAGGGACCGATATCATGCATAACATCGTGTCATCCGAGCGTTTTATCGAAAGAGTACCACATCTTGACGCTTCAAACCCAATAGCTAGGGTCAGTGGTCTCGTGGGAAACCCGGTCGTGGGCCCCTTCTTTAGGTGACACTGTGCGCTTGCTAGACCCTAAGCCTCGTCCCGTAGGAAGGCAGTTGACTTTTGCGGAAGTTTTAGATTACCGTACCGCCCCATCCGTCGCGGCGAATTTTTACCATACACTTCACGTGCCGAAAGGAGGTGACTCATCATGAAGCGGATCATGACGGCGTTCTTGGCACTCGCGATCCTCGTGGCCTTCACCGCTCCGTCCTTTGCCGGTGAAAAGAAGGAGGAGAAAGAGAAGAAGGGCGGTAAGCTCATTCAGCTCGTGTACGGTGAGGAAAAGAAGGAAGAGAAGAAGAAGGGCGGCAAGTAAACGGAAGGGCGGTTCGGCACTTCACTCTCTCCATACTTGCGTTCTTGGTTGGCCCGCATTCCGGCACCTGGGGAGGCGGGCCAATTTTTTGCGCCCCGACAGCCGGCTTCTTCGTCTTCCCATCCGCTCCCGCTTCCGCAGCGCGATCCTCGGCGAACCAGGACCGAGGTCACGGACAGCCGAAGCAGCCGTTGACCCGCGTCAAGGGGGATGCTACGGTGAACACTATGTCATCCGAACACACGGGCCGTCAGCCCAATCGGTTGCTTCAGGAAACCAGCCCATACCTCCTTCAGCACGCCTATAACCCCGTGGACTGGTATCCCTGGGGCGAGGACGCGCTCCGCCGCGCGCGCGAGTTGAACCGTCCTATTTTGCTTTCCATCGGCTACTCCGCCTGCCATTGGTGTCATGTCATGGAACGGGAATCGTTCGAGGACGAGGAGATTGCCCGGTTCATGAACGAGCACTTCGTCTGTATCAAGGTGGACCGGGAAGAGCGCCCGGACCTGGACGACATTTACATGCGAGCCACACTGGCGATGAATCACGGACAAGGCGGCTGGCCCATGACCGTGTTTCTGACGCCGGAGCAGGAGCCGATTTTCGCCGGGACCTACTTTCCACCGACAGACCGCTGGGGCCGCCCCGGTTTCTTGACGGTGCTCAAGAAGGTGGCCGACTTCTGGCGGAACGATCCCGAAGGCCTCCGCCGACAAGCCGCACACCTGACAGCCCGACTGAAGGAAGAAGTCCAGTCCGTCAATCCTATGGCGGTCGGAGAAGCTGAACTGGACGCGGCGGTCGCTCAGTTCGCCGAAGACTTCGATCCGCGATACGGAGGGTTCAGCGGAGCCCCGAAGTTCCCGCCGGCCACGGGCTTATCGCTCTTGTTGCGGAGTTACCATCGCACCGGCGACCCCCACACGCTCCACATGGTGCGCAAGACCCTGGACGCGATGGCGGCCGGTGGAATGTACGATCAAATCGGCGGCGGGTTCGCCCGCTATTCCACGGACGAACGCTGGCTGGTTCCCCACTTCGAAAAGATGCTTTACGACAACGCCCTCCTGGCCCGCACCTACATCGAGGCGTACCAGGTTACCGAGGATGCAAGCTACCGTCGGATCGCCGCGGAGGTTCTCGACTACATTCTGCGGGAGATGACCTCCCCGGAAGGCGGGTTTTATTCTGCCACCGACGCGGATTCGGAAGGAGTTGAAGGGAAATTTTTCGTCTGGACGCCCGAAGAGATCCGCGCCGTCCTTCCCTCCGACGCAGACGCGCGCCTCTTCTGCGCGTATTACGATATTACCGCCGCCGGCAATTGGGTCGAGCCTTTGGCCTCGACGTCCCATAAGGCTGTGAGCATTCCGAATCGCCTTCGCCCAGCCGACGAAACGGCGCGTGAACTGGGCCTGTCGGTTGAAGAACTTGAAGCCGCCGTCGCCCGCCTCCGGCCAATCGTGTACGAGGCGAGGCGGAAACGGGTCCCGCCCGGGCTTGACGACAAGATCATCACCGCCTGGAACGGCATGATGATCGGAGCGATGGCCGAAGGGGGCCGGGTGTTCGGCGAGGCACGCTATCTCCAGGCCGCCCGACGAGCGGCGGATTTTCTGTTGTCGGCGCTCCGTCGGCCGGACGGCGGGGTGTTTCGGACGTATCGCGCGGGCCAGGCACGCGGAGCCGCGTTTCTGGAGGACTATGCCTGGCTGGCCGACGGGCTCATCGATTTGTATGAAGCCGGCGCCGAAGAACGGTATCTCAACGAAGCGGTTCGTCTGGCGGAAATCATTGTCACCGAGTTCGCCGACGACGAACACGGCGGGTTTTTCACCACGGCCAAGGACCATGAACGATTAATCCTGCGCAGCCGTGAAGGCCCGGACGGAGCCACGCCCAGCAGCAACGCCGTCGCCGCGTCCGCGTTGGCCCGGCTGTCCTGCCATTTCGGACGGGAGGATTTTCGGCAGGCCGCCGCGCACGCGATTCGCGCCTACGGCCGGCAGATTGCCCGCTATCCGCGCGCCTTTGCCAAGAGTTTGGCGGTGGCGGATCTTCTGCTGCAAGGGCCGGTCGAGTTGGCGCTGGTCGGTCCGCCGGGCGAAGTGGCCTATGAGCGACTCAAGGCCGAGATGAACCGCCCGTATCTGCCCAACCGGATCATCGCCCATTGGGATCCGACGCGCGAGACAACCAAGCACCCGTTGCTGCGTGGAAAAGGGCTGGTGCAAGGTCGCCCGGCACTGTACATTTGCCGGAACTTCTCCTGTCGACAGCCGATCACCGACGCCGCCGAGGTGGCCATCGCGTTAACGCGCGAAGCGACGCCATCCGGCCGGGACCGACCCGTCTCCAGGACCTTGACCGGCGTCCGGCTCGCCGGATGCGCGACCCCCGGAGGCACTGCCGCCTTCGCGGTGCGGGCGATCAATCGCGCGGCAGCCTTTCGTGATCTTTCCCACGGCTATACGTCGCTGGGGTCTACCGGGTTGACCGTCAGCCGGCTCGGTTTCGGCACCTACCGAGTCAATTTGCAGGACCCGGCCCATCGCGCCGCCCTCGCACAAGCTCTCCGCCAAGGCTGTAACCTGATCGACACGTCCACCAATTATATGGACGGCGACAGCGAACGACTCGTCGGGTTGGTGTTGGCCGATCTGATCAAACAAGGCGAACTCGCACGGGAAGAAGTGGTCGTCATCTCCAAGATCGGCTATGTGCAGGGAGAGAATCTGAAACGGGCGGAGGCCCGCGAGAAGGCCGGCAAGCCCTATCCCGAAATGGTGAAATACGGCGAAGGCGTCTGGCATTGCCTGCATCCCGACTTTCTGGCCGACCAACTGACCCGTTCATTGGATCGCCTCGGATTGGACACGCTGGATGTCTGTCTGTTGCACAATCCGGAATACTTTTTGTCCGATGCGAAACGGCGCGGCGAAGCGGATGCGGCGTCGGTGCGCGATCGGTTCTATCGGCGGCTCGAAGCGGCCTTCCGGTACTTCGAGGCCCAGGTAGCGGCCGGGCGGTTGCGCTGGTACGGCGTGTCCTCCAATACCTGCACGGCCCAGCCGGATGACCTCGAAGCGACCTCATTGACGCGCATGCTGGAAGCGGCCAAGGCCGCGGCGGCAGCCGAAGGACGGGAGGAGCACCGCTTCCGGGTGATCCAATGTCCTATGAATCTGTACGAGACCGGCGCGCTTTTCACTCCGAACACCGGTTCGGACCACCAGCTTACCTTGCTCGAGGCAGCTAGCCGGGAAGGCCTGGCAGTCCTGATCAACCGTCCGTTGAACGCAATCCCGTCACAAGAGGGCGGCATCGTGCGTCTGGCCGACTTGCCGATTGAGCGGCAGGAGGTCACGTTCGACGAACAGCGGCAACGAGTGGTCGAGCTAGAAAAAGAATACCGGCTCGACATCGCCCCGCACGTACCTCACGGCGGTCACGGCATGGCGCCGGCGGACTATTTCGCCTGGGCCGACCAACTGGCTGAAATCCGGCCGCGGATCCAGGGGCTGGAGCATTGGGAACAAATCGAGACTCAGATGATCGCGCCGCATGTCAACCAAGTGGTGCGGGCGCTGGATTCGCTGTTGACGGGGCCGCCAGCGGAACGCTGGGAAGTTTGGCGGGACCGCTACGTGCCCGAACTGTTGACGCTGCTGAAGGAAATGCGACGCGAAGCGACCGAACGGAGCCGCAGCAGAACCGCCGCGATCGCGCGCACGATCGATCCGCTGCTGCCGGAGGAGCGGCGCAAGGAATCCCTGTCGCGCAAGGCGCTGTGGATCTTGGCCAGTACACCCGGCGTCACCAGCGTCCTCTGTGGTATGAGAACTACGGCGTATGTCGAGGATGCGCTTGGCGTGCTCCAATGGCCGCCGCTCGCCGAAGTTCGCCGGGTGTATCAGACGTTGCGGGAACGTGCGACGAGCTAGAATTTTTCTTGGAGGAGGTATCGCATGTTGAGAACCCGGCCGACCGAGTATGCGTTCATGTGGCTGCTCTGTCTCGGGGTGCTATCCTGGGGGAGCGGATGCGCAAGCCGTGCGTCGTCCGTCAAGATCGATCAATCCCAACAGCCGACAATGCGGACACCTGCGACCGAGGAGCAGGTCGCGGCGGCGCCGCTGAAAGAGATCCCGCCCCCTGAATCTCCGCTTGCCTCTGCCCGAGTCGCGCCACCGCCGCCCGACCTGTCGGACGAGCGGCCGACCACGCGGTATTTGCTCGATATCCCGTTCGACTTCGATCAAGCCAGCCTGCGACTCGACGCCATCGCGATGGTCGAGGCCAATGCCCGGCGTCTGCAGGAAGACGGCGTCAAGAAGGTGTTGCTGGAGGGTCGGGCCGATGAAATTGGAACATCCGAATACAATCTGGTGCTGGGCGAACGCCGCGCGCGGGGGGTGAAACATTATCTCGAAAGCCTTGGGCTGGTTCCGCTCGTTATTGATACGACGAGCTACGGCAAGGACCGGCCCCTCTGCACCCAACACAGCGCCGAATGCTGGCAGAAGAACCGCAGCGTCCGTTTCATCGTCCGCGAATAAGACTCCCCTGTCCCGCCCCCAGGCCGTCGGACGTCTTCCTAATTCTGCTTATCCACCCTAACGGTTCGCCGCTCTTGTGCCGCCACAGCCTCGTTGCCCGCCCATCCGTTCTCCCTCCCCACCAGGCAGATTGTTTACCCGGATTTAACAGTCCGGTGACAAAGTTGGAACGAAGCGTCGGTATCGTCTGACCTGGAGAAGGGACAGAAGTGCGAGGCTAGAGCCAAGAGGTCGGAGGCTTTCAAGGAGGTGAAAGATGATGAAAGGCTTGGAGGACTTGTTGCTCCTTCTCGGTGTCGCAGGGTGTCTTCTGGCTCTACTGATCCACGCGATCCTGACCTTGCGCGGGATGCGCGAAAAATGGATCTATCCGCTGTTGCGGGTCAAGGCGCCGGACGGCAGCGTGAGTCCGGTGGTGCGGGTCAGGCCGGACCGTCACAGGGCAGCGGCGACTATGCTGACGTGCGCCGTCTGAAGGATGAACCAGCTTTCAACATCACTCAAAGAAGGAGGCAAGAAGATGGTTACCGTCAGCCAACTGATGACGCGGGATCTGGTCACCGTCGAGGCGGGCACGTCGGTGGTCGAAGTCGCGAAGTTGATGAAGGAGAGAAACATCGGCAGCGTGTTCGTCGAGCGGGACGGCGAGATCGTCGGGATTGTCACTGAACCGGACATCGTCCGGAAGGTCGTCGGGGCCGACCGCGGACCGTACTTCATCCCCGTGGAAGAGATCATGAGCGCACCGGTGATCGGCATCGACGAACGCCGTCCAGTGACCGAAGCCGCGGATCTGATGGAACAACATCGGACCCGCCATCTGGCGGTACGGCGAGGCGAGCAGATCGTGGGCGTTCTATCGGTCAGAGATCTGCTGCATCCGGTCTCGATCGACGAATTTTAGCGCCGACCGTGCGACGACGGGAGAAGTCATGACGATGCTGGACACGGTGTATTCGGGCTTTCACTGGGGTCCCGCTGCCCGGTTTGTTCGCGCTGCCGGGCGCATGGCCGAGACTGACCTGACCGTTCTCTGGAGAAGAGGCATCAGGTTGGTGCTCAGCCTGTTGATCCTGACCATCCTGGCCGGACTCGCCGGCGGCGTGGTCAAGACCTTTCTGGACCTCCGTTTGCTCTTCCACGCCGCCGTGGAAGTTGCGCTGCGCCAGGTCATTATCGATACCTTAGTCTTGCTGGCGCTGGTGGAGGTATTCAAAACCACCCTCGCCTATTTCTCCGAAGGGCGAGTCAAAGTGACGTTTATCGTGGACACGGTCCTGGTCATGATGTTGACCGAAGTGATCTCGCAATGGTTTAAGGACGGCCCCTGGACCCGCCTTGCGGTCCTGGGCGCCATCTTACTGGCATTGGGGGCGATGCGGGTCGTGGCAGTCCGATACTCGCCGACGCCGAACGATGTGGCACCACGACCGATTGACCCGCTGTTTTGAGCCGAACACCGGAGGGATGACATGGATCTTCAGACCGCAACAACCGAAGCATTGGTGATGACAGTCCTGGAACGCGAGCAGACGCTCCGGCTGGATCAGCTCGCCGACCGGCTTCCGGAACTCAGTTGGAGCCAGGTATTTGGCGCCGTGGACAGCCTGAGCCGCCGCGGGGCCATTCGGTTGAGGCGACGGGGGTTCGAGTACGAACTCAGTCCCGCACCGCACCAAGCCCACGCGGCGGCCGGCGGCGCATGAGCGCCCGATCCTGCTGCCGGCCAACAGCGACGGACAGTCATTCCATGTGCGGTGTGCGAAATGGCGGCGGCCAAGCCGGAGCGACTGAGAGACCGCGGCAAGGCCCGGGCATCATCGTCCTCTCCTCGTCGCTGAGCCTGCTCCACAAGAACCATCGCGCCGAGGAGTTGGCGGCCGTGTTGGCCGCGAAGGAGGCGGCCCCTTCTTCCGACATCCTACCCGCGTCTCTTCGGCGCGTCTGCGACACGCTGCTGAAGTCCCTTTCACGAGGCCATGCCGCACCGGCCTGGATCCAGGTGAGCAAGACATGCGGCGCCGCCGAGCCGGTCCGTTCGGTGCTGATCCGGGGATTCGGCCTTCGCGGAACACCGCAGACGCAGAGCACCCGCATCGTCATCGTCCTGGAAGAACGCTGATCCCAGGGCGCTGGCCAACCTCCCGCGGGTCTCCCCTACCTACGCGACCACTGCCAGGCTCGGTATGGGCTTCCTGCTCTCTGCTTGCACAACCTTTTTCGGTTCCGCCCCCTGCGTACGACCGGATTGCAGAACAAGCAGAACAATTCGGGGTTCCAACGACCGTGTGACTCGTCTAGGACGGGAATCTCATCCGCTGTTGCCAGCGCCACCATGGCGGCCATCAGACCGGCGCAGAGCGCAAGGGTCAGGAAGACCACCCCACCCCGCCCTCTCATGCGCCATCGCTTTCCTCAACGCGCCCGTTATGGAGAACGCTACCTGGAGAACGCTACCTCTGATTTCAGATCTTGCTCCGGTTTGCGCCTGCACTCCTCCTCTTCTCCTTTTTCTCGCCGACGCGATGAGTTTCATTTTTTTGCCGATCGCGTATTGAGAAGCCAGCAATATTGATGTAGCGAGGAGATGTTACGGGCGGGTTATCGACGTGTTCGTGACTTGTAAACTTAACGAATCTCGCGCCGTCACCCCATTGCAGTCGCCGAGGCAGTCGGGATACCATACCGTGCCTCGATCGACCGACTCTTCTCATCGCGCACTCACGAAAGCGATCCACTATGTTGCGGCGGATGGCGCTCGCGCTGTTTCTGACACTGTCCGCGTTCCTCATCGCCCATTCAATCAACGCATTCATCGCGCATTCGCTCTTGATGCCGTTTGTGCCGCAGCCGTTGACTTCGGTCGCCGAGCCCACTGCGCCGATTGTTCCGCCAGCTCAACTAGCGGCTGAAATCCGCGCCGGCAGCCTGTTCCCGCTTCCTGCGGAGGAGTCCTCCGAAAGGACACTGCCCGGCCAACTGGCGAACGTCACGCGCCCGCCACTCGAGGTCGTTAAAAAAGTGAAACTGCTGGGTACGGTCATGGGCGACCAAGGCGGCATCTCTGCCGTCCTCGAAGAGCTGGCAACCAAGCGGCAGATCCTGGTTCGGCTGCATGAGCGGATTCCCGAGGTGGGAGAGTTGGCGGAAATCAGGAAGGACGCCGTCGTAATCCGAGAGGGCGGGCAAGAGGAAGTGCTCCCGCTCGCACTCTTGGACCAGGGGCAGGCGGGAACGGCCGCGGCGGCCTCCGCTTCTCCAACCACGTTCGCGGCTCACCATCACGCATCTGTTCCGACACACCGGGTGCTGGACCGACGCGAAGTCGAGCAGGCGATGGCGGATGTGTCAAAGCTGCTCATGCAGGCCCATGCGGTGCCGCATTTCACCAACGGCACGCTGGACGGGTTCCGCATCGACTTTATTGCTCCGGCGAGCTTCTATGAAAAGATCGGGTTGAGTTACGGCGACGTCCTGCAACGGGTCAACGGCGTGGAGGTCCGCGACCCCGGCACCATGCTGCGCGTCTTTCAACAGGTGAAGAACGAGCGGACGGTCAAAGTCGATGTCTTGCGCAACAATCAACCGACGACCCTGACCTATGAGATTCGCTAGAACGCTGGCCATTGCCGCTTTCGCCGCGTTGCCGATGATGACGACGCTCGTCGCGGCGGCGCAAAACGGAGCGCCTCAACCCGGCCGTGTCACACTCGATTTCAACGAGGTTGAGCTACCGGTCTTCGTGCGCTTCATCAGCGAACTGACCGGGAAAAACTTTGTCTTGGACGAGACTGCCAAGAAAACCGCCGGGAAGATCACGTTGTTTTCTCCCACCAAAGTCAGCGTGGACCAGGCGTACAACATGTTCCTGGCCGCCTTGGAGGTCAGCCGGCTGATGGCAATTCCGAAGGGGAACGTCGTGCAGATTGTGCAGACCGCGGAGGTGCCGCCCGAACGGAACGTCTATGTGTACAAGCTCAAGTACGCCAACGCCAGCGACACGGCCGCGCTGCTGACGAACCTGGTCGCGAAATCCTCCGCTGTGCCGACGGCGACCCCGACCGGCCGCCCGCCGCTCCGGCCGTTGACGGAATTTGAAGCACCGGTTCAGGTCTTCGCCGATAAGGCCACGAACAGTGTAGTAATCAGCGCCACTCGTACGGCCTATAACCGGTTGCAGTCGGTGCTTCGCGAGATCGACACGCGCCGCCATCAGGTCTTCGTGGAAGCGGTCATTCTCGAAGTGCAGGTGGATCGCCTGCGGCAAATTGGCAGCGATCCGCTCCAGGCGATTGCGGCGGGGAGCCGCGGATCGGTGCAAGCCATCGGGGGATTCAACCGCGCGCCTGAAGAGTTAGCCTCGCTCGCTCAGACGATCAGCGGCATCGGCACCGGAGCGACGACGGGGGGCGCGCTGACCGTGCTCAACACGATCAACGTGCGGGCTTTTCTGCAACTGCTGATGAATCTGACGGACACGAATATCCTGTCCACGCCGCAGGTTATGGCCGCTGACAACCAAAAAGCGAAGATCGTCGTCGGTGAGAATCGGCCTTTCCCCACCGGCCAGGCGCAGGGCATCACCGGCGGCACGCTGGTGACGATCGAGCGCAAAGACGTCGGCGTCACGCTGGAAATCACGCCGCAGGTACTGGAAAACGACCTCGTGCGCTTGGAAATCAAACAGGAGATCACCGCAATCTCGGAAAGCGTGGCGCAGACGATCGGGACCGGCAATGCGACGGTGCCGGTCGGCCCAACCACCACCAAACGCGCCATGGAAACGACCACTATCGCCCGAGACAAACAGACCCTCGTCATCGGTGGACTGGTTCGTGACAATGTCACCCTCAGCGAGCGCAAGATCCCGTTGCTGGGCGACATTCCGCTGCTCGGCTGGCTGTTCCGGTTTCAGAGCCGGCAAGTGGAAAAGCTGAACCTGCTCGTCTTTCTGACCCCGCACATCATCAAAGACGACGTTGACGTCGTCGAATTGAACCAACGCAAGGCCGCCGACGTCGGCACGCTTCAACGGGAGAACCGCATCGAGGAGCCGACTCGCCTGAAGCAGGACGTGATCGAGCATTTAGAGCCACGCAACCAGCAAGCTACAGACCCACCCGCCGCCGGTAAACAGGTCCCGGCCTCGCCCTGATCTTCTCCCTCCCCTTCTCCTCCTCACAGAGGTTGGACGAGCGCGACCTTGCGCCTGCAACGACCACCACTGGCCGGCGGAATTTCACGCGAAGTTAATCTGCGCGAAACTGTCCGGTTGCCTTCCCGATAGTATGTTCCCGTTCGTTGCGATGCCGCCGCATCGGCACCGCGTCTGACCGGAGGACCGGTTTGAAGCTCTTCCACCGTCATGGAACGCAGGCAAGCGTGTTGGCTCTGCTCTTGGGGCTTTCAGCCAGGTTTTCTGAAGCGTCCGCCGAGTGGGACATGGCGGGCTACGGCGGGATCAGCACCGGCGGCGCCTTGCGGAATGTCACCATGAACACCTTCAATGTGATCGTGCGGTATCCGGACCAAATCGTCCAGCCCTACCTCGGCGTCGGCGCCGGCGCCTTTTATTTTTTTTCATCCTCATCCGGTCCGATCCAAGGCCGGCAATGGGTTCCGGGACTGAACGTGCTCGCCGGATTCAAACTGTTCCTCACCGACGAAAGGGGCGTCTTCGCAGAAGGAAAGTACAACTATGCCGCCGTCAGCACATTCGATCCGACATTCGGCGTGAGCGGCGCGTACAGCATCTTTCACGCGGTCGGAGGCGTCGCCTTTCGGTTTTGAGCGCACCTCACGCCAAGCGCGCGGCATTCTTTTTTTCTTAGCGGGAAACCTCAAAGGACATTGTGAGGTCTTCTGCGCGCGCACGACCGATTGTGTTCCGCATCTTGCCATCGGGCAAGAGGAAGAGTATGTTTGTGCAGCGTCGTGCCCGAATATCAGAGGGTTCGGTCCCGTTTCTTTGAGCAGAGTCTGAAGCCAGTGCGGTGTAACTTGGTAACCCGGTGACGATCGTTTCGGTTCTCATTGGTGGCGCGTGAGCGGAAACGGTGAGCCTGTGGGATACGGACGTCCGCTGCTGGGAACCATTCTCAGCGAGAAATTCAATCTCCCTGATGCCAAACTGGAAGAGGCGCTCTCGCAGCAGCGGGAAAAGGGAGGGCGACTTGGCGACGTGTTGGTGCGGCTCCGCGCCATCCGGGACGACGAAGTGCTGCAAGCCCTCGCCTATCAGTTCGAATTGCCGTGGCTGCCGCACCTGGAACCCGATCAGGTCGATCCGGATCTTTTGAAACGTGTTCCCATCGGCTTCGCCCGTCGGTACCGAGTGCTTCCTTTGCGGGCGGAAGACGGCGTCGTCACCGTCGCCACGTGCGACCCGCTGGAGACGGCTGCCCTGGACGATCTTCGCCTGTTGCTCGGCGTGCCAGTCGCACCGGTCTTGACGACAAGCGTGTCGCTCCTCTCCTGCCTGAACCATGTCTACGACCAGGCCGCTAATCCCGCCGCTGAGCAGGTCATGGAGGATCTGGCGGCAGAGGAAAATTTGGATCGACTCGCCCGGGAACTGGACGAACCGCAGGATCTGCTGGATGCCACTGACGAAGCGCCGATCATTCGCCTGGTCAATTCCATCCTCTTCCAGGCCGTCAAGCAGCGGGCCAGTGACATCCACTTCGAATCGTTTGTGAAAGGCTTGGTCGTACGCTATCGGATCGACGGCGTGCTCTATCCGGTGCTGACTCCGCCTAAACATCTGCAAGCCAGCATCATTGCGCGCCTGAAAATTATGGCGAGGCTGAATATCGCCGAGAAACGGCTGCCACAGGACGGCCGGTTCGGGATTCGGACGGCCGGCAAGGACATCGATATTCGGGTGTCCGTGTTGCCGACCTCGCATGGCGAACGCGTCGTGTTGCGGCTGCTTGAGAAGGAAAACCGGCTGCTGAACCTTTCAGAAATCGGTTTCTCACCCGACCAGTTGGCGGTCATGCAGCAGCTCATTCGGTTGTCGCACGGCATTATCCTGGTGACCGGCCCGACCGGTAGCGGCAAAACCACCACCCTCTACGCGGCGCTCAGCCAAATCAACGCACCAGACAAGAACATCATCACCGTCGAGGACCCCGTCGAGTACCAGCTTCAGGGCATCGGCCAGATGCAGGTCAATCCGAAGATCAACTTGACGTTTGCCTCCGGACTGCGGTCGATTTTGCGTCAGGACCCGGATGTCATCATGATCGGAGAGATCCGGGACCTGGAAACTGCCGAGATCGCCATTCATGCATCGCTGACTGGCCACTTGGTGTTTTCCACCTTGCACACAAACGATGCCGCCAGCGCTCCGACCCGCCTGATCGACATGGGGATCGAGCCGTTTCTCGTTGCGTCATCGGTCGTCGCCGTGCTGGCTCAGCGGTTGTTGCGGAAGATCTGTCTCGAGTGTCGACGCCCCTACCGTCCCAGCGACGAAGAGCTCATCCGGCTCGGGCTTCCCCTTACCACACCCCGTCCGACGTTCTATCGCGGCGCCGGCTGCGCGGCCTGCTCGCAGACCGGATACCGCGGGCGCACCGGCATCTACGAACTGCTGTTGATGGACGACGACATCCGTCGCCTGATCGGCACCAAGGTGGACTCGGTGGCGATCAAACAGGCCGCCATCGCCAAAGGGATGGTTCCTCTCAAACAAGAGGGCGCCGCGAAGGTCGCGCAGGGAGTGACCACCACCGAAGAAGTGATGCGCATCACCCAGCAGGAAGTCGAACTGTAACCCACCCCCATGCCGGTCTATCAGTACAAAGGTGTTCGCGCCGACGGTGCGACAGCCAGCGGGATCATCGACGCCGAGAGTGCCAAGGTCGCACGGCTGAAGCTCCGCAAAGACGGGATCTACCCGACCGATGTCATCGAGCAAGGGCAGCGTCGCGACGGCGGGGCCGGAGCAGCGGTGCGCGCGCACTCGGCGCCGGGGCGTTCCGCTGCGTTGTCCGTTCAGGAACTGGCCGTCGTCACTAGACAGTTGGGTACACTGCTGGTGGCCGGCTTGCCGCTAGTGGAGGCGCTCGGCATTCTCATCGACCAATCGGACAAGAAGGCCGTCAAGGGGCTGCTGGCCGACGTACGAGAGGAGATCCGCGGAGGCAAAGCGCTCAGCGCCGTGCTGGAACGCTATCCGCAAGACTTTCCTTCCGTCTATATCCATATGGTCCGCGCCGGAGAAGCCAGCGGCGCGCTGGACCAGATTCTGTTTCGATTGGCCGATTTTCTGGAGAAGCAGCTCGCGTTGAAACACAAGGTCACGAACGCCGCCCTGTATCCGGCTCTCATGCTGATGGTCGGCATCGTCGTGCTGTTCTTTCTGATGACGTTCGTGGTGCCGACAATCACCGCCGTGTTCGCCGATCTCAAGCAAGCGCTCCCGTGGCCGACGGTGGTCTTAATGGGGATCAGCCGGTTTCTTGCCGACTCGTGGCTGCTCCTTCTGGCCGGACTCGGCTTGGCGCTGGGAGGCGCTCAGCGCCTTCTGAAGACTCCAGCCGGACGTCTCGCCGCCGATCGGTTGCTGTTGAAACTACCCCTGATCGGCGACGTGGCGCGCATGGTCTCGATCTCACGGTTGGCCGGCACGTTGGCGACCATGCTGGCAAGCGGGGTGCAACTGCTGGACGCCTTGGACGTCGCCAAACGGGTGATGAACAACCGCGTGCTCGAACGGGCGGTCGAGCACGCCCGACAGCACATCCGAGAAGGGCAGGCCATCGCCGAGCCGTTGAAGCGCAGCGGGGAATTTCCGTCCCTCGTCACGCATATGATCGCGGTCGGCGAAAAGAGCGGCGAGATGGAAGAGATGCTGCGGCGGATCGCCCAGATCTACGACGGGGAAGTGGACCGGGTCATCACGCGGCTTACCTCGCTGCTGGAGCCAGTGATGATTCTGGTCATGGGCGCCGTGGTCTTTTTTATCGTGGTCGCCATTCTGTTGCCGATTTTCGAGATGGGACAGATGGTGCGATAAGACAGCGATGAGTGAACGAATCACCAGAAGAGACGGGTGCTTCAGAATGAAACGGCTGACAAGGTCAACCAGGAACTCTCTGACCCCTCGCCTCGCGCCTGGCGTCTGGCTCTCCGTGACCGGTTTTACCTTTATCGAGATCATGGTAGTCGTGGCCATCCTGGCCATCCTGGCCGCGTTGGTGGTGCCGCGCATCATGGGCCGAACGGATGAGGCCAAACGGACCGCGGCCAAAGTTCAGATCCGCAACATCGAGGGCGCCCTGCAACTGTATAAGCTGGACAACGGCGTGTATCCGTCGACGGAACAGGGGCTCAAGGCATTGGTCGAAAAACCGACCGTCGGGGTGATCCCCAAAAAATGGAAGCCGGGAGGCTACCTGCAGAAAATCCCGGAGGATCCTTGGGGCAATCCCTATAAGTATCTCAGCCCGAGTCCCCATGGCGAATACGAGATTATCTCGTTGGGCACCGACGGCGAAGTCGGCGGCGAAGGCGTGAACGCCGATATTACAAATTGGAATCTGGACAAGGACTAGGCATGAGGCGAGGAGCGTGTGGCGAGAGGCCGGGGATCTACGGACCGGATTTCGAGCCGGATCCTCGTTGTTCATCCGTCCCTCTCGGCGCGGGTCTCGGGCCTTTCACCCCTGGGAACACAGCCGGCTTTACCCTCGTGGAGATGATCCTGGTGTTGTGCCTCATGGGGATCCTGATGACGTTGGTGCTTCCCCGCACCGGCATCGCGAACCCGTTGTCGTCGGCAACCCGAGCCCTGGTAGCCGCGATCCGGTCCTTGCAGACGGCCGCCGCGGCGGCGCAGAAACCGTTCCGCCTCTACCTGGATCTCGACCAGCGCAGGTATTGGGCGGTGGCGCTCGAAGGAGCCGAAGAGCGGACGCCGGTCGATCCCGTCCTCGCCCGGCGCGAGACCTTACCGGAGCCGATCAGATTTCTCGCCGTGACCACGCCGAGCAGGGGCCGAATCGAGTCGGGCCGGGTGTCCATTCAGGTGCTGCCGACGGGCAAGACAGACCCTGCGGCCATCGTGCTCGCTGACGACGACCAGAACGCGCTGACGGTGAAGATTCACGCCGTGACCGGCGCGCTGCAGATCGTCGACCGCGCGGCCGAGGACAAGCCGAAGGAGCCGATTCCGGATCGGCTCCGCGTTCTGGTTCAGCCGCTCGTCGGGCTTGGGACCAGTTCGGTTCCGGTCGTCGGAGGGACGCCATGATGGGAGCTGTTCCCGGCCGGCGGGATGACGAGGGCTTCACGCTCTTGGAAGTCATGATTGCGCTGGCGATTCTAGCCATCGCGCTCCCGGTCCTCTTGGGACTGCGCAACTGGGACGTGGACCTGCATCTGCGGGCGCGAGACCTGACGGCCGCGACGCTGCTGGCGCAGGAAAAGTTGTTGGAGGCCGAGCTCGCCGGATTTCTGCCGTTGGGCGAAGTCAGCGGCGACTTCAAGGGATTACCGCCGGGATTTGAGATCGCCGCCGAAACAGGCAACCGGGCGTCGGGTTACCGTTGGAAGCGCATTGTCTCGCCCACTCCATTGGATCTGGTGCGGGAAGTCCGCGTGCAAGTGATGTGGCCGAGGGGAGACAGCGAAGGAATGGTCGAGGTGAGCACCTATGTTTTCCAGTCCCCACCGTCGTGACGATCAGCGCGGGTTCACCTTGCTGGAAGTGCTCCTGGCGGTCGCGGCCCTGGCGACGGTTGCGGCATTGGTCTTTGCCTCCCTGGCCTCCACCGTTCGTCTGGTGGACTCAGTCAGGGACGCTGCCGGGCGGGAACACGTGATCCGCAGCACGCTCCGGCTGATGGCGGACGAGTTGATGTCGGCCCAGCTTCATCCGTCGTCGCCGTGGATCGGACAGAACGGACAACAGAACGGCCGACCTGCGGATGTGGTGGCGTTTCTGTCATCGAGTCAGATCAGAGCCCGGGAGGAAGCGGCGGAAAGCGAACTGGCCCGGGTGCTCTACACTCGTGAGGGAACGCGCCTGATCAGGCTGGCTCGACGCAATCTCTATGGCCTCACCGATGAATGGCTCGAGCGCACCGATTTGGCGGATCACGTCGTCGGCTTCGATGTCCGGTACTTCGATCCCCTCTCCCGGACCTGGGTGGATGAGTGGGACGGGCGGACCAGACGGTCACAACCGCAGGCGGTGGCGATCGAGCTGACATTCCAATTCGCCGAAGAGGACGTGCGGATTATCAGAGAATGGATCACCGTCGGAGCGCAGTCCTGATACGCGAGCGGCTTGGGTCGCCCCAGATCAAACGCGCGGCGGGGTGGACCGCGGCACTGGGCGGGCTGGTCGCGTTCTTTCTGTTGGTCACCTTCCCCTATGACGCGCTGCAGGCGCGCATCTTGGCGGAGGTGTCCGGCCGAACCGGCGTCGACATCACCGCCGACCAATGGGAGATGAACTGGCCGCTCGGCCTGACCTGGCGCGGGGTCAGCCTGGTCGCAGACGAGAACGTGCGGATGCAGATGGACGAGCTCCGGGTGACATTCAACGCGGCGAGCGTGCTGACCGGCCGCCTGGCCGCCAACCTGGACGCCTCGCTGCACAGCGACGCGTCCGTCGGAGGCGGACGCGCGACCGTCCGGGTGACGGCGGACGCCTGGTCCGGCACCGGTCCACTGTCCATCTCGGGGCGAATCGAACGCCTCCCTTTCTCCGCTTTGGGCTTTCCGGCCGTGCGCCGCGGGCACCTGAGCGTCGATTTCACGCAGCGGTGGGAAGGAACTTCGCCAGGTGGTGCAGCGGTGCTGGAAGGAACGTGGACCATCGACGTGGCGGACGTCTCGATCGAGCAATTCGTCTCGGGTCAACTCCGTTTTCCCGCCATCACGTTGGCTCACGCGAAGATGACCGTGCAATGCCGGACCACCGTCTGCCGGATTCAGGAGCTGACCGGGGATGGAGCCGACGGGTTTGTTCACGGAGACGGTCAAGTCATGCTGAGGCGGCCGTTCCGAAACAGCACGCTGGCGTTGTCCATCTCCGTGAGGCCTTCTCCCGCGTTCGTGCAGCGCGCCACCGCATCGGGCTTGCCATTGGCGGCCGCTGGCGTCCCGATGAGAGTGTCCGTCGGCGGGTCAATTGCGCATCCGCAGTTGACAGTCCTGTAAGAATCTGGTTCCTGTTCACGCATCACGGATGACACCTCGCACAGTACACATGACGGTCTCATGATGGTCGCTGATTGCATCGGACTCGACTTGGGACGGACCGCTATCAAAGCGGTGCGCTTCCGCCGGGCGCTCAGCGGTCGAGAGTCGGTGGAATATTTCCACCAACCGATGCCGTCCATGCTCGAGCAAGCACTGGAGCCGGCGCGCAAGGCCGCGCTTCTCCGAAAATTCCTCTGGCAGAACGGCCTTTATCACGGAGACCTGGTCACCGCCATCCCTTGCCGCGACCTGTTCATCCGCACCCTGTCCTTTCCCTTCCAAGACGCCAGCAAACTGGCCATGGTCGTGCCCTTCGAAGTGGAAAACTTGATCCCCCTTCCCTTGGAAGAGGTGGCGGTTGGGAGCGTGGTGCTGCCGCCAGGAGCGACCAAGCCCGCGCGACACTCCGGCGCAGCCTCCGAGGTCCTGGTCACGGCGGCGCCCAAGAGGGTGGTAGCGGATCACATCAAGTTCTTGGCCGAGGCCGATCTCGATCCTGCCGCCATCAACGTGGACGGCTTGGCCCTGTTCTCCGTGACGGAGTTTCTCAAACGGGAAGGCGCCGACGTGCCTGCAGATCTGGCTATCATTGATCTTGGCGCGTCCAAATCTACGCTCTGCCTGATTCACCAGGGACGGCCCGTGCTCCTGCGCACAATTCCATGGGGCGGAGACCGTGTGACAGAGGCCTTGGCTGCCCGCTACGCCTGCTCATTCGCCGAAGCGGAACGGCAGAAACGGAGTATGGCCGCGGCACAGGTGGAGCCGTGGCTGGACCCGTTACTGAAAGACATTCGGATGACCCTGCACGCATTCGAGTCGACCACACGGACACGGATCACGCATTGCTGGGTCTGCGGCGGTGGTTCCAAGCTTCGGGAGGTGAATGGTTACCTGGCCCGCCAACTCGAACTGGTTCCTGTCGGTCCCCGACAGGGATTCGGCGCCGATTGCCCGCGCGCGTTTTCCGTAGCGTTCGGACTGGCGATTCATCCGAAGATCGTGCGCCCCCGATGGAAGCTTCACGCCTCGCGGTCGGCAGTCGCGCTCGACCTGAAGCAGATTGCCGAGTCGGCCTCGCCGAAACCCACCTCCGCCAGACGCGATCGGTGGCTCGCCGCGGCAGGAATCCTCATCCTCGGCGTGCTGGCGCTCGTCGATCTCTCCGTGCGAGTCTCGCTCACCGACGCCCGCGTAAAGAACCTAAAAGCCGCATTGCAGACGCAGTTTCAACGGGATTTCGGCGGCGGCGCCGCGCCCGGCGAGGAACTAGACCAGGCCCGCGCTCGACTAGAGGGCGTGAAGAAAGCCTTGAACGTGCTCGGCGGATCGCAGACGCGGGCGCTGCCGGTGTTCGCCCAAGTCGTCAAACACGTGCCTCGCGGCCTGCCCTTCGCCGCGCGAGAACTGATCATTGAAGATGGGACCGTCCACCTGGAGGCCGAGACAGACTCCTTCGAAGCGGTCGAGAGAATCAAGCAGGCGTTCGCGGCATCGACGGCCTTCGAGGACGTCGCTGTCAGCGACACGCGGGTCGGCGCATCGGCCAAGCAAGTGGTGTTCAGATTGGCGTTCAAGGTGCAGCCGCTATGACGCAGGCGCTCGCTCAACGCTGGAAGGCGCTTGCGCAGCGCGAACGGGTCGTGGTCGGTGCCGGGGCGGCCGTGATCGGCGCTGCGCTGGTGTTCGTCGCCGCCGTCGATCCCTTGCTCGAACGGCTGGACCGACTGGAACGGCAGGCGGCCCGAAAGCAGCGAGAAATTCGCGAGGTGGCAGCGCTCGGCGCAGAGTACGCCGCACTGCAGGCGCGTCTCTCGCGGCTCGAAGACCGGCTGCCGCCTCCCGGGGCGCAGTTTTCACTCGTCGCCTTTGTGGAAGAGGTCGCTTCCCAGACCCGTGTACGTGAGCGTATCGTCGGTATGCAGCCGCAACCTCCGACGGCGACGCATAGCTATCAGGAAACCTCGGTGGATCTGCGACTGGACGGAGTGTCTTTCTCCGACCTGTTGGCGCTGTTGGTCGAATTGGAGCAAGCCCCGTACGGCGTCCAGGTCCGGCACCTCAAACTCAAACCCAAGTATGATGCGCCGCATCTTCTGGAAGCCAACCTGCGCGTGGTCTCCTATGACCGCCCGCGATGAACGGGGCATCGCCCTGATCCTGGCGCTGCTCATCCTGACCCTTTTGGTCGCCCTCATTCTGGAATTCGACGCCGAAGCCAGGCGGGAGTATCGCGATGCGGCGGCCTTCCGGGACCACGTCAAGGTCAGTGCGTTGACCCGGGCCGGCGTCCAAGCCGCGCGGGCGGTCCTGTTGCGGGACCATAAGATGGAGAAGCTCGCGAACCAGCGGTTCGACGCCCTGACGGATCTCTGGGCGCTCCCGATCGTCGGGTACCAACTGGGAGACGGCGTGCTGTCCGCGCAAATCGAGGACGAAACCGGCAAGCTTAACCTGAACGAGCTGGCGAACGTCCAGGATCCCAAACAACGCGACAGCAAACTCAAGCGGCTGAAACGATTGCTCGAATTGCTTCAGGTACGGCCCGACGTAGCGGAGGCGATTGCGGACTGGGTTGACACCGACGACGTGCCGGAGCCAAACGGTGCAGAGAGCGCGTACTATCAGACACTCCGGCCGCCTTACATGGCCGCCAACGCTCCCTTGCAAACCCTGTCCGAACTGTATCTGATCAAGGGCATGACGAAGGAGATTGTGCAACGGCTCGAGCCCTATGTCACCGTTTACCCGCAGAACGGCGCGGACGGACGCGTGAACCTGAACACTGCCCCCCCGATCGTCATCCAGGCGCTGGATCCACGGATTACGCCGGGAATGGCTGCCGAAATCGTGCAAGGACGTCCCTATCGTTCGACGCAGGACCTCGATCAGATCAGCACCTTTGAGCCCATCGCCAAAGAGCTGCGCGTGTTGCAAGCCTACGCCGTTACAAGCAACCATTTCTCCGCCCGGATCGGTATCACAGTCAACGAGGTCAACAAGACCATGTACGTCGTGTTGCGGCGGGACGAAGCGACCGGAGACAGCTCTGTTCTCTTCTCCCGCATCGAGTAACCCCCTCCCATCTCATCCTCAACCCGTTGCGCCGTGTCCGCACCAGCCTTTGTCAGCGCCTTTCACAGCGGATGGCTGGCCAGGTACGCAACTAAATTAACGTCGTTGTAACACCGCCGTTACGCCCACGATACCTTCCGCTTCTACCTTCCTTCCCATGCGACGCACCAGGCGGGCGGCTCAGCCGCTTGCACTCGCTATCCATCGCGATACAACAGGAGGAAGTGGAATGACCTTACGGACGCGGTCACCGAAATCGTGCGCATCGGTCATGCTCGTGACGATGCTGTGGTTTTCACCCCACATCGGCTGGGCGCAACCTACTGAACCCGGCAAATTCACCCCCAAGGATGTCAGCCCGAGAACGCCATCTTCGGCGATTGGCCCCGTTCCGGTCGCAGATCGGCCCTCGCAAGCCGGCACCTATCTTAAAGAGGCGGAGCCGACGCCGCTCGAAGATGTCTTGTTAGAAAAGGGCATTATCACGATGGACGACTGGATCAGGATCAAGGCGCAGGAGGAGAAGAAGGCTGCAGAGACAAGCTCGGATATCGGCATGATCAGCAGTCCCCGCTGGTATGAACGGATCAGAATCAACGGCTATATCCAGAATCGGTACGCCTTGCTCGATAATCCGATGATGGATATCCCCTTGGGAGACCGGGTCGCCACGACCGATCCGAATACGTTTTACATCCGGCGAATCCGGATGGTCTTTCAGGGGCAGATCTCGGAGCGGCTGGCCTTTTATTTCCAGCCGGCCTACGAAGGGACAGGACAGGCATTATCTAACCTCGAAATTGTGGATGCGTTTGCCGATTTCTTTATCACCAAAGATAAAGAGCACCGTCTCCGATTCGGCCAGCACCGCGCGCTGAATTCCTTCGATACCCTCCGGTCAAGCAGCAATCGGCAGGAGCTGGACCGCCACGAATCCATCCAGAGCGGCGCGCCGGGCGAGCGCGATCTGGGACTGGCCTATTATTGGAGCCCGAAGATTTCCCAGCAACGGTATGCGGAGTTGGCGACTTACCACAACGGTCCCGGCGACTACGGCGACTTCGGCATCATGGTCTATAACGGGCAAGGAAGAAATAAGCCGGAATTGAATTCGGACAAACATGTCGGGATCCGTTTGGCCCATCCGTTTGAGTTGCCCGACGGCCGGCTCTTGGAAGCCGGCATGTTTGCCTATCGCGGGATTTTTACAATCAGCTTGCCTTCTTCCAACCCTGTCTCCCGCTGTCCGCTGGACCTGCGGCAAGACGGCTCAGCGACGAGCTGCCGAACGCTCGATGAGCGGTTGACCTGGTACATCTGGACCCCCCCGCAGCCTTGGGGATTGTTGGCAGAGTACACGCTCGGTCGAGGTCCGAAGCGGGACGACCAGGGCTTCATCCGTGAATCCCATCTCTATGGCGGGTACGTCCAGCCGTATTACACGTGGCGGTATTCGGATGTGGGATTGCTGACCGGCTACTTCCGCTGGGGCGAGTACTACGGCGGCATCAAATCGATCCAAGGCGTGGACGGCCGGTCCAAGACGATTAACGTGGGCCTCGTTTGGGAGCCCGATACGCATTGGCGATTCGTCGCGGAATGGATGTATAAGGAGGGTCTGCACTCGTCCTTGATCAGACCCGGCGTGCACCTGACGAACACGCTCCCACAGGAAGAATTCACTGGGAACCTCTTCCGGATCCAGGCGCAGTGGTTCTGGAACTGAGCGTCTTGGTCGGCCTAGCTGCCCTTCAGGGACACAATCTGATACGGCGAGGCTAAGGCTGTGGGGGGCGCGGGGATTGGTCTGAGCGTTTCTGAGCCAGAGTGAGATCTACCACAAGGACTTTGGCCGGATCCGGATAGTTCCAGCCCCGGTTCCCGCCCGGAAGATGCACTTCCGCTTCCGGCGGCGAGAACGAGAGTTTGAAGTCGCCGGCTCTCAGCGCCAAGAGCGGCGCGTCCAGCGGATCCAACTCATAAGCCGGGTTGATCTGTCTCATCACATCGGAAGGAAGGGCGCGATAGTTTGCTAGGACGAGGTAGAGACGATCGTCGCGGACGAACACTCCACCGGATGTGACAGCCAGCCCGACGTTGGCGCTGGAAACGCGTCGATAGAAGGTCGCGATCTCCTCGGGAGTGGCCAGCGCCAATGCCCGGCTAAGCTGCGGAGCAATCACCCGAATCTCCTCCGCACTGAACGCCGGCCTGACAGGCTTTTCTCCCGT
This sequence comes from Nitrospiraceae bacterium, assembly GCA_035573855.1. Taxonomy (GTDB): domain Bacteria; phylum Nitrospirota; class Nitrospiria; order Nitrospirales; family Nitrospiraceae; genus DATLZU01. The sequence goes on from DATLZU010000053.1 coordinate 23,341, forward strand.
AACCAAGCGAAACACCGGGTCCTGCAGCTTCTGGACCCTGATACCGGCCAGAATTCCCGCCATCTGTTCAGGTGAGATCAAGGCCGGATGGGTATGGCCGCCTCCGGCTTGCGCATCGACCCGCAACTGGATGGAAGTCCATTGATCCTGATAGACGGGACGGGGCGGCGGTAGGCTGCTGCAACCGATGCCCATCACACACAGCATCCCTGCGCTGACAGCCGAGCGTATGCCGATCCAGGGCATGGGAACGCCTCTTTCTTCCTGATGCGTGAAGACCAGGTCCGCTTGGTCGGAATGACGTGCCCACTCTAGCAGAAACGCGTGAAAAAGCGAGCATGACGTGAACCCGATCACTGGGTGGCATGCGGAATCGTGGCGGTGACGGGGCTTCCGACGATCGCGGCCAAATTCTTTTCGACTTGGCTGCTGGTCAAAGGGAAAAACCGGGCGCGAAGCACCACCTCCTGGCCGTCACGGCTGTTGATGAATTTTAAAAACTCCTGCGTAACAAGATCGAACTTCGCGTCGGGCGCCTTGTTCACGTAAAGATAGAGAAATCGGCTGAGTGGATACCGGCCGTTGGCGATCGATTCGGTGGTCGGCTCGACAAACGGCTTTCCGTCGTCCTCGGCTAAGGGGACGATTCGGACCATGGATGAGGGATAGCCCATCCCGGCATAGCCGATCCCAAGGGGATCTTTGGCCAAGGCCAAGATAAGCGAGGCGGTCCCGGGCTGCTCTCGGACTTCGGATTTGAGCTCCGCGTCACGGAGCGCGGCGTGCATGAAAAATTCGCGCGTCGCGGATCGCTCGTCGCGTCCATAGAGCCGAATCGGCTGGCGTTCCCAGCCGCCTTTCAGCCCCAGATCCCCCCACGTGGCAATGTCCGAGGGATAGCCGCGCTTGCGGGCGCCGCTGAAAATAGCGTCCACCTGCGCCAGGGTCAGCCCCTGAATCGGATTCTCCGCGTTCACCAAAATGGCCACCGCATCCATCGCAATTGGAATGGCCAGCGGTTCATAACCGTACTTGGACGTAAACCGGTTGATTTCCTCCGGCGTGAGTGCGCGTGACGTCGCCAAAAGCGCCGGTTTGGACGCACCTTCATGCCCACCGTCTCTCGCCTTGTCGCCTCGCCCTTGAAGCGAGTAGCCGAGCACAAATTCCTTCAGCGCCCCTTTGGAGCCGCCTCCCTCCACTCCAATTTTCACGTCGGGATGGCGACGCATAAATTCGGCCGCCAGCCGGCTCAACAACGGCTGCATGGTATCGGACCCGGCGATCGTCAGCCTGCCCGAGAGCTCGGCCGAAGGAGCGTACGGCTCGATCGTTGAGCCAACGACCAGTCTCTCCTGACCCCAGGTCGGTTCACTCAGCCACGTTGTCGCACCAAGAACCGCTGTCATAAGAGCAAGATGGCTGAAAACCCTGCGCCGGAGAGAACCAGGTGACCAGAACTGTGACATCGCAACCTCCTGAAGTGTCGTTGATGGCGGATCCCGCTCTCCATTGAGTGCGGATCCGAAGGCCTCTTTCTGCCTCATCATTTATCAGGAGCGGGTTTCACGCCGATAACAGCGGTGTTACAAACATGTTAACTCTCAGGCCGGCGCCGATTGGTTCCCAGAACTTTGCCTCGCATCTGCTGGTTGATCGCCCTTGGCGGATGGAAGGGGGGGGGGATTACCCGGGAGGGGTTGATGCTGGAAAGCGCAGCGGAGTGAGCTGACCGCCAGCGTTATTCTTTCTCCACCAACTGCCAGCCCATTTTGCGGAGGCACCGTTCAGTGGCTTCGAGGAGCATTAGGCGGATGCCTTGCTGAAGCTTGGGATCGCGGAGGGCGTCGCCCTCGCATTTGTTGTAGTCCTGGGCGAAGGCGTCCTTCGGTTTGTTGGGGTGGACCCATTCCGCCGAGCTGCAGGCCACCATCGTCCACAGCAGGAGACAGACCAGTGCTGCGGCGGACCTTCGCATTGGGATGTCCTTGTGCAGGCAGTGTATCAAATTCACGCGGGGCGAAAGATAAACCGAATGGACAAGTCGGGTCAAGCGGCAGCAACGGATAAACTGAGGAACAGTCATTGAGGCAGCCGGTCAGCCTCCGCAGTGTTCACGGCCTTGTATGCTCCCCAATGGTATGGCTGTTAGGTCTTAAGCGGTATAAGAAATTCACCGGTCATCCCTTGCGGTTTGACTTTCAACTCTGCTACCGTTCAAGTCTACACGGCCCCGGCAGGGAGGAGTTTCGTGAGCCCCTTAGACAGTTTGATTCTCGACGCCAAGCAAGCCATCCTCGACGAGCAGCACAAACGGTTTCAAGCTCTTCAGCGGGAAGGTCGATGGCAGGAAGCGATGCAGCAATTTCACGTCACGTTGACCTGCGCCTCGGACCTGCTCAATGAGTCGCTCCGCGTGTTGGAGCGTGCGTTGAACCGCTACCGCGAGCAGCAACAAGGACGGTCGTCGCCGCCTTCCCTCCCCCCTTGCGATCAGGCCTCTTCCTGACGGCGTCTGACAGACTGCTCGGGTGTGTCGAACCGATCAACCGCGCAGGCTCCCGCTCGCGAAAGAAGTCGATATTTCCGGCAACCGGACGGATCATCCCCCGGTTCAGAGCTCTGCCTCCGGCGCACAAGGTTTGCGCAGTTGAACGGTCGGCCGAAATCCCCTACACTTTTTCGTACGCCGCGCCGGATCCCGTCCCCACGGTCGGCGAGAGAGATGATTTCTTTTGGTGAGCTGGCGTAGCTCAATCGGCAGAGCAGCGGTTTTGTAAACCGCCGGTTGGAGGTTCGATTCCTCTCGCCAGCTCCACCCGTTCGCTTTCTTCTTCGGAGACGCGGCTGGCACCTCTTCCGCTGGCCACCCTTTCATAACAATGGGACGGCGAGTGTAACTTCGTTGCCTCGCTCGTTGTACGTGAGATTGGGAAACAGCTCTTGCACCAGGAAGAGCCCCCGGCCGTTTGCATCTTCGGTTGAACAGGGTTCCTGGGAACGACCGAGCAGGCTTTTCCATCGAAATCCTCGCCCTTCGTCGATGACGGAATAGCGCAGGAGTTTCTCGCGCTTGTCATACACCCAACGAACGATCACCCGTCGCCCAGCAAACCGAGGATCGCAGCGCCTTCTGGCGACCAACTCATCGTAGGTTCCCCGAGCCAGTGCCGCTTGCTTTTCTCGATAATAGATCTCCAGACTCCCGTGCTCGATGGCATTGAGCAGGAGTTCCTGCAGCGCCGTGCGAAGGTGCATCTGCTGGTCGGAAGGAAGAGGCACGGTGGTGTGTTGAATCACCCAGGCCACCGTGGACTCCACCAGCATCGGATCGGGAAGGCAGACGACCGTGCAATCCATTCGTTCGACTGCCGGGGGGTTGTCCTGTCCTGCCAAGCCGACCCGTTGGGCCCTCCGGATCGCTCGTTGCAACTCCTCGCTCGCCGCCGGTGTAAGCACGTACTCTAGCGCTCCGGCTTTCATCGCGTCGAGCGCCGCGCGGTCTCCGGGCTCGCTCCCGAGCGCAATGACCGGGCTGAAAGGATGTCGCTCACGCAGTTCCTCGATCAACGACAGGGCTTCACAGCCCGGGGGAACAATTTCGACGAAGAACATGGCTGGTGTCAGCGCATCAGCGGTGGCCCGCACCACCGCCGGATCGGAAGCGGTCACGACCGAAATCCCCATCGCCTCCGCCGTCTCTTGCAGCCGTGCACGGGTCTCCAGGCAGGCAACCATGGTAATCATCGCCGGATCGCAACCACCGTGACTCACGCTATTCTCTCCTTGTCGTCACTTGCCGCGAACGAGCGCAACGCCTGAATGAGCCGCGTCACCTCCGTTTCGACCTTGGTCCAGAGTGATCGGTCGGCCGCCCCCTCTCCCCGGGCGACTTCTTCGAGCCGGCGACAGGCCATATGGGCTTTATGCGCGGCGAACTGCAGGACAGCACCTTTGAGCCGGTGCGCCGCTTTGGCCAGTGCCTCCCTATCTTGCTCGGCCCAGGCCCGGCGCAACGTGTCCAAATCGTTCGTTCCTTGTTTGACGAACAAAGCGGCCAGCTCTCTCAATAAGTCCCGATCCCCATCAACCCCGGCCAGCGCCTCCGTTTCATCCCAGACAGGGACGTCCGCCTCTTCAGCCTGAAACGGACTCATTCTTTCGGTCATAAGCATTCCTCCGTGGAAATGAGCTTATTCCCGATGATGCCGAGAGAAGGGTGAAGTTGCCGGTCGCCCAGCGGCCAAACGAAACCCCGCGCAGCAGGTTCAATCCGTTCGCCAGCCGATTTTCCTGCGACCGGGCCGATGCTCAGGTTGTTCCCGAGCCATCGCCTCGGTGAGAACCACGCTCACCGCTCACCTCGCAGACGAACATCGCGACGTCGTCGGGAAAAGCGGCTCCGCCCATCCAGGTCTCGGCGGCATGCACCAGCCGAGCGGTGAAGGATTCGAGAGAGTCTTGGCGATGCTCCTGGATAATTGCCGCCAAACGATCCCGTCCCCACGGGATTCCCGATGGACTCGGCGCTTCGTAAAGACCGTCGCTCATGAGCACCAACCGATCGCCCACAGCCAGTGCAGTTTCCGCGGTTGCATACCCACCTCCGTGCAGAAACCCCAACGGCAAAGAGGGCGTGGTCAGCCACTCGATTGAACCGTTCCCGCGCAGCAGCAACGCTCCGCCGTGGCCAGCCGCCGCGTAGCTAACGGAGCCGCAGTCGGCCCGCCAGCAGCCGAGCCAACATGTAAAATAAAATCCTTCCTCGCTCAACGGAAAACAGCGGCCAGCTTCCGTCAGGATCGTATCCGGTGATGGGGAGTTAGCGAGGGACAACCGCACCTGCTGCCGCAAAAAAGTCGAAAACGCCGCCGCGCGCAGGGCGGCCGAGACGCCGTGTCCCGATGCATCCAGCATCGCCAGCCAAATGACTTCACCGGATGTGGGCTCAGCTATAAACAGATCGCCGCCCAAGGCGAGAGATGGTCGATAGATCCAGGTGCAGGTCAGTCTTGCACCGAGCTGACCGGATCGCGGCAACAATGTCCGGACGTACAGCCCTGCGGCGGCCACCTCGGATTGGAGCAGTCGATGAGCCGCTTCCACATCCTGGATGAGCCGACTGGTCCGCAAGCCGGCCTGAATCCGGGCCAACAGCTCGTGGTGGGTGGCTGACTTCGGCAAAAAGTCGTCAGCCCCGCGGGCCAATCCCTCAGCCAGTTGTTCCGGCTGGTCAAGGGCTGTGAGCAGAATCAAATAACAGGCGTTCAGCGAGCCATTGCGACGAACCGCTTCGCAGACGGAGGGACCGTCGAGTTCGGGCATCATCCAATCCAGGATAGCGAGATCGGGCCGGACTCCTTCAATAAGCGCCAACCCCGCCCGACCGTCGCCGGCTTCGTGAACCCGGTGTCCCAGCCGCCTAAGCCGGGCGGCCGTCGCCACGCGACTCACCGCGTCATCATCCGCTACGACAATCGTCGCCGTCGCTGGTGCGCACCCCGGCCACATCATCGCCGGTGCGACGACATCGCCGTCGAATCCGGAAGCGTTCCTCATCGCTCACGCCCGGACAGGCGCAGACGCCTCCCGCTGGGCCTCCTCCTCCGAATCATAGATCGGAATCATCGTCGCCAGATTGGCCAGGGTCAGGATCTCGCGAACATACTGCTGAGGTTTGAGAAGGCTCACGCGTCGTTGCAGGGCCCTGAATGACGTGGCCGCCAGGGCTAACAGGCCCAGCCCCGAGCTGTCGATAAATCGGACCTTCTCGAGGTTCACGATCAAGTGCTGGCATCCGCTCTGCCTCGCTTGGTCGACCGCAGCCTTGAACGGCTGCCGGTTCGCATAGGTCAGGTCTCCGTTCAGATCGCAAATGACGGCACCTGACACGTGACGGGTTGAAATGTGCATCGGAACGCTCCTTGGTTGAACGAATCCTGCGGCCGCCACCTGGTCTCTTCCACCAAGACCGCCGCCGGCGGTTACGTAGCCCCTTTATCGGCCACCGGTGGGGAAACTGAAGGCCCCCGCGTCACGCCGACGCCCGATGTGGCCATCTGCTCCGATTGTTCGAGCACCACGATCTCCACCCGGCGATTTTTCGCGCGGCCTTCGGCGGTGGAGTTGTCGGCAATGGGCCGGGAGTCGGCGTAGCCGATCGCAGCCGCATGGGCAGGAGGCACACCGTAGAGTTCAGTGAGGATCCGCACGACCACGACCGCCCGCGCCGCCGACAGCTCCCAGTTCGAGGGATACTGAGCGGTCCGGATCGGCACGTTGTCCGTATGGCCTTCCACCTTGACCGGGCGATCCAACTCGACCAATACATCGGCCAGTGCCCGAAGGAACGGCAAGGCGTCCGGGCGAACGACGGCCTCGCCGCTGGCGAACAGAACATGGTCCGGGATGAAGATCACGATGTTTCCGTCCGAACGTTCCATGACATGAATAATCGCAAACTGCGCGGCCGGCTGCATCGACTTGACAATTTCCCGCAGCCGCCGGATCACAGGTTCTTTGGTGCCAGGCAGCCGCGGCGCGACCAGCGCCGGCTTGTACTCTCCGATATTGAATGCCAGGGGCGTCGTCGGTTGACTCACGATGGGGTGGAGGGCGGCCTTGATCGACTCGCTGACGGTCCGAAACCGGCCTTCATTGACCACGGAGACCGAGTACATCACGACAAAGAACGCAAAGAGCAGAGTGATGAAATCGGCGTATGACACCAGCCAGCGCTCGTGGTTCTCGTGTTCTTCGTGTTTGGACTTCTTGGCCATCGATCCATCCGTCGTTCGGCCCTCGTCGCTCGTATCTCGCGAGGCGCTGCTTGTCAGACCGTCACGAGAGACGCTTCACACTTCTCGAGTTGCGTTACGTCTTTTCCTTCGCGCGGTCACGCTCCGGCAGGTAGCTTGCTAGTTTTTCCTGCAGCAGCCGAGGGTTTTCTCCCTGTGCCAGGCCGACGAGGCCCGTGATCAGCATGGTGCGGAGGGCGGCCTCTTCCTTGAGCTTGAGTTTGATCTTGTTGGCGATAGGCAAAAACAGCAGGTTTGCCGATCCCACGCCGTACACCGTGGCCACGAAGGCGGTGGCGATGCCGCCGCCGAGCTTCGACGGATCGGCGAGGTTTTCCATGACGTGGATCAAGCCCAGCACAGCGCCCAGAATGCCGATCGTCGGCGCATAGCCTCCCGCCGCCTCCCACACCTTGGCGGCCGTCAGGCCCGCCTCTTGATGATGCTCCACTTCGATCTCCAGGATGTCACGCACCACCTTCGGATCCGTACCGTCTACGATCAATTGCACGCCCTTTCGAAAAAACGGATCCTTGATCTCCTTCAGCTTGCTTTCAAGCGCCAAGAGACCCTGCTTTCGGGACAGGGTGGCGAGGTCCAGAATCTGCGTGATGGCGCCCGTATGGTCCTGCTTGGCGTCCTGGATCGCCAACCTCGCCAGACCGAGGCTTTTCAGCACCACCGGCAGCGGATGCTGAACACAGACCGCGCCGCACGTGCCGCCGATCACGATGACGAAGGCCGTCAACTGAAGAATCGAACCGATATGGCCTCCTTCCAGTGCCTGTCCGCCGACGATCGAGCCGAGCGCGACGACGATCCCAATGAGGGTGGCGAGGTCCATGGCGCTCAGCCTTTTCGGCCGCTCAACAAGGATAACGGAACAAGCACGCAACTCATCGCCGGTCCGCTCCCGCTTTGATCATCGCACGACCGCGTCCATCGCCGGCTGCTCGGCTGGCATCAGCAGCCGCGGCAAGTCCAGCACGATCAGGAGCCGATCGTGGACCCGGCCGACGCCTTGAGTGTACTCGGCTCCCGCCGCCGTGCCGACCGCCGGCGGCGGTTCAATGGCGCTCCGCGGAATGCGCAACACTTCCTCCACCGAATCCACAGCCAACCCGACCAAGCGCTGCCGGACCGACACCACGACGATTCGCGAGCGGGCAGTCCGCTCGATGTCCGGCAACCCGAAACGACGGCGCAGGTTCAGCACCGGAATGATCCGTCCTCGCAGATTGATCACCCCCTCCACATGGGAGGGCGCTTTCGGCACCCGCGTGATCTCGGCCACGCGATTAATCTCCTGAACGCTCAGCACGTCCAGCGCGAATTCTTCGCTTCCGATCCGGCACGCCACAAACTGGCAGAGCTCTTCCCCCGCCCCGGCCTCTTGGTCGACGTCCGCATTCGATGCCGACGAGGCCGCCGACGGCAGGTGATCAGTCTGGTCGATCATCATGCCTTCCTCTCCCTGATCGCCCGCTGTGATCACACCTTGAATCCGCTGACGATGGTTTGCAACTCGGCCGCGAGCTGACTGAGGTCGTGGCTCGCCTTCGCTGATTCGTTGGCGCCTACCGCGGACTCCTTGCTCACCTTCGCGACGTTTTCGATGTCGCCCGCGATTTGCTGGGTCGCGACCGATTGCTCCTCTGATGCTACGGCGATCTGCCGAATCATGTCCGCGCTTTGCGTGACCATCTCCGCGATGCGAGACAGGGCTTCGCCCGTTCGGTTCACCAGATCGACGCCGCCGGCCACCTTCTGGGTGCCTTCTTCCATCGAGTCGACTGCGCCCTTGGTGTTGTGTTGGATCTCGCGGATCATGTTGCTGATCTCCTTGGTCGCCTTGGTCGTGCGCTCCGCCAGCTTGCGGACCTCATCCGCCACGACGGCAAACCCACGGCCTTGCTCACCCGCTCGCGCCGCTTCGATCGCCGCGTTCAACGCCAACAAATTCGTCTGGTCGGCAATGTCCTCAATGACCCGCACGATCTGCCCGATTTGATCGGACGACCGGCCGAGGGCCGAGATGATGGTCGCGGAGTTCGCCACGGCGTCGGAAAGTTGTTTCATGCCCGAGATCGTCTCTCCGACGATCACCCGCCCATCCTTGGCCGTCTTGACGGTCTCTTGAGCGATGCCGGCCGCTTTACTGGAGTTCTGGGCAACCTCCGCGACGGTGGCGTTCATCTCTTCCACGGCAGTGGCTGTTTGCGTTGCGCGGGATGACAACGTCTCTGCCCCTTTCGCGATTTCCTCGGCGGTGGCCGAAAGCTCGGCGGAGGCGGACGCGACCTTGTCGGTGACATGAGCGACCTTCGCAATCATCTTTTGAAGCTTGTCGATGAACGCATTGAAGTACCCGCCCAATTGGGCGATCTCGTCCCTCCCCTCGACGGGCACTCGCTTGGTCAAGTCGCCTTGCCCTTCCGCGATGTCCTTGGAAATCTTGGTCATGTTGCCGAGCGGAGCCAGCACGAATATCCGCAAAAGCACATACACGACGACCAGCACGCCCAACACGACCGAAACCAACACCAAGCTCGTCCGAACCAGCGATTCATCCGAGGCAGCCTTTGCGGACGCCATCGGAATCCCGATGGTCAAGACGCCGAGCACGTCACCGACCTGCTTGCCTTGGTGGCACGCGATGCAGGCCGCCGTGGTCGCTTTGTCCGGAGTCGCACGACGGAAGAGAAGCACCCCCGAGACATCTTCGACTTTTGTGTAACTCTCGGCTCCGCTCATAATAGCCTGGATCGCCTGCCTTTCGAACTCGTCTCGCGGTCCGTTGTCCGGATTGAGCGGTTCTCGGCTGATCAGTCGAGTCCTGAACAGTCCTCCCTTCGAGGCTTCTTCCCCCATTTCTCGCGTGGCGGTCGCGGGGAACGGGATCGCGTTGGGGTTGGATTCATGGTCCTTCACGACAAGGATGTCCTTGCCCGCCTTGGAGTTCTTCAGCTTGGCGACGTAGTTTTTGGCGATATAGGCGCGCATGATCTGGATCTGCGCTTCGATGACCCTCCCGCGCGCGTCCAGCAACCCGAGAATTTTCGCCTGCTCCTGCTGGTAGACGAACCACAGGCCGACCCCTGTCACCACCAATGCCACTCCGCATATGGACACGACGAATTTAGGTCCGATCGTCATGTTCTTCAGAAACTTCCCCATAGCATCCCCTCCTTCTGATCGCCAGCGCTTCCCGCTCCACAACGAATGCTGTTCTGCTGAGTTCTGCCTCTGAGAGCCTGATAGCTCACACCATATTCACGATTTCCCCTGCCATTTGGGATAACGGAACGATTTTGTCGGCATACCCGGCTTCGATGACCGCTTTGGGCATGCCATACACCACGCATGTGGCTTCGTCTTGCGCGAGGGTGCGACCCTTGGCTCCCTTGATCGCGCGCATGCCTTCCAGACCGTCATGGCCCATGCCCGTCAGGATCACGCCGATCCCCCGTTCGCCGTACACCGCCGCCACCGATTGCATCATGATGTCGACCGAAGGCGCATGCAGGAGACCTTCCGAATCCGGACTCAACGACACCTGAACGTCCAGTGCGCTCCGCCGGGCGACCCGCAACTGGACGCCTCCCGGTGCGATGAGCACGACGCCTGGCTTCACGATGTCGCCGTCAGCGGCTTCACGGACATCCAGGCGGCAGATCTGATTCATCCGCTCGGAAAACGGTTTCGTGAAAAACCTCGGCATGTGCTGGACGATCACCACGCCCGCCGGCAAATCCTCCGGCAACCCCGCCAGGATCTCCATCAAGGCCTGCGGCCCCCCGGTGGAGCAGCCGATGGCGATCACTTTGCCGCCGCGGGTGGCGGCCACAGTGTCGGCGGACAGGTGAGACAGAAGGGACGGAGAGCGGGAGGGCACAGGCGAATGCCTCGTCGCCCATGGTTCCTTCTTCCGGTCTCGAAGCCCGACTTTTCCCTTCGCACCCGCCGCGGCCATTACCTTCGCCACGAGTTCGGCTCGGATATCGATACACCTGGCCGCCATGCCGCCCGGGTGTTTAAACACATAATCCACTGCTCCGAGTTCGAGAGCCTTCAGAGTTTCCTGGGCCCCGTCCGCGGTCAGCGAGCTCACCATAATGACCGGGAGCGGAGTGGTCGCCATAATGTGCCGGAGGGCAACCAGCCCGTTCATGCCGGGCATCTCGACGTCGAGGGTCACCACATCCGGTCGGAGTTCCTGAATTTTCTGAATGGCTTCCTCTCCGTTTCGGGCGGTTCCCACAACCGTGATACGGCGGTCGCCCGCCAACACGGTCGACAAGGTCTTGCGCATGAACGCCGAGTCGTCGACGACCAGGACTCGGACGGCTGTAGTGTTCAATGTTTCTGGCACGCTCCGCTCTCCACATCGGCGGAGGCGCGGCGTCATTCGCCTCCGCAATCGTTCGTTCGGCAGAGTTTTTACAGGTGACGCAGCAAGGTCTCGCCCAATACCCGCGGGTCGAATTTCGCGACATAGTCGGTGGCGCCGACAGCTTTTCCCCTGGCCACGTTGCAGCTCCCCGTCAACGACGAATGAAGGATCACAGGCAAATGGGAAAACCGCGGATCGGTCCGGATCTGCTTGGTCAAGGTAAATCCGTCCATGTCCGGCATCTCGATGTCGCTCAACACCACCTGGACATACTCGTCGACCTTCTGAGCCTTTTTCGCAGCCTCCTGGGCCAACCTTTCCAGCGTCTCCCATGCTTCCTTGCCCGTGGCGGTCTGCAGAAAGCCGACTCCGAGCCGTTCCAGCGTCTTGCGGATCTGAGTCCGTGCAACGGAGGAGTCGTCGGCGAACAGGACGCACTTGGCTTTGGCCTTCGGGCTGATTTCAAGGCCCGCATACAGTTCATCGTCCGCCCGCGGACAAACATCGTTGAAGATCTTCTCGACATCGACGATCAGCACGAGGCGGCCGTCCTCCAACGTCGTCACCGATGTGATCGTCCCCCGGTTGTTCTCAAGGACCAAACGAGGCGGCGTTTTGATCTGATTCCACGACATCCTGATGATGCGATCCACGCCCGAGACGCGAAACGCCTGCAGGCTCCCGTTGTATTCGGTGACAATCAGATTGCCGCTGCGACCGTCCTTTTCATCATCGCCGGAGACCTTATCGCCGAGCCCGAGCGCCGTCCTGAGGTCAATGACCGGCACCATCGTTCCCCGGATGTTGGCCATGCCCCGAATGCGGGGGTCCGCCTCGGGCACATGCGTCACGGCCGGCAGTTTCATCACCTCCCGCACTTTGAAGACGTTGATGCCCAAGACCTCGGCGGAGCCGACGTGAAACAGCAACAGCTCCATCCGGTTGGCCCCGGCCAGTTTCGTGCGAGCATCCACTTCGTGAATCAGAACAGACACGGTGCGCCTCCCTTCTTGCGTGCTGCGCTCCTCGTCCCTGCACCCTTGGGTCTCACTTGGCCGCCGCGGTCCGACAAGTTTTGGCGTTGTGCACCAGTTCAGCGATGTCCAGGATCAGCACCACCTTGCCCTCGCCGGTAATCGTCGCGCCCGCGATGCCCTTGATCCCGTCCAGGTAATCCCACATGGACTTAATGACGACTTCTTCTTGGGAACGCAGATGATCCACGACCACGCCGATTCGTCGCTCGCCCAATCCGGCCACCACGACATAGAAGGTCTCTCGGTCAAGGTCGACCGGAATCTCAAACTCCTCGGCCAGACGGATCAGCGGAAGCACGCGCTCGCGAAGATGCAGGACTTCACGGCCGTTGATCGTTTTGATATCCGAGCGCGAAATCTTCACCGCCTCGATGACCGAGCTGAGCGGAATCGCAAACGTCGTTCGCTCGACCTCCACCATCAGCGCCTGGATAATCGCGATGGTGAGCGGCAACTTGATCGTAATCTGGCTTCCTTTGCCCTGCTCGGACTCGATATCCACCGTGCCGTTGAGGCGTCGAATGTTAGTGCGAACGACATCCATTCCGACACCTCGGCCTGACACATCGGTGATCGTTTCGGCGGTGCTGAATCCCGGCAGGAAAATCAAGTTGATGATCTCGCGTGGCTCCATGGACGCGAGTTCCGTTTCACTCACCACCCCTCTCGCCAACGCCTTGGCCTTGACCTTGTCCAGCGCGATGCCGCGGCCGTCATCCTGAATCCGAATCACGATACTGTTGCCTTCCTGGCTGGCGGCGATCCGCAACACCCCCTCGCTAGACTTGCCGGCCGCCCGCCGTTCAGCCGGCGTTTCAATGCCGTGATCGATCGCGTTACGGACGAGATGGACCAACGGATCACCGATCTCATCGGCGACGGACTTGTCCAACTCTGTGTCTTCGCCGTGAAGATCGAGCCGCACGTGCTTGCCAAGCTTTTGCGACAGATCCCGCACCATGCGCGGCATCTTGGCCAGCACTTTGCGGATCGGCAGCATACGCGTCTTCATGACCGCCAACTGGAGATCCGTGGTTACGAGATTAAGCTGTGCCAAGGTCTCGCCCAACGCGCGCACGGTCGGGTCGGACTCGTACGCCTGCTCCAAGTGCCCCCCGATCTTGACGAGACGATTGCGCCCGAGCACGAGTTCGCCGACCAAATTCATCACGGCGTCCAAACGTTTCGTTTCGACCCGGATGGTTTGATCGTCCTCCGGGTTCCGCCCCGCTTTGTCCTGCTTGTGCAACGCGGCTTCGAGCGCGCGTTCGGTGATGGCTTTGGCTTGAACGAGGATCTCGCCCAACGGGGTTTTGGGATCGGATTGACGTTGCTGTTCGTTCAGTGCGTCCAATACTTGCTCCTTCGTGGCGGCGCCTTCGCCGACCAATATTTTGCCGATCGTCGGGGCGACAGATGCGGACGGAGCCGATGCCGACTGAGTCGCGGCCGCGGCGGATGTTGCGGCCTCAACCGACGGAGAAGTCGCCGCAGCCGCCGCGGAAGCCGGTGCGGACAGGAGCGCGTCAAGTTTTCTCGCCATCGTCTCGGTCGGAACATGGCTATCGGTTCCCGATTCGCGGACGGCCGCCATCAACAGTTTGATGGTGTCGACGGCCTCCAGGATGACGGTGACGACCTCGGGCAGGACCTTCATTTCCCCTTGGCGGAGTTTGTTCAGAACGTTCTCCGCGCGATGCGTGATGTCAACGATGCGGGTGAAGCCGAGAAAGCCGGCCGAACCCTTCATGCTGTGCATGGCTCTGAAGATATCGTTGAGCAGTTCCGCGTTGGCCGGATCGGCCTCCAGCGCAACAAACCGTTGATCGAGCGTGTCGATCATCTCCTGCGATTCGGCGAGAAAGTCGTTCAAGATATCCTGCATCTCGTCGCCCATGGCATCCTCGCGGTCTGGCAAAAATCCGATTCAGTGAAAACCGAATTGCGTCAAAATCTCGTCGACCAGCGCTTGTTTGATCGCGGTGGACTTGGACGCGTCCAGTTGCTTCAGCATTTCATCGGCTTTCCCGTTCACGCCGTGATCGGTTGGGTACCGGATCGGTCCGAAGACGACGATCAGCTCAAGCAACTTGCGTTGGACATCGTTCAAAACGGCGGCCAACTTCTGCACCCGTTGCGCGACCAGGTCCTGGAAAGACAGCGCGGTCATGAGATCGATCAGCCGTTTATCGTCTTGAGCCAGGGTTTGAGCCGCCTCGTCCAATCGCCGGGCCGCCGCCTGCGTGTCGGCATTCGCCGCAAGAGAAGCCGCGAGAGCGCCCAGGGTTGTCGCGACCCGCGCGTGGTTCTCTTGGATGGCTTCGGCCAATCGCATGACCTCGTGGGTTCCCTCCTCCGTCAAGCGGCACAGATCCGTGAGGTGCGTCGCCGCTTGCGGCAGTTGAAGGGTCGTGGCGATCACCGGCCCCCCGGCTTCCTCCAGCTTGTGCATCGCCGTCTCGATGTACCGGGCCAATTCGCCGAGTTCCTCGTACAGTTGTCGATTCACGTTCCCCACACTGAACTCCCGGCCTCGATCACGCGAGCTGGACACCGGGTTGCAGACGCAGGCGAGACACGCCCTTCGCTTTTTGCCCACGTCACTTAAAAATTTTGTTCATTTTGTCCTGGAGCGTCTCGGCCGTGAACGGCTTCACGATGTAGTTGCTGACGCCGGCCTGAATGGCTTCCATCAGGTTGTCCTTCTGCGCCTCAGCCGTCACCATCAAGACCGGAATTCCCTTAAGCCGCTCGTCGCTCCGGATGGCCCGCAGCAGATCGATTCCGGACATGACCGGCATGTTCCAATCGGAGACGACAAACCCATAGGTGTCCGTCTTGAGTTTGCTCATGGCTTCCTGTCCGTGCTCCGCCTCTTCGACGTTGTTGAAGCCGAGTTGTTTCAGAATGTTTTTGATAATCCGCCGCATCGTGGACATGTCGTCCACGACCAGGATTTTCATATTCGGATCGGCCCCCATCTCCGCCCTCCTTGCCTCAGTTTCGTCCGCTCGTCAGCGTCCGTCGTACTTCTTGGGCCAGCTGCTCCTGCGTCACCGGTTTGATCAGATACGCCGCCGCACCAGCCTCCAGGCCGTGCTGCCGTTCGCGCTCTTCGCCTTCGGTAGTAAGCATCACGATCGGAATCCACTTGAAGACCGGATCCTGCTTGAGCGCCCGGGCCAACGCCACGCCGTCCATCTGCGGCATATTCATGTCCGTGATGACCAAATCCACCGACCGAAGCGCGAGCTTCTCCAGCGCATCCAGCCCGTTGACCGCATGAACCAGGTCGTAACCCTCCTGCCTGAGGTAGACGGAAAGCAACCGCCTGGTGGTCGCACAGTCATCGACGATCAGGATGGTCTCGGCCATCGCTTCGAGCTCCGGCGCCTGCGCGGTCTCGTGGGGCATGGAACGCTCACGTTCCGCTTGTCGCCGTCTGTTTCAGACCTCCCGTTTCGCGCATCACGCTTTCCTGTACACCACGGATCGGTTTGCATGAACCGGCTGAAATGCGCGGGTGAGGTTGTGCAAGGATTCCGAAAATCCAATGACGAGATACCCGTTCGGCTTCAGGCAGTCGTACAGGTCATCCAGAACCTGTCGTCTGGCACGGTCGTCGAAGTAGATCAGGCAGTTGCGGCAAAAGATCACATCGAGACCCCGGATGAGTTTCAGCCGCGGGCGATCGTACAGGTTCACGTTGGCGAACTTGATGAGGTGTTTGACCCTAGATGACAGAACGTACTGGCCATCTTCGACCGTGAAATATTTTTGAAGAATCGCGGGGGGCACGTTCCGGACGGCGTACGGTCCATACACCCCTTTGCGTGCGGCATGCAAGGCGGTTTCGCTGATGTCCGTCGCCAGAATCTCGATCGACCACTTGGCGAGCGGAGCGTGCTCCAACAACATGATGGCCAGCGTATACGGCTCGTCGCCGGTGGAACACCCCGCGCTCCACATGCGGAGCTGTGAAGTCGCCTGATTGTCATCCATGACCGCCGGTAAAACGGTGTTCATAAACGCCTCCAGTTGCGGCATGTCGCGGTAGAAATACGTTTCGTTCGTCGTGACGACGGAAAAAAGCGCGTTGAGCTCTTTGCCATGCCAGGCATCGAACCGGAGCACCTTGCAATATTCCTCGAACGAAGTGCAGTTCCGCGCCCGCAACCGTGGTAGCAGGCGACTTTCCAACAAGTATTTCTTGTTGTCCTGGAACAAAATTCCCGTGCGCTCATAGATGAAGTCCCGCAATTCCCTGAACGTGGCGTCGCTCAGTTGCATGAACCCGCTCCTACGACGGAATACGGCGGATGCGCCGGCGGACTCTTATCGCGGGGGTCCGCTGGCGTCACGCACGCGGGTCAACACGGCGACTCGCCGGCTCCCGATCCCCTGCCGATCTGAACCAGAGCCTCCTCCGCCGCCCGCCGGAGGAAGTCCGGTTCCCGAGCATCCGCGGCGATCTTCGTCAAGGCAGCCACGGCTTCCGCCGCTCGCCTCGAGCCGAGGCGTTCAATGGATCGATATCGGACCCAAACATCGGGGTCCCGGAGACCCAGACCAATGATCGCGGTGCGGCCTTCTGGCCGGTCGCTCTGCGAGAGGCCCATGACCGCCGCCAGCCGAACCTGCTCATGATCATCCGACATCGCGATTTCCAACGCTTCGCAGGCGCGCGGGTCGTCATAGCGACCGAGCGCTTCGGCAGCAGCCCGGCGCACCGACCATTCCGGATCGTTCATTGCGACGAGCAAGGGTTGCAAGCCTTCCGGCAGAGCCATGCGTCCGATCAGTTGCGCGGCCGACGATCGAACTTCCGGGCGCGGATGGTCGAGCAGAGCGACCGCCGACATGCCGATGTCCTGCGACGAGACCGTCGCCAGCGCGGCGATGATGTCCTCGCGCACGTCCGCATATCGCTCCACGGTCAGCATATCCAGCAACGATCGGAGATCGGTGAGACGTCCGGTCTCCGCCAAAATCCGGACAGCTTCTGCACGCACGTACCCGGTCGAATCACCGACGGCCTGGTGGACGGCTCGCATCGCCTCATCCGTGCCGATCATGGCCAGCGCCTGCACCGCGAGCTTCCGCAGCTCCCAATGGGGACTGCCCAGACGAACCGCGGCTAGGGCCGGCGCCGCATCGGCGCAACGCATGGTGCCCAGCGCCCGAATCAAAACGGTCCCGAGCGTCATATCGGTTTCATCCGGCCGCACGGCTCCGATCAGTCGCGGCGCATCGCCGATCGAAGCTAGAGCGGAGACCGCTCGGCCGATCGCCTCTTCGCTGGGATTGGCCCATCCGCGGCAGGCGTTCAGAATCAGTTGCGTACCCCGCCCATCGCGCAGTCGCCCCAGAGCTGTGATCGCGGCCATGCGACTGCCAGGATCGGAATCGCGCAAGGCTTCGCTTAACAGCGCCAGCCAGGTCGTCGTATCTCGCGTCGCCCAGACGTCGGAGTCGACGCGATCCGTGATCGTCACGAGTGTCTTTATCAGAGTCGCGCGCAATTCCGGATTCGACGATTCGACCAGCCGCATCAGGACCGGCACACTTCGCCCCTCGTGATCCAGCCGGGCCATGGCATCGATCGCCGCGCATTGCACCGGATCGCCGCCTTTTTCCATCGCCTTGATAAGCGGAAGCAGAGACGCCGGTTCCCCGATCTCCGCCAGGGCCGAGATGGCCGAAACCGCCACCCATTCCGTATCCTGAAGAAGCCCGATGAGACGAGGGACCGCCTCCGCCGCACGGAGGTGGCCGAGGGTCTCGGCGGCCGCAGCCCGCACATTGGCATCTGGATCCGACAGCAACGGCATCACATGAGCCACGGCTCGCGGGTCGTCCTGTTTGCCCACAATGTCCACGATGAATTTGCGCACATTGGGGTCGGGAGACCCGAGGTGCGGCAGGACGGACTCCAGGACGTCGCCAGCGATGCCTTCCAGCACTTCGATGGCGGAATTCCGTACGGCAGGGGGCTCGCGCAACATCTGAATCAGCCGTGTCGCCACGCGCCGCCCGCCTATACGCACGAGACCGTTCATCGCCGCCTGCTGAACTCCGGGACTCGCGTCGCGCAGGCCGGCGACGAGGGTCTCCACGGCTTTCTCGTCCCCCTGCTCAGCCAGCGCTTCCAAGACCTCTCGACGCCGCAGGGATTCCTCGCGAATAAGGCGTTCGTGGGGTCGCGTCGCCTGTGTAGGTGGTTGGCTCATGTTTCACGGCCGGCGCGGATATGCATCCATGCGTGGAGATCCCCGCGGAGGAAACGCCAGTGTTTGCCGATCTTCACAGCCGGTAACCGCCCCAGCCGGGCGAGCTTGTAGACTGTAGATTTGGGAACGCGAAGAAACCGCGCCACATCCTCGACGGTCAAAATCTCGCTCGGCACCGAGGCGTGTTCGTTGGCGTTCCTGTCGGTTGCTGCCGCTGGGGTGTCGTTCATCGCGAATGTGCTTATCGGCCTTTGCCGGAAAAATCTTGAGGGTGGCATGTTCGAGAGGCGGACGCGCGGAGCAACGAACGCTCGCGCAAAACGCAAAGACGCGGGCGCTGCTATCCTCCGAGCCGCCTGGCACGCAACCGTTCCGCTTGAATGTGGAGGATGTGTCGGATCAGGCGTTCCCGGTCATCCGGCTCAATGGCGGTAAATTCGACGGATACACGCCGGCTCGATGCGTCGGTTTTCAGCGGGGCCACGGCGACAACCGCGGCCATAGCGTGGACCGGCGTAAAGGGGGGCAACACCAACGAGATCGACAGCATGTCGCCGATCTCGATCGGCTGCTTAGTTTCGAAGGCGAGACCGCCTGCACTGAGGGTGACCTCGGTCAACTCCGGCAACGCGACGGCCTCGGGCTTCATGTTCGCCAAGGTGGTCAGGATGAGATTCAATAACCAATCGATCTTCATCAACCAAGGCACAAGCGAGGACTCGGCCGTCACCAATTCTGCATGAGCCAGGAGATCGGCCGTCGGTTTCACGATGAAAGTCGCAAGCGAACGCTCGATGTTCGAGGCCGCGCTCGCAGCCTCAGTCTCCTCCGTATCACCCTGGACCCGATAAGACAGCAGCAGGCGGTCCTCGATCCGCAACCACTCCCGACGCTCGTCCGGTGTGATGGTCTCGCCCGTCGAAGACATCCCGTTCTCCGCAGCCCGGTTCATCGGCAAGGGGTTTGACAATGCGGCTGAAACCCGGCACAGAGGCCCGCCGGGCGAGGCTCAGTGGCAGACACCGGTCACACCGGGCCGGTTTCACAGCAGGTCAACCCCGGCAGTTCGTCAGGCGGCCGATCCCGCGGTTCAAGTGGTATAGCTCTCGAAGACGCCTCAGCCGGTGCCGGGCCGTGACGGTTTCCTCAAGCGAGGCGCTCAGCGCGGCCACGACCGCACAGGCTTTTTCGTAGATCTTCCGGTCGATCGCCGACAGGCGAACAGCGAGCGCAGCGGAGATCTCCCCCTCGCCGAACGCCACCTCGCGTTCCCGATAGCATCGCAGGACTTCGTCCCAACGGCCTGATTGGGCTGCTGCGAACGCTTGGTGCGTCAAGGCTTCCGCTCGCTCATCTTGTCTCGCCACGAGAATGGCTCACGCTCCCACGGTTCGTTTGTACATCCCTTCGCGCGCCACCGTGGCCCAGGCTTCGCGTAGGGTCGCCAGACACCGGAGCGGCCCGTCCAGACGCTTCGGCTCGTGATGCAGGTTCGCACGGGTGCATTCGTGCAGCACATAGTCATACAGACGCCGGAGAGACTGGGCGATATCCCCTCCACGTTCCATGTCTAAGACATTCGAGAGTTCACCGACGATGGCGATGGCGCGTCCGAGAAAACGCGCCTTGTCCCGATGATCGTTGCGCAGGATGCCTTCGCGGGCCAGTTCCAAACTGCGGACCGCCGCATCATACAACAACACGATCACCTGCACGCCGGAGGCGGTCATCACCTGCGTGCGCTGATATTGGCTGACGCCGTAGTTGGTCATAGTTGCCGTTCCTGTACCAATCCGGTTCGCGACCGGAGAAATGATAGTTGCCCCTGTAGTTGGCTGAGCAAGGCATCGAGCGCCGCGTACTGGGCGCGGAGACGCGCTTCGTAGGCGGCCAAGGCCTCCTCCTTTCTGGCGATTTCCTTGGCCAGATCGTCGATCTGATCGGTCAGCGACTGCTTGCGCAAGGTCAAAGCGCCAGCGACGACATCATCCAAGGCGTCGACAGCTTCGGTGATCCGCTGAGCTACGCCAGTGGTGCTCGCCTGGTTGATAAAAAGAGCCTTGACGGCGCTGTATTGCTCGCTCAGGGCCGAGTCCAATTTCGCGTCGTCCAGGCTCATCGTCCCATCGCGTTCTGTTTTGAAACCGATTTGTCCCGTCGCCGTATAGATGGAGAGACCGCTCACTTCATCGGACAGGGCCCGGCGGAGCCGGCTCAGCACCGTCTTGGGAGTGCCCTCCTTGAAAAACAGGCCGCCTGTTTGGGCAGTGACGTCGTAGGTGCTTCGCTCGTTGATGAATTTAACGATGTCGTTGTAGGCATCGAGCAGGGCCTTGATGTTGGCTTTCACGGCGGCGGTGTCCCGGGAGATACTCAGCGTGACTGTGTTGGTTCCCGTTGTTTTGATCAGCGTGAGCGTGACGCCGGGGATCGCGTCCGTGATCGTGTTGCTGCTCCTGGTCAGGGTCACGGGGTTCTGCGAAGGATCGCCCAGCACAACCTCGGCGTCTTGCGCCGCTTGCAGCACATCCGTGCCACCGGTGCCGCTGGCGTTGAGAAAGTCCAAATCCGTCGTATCCGTGACGATGGTCACGGCGTTGCTCGCCCCGGTGCTCGTCGCCGTCAGAACCAGCCGGTAGGCGGGCGCCGCGTCCGTTCCCGTGTTCAGTACCGAAGCCGAGACGCCAGCTCCCAAATCGTTAATCGCGGCTTTAAGATCCTCCAAGGTGGCGGTCGCGCCCAGGGTCACGGTCTGATCGGCGCCCGATCCCACCCGGAATGTAAACGTGGCAGACGCGCCGCTCACGATGTCTGTGGTGGGGGCGGCGACGGCCTTGGCCGCCTTATTGGTGATCTGATGAGCCTGAGCCAATTGCGTGATCTTGACCGTGTACGTGCCGGCCGCCGCCGTCGACGATGTGGAGGCCATCAGAACGGTCGGGTCGCTGACAGACACGCTCGACCGATCGAACGTGGTGGCAAAACGGAGGGCATTCGCCGCGCCCTGCAGCGACAGGAGTTTCGTTCCCAGCACTCCGTAATCGGTCAGCTTGCTTTTGAGTGTGGTCTGTGTCTGAACCAACTTGTCGATCGGCTGGCGTTGGAGTTTGACCAGTTGATCGACGACCTGGCCGAAGTCGATTCCGTTGCCGAGCCCTCCAAAGCTAATGCCGGATGCCATCGCTTTCCTGTAACGGTGGAATTACACGTGTTCTTGCAGCAAAAGACCGGTCACGCCGTCGAACCGTCTGGCCAGATCGAGGACTTCTTCGGGTGGAATCTGCCGGATCACCTCGCCGGATTGGCCGTTCACGATCTTGATGACGACTCGGTTTAACCCCCGGTCGATCTCGATCAGCAAGCGTGCATCCGCCCCCTGAAACACCTCCCGCACCCGCGCGACCGCACGCTGAAGGGCCTGTTCATCCGGAGCTGCGTCCCGCTCCGTCATCGCACGGCTGGCAACCGCTTCCGGCGTTTTGGCCCGATCCAAGACCGAATGACCAGCGTCGACGTCGCGCAGGACGCTGCGAAGCTCCCCTGTTCCTGCGATGTCGTTGATCATCGGAGCCTCCTTCCGGCGCGCTCGCCCGCCGGCGTCCCCTCCCCGCCCATGCGGAGAGAGGACGGGCGAACGGACGGGCTAGCCTAGCCCCGCAGCAGAGCAAGCGCCTGCTGCGGCAGCGTATTCGCCTGCGCCAAGACCGCAATGCCGGACTGCACCAGAATCTGGTTTCGCGTGAACTGAGCCGTTTCGTACGCGATGTCGGCGTCGCGGATTCGAGATTCCGCTGCGCTCAGGTTTTCGCTCGCCACTTGGAGGCTCGCAATCGTCGCTTCGAGGCGGTTCTGATAGGAGCCGTAGTCGGCTCGGGCGGTTGCCACCGCGCTGATCGCACTGTCGATGTTGCTCAATGCGCTCTGCGCGTTGTCTGCCGTCGAAATATTCACCAAGCCGAGGTTAAGGGAATCCAGATCCAGGTCCCGGAGCGCAATCGACAGGGTATTGCCAGCCCCGCTTTTAAAGCCCACCTGTAAAGTGAAGCTGTT
>DATLZU010000054.1:0-88286 GCA_035573855.1 Nitrospiraceae bacterium
GGCGGGAGCACGAGCTGAATGACGTTCAACCGATAGTAGAGATCCTCGCGAAATCCACCCCGCCGGCAGGCTTGTTCGAGGTCTTGATTGGAAGCCGCGACAATCCGCACGTCGACGTCGACGAACCGCGTTCCGCCCACGGGCCGAATCTGCCGCTCTTGCAACACGCGCAGTAGCCGAGCCTGCAAGCTGGGACTCATCCCGCCGACTTCGTCCAGGAATACGGTGCCTCCGTTGGCCAGTTCGAACAAACCGGGTCTACTCGTTACGGCGCCGGTAAAGGCGCCTTTTTCGTGGCCGAACAACTCCGATTCGAGCAGGTTCTCCGGCAAGGAGGCGCAATCGACCGGCACGAACGGCCTGGAAGCGCGCGGGCTGATGGCGTGAATCGCGCGCGCCACCAATTCCTTCCCGGTGCCGCTTTCGCCGTAGATGAGGACATTAGCGGTCGTCGGGGCGATTTTCCGCACGAGCTGAAGAACCGCGCGCATGGCCGGGCTGTCGCCGAGAATCCGATCTAGCTCGCTGTGCAGCGCCGGACAAGCAGCCGCCGCGCGTACCTCGGTTCGGCCGGTCGTCCGGCCTCCCAACCGCTCGGGCCGTTCAGCAGTTGAGAAGGCCCGCCGCACTACCTGTTCGAGGTCCGCGCTGGAAAAGGGCTTTGCGAGATAGTCGAAGGCACCTTGTCGCATGGAATGGACGGCGGTCTGGACCGTCGCATATGCGGTCATCAGCACCACTTGGGTCTCAGGGTCCACGCGCTTGACGGCGCCCAATATCTCAAGGCCGTCCATGCCTGGCATGCGCAAGTCGGTCAGGACGAGTCCGGGGCGTTCCCGTTCCAGTACGTCCGGCACGCGCACCGGATCGCTTTCGGTGAGGCAGTCGTAACCAAGGCGTCGCAAGAGGCGACGGCAGTTCTCCAGCGCTTCCGGCTCGTCGTCCACGACTAAGATTTTGCCCGCAATTCCCACTGCAAATCCTGTTCGGAAGTCTCAGGCGACGGCAGCGCCGGAAGCCAGACGGTGAAGACCGCCCCGGGTCCGCCGTTGGCCACCTCAATCCGGCCGCGATGCTCGGTCACGATGCCATGGGCAAGAAAGAGACCAAGTCCGTGCCCTTCGCCGATCGGTTTGGTCGTAAAGAACGGGTCGAACACCCGCTCCATCAGTTCTTCCGGGATGCCGGGCCCGGTGTCGGAGACGCGGACGGTCACCCAATCGTCCTGCCGGTTGCGGACCCGATCGGCGGTCACCGTCACGACCGCTGGCCCGGGCCCTTCCTGCGCCGCATCCACGGCGTTGTTGACCAGGTTCAGCAAGACCGTTTCCAACCGATCACGGTCCCCCATCACCGGAGGCAAATCCGCTTCGATGATCGAGTCCAGGCGGACGCCACGGGCCGCCACGCGTTCGGCCGCGACCGCAAGAGCGGTCCGGATGACACAGGCCACATCGATCGGCTTGAATGTCGTGGCGGCATGGCGCGACAGCGTCAACATCCCTCGGGTCACCCGCAGGATGCGCTCGGCTTGCGCGCGGATCGCCTGCAAATCGCGCATCACATCTGCCGGCAGCGGCAGTTGAGCCGCCTCTGCCTCCATGCATTCGATCCGGTTGATGATGATCCCCAGAGGATTGTTGATTTCGTGCGCGATGCCGCTAGCAACCTTACCTAGCGCGGCCAGCCGCTCCGTCAATTCGAGTTTCCGCATCTGGGCGGCGGCTTCCTGTGTTTTCTCGTCGACCCGGCACGCGCGGGTGCGGTTCAAGGTCTCCAACTCGGCCCGGGAGGCTTTCAGACGATCCGCCATACGATGGACGGTGGTCGCCAACTCTTCGAATTCGTCCCCCGTCTCAATGGTGAGCGACCCATCATAGGTCCCTTGGCTGATCGCTTCAACGCTCTGGCGGAGCACCTGGATCGGTCTGGCAATCCGAGCGGCCACATATCGGCCCATCGCCGCCAGGAACCCGACCATCACTAGCCCGATGAGGGCCAGGTTGGCGATTTGCTCGCGGATCGGCGCGTAACTTTCCGAGGGAGGCTGGCGGACGAAGATATGCCACGTATTGATCGGCGGACCCAAGCCCCTGACCGGTGCGAAGCCGACCACGGTATCGCGGGCGCCGTGGCCGTCGTCCTCCGCAATGCCCCAGCCAGGTTCGGCCGACACAATGAGCCCCATCAACTGTTCGTGGATACGGTGGGCTTGGCGAGGCAAAATCGGGCACACGAGCGGCTGGCCGGCCGCGTTGAACAGCATGGCATGCCCGGTCTGCCCGATTCTGATCTGGTTGATCAAGGCGAAGAGAGCATCGAACCGATACGTGGCCTTGATCGCGCCGATGACGGCCTGCTGATGGTCGTCGAGGATCGAGACCGCGATGTCGATCGTCTCTTCCGGCGTCCGGAAGGAACCCTGCCGCCCGGCGATCACGTCCGTGATGAACACATGGCCGGACCGCTCGTCTTGCAGAGCTTCCCACCAGGGTTGATCGCCGAAAAAGTAGCGATCCGGCTCGGAGCTTGCCGCCACCAGCGCCCCGTACCGGTCGGTGATGAGAAGCCCGGCAACCTTGTCGCCGCCACGGACCTTGGTTTCCAGCAGGAAACGGGACAATTCGGAATTGAGAAGTCGCTCGGAAAACTCGGTGCCGTTGCGCCAAAGCTCGGCACGCTGCTCGATGAGTGCGCGCGCGGCGGCGGAGTCCGCGCCGTATGCGCGGTTGGCGAGGATGACCGGCAGGCGGACGCGCAACGGCGCTGAGGCCAGCAATTGCACGTTCTGGATCTCGCTTTGCACTAGCATGGTGACCCGATCCGCAACCTGGGCGGCGAGCGCCTGGAGGTTGCCGCCGATGACGTCGCGGAGCGACCGCATGCCTGACATCCAGGCGAGGATCAGCCCCGCGAGAAGCGGAATGCAGCCGACGAGAAAGATCGCCAGCACCATCCGCCCTCGAATCGTCCTCATAACCCCGCGTCCCTTGTCCCCGGCAACTAGGGCAAGAAGTATAACTCAGCGGGGCCGAGCTCCTCTAGATCGACGGCGCGCGACCCGGTATTTCCTTAACTGGTCACCACCCTGATAAGGGACACGAGCGCCGCCAGCATCAGTATCGCCACCGTCAGCCAATAGATCATCGGTCCCTCACAGCCCGTTCCGGCCGATCACGCCGGGCGTGCGCGCGCCGGTCTCGAAAGCGGAACCGACTTCACCGGCTTCGGCGTCCACCGCCGCTGCTTTCTCCTCGCTCGCCACCCGGATGGCGCCGATCGCGCCCGTCAGCGCGTCCTGTAGCGAGTGCGTCACGATTGGGTACACCCCTTCCTCCGGAATAATCAGATCGAACGTCGCGCCGCCGCCGGGCGGCAACGTATAGGTCTGGATGCCATACTCGACGTTCTTGGGATTGCCGCTTGCATAGACGCGGTCGAACACCGCGCCGATCACGTGGAACGCGGAGAAATGGTTCGGGCCGGCGTTGATGACGTGCAGCCGGATCAATTCGCCCGGTTTGGCAACCAGCGGCTCGTCGAGGTATCGGTTGGCGCGGCCGTTGAAGACAACGAACTTCGGCTTGCCTGCCATCATGGCATCCACGTCGAAGGGCGAGGAATAGACTTCGCTCTGCACGATCACATACTCGCGGTCCGCCTTGACCAGAGGGTTCCGCGGTTCCACGATCACGGCGCCGAACATGCCGTTGGCGATGTGCTGAATCATCGGGTCGGTCCCGCAGTGATAGTAAAAGACACCGGGATATTCGGCCTTCCAGGTGAAGGTCGTTTCAGTTCCGGATGCGATGCCCTGGAAATGTTTGTCCCAGGGCGTCCTGGCAGCGTGGAAGTCGATGGAATGCACGCGATCCGCCTCGTTCTTCAACGTGAAGTGAACAATGTCGCCTTCCTTCACGCGGATCACCGGGCCGGGAAAGCTCCCGTTAAAGGTCCACGCTTCGCGTTGGTCGTCCCGGGCTACTTGAACCGTTGCGACTTTTGCGCTCAGCGTGACATTGACCGTCTCGGCCCAGCTAGTCCCGGCCCACCCGAACAATCCGGCCGCAAGGACAGCCCCCGCCCAGAAAAATCGCTCTTTCCAGCCATGCCAGTTCGTCAATCCGATCTCGCCGTTCAGCGAATTTCGCCCGCTGCTGTCTTGCCCAACCCTGCCAAGTTGTTCCGACATTTCGTTCCCTCCCTTCCGATCGGCTCGGGACCGCTTCGATATCCGCATCCGCTGCTACCCGAAGGCAAAAACCCCGCGATCGGCCGGGCACAGTGAAGCAACCGACGTACCAAGATAATGCCTCTTTCCGTGTGGTCTGAAACCAATGGTAATTCAAACAATTAGGCACTTGAACGACGGGAAAGTCTGTCAAGGCGAGAATCGGGATCGCGATAGATCGCGAATCCATCGCGATAGATCGCGGAATCGCACAATGCACTTAATCGACACGAACGGTGAAGGGTCGCCTGATCCCCAACTTCTTCATCCGACTCCTCAGGGTGCTGGGGTTGAGGCCGAGGAGAGTCGCCGCGCCATAGGGTCCGTAGATCTTCCAGCGGGTTTGCTGGAGCACGCGTTGGATATGCTCGCGTTCCACATCTTGAAGGTTGACAGAAGAGGAAGCCAAAGGCGTGGGCTTCGAAGGAACCAGAAACTGATCTGCAATCTCGACAATTGCGGTGCGCGACAGAATCACCGCCCGTTCGATCACATTCTGTAATTCTCGGACGTTGCCCGGCCAGGGGTACCGCATCAGACGTTCCATCGAACCTTGGCTGAGATCAAGCGGCGGCCGGTTGAGTTTCAGGCGGTAGAATTCCAGAAAATGCCGCGCCAACAAGGGAATGTCTTCGGATCGTTCGCGGAGCGGCGGAATGGCGATCGGGAACACGTGCAGCCGGTAATACAGGTCGGATCGAAATCGGCCTTCCCTCACCGCGGCGACGAGGTCCGCGTTTGTCGCCGCGACGATCCGGACGTCGACCGGCACCGGGCGGGTGCCGCCTACCCGATCTACCAGTCCGTCCTCCAAAACCCGAAGCAATTTAGCCTGGGCTTCCAGCGGCATCTCGCCGATTTCGTCGAGAAACAGAGTGCCTCCGTTCGCCAGCTCGAAGCGACCGGTATGCCGTTGATCGGCCCCTGTGAATGCGCCTCGTTCATGGCCGAAGAGCTCGCTCTCCACCAGACCGATCGGGATCGCCGCGCAGTTGACGCGGATAAAGGGGTTGTGGCGACGCGGGCTCAACTCGTGGATTGCCCGCGCGAGTAATTCCTTGCCGGTGCCCGTTTCGCCAGTGATGAGCACAGTGGTCGCGGTAGGTCCGACGGCCTCGGCTTGACTCAGGACCTTGCGAAAGGCCGGACTTTTCCCGACCATGGCCCCGAAATTGTGCGTGAGCTTGATCTCTTCGACCAGGTACGCATTTTCCCGCGCCAATTGCCGGCGTAGCCGGTCGATTTCTTCGTAAGCCTGCACATTGGCAATAGCGTAAGCAATCTGCGTCGCGACTTGGCGCAGAAATTCCAGGTCCTCCGGGTCCGGCTCCCCGGCCTGCACGCTCCCGATGTTCAGAGTGCCCAGGCACCGCTCGCCGGCCAGCAACGGAAGATTGATCATGCGGCCCAATCCTTCCTGGACATAGAAGTGGTCTTCCAGAAATCGCCGTTCGCGTCGCAGGTCCGGCCTGACATGCATCTTGCGGTGGTCGTACACCCATCCGACCGCGCTCCCCTCCCGGGGAATGATGGCATCGCGCTGCAATACGCGGGTCGGCATGTCGGTCTCCACGGCGTAAAAGCGAAAAGAATCCGTCTCCGGACGATAGAGCGTGATGCCGGCTCGCTCCCAAGGCACCACTTTTTTGATCTGTTCGGTAATGGCCCGCCAAAGGCTGTCCGTGTCCCGTTGTGAATTGAGGACGTTGGTGACTGCCAGTAAGGCTCGATAACCTCCTTCGATATCTTTCATGTCTCCTCACACCCACATACCGGCCTACGGCAGCAAGCAAGGTTGACTGGCTGCAGGACCCGGGCGATTCGCCGGTTGCGAATACCATGAGCGCGGCCGCCGCACACGACGTTCGGATCCAAGCACTGAAGACAAAATTCTTTCAGCAAGTCCGCCTGTTCTCCCAACCCGAATGCTCCCTCAAAAAGGATAGACTCCCCTCCTTCGCGGAGTAGATTTGTCCTTCGATGATCGGTTAGCTTCGGTTCTGGCAAGACCAGTGATGAAACGGTTCCTCATCCCCTCGCATGAAACTGACACACCCGGCCGCCGAACAGGCCGCTAATGTCCACGAAATCGATAGGGAGCGTGCAGATGGGGACGCACCTTCCACAGCGACGCGGGACTCCGGAGGGATTCGCCCTCATCTGTCCAGCTCCCCGCCAAGCCTGGACGCGGCACTGCCCCGCATGCGGCCGTTGGCTCCGGAAGGACGACCCCCAAGCTCCATGGACGTGCGTCTGCGGTTGGAAAAGCTGGTGAGAGGATCTTTGAGACGCTGAGGTCCGCATCATGATAGGCATCTCCCTGCAGGACGTCCGAGCCGGATTCTTTTTGTTGATCAGCGTGATCTTTTTGACCGTGATTTGTCTTCTGGCTGCCTGTTCCACCATTACGCGACCGATCCGTTGGTGTGAACGGCGCACACGACAAGTCGGCTAATCAAACCGCCGGCCCCCGACGAACCGCAACAGCCGCTCTCCGCGGGATCGGGTTCCCCCTGCATGCCGAGGTTGGAAGGTCTATCCTGGAGCACCAGGCAATCTGATGACCACAGCTGTGCCTGTTAAGGCTTTCTGGTTGCAGAGGAAGGGTACATCGCGGCCAGACTGACGCCGAGCGCCAGACCTGCGACAAAAACAGCGACGAGGGCAAGCGGTTCCAGCCCATCGGACAACGACAGGCGCCGCCGGCGCCTGGGGGAAGAGACCGGCGAGCCGACGTGCGCTTCTCCGCCCAGCCACATGCCGCACGATGACTCTTCGAGCGGATTGCCTTGAGCGCTCAATCGGGACTGGAGAGCATCGCTCATACGTTTATCTCTTCCAGCGGCGGATGCCAAGCTGACTCTCAGACGCTTCGTCCTCCGGACCGGCACGTCTGACGTTACAACAACGCCTGCAGGCTGCGCTCGAGTTGGGCTTGAATCTCTCCGCGCCGCCGTTTTAACTCGTCCGCCTTGTCGAACAAGAGATAATAGGTCAACAAGCCGGAGGTATAAGCCGCCAGGGCTGTGGCGAGCGTGCGCTTCGCGGCGCCGTTACCGGCCAGCGCTGGACGCAGCAGATCCCCGAGACGATCCAAATGCTCATTATAGACCGAGCGCAGATCCTTGGCCGACTCCGTCTTGAGCTGGAGCAATCCTCGGACCTGATGGAACAGCAACAGGTATTCTGGATGTTCCAGGAAAAAATCCACCCTTGCCGCGATGATCTTGCCGACGAGTTTCGGTCCCGGCTTGACGCCGTGCGCAGCGTCTTTCGTTCTCATCAGGAGGAGGTCCAGACCTTGCTGAAGCAAGGTCCGAAGCAGCGCCTCTTTGGTCTCGAAGTACTTGTAAAAGGTCCCCTTGCCGATATCGGCGCGTTCGGTGATATCCTCGATCTTTGTCCAATAGATGCCTTTCTCGGAGAAAAGCACCAGCGCGACCTCCAGCAGAGCCTGCCGCGTGCGTGCTTTCCGACGCTCCACCCGTGACGAGGTCGAGGGTGTCATTTCTGGGCCTCCGGTTCCGCCCTCATGAATATGCGGTCATATACTGCCGCCAGCGACGCGTGGACTTCAGCGGTTCAAATCCCCCGACTGCCCGATGACGCAGAATAACAGGATCGGCCACGGCTCCGCAATTGACGCACCGCCATCCCCGGAAATCGAGTTCACCACGATCGTCCAGAAGATCGGTGAAATAATCGGTCGTCATCCAGCCTTGACATCTCGAGCATCGCATCGCGTCCTCCTTCCATGTGGCTTTACGGTTTTGTCCGAATGAGAGCCTCTCATCCGGACAAAACCCGCCCTGATGGAGATCAGGTCGGCTTTCCCGCTGCATCTCTCAGGCGATCAGGCAGTTGCCGGATTCGACGACCCGTCCACGAGCTTCTCTCGCATCGATCACCATGCATCCGGCACGCTCATGCACGTCTTCCACCAACGATCGCTGTTGTCGACGTGTTCTCGATCCAGATTGCGGAGCCAGTAACAGACCGGCTCTGACGCCGACCAACAGTCCGGTGACGAACGCCACACCGCCGGCCGCACCGTATGCGGTTCGGTTGTTCACGCTTATCCCTCCTTTCTTCGTTCGGCGTTAACCGGTATCGCCGTCGTGATCGTGCAACTTGCTCAAGTTCCTTAACGGAATGCGCCCCGCATCATGCTCGAACTCTTCAGGCGTGCGCGCTTTCCATCCATCGAACGGCTACACCGCGCTTCCAAGGGTCTGCTCAGCCCGGCTTCGCGCGAACAAAGGACCAAGTGATCGCTGGGCCATCCACACCGGCAACAAGGCTTGCCTTCCGATGCCTTCAGGGATGGCCGACTTCTTAAGGACACGGCCGACCCGACCCAGTAAGGATTCGGTTCTTTCGACAAGCGCCTTCACGCCGCTCCTTTTTTCTTCTTCCTGCCCTGTCGACGCACCGCCTCGCCGTCCCAGATCCACCCGTAGGGGCATGATGTTCACGAAATCACACGCTCCTGCTGCATGCACCGGGACCGATCGGAGGGTTGAACAGACCCCTGTGCTGTTTTGCTGTCGACGGCCGACCTACACACCACCCAACCGCTGCTTTTCTTTCCACTCCAGGTGCGTGACAGAATTCTAGGTCGCGTGACACTCTTTCTTGTCGGACGACCCGCGGGCCAGAGGGCCTTGCCCCGTCGTGGGCGAACCCCGTTCCGTCGAGTGCTTCCAAGCGAAGTCTTGCGCCTGCGAGTTTTCCCCTTCTTTTAAGGCGCCAAGCCCTCGCCGCCCTCTTACGACCTCTAGCCCATAAGCGACTAGCAAATCTAACGTGACCATATAGTCACATTTATACAATTAGTCTCCGCTATGGTCAAGCCCGTTTCCGAGTCTGCGAGTTTTTCCGGCAAACAGGCCGGCGGGACCGCTAGCGCACATAACTTATCAAGTTTGCCACATTCCACCGACGCGTGTCTTGCCGCAGGCGGGCAGGTGCACCAAGGCGGCGCACTGGGTTTATCAAGGGCTGGCCCTTTCTGTCGGCCTCGGCGGAGAGAGAACAGAAACCCGGCGACGGGTCAGAAGCGTCCGGGCAGAGACCGAAGGGCATTCCCAGGACGGCTCCGGGCGGTCAGAACAAATTTAACTGGATTGCACTTGATGACCGGATTATTGGGTGATCGCGATCGGGAGAGCCGGAATCCTAGAGACATCGGTGACAGCCATCTGGAACGGACGATCGTCTCAACCAGCATACCGCTCATGTCCCGTTCATGAGCAACCGAGTCAACAGACGCCTGAACCGGCTTGCGAACAGCGCGGTGACGAGCAGCGCAAGACCGATACCGTTCACGCTCGTCGACTCGCCTAGTTTCTCGCTGATCCATCCGAACGCACTGATCCCGGCGATCGCAGCCACCATTGCGGCCGTGCCGTAGAGAGCCAGAACCCGCCCGACGATCTCGCGCGGCGACAGCTCTTGCACCGCCCCCCACGCAATCGGCGTGAGCGCGCCCATGCCGCACCCTATCACAGCCATCAGCACGGCCGCCGCCAAAGGATTGCGGATCCACGCCAATCCGCAAATCGCCGTCCCGCTGACCGCGCTGGTCGCCGCGATCAACGCGGTCCGACGCGGAAGGTCCCACTCTGTGAAGCGGACCAACACTATCGACATCGCAAGCAGACCGATGCCCAGCGCCGACCACAGATAGCCGACCTCGACGGGTCCCAAGTCGAGCAGCTTCCGACCGAACACCGGAAACAGCGTGGTCAAGGCGCTGGTCCCGAACGTATAGAGCGCCGCCGTCGCGATAAGCCACAACAACGCCGGTTGCCGGCGAAGGAGAAATTGCACGCCTTCCATCAAGTCTCGCAGCAGCGGCGCCGCGGACGACCTTTCGACTGTCACGGTGGACGAGTGCGTCAAGCGGACCGGCAGGAGGCACGCGGCGGACAGCAGATACGTGACGGCGTTGATGCATAGGACTTCCTGTGAACTCGACAACGCGATCCCGATCCCGCTGAGCGCCGGCCCCATCACGATCCCGAGGCTTGTGGTGCCTTGCAGCAGCGCGTTGGCCGCTGTGAACTGCCGCTTGGCTACGATCATGGGCACCACCGCGATGAGGGCCGGACCGAAGATCGCCGTCGCGATGGCGTGCAGCAGCACCAGCAGATAGAGCATCTCGATCGTGAACGATTCGGCCGAAATCAGGCAGGGAATCACTCCAATCAACAGTGCGCGCGCGATATCGGAGGAAACGAGGAGGAGCTTCTTGGACCAGCGATCCACGAGGACGCCGATGACCGGCCCCAGAATGATCGGGGGGATGGTCTGCAGCAAGCCGATCACCGTCGTTTTGATCGGCGACCCGGTGATCGAATACACGAACCAGAGCAGCGCCAACTTGGAAACGCCGTCACCGACTTGCGAAACCAGTTGGCCCAGCCACACCAGTCCGAAGTCCCGCGCGAACAGGAGCCGCTGAACGCCGGCGGCGTGGTCGGCGGAGAGGACGGCACGAGACGCGTAGGTCGCCGGCGTGAGGCTGTGCCCGGGCATCACTCCTTGTCTTCGACGCGGACCTTGTCCGTCCGTACGGCCTTGACGCCGGGGACCAGCCTGGCTGCCTCGGCCGCTTCGAGAATGATCACCTGGTATCGTACCACGCCGCCCAAGGTTACGATACCGTTTTCCGTCTTGACATCGAAGTTGGCGGATTTCAGTGTCGTACTCTTGGCAAAACGTTCCTTCACGTATTGGGAGATCACTTCGTCCCGCTTGTGAGCGAGCGCTTGTTTGAGCTCCGGCACCACTTCCAACTTGTTGTGTACGGACGCGACACCGTCCACCGATTTGGCAACCTCAGTAGCCACCATCTTCTCATTCTCGCTCGCTACCTTTCCCGTGAGGGTGACTTGATGATCGCTCTGTTCCACTTCGATGTCATACGGGAACACTTGCGGCGTCGCCATCAGCGCCAGTTTGACCGTCAGGATCAGCGAGGTTCGGGGAGGTTTGGAAGGTTCCTTTGCGGAAGATTCCTGCGCCGGCACCTCCTCCTTCTTGGTCGGTCGTTCCTCTTGATCCTTGGGTCGCGGTGATTCAGCAGGCTTGGCCGGTGGAGGTTGTTCCTTCGATCCCTTCTCCGCCGGCTTCTGAACCTTGGCTGGCGGCTCGCCCGACGGTTCCTCGGCTGAAAGAACACCGGTGAAGAGCAGCGACCAGCAACAGAACGCGGTCACGATGCATAACCGCCACGGCAAGAGCAACCAAGACGAGCGCAGTGGACGGCCCATCGGGAGAATCACAATGGCAGCGCGCTGAAGGGTCCGCTGCTTACCGCACAAGAAGAGGCACCGGGGTAGATGAAACGGGAGCCACGGCCTGCGACCGACGGCTGAACACTTCAGCTACCGCGGCCGTTAGAAGCAAGGTCAAGCCGATACCCATTAAGCTGGCCACAGGGCCCAGGGAATCGGCCGCCCATCCAAATCCGGCCATGCCCGCCATTGCGGTTGACATTCCCCCGGTGCTGAACGTGGTAAAGACCCGCCCGAGCAGCCGTTCCGGCGTCAACTCCTGGAGCATCGCCCAGACGATCGGTGTAAACAGCGCGGTGCTTCCGCCGATAACAACGACCAAGGCGGCCGAGACGATGGGCAGATTGACCAAGCCCAGTCCGCAGACCGCCAGACCCGCGACGGCCAATGACCCGGCGATCATGCGCAGACGCTCGCGCAATTCGCCCTGTTTCAGCCAGGCCAACGAGACCGATGCCGCCAACATGCCGACCCCCAGGGCCGACCAAAGCCATCCCATCTCCATAGGGCCGACTTTGAGTAATTGCTTCGCGATCACTGGAAGCAGGAAAACGAACGCGCTCGACCCGAGAGTGAAAAGGGCGGCGGTCACCATGAGGAAAAACACCGCCCGATGTTGCAGGAACACGAACCGAAAGCCGATCCGGAGCTCCTGCAGCACCTGCAGGGTCTCAGCTTCCCCTTCTTTCGGTCTCCATGATTCCCGCATGCGGATCGGCATCAGACATAACGCCGAAATCAAGAACGTCGCGGCATCGACATACAGCACGTTCTGCGCGCCGATGAGCGCAATCCCGACGCCGCTGACTGCTGGCCCGACCAGCAGACCGACATTCGTCGTACTTTGCAGTAAGGCATTGGCCGCCGTGAACCGGGACCGTGGCACGATCATAGGAATCGAGGAGGCCAGCGCAGGGCCGAAGATCGTGGAGACGACCGCGGTGAGAAACACCAGCAGGTACAGGCGTTCCAACGTCAGCGCGTCAAACGCATAGAGCAGCGGGATCAGCAGAATCATCACGGTACGCACCAAATCCACCGCGATCATGACCGGTTTTTTGGGCCATCGATCCAGGTAGACCCCGATCAGCGGACCGAAGATCAACGGCGGGACCGTTTGCAGCAATCCCACAACCGTCATCTTCAGCGCCGAGCCGGTCAACGTGTACACGAACCACAGCAGCGCGACCTTGTTGAGGCTGTCGCCGATCTGCGAGATTGCCTGCCCGGCAAACAGGAGTGCGAAGTCCTTCGTCCTTAACAGGTGCCAGCCGGAAGGACCATGCTGATCGGGCTGAGGATCGCTGGAAGTGATTCTCCTTCTGCGCATCATGGCTGCACTCCGGGATGGAGGGACAGACGAGTTTGTCGATTCATCCGCGACACCGAGCGAGAGCCGAATTCCGGCTCCAGAGAAGTCAATCGCACTTCCTCGCTGAGGATCTGCTCATACACATTGAGATAATCTTTCGTCATCCGGTCCACTGTGAACCGCTCCTCGAATACCTGCCGACACTGTCGGCGATCGAGGAACGGAACGTGCTCCACCCTGGAAACCATCTCATCCAGGGACTCGCAGACGAATCCGGTCAAGCCGTCCTGAATGATTTCCGGAATGGAGCCCCGCCGATAGGCCAGCACCGGCGTGCCGCAAGCCAACGCTTCGATCAGGACCAATCCGAACGGCTCGGGCCAATCATAGGGCGCTAGCAGCGCGTACGCCCCGCCGAGAAAATCATCCTTCTGATCGTCCGTGATCTCTCCGAGGAACTCGATCAGCGGATGCGACAGCAGCGGTTCGATTTCGGCGCGGAAATACTCACGATCGGCCGGATCGATCTTGGCCGCGATCTTCAGCGGCATGCCGACGCGCTTGGCGACCTCGATCGCGTGGTCCGGGCGCTTTTCCGGCGCAATGCGTCCTAGAAACGCCAGGTAATGCCCCGGCCGGGAATGATAGTGATACAGATTGCGCGGCAAACCGTGGTAGACCGTCGCTTGCCAGTTAGCCCACGGCAACGGCCGCCGTTGGGCATCAGAGATCGAGATCAAGGACATTTCGGCGTACTCACGGAATACCGGTTCGAGCTCCGGCAGATCGAGCCGTCCGTGGAGCGTCGTGACCACCGGCACCGGACAGCGCCGGGCCAACGGAAACCCTAGAAAATCAAGATGCGAATGAATCAGATCGAAATCGCCTGGAGAGCCGAAGACCCTCTCCAACTGGAGAATCAGCGGCGCGTCACGGTTAAAGACACCGGTGTTCAGGCGCAGGGCCTGATGGCAGATTGGCTCCAGTTTGGCCGCCGTGTGGGAATCTCCACTGGCGAACAGGGTGACCTCGTGCCCCAACCTGACCAATTCCTCCGTGAGATACGACACAATGCGTTCAGTCCCCCCGTACAGCTTCGGAGGGACGCTTTCCCATAACGGCGCCACCTGCGCGATTCTCATTCTCCCGCTCCTTTTCAAGTCAGTTCACGACGGCCTGCGCGTTACTGCGCCGGCTTGATCGAGAGGGCGCGCCCGTCCGGCATCATTTCTACTTCCACTTTCTCGCCCGGAACGACCAGCCGCTCCCGCTTGGTATCCTTGTTGACCCGCAATCGCACCAGCCGCCCAAACACATCCCGCACCAGATACACTTCTCCTTTGATGGACAAGAGTTCTCCCTTGATGACCTGAGGGGAAGCCGCCGGTTGCGCAGCCGCCATGGGCATGCCTAGGGATATTCTTGGGCCCATCACGAAGATCAGCGCCAGCAACCACCGCCCCAACCCTTTCATGGGTCACTCTCCCTCCCCTCGCCCCGGGAAGGTGACTCGGATGATAAGCCGTCCCATCCTTGTCGTTGGCTTAGAAATACCCCTTCGCTAGGCTTGGACCAATAGACAAAAACCTGACCGGCGGCCGAATCTTGTCCAGTCCCTTAAACCCCTAAGGCGGAGTAAGCGTAAGAACAGCGAAAAAAGGAGGATGTCATGGATGGTTACGGCAAAAGAATCTTGATTGTGGACGGCGATGAACGTTCACGACACCTGTTATCGGGCCTGCTGGAAAGCAAAAGCTACAATGTCCACACCGCCGGAGACGGGCTCGAAGCCCTGAGCGAAATGAAGAAACGGCGGTTCGACGCCGTGATTACCGACGACCGCCTCCCGAAACTGAACGGGTTGGAATTGCTCGCGTTAAGCCGGGTGGCGTGGCCGGAGACCCCGGTCATCATAGTCTCCGGCAACTTGTCGGCCCTTGGTCCTCAGGCGGTTGAACGGGGCGCCGTCGCCTGGGTTCAAAAGCCTTATGAAGCAGGGGCGCTGCTCGAACTCCTTGCCTCCGCCGTGAAGGCGGCAGGGTCCAAGCGAAGCTGGAAGTCCGGAACCAGAATGGCGGGATGAGCGGGATTGCAAAAATTGGGAGAGGGGATGCACGACCGTGCCGAAGCGGGATCTGATCCTCCTGCTCGGAGCGTTCCTGTGACTTGTCTCGACATCGCCGGCCTGGCCGAATTGATTTAGCGCCGGCGAAACGCATTGGATGAACCGCACCGAAGGCCCTTGTCCGGGAAGACCTATCCAAACTTCAACACCTCACGGCGTTGGCGGAAAGCAGTTTCAGGGGCTATGCGGCGACCGGTCAGCGGGTCTTCTGGGACCCGCTCCTCAAATGCGGAAGAACAGCTCAGACCGATCATTGAGCACTTACTGGACATCCTTCTCGCCGTCGCTGCAGCATCGAATGCGAACGCCCGGCCTCTGGCTGCTCGATCATCTGCGGCACAGGCGATGGTTGGCTGCTCAGGTTGACGCTAGTCTTCCATCCGAGGCCATCTCTTCCTTGCAGCGAGGAGATGCGGTGGCCCTTCTCCTCGCGATCGAGAACGCCTTGCGCGAGCTTGAATCCAGAACCGCTCACAAGTGTCTGGGCGCCGAATTGGAAGACGAGGAGTTCCAGCGTCAGATGCTGCGAGGTCTGTTGTTCGCTGAGTGCGACATCATCGTGGCGAGCGTGGTTACCGGCGGCCTCCTCTTGTTGCTGTTTCGACGGTTTTTCCCATACCCCTGTCTGCCGCATGGCTCAACGGGACAGCACGGTCGGTCATGTCGCGTCCTAGACACGACCGCCGGCCGGGTTGATTCTCCAATTTGTTCGGTCTCCCGCATGTCGAGCTTGACTTACCGGAAAACCCGCCCTAGCTTAGGGGTCCAAGCACGGTCGCGAGCAGGACCTATGTCGAAAGATACCTACTCGACTGGAGAGCGGTCCCGGGAAGGGCGCCAGACCCTGAGAATCCCGATCCGAATCCCCGCTATTTTTTCGAGCGGATATGGCCTGGGTGAAGGAACGGTCGTCAATATTTCCACGCCCGGCTGTGCGATCGAGAGCGAGAAAGCCTTACGGGTCGGCGACTATGTTCGTCTCAACGTTTATCTCCCTGACGAACGCCTGTTGCGGAACGTCCGCGCCGCTGTCCGGTGGGCCAAGGGACGGCGATTCGGCGTGGAATTTTTACGCCTCTCAGAAAAGGAACAGGCCTGTTTGTCCCGCTTGGTCTCGGATCATACCGGCGACAAAAGTCGCTCTTAACCGTGCGTCCCGCCTGCTCCCGTCCCGCCCGGTTCAGATTCTGGGAAAGAGCTTGATCGCCCATTCGACAACGGCCAGAATAGTACCAGCTGGTTTCATCCCGGCCATGAGACGGACATGATTCTGCGAAAAGAACAGCGATTTCCGGTCTCGTTTCACGCAGTCTTGACCAGCATCAAGGCGCATGAACATGCCGGGATGGTTCTGGATCTCTCATCAAGCGGATGTCGAGTGAACAGCCGTCTGTCCGTGTTTACGGGCATGCAACTCGGATTGCGCCTTCATCTGCCGGGACAGGACCCTCCTATTCGTGTCGACCGAGGGACGGTCCGCTGGTGCCGTGGAGAGGAATTCGGCGTGCAATTCACGGAGATAACCTCTCATGAGAACAGCCGGCTTCGGGCGGCCGTCCAAGCCCTGAAGAATTCCCTCCGAACTTAATCCTTTCCGTTTTGCCTGAATTCCAGATCGATGCCGCTTCGCCGATGCTCAGCGACTGGCCCTATGTTGCGAGGAAT
This sequence comes from Nitrospiraceae bacterium, assembly GCA_035573855.1. Lineage (GTDB taxonomy): Bacteria > Nitrospirota > Nitrospiria > Nitrospirales > Nitrospiraceae > DATLZU01. The sequence continues at coordinate 16,635 of DATLZU010000054.1, forward strand.
CCGGGGGACCCGGGGTTGGCCCATCGGGCGAGTGCGCCGGACCGTCGCATCAGAGCCCTTCTCGGCTCCGCTAACGATCGGAAGTCCGTAAAACCTCACGGACTTTGCGCACTAGCTCTGCGCCGGTGAATGGCTTCGGGAGGAAGGCACCTGAGATTCCTCAGCAAAGGCGCCTTTCACGATATCGTTTTCGGACAAATAGAGGATACGTGTCTTCGGACTCAGGGCATGAACCTTAGTGGCGAGTTCCAGACCGTTCATGGCCGGCATGAGCATGTCCGTCATCAGCAGATGAACCCGACCGCGATGTTGCTGGAAAAATAGGCCATCTCTCCATTCGTCTTTCTTGGCGAGCAGCACCGCATAGCCCAGCGGCGAAAGCGTGTTAAAGACGAGCGTCCGGATCTCGGGTTCGTCGTCAACCACCAGGAGTGCGCCAGACTCTGACGAAGTGGGGTGCATAAGCCGGTTTTACCGCTCTGCCGCGATGGCCGGTTCTCCCAACCCTCCAAGTTTTCCCGTTCGCTTCTTCCGCGGGCCAGCCAGACTCCCGCTCACCCCTCTCTTTCTCTCTTACTCTTACCATGTGCGTCGCCGAGGTCAAGCAGATGAGCGGCTTGCAACAGTTGGCCAGAAGGCGGCTGGAAGTTGAAACGATCCCTGTGGCGAGCAGAAGTCGTTGAAACTGGTGAGCCGCCTGGGACTCGAACCCAGGGCCCTCGCCTTAAAAGGGCGATGCTCTACCGACTGAGCTAGCGGCTCACCTGTTGGAAACGTTCGCCGTTATCCGCCACCGGGCACTCACGCCATCGAAGGGCGGTGCGGCTGCATCTGACCAGTAACGGATCAACGGGACTAGCACTGCCGTTTCCGGCTTCGGACGGTTAACGGATTGCGGAGAATGATCGTCTGGTCTCGCTTAGAGCCGGTGGAGATGATGTCAATCGGACAGCCTGCCAGCTCCTCCACCCGATTCAAATAGCGCTTGGCCTCTGCCGGCAACTTCTTATAACTCGTCATACCAGTAGTGGGACTGCTCCAACCACGAAGAGTTTCATAAACTGGTTGGCACTCCGTCAAGACCTGCAGATCAGCCGGCATCTCACGATACAACCTGCCCTCATGCCTATAACCCGTACATACCCTCAACTCCTTACACCCATCCAGCACGTCGAGCTTGGTCACCGCCAAAGAGGCAAGGCCGTTGACTTTGGTCGCGTATCGGACCAAGACACCATCAAACCATCCGCACCGGCGCGGCCGCCCGGTTGTCGCGCCAAACTCCTTGCCCCGCTCTTGCAACCCAGACCCGACAGCATCCGTCAGCTCGGTCGGGAACGGTCCGCTCCCGACACGCGTCGTATAGGCTTTGGTGACCCCGAGAACGGCATCGATCTTCGTCGGTCCGACACCCGTGCCGGTGCAGGCGCCGCCCGCCACAGCGCTGGACGAAGTGACGTAGGGATAGGTGCCGAAGTCGACATCGAGATGCGTTCCCTGAGCGCCTTCAAACAACACGGTGCGTTTCTCGTCGATCGCCTTGTTCAGAAGCGTGACTGTATCGGCGATGTAGCCTTTCAGCCGTTCTGCATAGCCCATGTATTGTTGGAACACCTTCTCGAGTTGAAAACCGTCAACCTTGTAGAGTCGTTCGAGAAACCAGTTGATTTCGACCAGGTTTTCCTCCAGCTTGCGCCGGAACAGCGAAGGATTCAACAGGTCTCCCACCCGGATGCCGATGCGGGCCATTTTATCCGCGTACGAGGGCCCGATTCCCCTTCCCGTGGTCCCGATGCGCCGTGAGCCTCTCGATTGTTCCGAGGCCTTTTCAATGGCCTTATGATAGGGCAGGATCAAATGGGCCCGCTGGCTGATCACAAAATTCTTGCCGATTTTGACGCCCTTGGCCTGAAGTCGATCCATCTCCGCGATCAGCGCCTCCGGATCAACCACCACCCCGTTGCCGATGATGCACAGCGTTCCTCGGTAGAGGATACCGGAAGGAATCAAATGAAAGACAAACGTGGCCCGCTGGTTGACGACGGTATGGCCGGCATTGGATCCCCCCTGGTACCGCACCACAACGTCGGCGTCGCGAGCCAGGATGTCCACAATCTTGCCCTTGCCCTCATCTCCCCATTGGGTTCCGACGACAACCAGATTACCCATCCTCCCACCGGCTTGCGTTCTGTTTCTCGAAAAAAGAGCCCTGACCCACAAGATCAGAGCCAAAAGCGGCTCATCCTATGGACGCTCCTCCTCGTTTGTCAAGCTGCGTGCACACGGCTGCTTTCGCACAACCGGCATGAAGTTGAAGCGTGACGATGCGTCCGGCTCTCTCGCGGCGCATGTCTGACAGCCTCGTTCCTCGCTCTCCCTTTCCTTGACTGCCCCGAAACCGCGTGTTAGCATGCGCCCGTCTTTCACGTCACTCGGAACTTATCACTCACAAACTCGGCACTGAGAAGGGGTGGGGCTGTGGCGCAGTTGGGAGCGCGCGTGAATGGCATTCACGAGGTCGCCGGTTCAATCCCGGCCAGCTCCACCAAACCGCGCTGGCTTCTCCCGTTGGCCGCTCTTCGGTTGCTCCTGGTGTCGACGGATCAGACCCTTCATTGCGATTGTTTTGCGCGCCAACCAACGTCCGGTTGAGCCAGAACTCACCAGACTCTATCGTCGTTGCTGTGCAGGAAAGACCCGCCCTGTTTGATTCATGCTCCAGATCGAGTGTGTCAGCAAGCAATATGCCGCAAAGATCCTGCTGAAGGACGCGTCAGCGCACCTGCGGCCTGGCACGCGGGTCGGTTTAGTCGGCCCGAATGGAGTCGGGAAAACCACGCTCTTCCGGATGATCCTTGGAGAGGATTCTCCGGACAAGGGCGTCATTCGCAGGCGACCGCGATTACGGATTGGATACCTGCCGCAGGACCTCGAAACGATCGCGGGCAAAACGGTCTTGGACGCCGCTCACCACGACCACTATCCCGAGTACGAGGCCAAGCGCATCTTGTCCGGACTCGGTTTCGGGGAGGCGGACTTCAACCGGCCGGTCGAAGCCCTCTCGGGCGGGTATCGCATGCGCGTCGCGCTAGCGCATCTCTTGTTGTCGAATCCCGACGTCCTGCTGCTCGACGAGCCGACCAACCATCTCGACAAACCGACGCAAGCATGGTTCGAAAGCTTTCTGTTGCGCACAAGGATGACCATTCTGGTCATCAGCCACGACACCGGATTCCTAGACCGGATCGCGACGCATATCTGGGAGATCCGCCACCACACGATCCAGGAGTACCGCGGCAACTATACCGCGTTCCGCGAACAGCGGGCGGCACACGACGCCCAACGGGAGTCTTCAGCTAAACGGCAAGAGAAGGAGATCGCCCGCGTCCGGAAATTCATCGACCGCTTCCGCTACCAGGCCAACAAAGCCAGCCAGGTGCAGTCCCGCATCAAGCAACTGGAAAAGATCAAACTGATCGAGCGGACGCGCGACCCCAAGCGTGTGCGCTTCACCTTCCCCGTCCCCCCGGCGAGCGGTCGGCAGGTCCTCGAACTGAAAGGGGTCGCAAAGAGTTACGGAGCCAAGGTGGTCTATGAGTCGCTCGACTTCTCCGTCGAGCGCGGAGAGCGAGTGGCGCTGGTCGGCGAGAATGGAGCGGGCAAAAGCACTCTGCTCAAAATATTGGCCGGGGTCCTGCCGTTCGACAAGGGCGCCAGAACCGTCGGACACGGTGTGACGTTGCATTATTTCGCACAGCATCAGGCCGAGGCGCTCAACCCGGAGCATACCGTTCTCGACTCATTGGCCGAGGTCTCGAAGCAAGCCGAGATGAATTTCTTGCGCGGGATTGCGGGTGCGTTCTTGTTCTCTGGTCCTGACCAGAAGAAGCCCGTCAAGGCGCTGAGCGGCGGCGAGCGCAACCGTGTTGCCCTCGCGCGGATGCTCGTCGAGCCGGCCAACACATTGTTGTTGGACGAACCGACAAACCACTTAGATCCGGCCTCGGTGGACGTGCTGACCGACGCGCTCGCGGAGTTCCCCGGCACCATCATCTTCATCTCCCATGACCCGACATTCCTGACACGCATTGCGACGCGCGTGGTGGAGATCGAAGACGGTCAAGCGAAGAACTATTTCGGCGACTACGAGTACTACCTCTGGAAAAAAGCGCAGGAACTGGAGTCGATCAAGGAAACGCGCGAGGAACTCGAAGCGCAGGATACAGGACCGCGTGGAGCGGCCACTCTCACGGCATCCCCGGCGTCGAAATCCAACGCCAGGGACCGGCGTGAGCTGTCCAAGATTCAGGCGAGACTGGAAAAGCAGGTTGCGCGCGCGGAGGCTGAGATCGCCGAGATCGAGCGGAAGATCCGGGCACGCGATCAGGAACTCGCCGATCCAGCCCTCTATCAGGATTTCGCTAGATGGCACGCTCTTCACCTAGAACAGGAAACCTGGAAGAAGAATCTGGAGCGACTGACGGCTCGGTGGGAACACTTGGCGGAGGAACTCAACAGCGTCAAACAGTCGCTGGAGGCATAAGGCTACGGCGCTTCCTTGAGGGTTTCTTCCAGGTAGTAGTACAGCCAGCGGTTCTTCTCTTTCGTCACCAGTTCATCCCACACGACACCGATCAAAAAGCCTCTTTCCCACGGCTTGACCCACGCCACGCTTCCGGAGAGCTTCTCCTGCTGCTCCACTCCCTCAGGGTCCAGAAACGCCAAGGAGACGGTCACTTTCTCATTGACCGGCAATTTTTCCTTGGCATGCAGGCCGGCGCCGATCTTGTTGACATTGTCCAGGACAGCAGTGACCCCTTTGCTTCCGCTCTTGGGCATGATGTGGGCGGACCCCACCAGCGTGGCCCGTACGTATTTCCGACGCTCATTGGGCGTTGCGACCGATCCCATGCCCGCATCCCCGGCGTTGCCCTTAAGTATAACCGAACAGGATCGTTTGTCCACAATCAATTTCGGGCCGCGGTCACAGCGTTTTGGGCCGATAGTAGCGCCTGCCGCTGAGCCGCTCTGGCAGATGGGTCTGCTCGTCTTTCGCCATGGGGTCCTCATGCGCGTACCGATATCCCTGCCCATACCCGAGATCCCGCATCAGCGAGGTCACCGCGTTCCGCAAGTGGAGGGGAACGCCTAAGTTGCCGAACTCGCGTGCGTCTCGAAGCGCTTCGAGCAGGCCGACATACGAGGCATTGTCCTTCGGGCAGGAAGCCAGGTAAGCGGTCCCCTGGGCCAGGTTGATCTGGGCTTCCGGCAATCCGACGAACTCGACGGCCTGGAAGACTGCGGTGGCGACCACCAGGGCAAGCGGGTTGGCGTTGCCGATGTCCTCCGAGGCGAAAATGACCAGGCGCCGGGCAATAAACTTGGGATCTTCACCTCCTTCCAGCATTCGCGCCAACCAGTAGAGGGCTCCATCAGGGTCCGAATCCCGCAAGCTTTTGATGAAGGCCGAGATCAGATTGTAGTGTTCTTCCGCGGACTTATCGTAACGGAGCGATTTCTTCAGCACCGCCGCCTCCAATACCCGCTCATCGAGCAGTCGACGTCCGTCCCGGCCGGCCGGCGTTTGGGTCGCCACGAATTCCAGCGCCGTGAGCAAGGCCCGAGCGTCGCCGTTTCCGAACCCGATCAATCGGCGCTTGGCTTCCGGCGTCATGTCGATCCGGAGCGTTCCGAGACCCTGTTCCTTGTCCGCCAGGGCCCGTTCCAGGATCCGGCTCATCGCGTCATCCGACAGCGGTTTGAGGACGACAACCAGGGAGCGCGAAAGCAGAGGGGCGATCACTTCGAACGACGGGTTCTCCGTGGTTGCGCCGACCAGAACGATTGTCCCCCGCTCCACGTGCGGAAGAAAGGCATCCTGCTGGGCCTTGTTGAAGCGATGAATTTCATCGACGAACAGAATCGTGCGCCGGCCGTGAAGCGCGCGCCGTTGCTCGGCGCCGCGGATGATGTCGCGCAATTCCGGAATCCCCCCAGTGACGGCGGAAAATGGCACGAATTCCGCCTTCGTGTGCCGCGCGACGAGATGCGCAAGCGTGGTTTTTCCGGACCCAGGCGGCCCCCAGAAAATGACCGACGAGAGATGATCCGTTTCGATCGCACGCCGCAGCGGCCGATCAGGCGCCACGATCTCCTCCTGACCGACGAAGTCCGAAAAGCTTTGCGGGCGCATACGCTCAGCGAGAGGGACCTGCTTGGCCTTCCGCTCGCCCGGACTCGAAAAGAGATTGCCTTCGTACTGTCGTGGATCGGCCATAGGCTCACGCGATGCGCGACGGGATTGTATACCGCCGGACGCACACCCGTAAATGGCGCGCACAGTCTCACAACCTTTGGACGGTTGGAGCCCCTTGACGAATTGGCCTTCTCTTGATAGGGGAACACTGCATAAACGCAACCATTCGTGACCGACGTAGGAGCGGGCCAATGATTGTTGAAGTCAACGGTGTTCGTCTCGCCTATGATGACCGAGGCGCGGGGACACCCATTGTATTCCTTCATGCCTTCCCCTTGAACCGGACCATGTGGGCGGCTCAAGAGAGCACCCTGTCGCAGCGGTTTCGGGTCATCACCGTGGACTTGCGTGGACACGGCGAATCGGACGCCCCGCTGTGGCGTTATACGTTGGACCAGTATGCGGACGATGTGAATGCGCTCTTGGACCACCTCTCGATCCAACGGGCGGTCATGGCCGGGTTGTCGATGGGAGGGTATGTCCTGTTTGCCATGTATCGCCGCCATAGCGACCGCATTCGCGGGTTGATCTTCGCGGATACCCGGGCCGAAGCCGACCAGCCGGCCCAAGCGACCTGGCGGTTCAATTTGGCACAGAAGGTCCACCAGGAAGGACCAAAGGCGGTCGCCGACGAGATGGTTCCCAAACTCCTTTCCCCGTCCACTATGCAGAAGAACCCCGCCTTGGTCGAGCGGGTGCGGGCCATTATCTTGAGTACACCGATCAGCGGAATTGTCGGCGATCTCATGGCCATCGCGGAACGACCCGATTCGACGCCGCTTCTGAAGACGATCACCCTCCCGACCCTGGTTCTGGTCGGCGATCAAGACAGGCTGACCACGCCGGAAGAGAACCGATGCCTCGCCGATGGCATCCCCGGTGCTCGGCTGGAGATCATTCCCGGCGCCGGCCACCTCAGTAACATGGAGCAACCGGAACTCTTCAATCAAGCGGTGAGCGCGTTTATGGAAAGCATCGAGGGAGAGAAAGTTTGAATTCGCGGTGCGCCGATTCGGCATCGATCACGCAACGCCGCTTAATCCGGATCTCCGACGCTACCCCGCCGAATCAGCTTGAGGAATTCGTCCCGCGTCTGTTGCTGGCTTCTGAACACCCCTAGCATGGAACTGGTTACCGCGATGGTGTTCTGCTTCTCGACGCCGCGCATCATCATACAGAGGTGGCGGGCCTCGATCACGACCCCGACGCCGTGGGCGTTTAGTTTCGACTGCAGGGTCTCCGCAATCTGGACCGTTAACCGTTCCTGCACCTGGAGCCGCCGGCTGAAGGCGTCCACCACGCGCGGGATTTTGCTCAGCCCGACCACTTTCTTGTTGGGGATATACCCAACGTGGCACTTGCCGAAGAACGGCAGCAGATGGTGCTCGCAGAGACTGAAGAAGTCGATATCCTTCACAATCACCATCTCGTCGTAGTCGATCGGGAACAGGGCGCCGTTGAGCAATCGCTCGATGTCCTGCTGATAGCCCTGGGTCATGAACCGCAGGGCCTTCGCCACACGTTCGGGCGTTTTGAGGAGCCCGTTCCTCCTCGGTTGCTCGCCGAGCATGGCCAAGAGATCGGCGATCAGGACCTGGAGGTCCTCGACCTCGGCTGGACGGCCGTCGGCGCGAACGACCCGGTGGCGCCCCGCTCGTTTCGCTGTCGACAGACGATCACCCATGAGACGCTCCATCTATCGTCACTCGGCACGGGCTCGATCCGGCATATTCGAAATAGTTGTCGCGGGTTTCGATCACCCCAACTTTCTCAAGCCGGCCTCGCGGGATACGCGCGACGAGGAGATCCCAAATTAGCATGGCCAGATTTTCGCCGGTCGTGGTTCGGCCGGCGAAACCGGGGTCCTGATTCAAATCCCGGTGGTCGAAACGCTTCACGATCGCGTCGTCCACTAGGCGGTCCAACTCCCGCAGATCGATCACGCTGCCGCTCCGAGGATCGATCTCGCCCGTCACCGTGACCAGCACCACGTAGTTATGCCCGTGGCCGTTGGGGTTATTGCACTTCCCGAACACGGCCCAGTTCTCCTCCTCGGAGAGCTGCTCGGTGTGCAGCCGATGCTGTGCGCAGAACCGATACCGCCGTGTGACGCTGACCCGATCCATGATTTCAAGCTGCTCGAAGACAGCCCCGGACGATCGTTCGGAGGACAAAACGAATCGGGCCGGAATTGCGCTTCCTGCGGAAAGGCAACTCCGGCCCCTCGCTCGACTTCATCCGCGCTGCGGAGCTTTCGTCCGAAGGCTGAAAGCTGATGACCCTGTTTAGGCGCTGAACGAGCTGCCGCACCCGCAGGTTGTCTTAGCCTGTGGATTTTTGATGGCGAAGCCAGACCCCTGCAGGCTGTCAACATAATCCACTTCCGCCCCGCTCAGCAGCGGCGCGCTCTGCGAATCCAGAATGACCTTCACGCCCCCCTTCTCGATGACCGTATCGTCATCGGACAGTTTGGATTCAAAAGCCATCCCGTACTGATACCCGTGACACCCACCGCCGCGGACGTAAATCCGCAGACCGACCGTATCCTTCTCTTCGGCCATTAGTTCCTTGATCTTCTGCTCGGCCACCGGCGTAATGGTGATCATTGTTTTCCTCCCTTCTTGACCTGTCCGTAGTCTATCACACCACTTCCCTTATGGAAGGCTGCACTCATGGTCGCTGGCCCGAGCGTCCCGTTCCGGAGACGACGGCGACTCCCATTTCGATTTCGGCACCCGCACGATCACATCGCCCAAGACCCGGGCCTGGCACCCGAGGCGATGCCACGGTTCCGACAACGCTTCCCGATCCAAAAGGTCTTGCTCGTCAAAATCGATCTCCGAGAGGTTTTCACCGCCCGCCTGCACCTCGACCCGGCAGGTCGTGCAGGAGGCGTTCCCTCCGCAGTCATGATTCAGAGGGAACCCGAGCCTCTGAGCCGCCTCCAGCAGCGTCACATTGGGTTCCACATCGCCGCTCTTTCCTTGAGGATGCAGGAACGTCACGCGCGGCATCGCCGGCTTTCCTCACGCACAAGAGTCGATCCCGGCCGCCATAGGACGATAAGGACACCGTCGCAGCCGGATATGCTCCTCGTATTCATGCCGGAACAACCGCAAGCTGCTCTGCACCAACACCGCTGCCCCGGTCACCAAGGTACAATACCCGGTCCCTTTCACGAATCCGCAGAGCTGCAACAGACTGTCGAGATCTTTCTGGGTCCCTTCGCCACGCTCCACTTTGTCGACCAGCGTCGCGAGATTAATCGTCCCCATGCGGCAAGGGGGGCACTGTCCGCAACTCTCGGTCTTAAAAAAATTGGAAAATTTCAGTGTCTGGGCCACCATGCAGGTCGCGTCGTCCACGACGATAACGCCGGCCGAGCCGAGTCCCGTTCCGGCTTTCTTGAGAGAATCGAAGTCCATCGGCAGATCCAGTTGGTCTTGCGTGACCATCGAGAACGCCGGGCCGCCTGGAAACACAGCTTTCACCTTCCTCCCGCCTGAGACCCCGCCTCCGCACTCCTCGATCAGTCGGCGGATCGTCGTCCCCATCGGCATCTCATACACACCCGGCCGGTTCACGGCTCCGCTGAGCGAGAACAGCATCGTGCCCGGACATTTTTCCGTACCCACCTGAGTAAACCAGTCGGCACCGTTTCGGAGAATGCGCGGAACATTGCAGAGCGTCTCCACGTTGTTCACCAGTGTCGGCTTGCCGTAAAGGCCGAAGTCGGTGGGATAAAACGGCGGCTTTTGCCGGGGCATCGCCGGTCGTCCTTGCATCGACTCCAACATGGCCGTCTCTTCCCCCGCAACATAGCTCCCATGACCGGCAAACAGTTCGATCTCGATATCGACGCCTTTGCCGAAGATGTTCTTGCCCACAAAGCCCCGCTCCTTGGCCTGAGCGAGGGCCTTTTTCAGGTTTTCATGCTCCTCGCGATACTCGTGATTGATATAAATGAACGAAGCCTTGGCGTTGACCGCGTATGACGCGATCAAACATCCCTCGAGCAATTGATGGGGAGCGTGTTGGAGGAGATACCGGTCCTTGAACGTTCCGGGCTCATGTTCCCCAGCGTTACAGACGAAATAGCGCTCCTTGACGCGGTGGTGAAGAACTTTGTCCCACTTGGTCCCGGTCGGGAAACCGGCGCCGCCCCGCCCGCGCAGTCCGGACCGTTTAATTTCACTGACAATGTCCTCCGGTTGCAGCTCGGTCACACACTTGCGCCAGGCCTCATACCCGCCGACTTTCAAATAGGGGTCGATCTTCCACGGTGGCCCGTCGAGTTGTTGCAGCACACGCGGTTCCACAACCGTCACCAGGTTTCTCCGGAAAAAGCCAGTGGAGGGACTAACTATACGGCCCGCTTACCTCGCTCGTCAAGCCAAGTTCCGGCGAATGGGCCAGATTCTCAAGGAGTTAGGGCCAAGGGGCCTAGATCCCGATGGGCATACCGGTCGTCCACGCGGCACCGGTTCTCCGGACGGCTGTCGTGGGATCCGCTACGACGTCTGAGCTTGTCAGGGGATTCCGCGCGAGGCCCGACGGCGGGAGGAACTGACAGCCGTGATTCGACCCTCCCCGCTCCCGGCCGCACAGCGGGGAGGGTCGCGCGGGACTTATTTGAGATGACTGGCAGCCGCCATGAAGAACAGCATCGGAATCGACAGCATCATATTGATGCGCGAGGCATAGAGCGCCTTCTTGGCTACAGCCGCCATTTCCGGAGGGGTCGGCTTGCCGGTCTCCGCGGACTCCTTCGTCCACTGGATGATCTTCTTCTGACAGGGCCAGATTATCGCATGGACATTCGTCATCATGATCAATCCCAGGAGACCGCCGATCCATATCGCCTTGTCGCCGGTGCCCTCAAGCGAGGGATGCAGGTAAAAGATCAACACCAACCCCGCCAACACGGTCACGGTCGCGCCGTGACGGAACCAATTCAGCGCGACCGGCATCAAGCGCGGAATCACGACCCCTTTTTGGCCGGCGTCCAGCGATTTCAGGAAGCCGGCATTGATGAAGTTGAAGAAATACAGAAGCCCGATCCACATGATGCCGGCCAGAAAATGGATCCAGCGGAAGATCTGCTCAAACCAGGCTCCGCCCTCCGGCATGCCAACCATCGCCAGCCATATGCCGACCAACACGATCGTCAGCGCGAATCCTGCGGCCATCGTTTGGTAAGGATTTTCGAGGAATGTCATCATGTCACCACCTTTCGGTTAACCGCTAAGCCGGAGTGTCTACTGCAAGCCGCGCCGCAATGTCAAGCATCCGGACCCGTCATTGCCACTGCTCGTTCATCGAGCGTCATCGGGAAGATCGACAAGACGTCACAACCGGCGATTGGCGCGTGACGGTTGATGATGCGTTCACGCCATCAGACGATCGACGACCGTGCAGAGGTCCCGCACAGCAGCCGCGGAGGCGTGCAGCGCCGCGCGTTCCTCGGCGGTCAGTTCGTATTCAACGATGGCTTCGGCTCCGTTTCGGCCGAGCTTGACCGGCACCCCGACCACCACATTGTGCAGGCCGTATTCGCCTTCACACAGCACGGCGCAGGGCAGGATGCGCTTTTGGTCCTTCAGAATCGCTTCGACCATTTCGACGACGGACGCCGACGGCGCATAATAGGCGCTGCCAGCCTTCAGCAAATTGACGATCTCGGCGCCGCCATCGCGCGTGCGTTGAATCAACGCGTCCCACCGCTCTTTGGGCAACTGCTCGGTGACCGGCCGTCCGGCCACCGTCGTATACCGCAGCAACGGCACCATCGTATCGCCGTGCCCGCCGAGGACCATCGCCTGCACGTCCGTTCCGGCGACGCCCAGTTCTTGGGCGATGAACGCCCGCAACCGCGCCGCGTCCAGCACGCCGGCCATGCCCAGGACGCGGCCTTTGGGAAATCCGCTGACCCGCCGAGCCACATGCACCATCACATCCAGCGGATTGGTGACCATGACCAGAATCGCGTCGGGAGACCGAGACGCAACCTCGCGCACGACCGATTGCACAATTTTGGCGTTGGTCGCCAGCAGTTCATCCCGGCTCATCCCGGGTCTGCGCGGAATACCCGAGGTGATCACAGCGAGGGAGGAGCCGACCGTTTCTTCATAGCCGTTGGTGCCGACGATGCGGGAACTGTAGCCGCACACCGGGCCTGCCTGGGTGAGGTCCAGCGCCTTGCCCTGAGGAACGCCTTCGACGATGTCTACCAGCACGATGTCGTAACAATTCTTCTCCGCCAGCCGTTGAGCGACCGTCCCTCCGACGTTCCCCGCCCCGACCACAGTAACCTTCGGCCTGCCCATGTCCCCTCCGGTCGAGTTCTGAGTGAAGAGCGCTGGGTTCCGAGTTGTTGGATCGCTCCAAGCACCCAGAACTCATCATTCAGAGATCCTCAGTGCTCGTGCCCCGTCCAGCCCCCGACTTTGAAATTGATCGTGCAAACGAAATTTTCGCCGTCGTAGAAGTTCACCTTGATCTTTTTCTTGCCGTATCTCTTGGCCAGAAAATCCTCCGGATGATCGATCAGTTCCTGATACGTGCCGGGCGCATACTCGTCCAATTCCACGAAGCTGACGATCATGCCGGTTTTCACCTCCTGCAGAATTTTGACCGAACACCGCGGATAAATTTCCCAGAACTTCGCGTCGATTTCTTCAGGGGTCGGTTCCGGCCGTTCCTCGCCGGGCTTGATGCCCCGGTTCGCAAACTTAGCCTGCCGCCGCACATAGGGATACTGGTGACCGGTAAACAGTTTGTAGAGCCAGGGCGGCACGCTTTGATTTGTCATCGCGCTTGGCAACGTGTTGGTGGTGAATAGCGGGAATCGCAATATCCCGAGTTCTTCGCTGCTAGCTCAATGTCAAGCGCCGATAGACCATCGGCAGCCGTTCGGGCAGCGTTTCCACGCGGTCGATGACCAGAAACCGCACGTCGCCGTACAGACGGCGCACGTAGTCATCGGCTTCCCGATCGACCGTAATGCAAAACGGTTCGACCCCGCGAAAGCGCGCTTCCCGGAGCGCCGCCTTGGTATCTTCCAGCGAGTAGTCGTCCCGGTAGCCGTCATCCAGTGGTCGGCCGTCGTTGAGGAGAACCAGCAGGCGGGTCTTGGCGGCTTGCGCCAGCAGCTTCCGCGTGGCATGCCGAATGGCCGCGCCGTCTCGATTCTGATGGAGCGGCGCGATCCCGCCGAGACGATACGCCGCCCGTCCGCCGATCGGCTCGCCGAATTCCTTAAGGACGAAGAACTCGACTTGAAACCGTCCGCGACCGGAATAGCCGTACACGGCATAGTGGTCGCCCACCGCCTCCAGCGCTTCGCACAGGAGCACGAGGCTTTCCTTCTCCACATCGATAATGCGACGCCCGTCCGAGAGTTGTCGGCTGGTCGACCCGCTCATGTCGATCAGAAACGCGGCGGCGACCCGCCGTTCTCGCTTTTCGCGTCGCACATAGAGGCGATCCGACGGTTCCACGCCCGCGGCGGCGTCGGCCCTGCTCCGCACCACCGCGTCCAGATCGACCTCGTCACCGTCCGACCGGCCGGGCACGCGCCGCAATCCCGGCGGTCGCAGGCTTTCAAAATAACGCCGCAGCAGTCTGATGCCCGCGCGATGGGCAGCCAGCGTCTCTTCGAAGAAATCGGAGGGACCTTCGGCGGCCACCCGCTCCACGACCTGACACCAATTCGTCCGATAGTCTTGAATCGCGGCGTCCCATTCATGATACCGAAACACGCGCGCGCCGGCCGCATGACCGCCCGCAAGCTCCCTCTGCTCGTTCTCGGCCAGCAGCCACTCCTCCAGCACGGTTGGCCAGACCTCGCCAGCCGTCAATCCTTCTCCAGTAGCTTCTCGGTGCGGCGCTTCCGCGGAGTGATCCCGTTTGACCGCCTCCGCCGGGCTGGCTGACCCGCCGATTCCGCCTCCTGCCGTTTCCAGGTCGCCTTCGGAGCCGCCCGGGGATCCAACCGATTCTTCGCCCGTCCGGCTTCGATCCCGTACTCGATCCGGATTCATGGCGCCCCGATAGGCCCAGTTGGTCACAGGCCGATAGTCGCCCGTGAGCTCTTCAGACGATCGCGGTCCCGCGCCCTGATTCGGCTCTTGGACGGATCCTCCACTGGCCTCGCGTTGAGAAGACGCGCCCACTATCTCCTCCAACAGCCCGTACACTTGATGCGCGACCCGGATGGCGTCCTCCGCCGTCGCTTCCGGCCTGAGCACGCGTTGGCAGAGCCGCCAGGCCCGCTCGACAATTTCCGCCACCGGATCGGGAATCCGCACGGTACCGGGTTCAGCGGTGGTGAGTAAGAGCAGCGCATCGACGACCAACTCGCGGACCGACAATCCGTGCCCGAGCGAGCGAGTCGTCGCCGCGTCACGGGCCAGGCGTGCGAGGTCACGGCTGAGTCCCGGATATTCCCGCCGCAGCAAATAGTCAACCCGGGCATCTTCCAAAATCGTCCACAAGTCCCGGATGAGCCCCGGCTGCGGATAAAGATTGAAGAACTGCCCAAGGGTCTGCACGACGGGCGCGACGGGCTTTCCCGACACGTCCTGCTCGCCTCGCGGGTCTCTCCCGGTTCGTCGACGGACTTCCTCAACCAGGTCGGCCAGCGTTTGGGCATTCAGATGATAGGTCCCAAATTCCAGATGCCCCGCCTCGTGCGCCGTCATCACATGATAGAGCCGGATATTCTCCTCCCGTGTCGGGTAGCGTCGCAGGATTGCCGGCAAGGCGATGCTGCGCCCATCGTCCCCCACAGTGGCGCGAACCGGTTCTTTGTCGGCTCCGCTGAATTCCGGCAAAGCACGGATTGTCACGTCGGTCCCGCAGAGCGCTTCCGCGAACAACTTGAGGGATCGGGCGACGAACCGAAGCGGCACCCCGCTCATCGCCTGCTCCGCCGAGGCCAGCGCCTTGACCGACTCCAGGGCGAAGTAGGCCTGCCCTCCTTCCACACTGTAGGCCAAGGTCTCCATGCCGGCTCTGAACCAGGTCTCGAATTTGCTCCCGGCGTCGGCAACATCGCCGATCAGCGCCGCCAATTCGGGCGCACGACGCAGATAGGCCAGCGCCGCTTCGGCATCCCGTTCCCCGACCAATGCGCCGTACCGCAAGACCCGCAGGCGCCAATCCAGGCCGGGCAGGCGTCGCATGATAGCCGGCGCTTCCGCCAAAAACGCGACCGCCGCATCGGGCGAGCGGTCGGCGAGCAGCGAACCGAGCGTAACCACGGCCTGTCGGACCGCATCGCCGTCGAGATCGCCAAGGATGGCCGGACTGGTCCGGAAGAATTCTAGCGTGCCCAGGTAGTCGGTCCTGCCGAGGCTGTTCTGCGCGACCAGCTTCATTCCGAAGACAGCCCACGCCCGGAGATCGTCGGGCCGGAGCACGCGGACGACCTGCGGGCTCTGCCGGATAAATTCGACCCCCACGACATAATCCACACGGGCCAACTCGGCGCCGATCTCGCCCCAGGCGCGCAACTGAGCCACCGGCAATATCCTCGTCAGTTCCGGCGCGACCCTGAACAATTCCAGCGTCACGTTCGGATCCTGTTCGGCCCACTCCAACGCGACCTCGAGCATCTGCGCGCGCTCGGAGTCCGATTCAACGGCGCAAAGCAACAGGGGACTTTCCTTGAAGTACTTCATCGCCGCTGCGCCGGAGGATCCGGCGATGGCGATCCCGAGATCCAGCCACGGCACGGCATGGGCGAGGCAGCCGCGACGCATCAGTTCGGGAAACGCTTCGATCGCGCACCGCGCGGACTTGGGGGAAACCTCTTCCAGTTCATCCAGCAGGATCAGAGCCGCCCGCACCGAATCGGGACGCCCGGCGGTCCTCGCGAGAGCCTCGACCAACTCGACGGCGGTCGCCCGGCCGAGGTGTTCGGTCAAGCGCGCAGTTAATTGTTCATTCGGTGCCATCTCGGCCGACTGCATGTGCGGGCACGAGCGGAAGAGCTTGCTGGACCGTCCCTCGCCCCTCACCTTCTTCACGAAGGGTCGGATTGTAAAGGAGGCCCTTTCGCTTGTAAACTGCGGGCTCACGCAGAGGTCGCCTTGCAAGCATCGGTTGGATGCGCCGGTGTTAGGAGAATCAGCATGTCCGAACCACGTCCAGAGAGTGTAGAGAAGATATGGAAGTTCGTGCGGGGATTCGCGGAAAAGAGCGGCACGACGTTTCATCCCAATCCCGCCGTGACCGAAGCGGTCGTCAAGGGTCTGGCCGCGCACGTGGACGAATTGGGAAGGCCGCTTTGCCCGTGCAATTTCTACCAGGACAAGCAAGCGGAGGCCAAGCTGCGGCGATGGATTTGCGCCTGTGACGAGATGCAGATCTACAAGTACTGTCACTGTCTGCTGTTCGTGCGGGAGGACGGCATGCCGATCACCGAGTACCTCCCGGAGGACCACGAAGGCCGGCAGGTCTACGGTCTGATCACCGACCCGACTCCGGATAAAGGTCGTGCGCTTCGTCATAGGGCGCACACACAGAGCGAGCCCGGCCGGGTGCAAGTGCCCGCCGCCATCGAGCCAGGGCCGACCCCTTGATCGACCAGCCCGTCCCTTCGCCACAGGGTGACATCCGGCGGCGACTGTGGCTCCCCATCTCGCTGCATCTCATCTTCGCCGGGTTCATTCCGTGCGGGTTCGCCATGGCCGCTGTCGATCCCAAGACCCTCCCCATCACCAGCGACCTCGCCAAACGGTTGAAAGCCCACGTCGACTTTCTGGCCGGCCCTGACCTCGCAGGACGCAAACCGGGCACCCCTGGCCATCGGAAGGCGGCCGCCTACATCGAAGCCCGATTCCAGGAAGCCGGGCTTGCCCCGTTGGCCTCGTTAAAGGGATACCGGCAATCAGTCTCGACGGCGCTGGGAGACAACCTCCTCGGCAGGCATCCTTCGACCCCGCCCGATCCGGCTTCGCGGTGGATTGTCATCGGGGCGCATTACGATCATTTGGGCGGCCGATACCTGGGCGCCGACGACAACGCGTCTGCGGTCGCGATCCTGATCGAAACCGCCCGAATTCTGCCGCCTCTCCGAGCGCATTGGGCGCTGTTCGCCGCGTTCAATACGGAAGAGCCGCCTTATATCCGCACATCGCTCATGGGATCGCAACACTTCGTCGACCACCTCCCGGCGGAGATCGGCGCACCGTCTGACATCCAAGCCGCGGTCATCATGGATCTCATGGGCGGGGTTCATTGGGAGCCCTTGCGAGAGACAATCTTTGCAGCGGGAGCGGAAAAGAGTCCGGAGCTGTACGCTCGCCTCAAACAGGCGAGCAGGCCCCAGGTGCGAGGCGCCAGGCTTGAGGCCGTGGCTTCGACCCTCTCGCCTCTCGTCTCCGGCCACCCACCCCTTACCGTGCTTCCCGTCGGCCTGCATCTGGTCGAAGAGATCCCACTGCTCGGTCAAGTCGCGTTCAGCGACTATGACGCATTCCGGAACGCCCGAGTCCCGTTCCTGTTTCTCTCGGCAGGCCGCACACCGCGTTATCACCAGCCGTCCGACTTGCCTGACACGCTGCACTACGAACGGATGGCCGCGACGGTGGCGTGGTTACAAGACCTCGTCCAATTGATCGATCAGGACCAAGGGCCATATGGATTCGACAATGATCGGCTGGTCTTCGGTGACGAACTGGCAAGCTTGCGGCCGTTGCTCGCTCTCGCCGCGGACGAGCAAAGCAAGATTCCTGGCACGTCCGCCCTCTCGCTCTGGAAATTGAAGCGGGACCTCGAATGGTTAGAACGGGTGAACCCCGACAAACCGTCCAAGGACGACATCGCGCGGCTGGAGCGGATCTCCATCCGCCTCCAATGCCTGCTAGCCGACTTCCCCGGCTGCTTTTTGTTGTGACCGCGCGAGGCTGAAAGAGTTTGTTGATGCGCACGACGCCGGCTACTCCCATCCGACGACCTCGTACCCCTTTTCCGTGAGACACCGCTCGATGAAGCGACGAGAGATCTGATTCCGTTCGCCGTCGCCCGTGAACACGCGCCACAGCCCGGTGATCAGGCCCCACACCGCCCCGCTTGCCGCACCGATGGCGGACCCGCTTCCCGCCACGCCGATCACTGCTCCTCCGACCGCGCCCCCGGCTGCCCCGATCCCGGCACCGACCGCTGTACTGCCGGCCACTTCCCCGACTTGACCGGTTCCCGGTTCGGCGCCTGCCGCCTTCGCCATTTGTTTGCACGCGGCCACGTCCCGTTCGGCCGCTTCCTGGCCGACGGCGGTGAAATGGGAATTGGGGTAAAGCACCGGGTGAGGACCAGAGCAACCGGCGAGACCGAAGATTGCGAAGGCGACCACCAGACCCGGACCTAGCCCGCATGAAAACCTGGTGCCGAACAGGCAGCGGTTCATGCCCGTTCTTTCTGCAGCGACGCCGACACCCCGAACGCTTGACACACGTTCACCGCGCTGACTCCTCTTAACAGAACGCGCTTGCGCCGCCCGGTCGCTCCGGAACCGATTTCGACAGCGCGCCTCGGGAGACCGAACGTCGCGGCGAGGAACCGGCACAGTTCTTCATTGGCTGCACCTTCGGCCGGCGGCGCGGCGACTCGGACCTTCAACGCCTCCCCGTGGAGCCCGACGTACTCGGTCCGCGCCGCCTTGGGCTGCACGTGCACGAAAAGAATCGCCCCGGCAGGGCTGTCTTGGACGATTGGGGGAGAACTCACCGGAATAGCAGCGTCGTTCCCTTGCCCCGCGCGCCACTCACTGCGCGGCTTTTCAAAAGATCGCTTTCACCACTTCCTGGATGCTCCGCTGCATATCCGGATCGTCGGTGATCGGGCGAATCACGGCCGCATCGCAGGCCTGCTCGGGCGGCACGCCTTGTCGGATCAGCGTCCCAGCGTAGATGAGGAGCCGCGTGCTGACCCCTTCTTCCAGCCCATGATTCTTGAGATTACGGACCTTCGCGCCGAGCGTCACCAGCCGTTCCGCCGTCTCCTTGTTCACGCCGGCCTCGCGCTCGATTACCCGGGTTTCGATGTCGCGGGTCGGATAGTCGAACTCGATGGCCAGGAACCGCTGTTTCGTGCTCTGTTTCAATTCCTTGAGCACGCTCTGGTAGCCGGGGTTGTACGAAATCACCAGCATGAAGTCGTCGACGGCCTCGATGATCTGGCCTTTTTTCTCAATTGGCAACAGCCGGCGGTCGTCGCTCAACGGATGGATGATCACCGTCGTATCCTTGCGCGCCTCGACGATTTCATCCAAATAGACGATGGCGCCGTGCTTGACGCCGAGCGTCAGAGGGCCGTCCACCCACACCGTCTCCTGGCCTTTTAAAAGGTACCGCCCGACCAGGTCCGAGGCGGTAAGGTCCTCGTGACAGGCAACGGTGATGAGCGGGCGATTCAGGCGGTATGCCATGTGCTGGACGAAGCGCGTCTTGCCGCAGCCGGTCGGCCCTTTGAGCATGACCGGCATCCGATTGCGAGCCGCGATCGTGAACAGCCCGATTTCCCCGCGCACCTCCGCGTAGAAGGGCTCCTCCCGCACTCGGTACTGGTCGATTTCCACCTCTTGGCCTTTGTGCATGATTCGATCCGGGGTTTCTGAACGTCGTTGTTCGCCTCGCCGGCTGTCGTCCGAGCGCGAATGGTTCTGCGCTATTGGCTGCCGGCTACCCGCTGTTCGCCATCCAACCAGGCGCCACCTTAAGCGGAAAGCGGGGGGAAGATCAAGCCGCGCCGTCCAACACTTCGCGCACTTTGCGCGCCAGGGCGTTCGGCGTGAAGGGCTTCGGCAGGAAGGCGGCATGGGCTGTCACGCCCGTTCGCGAGAAAATCGGATGGTCCGGATAGCCGGACATGTACAGCACCTTCAGCCCGGGACGGACGGCCGCAAGCCGTTCGGCAACCTCCGGCCCACTCATCTGCGGCATGACCACGTCCGTCAACAACAGATGGATCGGCCCCATATGTTGGGCACCAGTCAGCAACGCTTCGATGCCGTGCCGGGCTTCCAGCACGGTATACCCGTGCAGTTTTAAAGTGTTGTGCACTAACCCCCTCACGCCCGGCTCATCTTCCACCAGCAAGACGGTTTCCTTGCCGCGGGACTCACCGGACGCCATGACGCCGGGCTCCGTCGTCTCCGCCGTCTCATCGGCGCGCGGGAAAAGGATCGTGAACGCGGTCCCATGACTCGGCTTACTCTCGACCGTGATATGACCACCGCACTGTTTGACGATGCCATAGACCGTGGAAAGTCCGAGTCCTGTCCCTTTACCCTTCTCTTTCGTCGTGAAGAAGGGTTCGAACAGATGCGATTGCGTCTCCTCATCCATACCGCAGCCGGTATCTCTGACCGCCAACATCACGTACGAACCGGGGTCCACCGGCTGGGCATTCCGCCCCGGGGATTCGGCGATCTGGACGCCGCGGGTTTCAATAGTCAGGGTTCCGCCGGTCGGCATGGCGTCGTGCGCGTTCACAGCCAGATTCATCACGACCTGCTCGATCTGTCCGGGATCGGCCTTGACCAGGCCGGCTTGCGGATCGAGCACCGTGCAGAGCTGGATCAGGTCTTCGCCGATCAGCCGTCGCAACATGGTTTCCATGCCCGACACGACCACATTGAGGTCCACCAGCTTCGGCGCGACGAACTGACGGCGGCTGAAAGCCAGCAACTGCGCTGTGAGACTCGCGGCGCGATCGGCGGCCTTCTTGACTTCCTCGATGTCTTTGCGCAGTGGCTCCGTCGGATGCAAGCGCGCCAGGACCAGATCGCTGTAGCCCCGGATGACGGTCAATAGATTGTTGAAATCGTGCGCCACACCACCGGCCAGCCGGCCGATCGCTTCCATCTTCTGCGATTGCCGCAACTGGGCTTCCGCTTGCCGCAGCGCCTCTTGTGTGCGAGACCGCTCGACGAACTGGCCGATCTTCAGCCCGAGATCGGCCGCCATCTTCAGCAATTCTTCATCCGGCTCCCGCACCTGCCGGCTGTAGAGTTCGACAACGGCCTCGACGTCGCCGCCGACGCGAACGGGGAATCCGAACGCCCCGTGCAAACCGACGGCCCGGGCCGATAGGGCACGCGGAAAGTTGGCGTCGGCCAGCACGTCCGCGATCCATGCCGCGTCGCCGGCGGCCCAGACCCGGCCCGGGAGTCCGACTCCCCGCTTGAAGGTGTGCAAAACGGTGGCCGTTACGAACTCATCGGCCGGCGAAGCCGGCGAGACCCAGAGATCAAGACAGCGCAGCTCGTCGGCGGACCGGTCGACTTGCCACAACACCCCCACTTCCCATTCCAGGCTCTCGCAGAGCGCCTGTAGGATCTTCGGGGCGGCGTCCGTCAGTGCGCGGCATTCGGACAGCACCCGCGTCACGGCGTACTGTGAAGCCAGGCGGCATTCCGCGCGCTTTCGGGCCGTGATGTCGCGGACGAAGGCGCTGAAGATGGTGGCGTCCCCGACCCGCGCCGACGCGATCGCCAATTCGACCGGAAACTCATGACCGTCGCGGTGGCACGCCGTGACCTCTACCCGCCGGTTCAGGAATCGGCTTTCTCCCGTGGACAGGAACTGTTCCAGCCCCTGTTCATGCGCCGCCCGTTCCCGTTCGGGGAAAATCGTAGCGGACAACCGCCGACCGACGGCCTCCTCCCGCGTCCACCCGAAGAGATGCGAGGCCTGCGCGTTCCAATCCGTGATGACGCCGCCGGCGTCCGTGGTGATCACCGCATCGAGCGCCGTATCCACGATCACCCGGTTCCGCTCCTGGCTTTGCAGCAACGCCGTCTCCGCTGCCCGGGCCCACTCGCTCTCCCGCCGCGCCTGTTCATATTCGGTCCGCAGGCGGCGGGTCGCCCACAGCAGCAGGCCCACCATCGGAAGCCATACAGCCAATCCTGCGCCTCCCAACGTCCAGAGCAACCCGCGGATCGGTCCCAGGATGCGGTCCCGATCGACGCGCAGCAACACCGTCCACTGCGGTCCTCCCCTATCCTTATTATTCCCTCGCGTCCGGGCATAGCCAGTGACGACTGGGACGCGTCGACGCAGATGCTCCTCCTCGACAGATCCCGAGCGGCCTGACTCGCTGAGCCGGACGGAGGGCAAACCGAGCTGCCGTAGGTTGACCCACCCTTTGTGCGAGAGATCGGAGTCGAGAAAGGCTTCGCCCCGCGCGTTTAGAAACTGATATTCGATCGGGCCCAACCCGCCGTCGCCGACTTGAAGGGCCATCATCGTCTTGGCCGCGATTTCTTCGAGAGCCGCCAATCCGACTTGTGCCGCCACCGCGCCGCAGAACTCCCCGGTCGGTGCGAGAATCGGGGCAGAGAAGGCGATTGCCTCGGCTCCGCCGACCGAGTCATATGGATCCACATCGCCCACCGCCGGTTCACGCCGTTCCCGGGCGGCGCGAAACCAGTCGCTCTGGGCATACTCCCGCCCCACCATGCCGGGTTCCGTAGAAGCCACCAGCTGACCGCGCTCGTCAACGACGCCCAACCAAAGATACACGGGGTATTGGGTCTTCATCCAACGCAGATACTGATGGACATCCTCCAATCGCCACGCCTGATCGCTCAATGCACGCGCCATCAGCTCGACGTCCGCGGACCGTTCGAACACCAAGCGATCCACTTGGTCAGAGATCCCGGCGGCGGCCACACGCAAACTCTCGCCGGTCGTCTCGACCAGCCGCGCTTCCAGAACATGCAGGGCCATCGCCGCGATCGCCAGCGCCACCGCGACCATGACAAGAACAAGCGCCGGCAACCAGGAATACGGCCTGTGCGTGTCGGCAACGCGAAGCGGAGCAGACGTCATCGAACGCTTGCAATCCAGTTGGGGATCAACCGATCGGGGTGGTACGCACGCTTGGATCGAGCGAGACTGGAGAGGTCGGAGTCGTCCATGGTGTTGACGAACTCGTACCCCTGCCGCAACGCCTGACGACAAAACTCGCGGAACACCCAGGCCGCCAACCCAGGAACTTCCCGATCGGTCACTTCGGCGCATACGCAGAAGACGGCCGGAGCGAGGCGATAGCCGAATGTGTAAGCGCGAACCGTCCCGTCGATCCGAACCACCGCGCCAGACAGGCCCAAGGCCTCGGAATGGGCGAGCATATCCCGATGAGCGGACTTTGAATCCATCAGCATCAGTTTCGCCGCTCCATCGAGCCCGCTGCGCTGTTTTTGCCGACTCCAGTCGCGGAACAACGCCTCGCAGGTTGCTCGATCGTCCGCACGATAGGGATCGAAGCGGACTCGCCCCCGATGCTCCCGTTCGAAGCGGTTGCAGGCGGCCCGCTGCGATTTGTAGCGATCACCCGCCAGGCGCGCTAGGTCCGACACCCGGTAGAGATAATCCGGAGGCTTCGCCCGCAGGCGATACCCCCACGCCTCCAGGCGCGGCGCGAGGCGCGCCGGCACATTCTCGACGCGGGATACTGACGACCCGCTATTGCACGCCCGCATGAACTCGAACGCCGCATCCAACGCCGGCCTAAGCAGACCCGGTCCGAGCGGCGGCAGGGCCAGAAAGAGCCCGTCCGGCGATTCGGCGAACAGGCACAGCTGTCCCTCCAGTTCCGCCCAGTGATAAGGAAGCACGCCACGCCAGACGAAATGATAGGCAAACGAGCACGCGGCCAGGGGCGCGTCGTCCGCCGACAGGTCGGATGACGCGAGGGCCCGCTCGACGCGCGGACGGTCCGCGAGCGTAAGCGGGTGAAGCGGGAAGCGGGAATCGGATAGACTGAACCCGAACACCCCTTTGCTCGCTTCACCGGGCTCCACGGTCGACGCATCACGCTTCACGGCAAGGCGCGCCGTCAGTCGCGGCAGGGGACGAAGGATCACAACATCGTCTTGGAAGGGACCGATCAGGCGAGGATGTCGGACGAAGGTGTCAAGGATGTCGTCACGCTCGATCAATGACGCGATGCGGGCGGCGTAGGCCTCAAGATCGGGCAAGCGGCGATGGAAGGCGAGAGGCAATGGGTCTGGGGCCTCTCGCCTCTCGCCCGAGACAAAGGGACACTTCCTATCCCATCCCAGGACCACCTCGCGCTGCTCTCTATTCCACATGACCGCGAGGGGATAGATCTGACAGTCCAGCGGGCGTATCTCGTAAATCCGGCATTCCGAAGTGACCGGATCGAAGGCCGGACAGAGATAGCCTTCGCCGGCAGGATCGGGCACAACGTTGATTTGGCATCCGTCTTTGGCGGGAAAATGCGCAGGATCGATCCCCCGTTCGACGGCCCGATTGATTTCCTGATCCGTGAAGTAGGGCCGGAGCAGGCTGTCCGGTTCGGGGAAGCGGCAGCAGATCTCACAACCCAGGCAAGTCCGGTTCGGGACGAACTGCGGAAGGACAATCATCGGCAGGTAACGAAGCTCGCGCATGACGAAGCACCGCTCCTGAAGCAGGCGCTGATCATCATACGACGCAATTCGGAGGGGAGCAAGGAACCTGCCGGTTTCCGGGGCCCACCGTACCCGTACGGAGCCGCTCTCTTCGACACTCGGTCGCCCCGACCGGAGGTGCTCGGCTCATCGCGGTCCGGCGGCGATGCGATCTGTCACGGGCCGCATCGCTTCCGGCCACGCTCTTGTCTGATTTGAAGAGGGCGTGTTACGATTTGCCGCGTATTGACCGGGGCCGCGCACGCTCGCCGGATCCGCTGCACCTCTATCGACTGAGGGACGACTCATTGGCGCCGACGCGAAATCTCTTTGATTCCGCCGCTTCCGACACCGCCTCCCGTCGCTGTTCCGTCATTCGCGACACGTTGATCCGTGAAGGGCTGTATGACCCCTCGCCAAACGACGGCGTTGGTGACTCCGGCCGGAAGAATGCAGCTCCGACCACATGGCGCGTAAGCCCGGCGCCGTTTTTCCTCTCTTCCGAGCAGGTAGCTGTCTTTCGCTCGCTGGGCCACCGGCTCCTGGCCTTCTATCGGGCGTTGAACCGTCTTTATTTCGACAGCGTCCGGGGAACGCAGCCGGCCTGGGCGGCAGGCTATCTCGACCAAGGAAAGCCGGAAGCGCTGATCGCCTTTAGCCGCATGAAGCGCTTTCGCGACTCGCTGCCGGGGGTGATCCGTCCCGATATCATTCCGACCCCAGACGGCCTTGTCGTCACCGAACTGGATTCCGTGCCCGGCGGGATCGGGCTGACCGGGGCGCTGGCCAGAGCGTACGCGGACGTGAATCGTCGTTCGGCAACCGTCGATGCCGGACCCGATCAGCTCGCAATCGAATCCTCTCCGCGTCGCGCGTACGAGATCGTCGGCGGGCGAGATGGAATGCTCAACGGGTTCGGGGCGATGCTGCGGGCGCTGCAAGGCGATACACCAGGTTGCGTCGCGATCGTGGTTTCCGAAGAAGCGCGCGATTACCGGCCGGAGATGCAATGGATCGCCGCGCGTCTGCGCGAACGCGGCCTGGATATCGAATGCATCGAGCCGCGCCAGGTGCGGTTCACGGAAGAGGGCTTACGGCTGGCCGATGAGGCCGGAGGACGCCCGATCGCGGTAGTTTATCGGTTCTTCGAACTGTTCGACCTCAAAAACATCCCGAAAGCCGAACTCATCATGTACAGCGCGAAGAAAGGCCGGGTGCTGGTCACGCCGCCTTTCAAGCCGGCACTGGAGGAGAAGCTCGCCTTCGCACTCCTGCATCACCCGGTGCTCGCGCCGTTTTGGCGGAGGGAGCTGGGCGAAGAGACCTTCGCCTTTCTCGCGGCGCTGATGCCGCGCACCTGGATCCTGGATCCGGCGCCAGTGCCGCCGACCGCTGTGATTCCCGGCCTTGTCCTGGACGGTCGACCGGTGAGCGACTGGCGTGAACTGGCCTGCGCGGGCCAGAAAGAGCGGCAGTATGTCGTCAAGCCGTCCGGTTTCTCGGAACTGGCCTGGGGCAGCCGAGGCGTGTCCGTGGGCCATGACCTGCCGCAGTCGGAATGGGCGGCGGCGCTGGACCGCGCGCTCGCTGCGTTTCCGGTGACGCCCTACGTTCTGCAGGAGTTCCACAAAGGACGGCTCTTCGAATCGTCGTATTTCGATCCCGCCACAGCCGATGTCGTCCCCATGTCAGGACGCGTGCGGTTGTCACCATACTACTTCGTCACCGGCGAAAAGGCGGAACTGGCCGGCATCCTGGCGACCGTGTGTCCGCCTGACAAAAAACTGATCCACGGTATGCGGGATGCGATCATGCTACCGTGCGCGGTGGCGCTATGACCCTCTACCACGTTCACTGGTGCCCGGAATGCGCGGTGGTCCGGCAGAAGTTGGCCGAGTTGGGTGTGGACTATGAAGACGTGGTGGTGCCGGATTTCCGGCCCCTGCGCAAACAGGTTTATGACATCTCCGGCCAATATTATGTGCCGGTGCTCAAAGACGGCGACACGGTGCTGACCGAAACCCGGGACATCCTGGCATATCTGGAAACCAAGTACAGCAAGCAGCGGATAGCCGGCGGCGGATAGCCGATCAGCTATCGCTCCGATTCATACGCGATTCGCTATCAACCATTTGCTATTTCCTCATGGGGTCATCGATGGAAGACTGGAGAAAGATCCTCGCCGAGAGCGTGGTGAAGCCCAGAGACCTGGCGGAACGGCTCGGCGTCGATGAGAAAGAAATCGAGGCCGTGGTCGGGGAGTATCCGATGCGTATCACGCCGACGGTCATGGCGATGATCAAAGAAAAGGGTGACGCGATCTGGAAGCAGGTCGTGCCGGATATCGCCGAGATGGCCGACGCGGACGCGGAAGATGATCCGCTTGAAGAGGATCTGATGAGTCCGGTGCCACACCTAGTGCATCGGTATCCTGACCGCGTACTCCTGATGGTCACGAATCAGTGTCCGATCTACTGCCGCTTCTGCACCAGAAAGCGCCTAGTGGGCAAACCGGGATTCCTCAAGAAAGGCGAACTGGATCGGGCGATCGCCTATCTACGTGAGCACCCCGAAGTCCGAGACGTCATCCTTTCCGGCGGCGACCCGTTGCTCCTGCCCGATCATCTGCTGGAGCGCATCCTGAAAGCCCTGCGCACGATTCCGCATTTGGAGATCATCCGGATCGGCTCGCGGGTGCCGGGGACGCTGCCGCAGCGTATCACGCCCAAGCTCTGCGACATGATCAAGAAATATCATCCGATCTATATGAATCTGCATTTCAATCACCCCGACGAACTGACGCCTGAAGTCAAGGCCGCCTGCGGCATGCTGGCCGATGCCGGCGTGCCGCTTGGCGCGCAGACCGTGCTGTTGAAAGGCGTCAACGACGATCCGGAGGTTATGAAACGCCTCGTGCATCAGCTTCTGCTGGCCCGCGTCAAGCCGTACTACCTCTATCAGGCCGATCTCACGAAGGGCACCAACCACTTCCGGACAAGCGTGGAGACCGGGCTCAACATCATCCGGGCGCTGCAAGGGCACACGAGTGGGATGGCGGTGCCCCACTTCGTCATCGACGCGCCCGGCGGCGGCGGCAAGATTCCGTTACTGCCAGGCGACTACTTGGTCCATCTGGACGAAGACGGCGCGATTCTGAAAAACTATGAGCGGAAGCTGTTTCATTATCCGCAGCCCCCCCTCTCCGTAGCCCTCGCCCCCAAGGGCGGAGGAAAGGGCGAGGAAGTCCGCCGTGAACTGCCGATGGTCGGCGCGCGCCCGTCGTTTGCCACTTGCGGCGAAGGAACCGAGGGAGGTCTTGACGACCTGTGAACCGACCCGCCCGCCTGAACGGTATTCTGCCCTACCAACAGATCAAAGCGCTGATCGAGCACCAAGCGATCCGCTCGGAGGTGCCGTTCGAAGACCGGCAGATTCAGCCGGCCAGCCTGGACCTGCGGCTGGGTCGCAAAGCCTATCGGCTCATCAGTAGTTTTCTGCCGGAGTTGTCCGAGATCACCAGCCGGCTCAACGTGCTGGACTTCTACCAGTCGGATCTTGTGATGTACGAGATGGACTTGACAGGCGGCGCCATCCTTGAAAAGGGCCATGTTTACCTGGTCCCGCTGCTGGAAAGTCTGAAGTTGCCGAAAGACTTGAGGGCCAAGGCCAATCCCAAGAGCACCACCGGCCGGCTGGATGTCTTCACCCGCGTCGTGACGGACCTGACCGCCGGCTTCGACGAGATCCGCCCGGGATACCACGGGCCGCTCTATCTGGAAGTGGTGCCGCGCTCCTTCGCCATCAAGGTCAGAACAGGCGATTCCCTCAACCAGATCCGGTTCGTTCGCGGGCAGCCGGCGGTCTCGGACGCGGCGCTAAGGAAGCTCCACAACGCCGAGCCGTTGCTTTATCACAACCGGCCGGCGGCCAAACCCGTCTCCAGCCGCGACCTGCGGACTGACCGGGGTCTCTTCCTGCGGATCGATCTGAAAGGGGCGGACCGCGGCGACGACACGATCATCGGCTACCGTGCCAAGAAAAACAGTCATGTCATCGACCTGTCCAAGATCGGCTATTACGCCGCGCTGGACTTTTGGGAGCCGATCCGCCGTCACCGGCAAGACAGTCTGTTGCTTGAACCTGAAGAATTCTACATTCTGGCGTCCAAAGAACGGATCCGGGTGCCGCCCGGCTACGCAGCGGAGATGATGGCGTATGAAGCCGCCTGCGGGGAGCTGCGCACCCATTACGCCGGATTCTTCGATCCGGGATTCGGGTATGGCCGAGGTGAATTGCGCGGGACCCAGGTGGTGCTGGAAGTGCGCCCGCACGACGTACCCTTCCTGATCCACGATGGACAAACCTTCTTTAAGGTTGTATATGACAGGATGCTGGAGTTCCCGACGCAAGTTTACGGGTCGGTCCTCGGTTCGTCGTACCAGCGGCAAGGGCTGACGTTGAGCAAGCACTTCAAATCGTAATCGTAAAGGCGGCGTCCATGACCTCCGAACACCGCCCCGACGAGCCTTCCTCCGCGACGCCGACTCAGCCGAGGCGCGATCCCGAGAAGGAATCCGGAGGCGAGCATCCGACCAACGTGGCCGGCATGATGACCGGCACCGCCCTCATGTTCATCGGGTTCCTGAACGTGTTCCTCTCCATTAGTGGAGGATTTGAGATCAACATCGTACCGATGATCATCTACTTCGGCGGCCTCGCCATCTGGGCCGGCTCCGTCATCGAGAATCCGACAATCCGCTACACCGTCATCACTGCGGCTGTCGCGGCCGGCTTGGCGTTCCTCCATTACGGTGAAGTGCTGTTTTGGCACAAACAAGTCGTGTTCTGGTCCACCGTCGCCATCGTCACGTTCTTCATGTTCAAGACCGCTCCGCCGGATAAGCGGTGACACGGGTCAACGGTCGTTGGTCAAGGACAACGGATACCGGAGGAACCATGTTGATCACCATTTGACGGTTGACCATTGACTTCCCGGCCTCCGACCAGGCAGCCGATGACCATCGCCGTCGTCATTCCGACCTTGAACGAAGAACAGGCACTTCCTCGCACGCTCTGCCGCACCATCGGCCTCGGATTTGACGAGATCATCGTGGTCGACGGCGGTAGCAACGACCGCACGCGGGAGATTGTCAGCCGGTTCGAAGTTCGACGTTCGAAGTTACAGGTCGCCACGTCGGACCTCGAACCTCACACGACGCCTCTCGCCGTTCTAACTTCTCCTTCAGGCCGCGCGCGGCAGATGAACCGCGGAGCGGCTGAGGCGAACAGCGACGTCCTGCTGTTCCTGCACGCCGATACCCTGTTGCCGTGCGAAGCCAAAGACGCGATCCTGAGCGCGCTGCGCGATCCGGCGTGCGTCGGCGGCCGGTTCGACGTCCGGTTCGACCGCGACTCGCGCCTGAGCCGCGTCATCGGCGCGATGATGAACCTGCGGTCCCGTCTGACCGGCATTGCGACAGGCGATCAGGCGATCTTCGTCAGAAAGACGGTCTTCGAGCGGATGGGCGGGTATGCGGACATTCCGCTTATGGAGGATATCGACTTCACCAAGCGGCTCAGGCGCATGGGCCGGGTCGCGGCGTTGTCCGCGACGGTCGTGACCTCCTATCGGCGGTGGGACCTCTGCGGCCCTGTGCGGACGATCCTCCTGATGTGGACCCTGCGGTTGCTGTATTGGCTTGGGATCCGCCCCGAGCGGCTCGCGCGCTTCTATGCGGCGGTGCGTGAGCCGGCGAGAGGCTAGCGGCACAAAGTTATAGGTAGGTATTCGGCAGGTATGGAGAAAGGCAAGACAGAACGAGTCAGTCCGCACGCGTCCGCCTCTCACCGCGCTTCGGACAGCGCCCTGATCATCTTCGCCAAGGCTCCGATCGCAGGCCAGGTCAAGACACGCCTCTGTCCACCGCTGACGCCCGACGAGGCCGCCAGCCTGCACGGGAGCTTCGTCCTCGATGTCCTGGAGCGCAGCAAGACCGCGATCGCCAAACACCGCCTCCCGTTGGAACGCTACCTGGCCTGCGCGCCGTCCGCCCGGCACGTCTTCTTTCAGATCCTGGAGGAACGGCACGGGGTGAAGCTGTTGGATCAGGTAGGGGAAGACCTCGGTGCCCGCATGACCCGCGCGTTTTCGACGATATTCTCGTCGGGATACAAGAACGCGCTGCTCGTCGGGACGGACGTTCCATCGCTTCCGCTGGACACCTACCGCGACGCGCTCGCGCTGCTCGCGGACCATGATCTGGTGCTGGGGCCGGCCTGCGACGGAGGCTATTATTTGATCGGGTTGAAGCGACCGGCGCCCGAACTGTTCGCACACATTCCCTGGTCCACCGGCCGGGTGTTCGAACTCACGCGGCTGAAGGCCGATGGCCTGGGATTCAAGACCGGGCTGTTACCCGTCCAGCGGGACATCGATACGATCGACGACCTGCTGGCGCTGATCGAAGAAGCTGGCAAAGCGGTCTCCTTTCTCTCGCCGCGCACTACCGGTGCGCTCCGGTTAATTGAGGACCGCCTTCGGTCTCGCCTGCCCGAGGCGCAAGGACGGGCCAGCCCCGGATCGAGGGTGAACCCGCCATGACGCCTGTCGCGCCGACGCCCCACCCCCTCGGCATTCCCGCCACGCCGGATCCCCTCCGTTCGCGCCACTGGTCGGTCGCCGCCAAACTGCTCCTGCTTCTGACCCCCGTCTTAATTCTCCTTCTCGTGATCATCACCTGGTATCTGCCCGGACGGCAGAAGGTCCGGTTGCTGGAACAGCAGGTGATGGCGGCCGGAGAGGCGCTGCTCACGCAGGTGCGGAGAGATCGCCAGGCATATCTCACCGAGGTCCTTCCACGTCTGCTCAAGGTCGGCGCGCAGGTCCCAGCCGACTATCACCGGCTGGCTTCCGCACCGCCGCTTCCCTCCGCACTGATGCAGGATGTCACGGACCTGATGGTCCTGACGCCACAGTCCTATCGCCTCCGACTGATTAGCCCCTGGCCGATCAACAAAGAGCATGCCGCGACCGACCCGTTTCACCAAGAGGGATTCCGGTTCCTGGCCGAGCACGGCGACCGCATTTACAGCCGGCGCGATACCGTCGGCGGCTCGGAAGTCGTCCGGTTCCTGGCTGCCGACCGTGCCCTCCTCCCGACTTGCGTCGCTTGTCATAACAGCCATGAGGCCAGTCCCAAACGCGACTTCCGCCTGAACGGCGTGATCGGCGGGATCGAATTGGTCATCCCCATCGATGCGCCGCTGCGGGCGGTGAAGCGCGACCAGTGGATCCTGCTCGGCGCTGGTCTCAGCGTCGGGGTTCTCATCCTCGGCCTCGTGGTATTCGCGACGCGTTACGTGGTGACGACGCCCCTGCAGCACTTGGCCGCCAGCATGCGCGACCTTGCCGGGGACCGAGGCGACGTCCGCGAGCCTCCGCCGCTGACGGAATGGTCCGACACCGCCATGGGAGAAGAAGTGCGCGCCGTCTGGCGCGAGCTTCGGCGCATGCACGAAACCATCGGCGCCAACCAGCGGGCGCGCGCGCAGGAGTTGCAGCGCCAGACCGACGCATTGACATCGCTGAACCGCCGGTTGATGGACCTCCATGAAAAAACTCAGGTGATCCAGCAGGCCATTTCGGAGGAAGAGGTCTACCGGACGCTGAGCCACACCTTGCATCAGGCGCTGCCGCTGCGCCAAATTTTTATTCTGCGGCTGAATCGCTCGGAGGATCACTTGGAACTGGTCTGGTCATCGCCCAAACGAGACGACCTGCGCGTGGATTCCTATCCCGTGTGGGATCGCCCGTCGCACTGTCCGGTTATCCGGGCGGGACGTGAATACAAGGTCGAGGACGTAACGCAGGGGCTGACCTGTTCTTTCAGTCTGTCGAACGACGGGCCTGGTTCCTACTGGTGCATCCCACTGGTCATGGGCGGCCACACCATCGGTGTCGTGCACTTGGCGAGTTCGGTCTCCCGTTGCTGGACGGACGAGACCCGTCAATGGGTGGAAGCGCTGGTGAGCGTCGCGGCCCCGATGATCGGACATATCCAACACCTGGAACGCGCCAAACGGCGGGCATTGATCGACGAACTCACCGGTGCCTATAACCGTCGGTTCTTGGAAGAATTTCTGGCCAAAATGATCCTGCCGGACGAACGCCGCAAAGGGCAGCTCGTCAGCCTGCTGATGCTGGACCTCGACCATTTCAAGCAAGTGAACGATACGTACGGGCACCAGGTCGGCGACCTGGTGTTGAAGACCGTGGCGACGACGCTCAACCGCATGCTGAAGGAAAGCGACGTGCTGGCCCGATATGGGGGCGAAGAATTCACGGTGGTCCTGCCCCAGACGGACACCCAAGGCGCCGCGGCGGTTGCCGAACGCTTGCGGATCGCGGTCGCCGGGTTGTCGCTCCGGCAAGTAGCGCCGGCGGCTCCCGATCACATCACCGTCAGCGTCGGCGTCGCCACCTATCCGACGCACGCGCGGTCCGTGCCAGACTTGATCCGCGCAGCCGACGAGATGCTCTATCAGGCCAAGGCAACGGGGCGGAACCGGGTCGTCTGCGCGACGGCCGGACTCCGCGCCGTCCCTGACCAACCCGTATCCCGAAGGGAGGATGTGTCATGAGTACCCGCGTCGCACTGATCACCGGAGGCGCGAAGGGCATCGGCCGCGCCATCGCCCTGGACCTGGCCGCTCAACACTGGGCCGTCGCCATTTGCTACCGGACCAGCGCAGCCGAGGCCGACAAGACCCGCGCTGGCATCGTCGAACGGGGTGGCCAGGCGTTAGCCGTCCAGTGTGATGTGTCAGACCCGGTCGCCGCCAAGCACTTCGCCGCGCAGGTCGAACAGCACTGGGGACGGATCGATGCATTGATCAACTGCGCCGGCCCGTATCATCGCGTGAACCTGTTTGAGGAAACCCCGGCCGGGTGGGAAGAGATGTTCGCCGGCAATCTGCATCCGATCTTCTATCTGGCGCAAGCCGTGGCGCCCGGCATGAAGGCGAGAAAATCGGGCCGCATCATCAATTTCAGCATGGCGAACGCCGACCAGATGGTGGCGCAACCGGACGTGACGGCGCATTACATCGCCAAGGCGGGCGTCCTCATCCTGACCAGAACATTGGCCAAGCTGCTGGCGCCGCACGGCATCACGGTCAATGCCATCTCGCCCGGCTTCATCGACTCCGGCAGCGCCCCGCCGGAGGAACTGGCCGGCATGGTCAAGCGCATCCCCGCCGGCTACGTCGGCAATGTCGGCGATACCGTCGCCATTGTGCGATTTCTCTTATCGGACGACGCGCGCTACGTGAATGGGGCGAATATTCAGGTGAGCGGCGGGTGGGGGATATGAGGAGCCAGGTGGGATGCTCCCGTGCTCGCAGAACGCGCACGCAAGATCATTTGCATTGTTAAACAGTGGGCGGTGCTCGTTCCATGCGCGCAGTGCCGAGCACCCTACCTGACTCCTTGATAGCGCGTGAAGAAAGTCACGGCCAAACAGGAGAGGTCGGCTGCGAAGGAAGAAGGCCGGGCTGAACTGCTTCCGCTCAAGACCAGAGCCGTTTGAGTCCGGCGTAAGCCTCTCCTCCGCTTGGCTGCGGAACTCGTTCCGCGCTGACCGGTGTCGAACGAAACTTCACACGACTCCGGCCGTTTCACCGACTCGGCGGCACGCGCAAACGTGATGCTCAGCACAAAAGGGGTCGGGAGTCTTTTGTCGCGAACTCCGAACGCCTCCGCACGCCAAGAACAAGGCATTCATCCCGAATCGCCTGACCGCATGTCTCGGTCACCTGTCCACCGTCATCACAGTCACCATCCTCCAAACGTGACTTACCCTGGCAAGAAAAGACTCCATGGCATGAAAAGACTCCCGACCCCTTTCCCCATCAACACGAAGAAAATTGAATAGCCATATGTTCATATGGCTCCGAGGCGGGCGAGAGGAGCGATTCATTCCTGTTGACCGGCCGCCAGGCGGGCAAACTGCCGCTTCATTGCGCTGACTCGGACGAGGTAGTCGCGGACGTCGTGGTCGCCGCATCGTTGCCTGGGTGCCAGCCGAAAGCCGCGCTTGGCAAAGGCTTCGCCTGCCCCAGCTCCGCACAGGTGAATGACCGCCGCCAGATCTTGCTTGTGCTGGAGTATAGCGGACTTCCGTTGGTGGGCCATCACGCTCGCGACGGCGCGGTCTAGCAGGGCCGATGTCAGCTCGATGGCATGGCTGGGCAGGACGCGGGTGTAGAGGCTGTTGAACCAGCACGATCTCACGTCGTGCCAGGGCCCATCCTCGACCACCACGTGGTTGTGGATGCAATACCGCTTCGCTTCGTGAAACGTCGTGTCGGTGATCTGATACATGCCGACCGCGCTCGATGCAGGTTTGTAGACTTCGAAGGGATTCTGGGCCGGACCCGCCCGCCAGTACGTTCGCGCGACGGGGTTGCCCCCGCCTTCGACCTGGGCGAGCGCAGCCAGCAGCTCGGGTGTGATGACGGCGGTCGAATGCTCACGGAAGAGCGGCCCGTACTCCCGCCACGTCTCCGGCGGGCTCTTGGCGAGCGCGGCGTCCATCGGAAAGAAGAGTTCGGTCGGCTTGCGGATCACCTGATACACCCAGTTGACCGCAAGCCAAGCCACCAGGACGACGACCGCGCCGACGAGGACTCGGACCCCGATCGGCGCGGCCCGCAACGTCCGGATGGCTCGCCGAACCGACCGTGCAAAACGCCTGGCCGCAATGTAGACCCGGCGCAGGCGTTTCTGTAGGGAAGCTGCTCTGGCAGTACGTGAACGCGACTTAGCGGCCATGAGCTAGTATCCCTCGGGAACCCTCACCGGCCAAACAGCAGCTCCCAACGAAGCTCCGCAAACAACGAGCACTCTTCACCTACGTCTCGGATGGAACGAACGCACGGCGAGGCCACAACCTCGGATCTTCTCTACTTGACCCCAGCCGGGCTGGACTGCTGGAGCGGGCATCAGAGCCGATTTGTGCTCCGACCGTTACCGAAGCGAAACGGCCCGCTCCAAGCGGGTGGTGAGGACTGTGCGAAGTTCCGTTCGACGGGTAGTCGGAACGGAACAAGTTCCGCAACCAAGTGGAGCTGAGGCTTACGGCGGACCAAAACGGCTCCGGCCTCAAGCGAAGGCAGTCCAGCCCGGCCTCCTCCTACCGCCATTGCAGCGACGCCGGCAAGGCCGAATAGATGTCGTAGGTGATCGCGAAGCCGTAGGTCGGTCCGTAATCCTTGCGGTTCAACTGGTCGTTCCAGGTTTCAAACGTGAGCCGCCTGATCCGCATGGCGCCGGTCCAGAATCGTTCTTCCAACGCGTTGCCTTTAAAGTCAGAGAAGATGCCGGAATCGATGATCGCCCCGATTTGGATCTCGAAGAATGGAGACCCATTGGCGGGATCGTAGATGCCCCAGCTGACCGAGGCCTAAGCCAGGTAGGATTCCGGCGAGACCTCGCGAAAGGCAGCGCCCGAGTACAGGCGTCCGTACCGCACCATCCCCGACAGGTGAAATCCCTTCAGCCAACCGAGAACAGGAACCGCCTGTTCCCAGGGTGCGGGAAGCATCCACGACCCGATCGGCGCGCGACGGAACCCAGCGCGCGCAAATCCCTCATGATAGAGACTACCGGTCGAGACCCCGACGCCGGCAAAGAGTCCGTTCCGCCACGTTCCCAGATCGATCCACCGAGTGACGGAGCCGTCGATTATGAAGTCCGTCTCTTCCCGGATCCGGCGGACCGGCACTTTGGGAATTCCCCAGATGACTGGTCGGCTAGTTACCCGTCAGGCCGCCGCCGAGGGTCAGATTCGTGCTCCAGTTTTCCTAATTTCTCCGGTGTTCGGTCCAACTGATTGAGGCGAAGTTGAAGCCCATCGTCTCGTTGATGTTGTTGAAGCGCTGCCCTTCGCTGTTAAACTCCGTGAACCGATTGAAGTTCCCCGCGATCGCCAGAATCGGCGACCGGTCCGGATAGGCCAACGCGCCCCAGTGAACAGCCGGGGCTCCCGTTTCGGCCTGGGCCGCGGCCGGACCCAGGAGCAGTCCGACCGAGCCCAAGGAGGGTAGACCCGAGCAGTCGATCTGATAGACGCCCTTCCAGCATTCTTTCTCCTTCGGCGTGTCTTCCGCATAAGAAACAAAGCAACCGTCATTCCGCTGCAATGATAACGCCGCAGCGGAGCACATCGTAGAACAATCTTGTTTGGTGAAACGTGAAAAGTCGTGTGGGAACGCGCTCAGCCGATGCTGAGCGCGAAGGCCGAGTGTCGAACGGAAAGTGCTGCATGCACCTCGCGGTCTATTCAGACTTCGGCGTTGGGAATTTTAAATTTTAACGGCCAAACGCCTTCTTGAGCAGCGGCTCGACTTCCCCCTTTTTCTCCATCGGATCGAGAATGTCGGTATCGCCATAGAACTGGCCGTCGATGAAGACCTTGGGAAGCGTCGGCCAATTGGTCATCCGGGTCAGAGCTTCGCGCTTGGCGGGATTCGACAGTACGTCGATGACTTCGTAGGGATAGCCGTACTTGTCGAAAAATTGCATCGTTTCGCGGGTGAATCCGCACATGGGCATCGTCTTCGTTCCCTTCCCGTAGATCAGAATCTTGTGGGTTCTGATTTCGCGCTGGATTTCCTCTTCGATCGGGTCGCCCATAGATCCGGCCTCCTCTTATTTTTACAAAACACCGGCGCGAGGCATGTAGCATAAGGCGCAGGGCCGCGCCTGGCGAGAACTGCCCGTCCGACCCTCTCGCCTCTCACCCCTTGCCCCTTGCCAACATCCAATCATTCTTCCTCGCTCGTTTTCGTCGTGATCTCCAACGCATGGATCCGACCGTCCTTCATCGGAGCCGCCAGGGCCTGGTAGACCATGCGGTGCCGGTCCAGGAGGTTCTTGCCCTTAAAGTGATCCGACACGACCGTGACAACGAGATGATCCATCGTCCCCGTGCGATCGGTCACCGAGACTTTCGCATCCGGTATAACCTGCCGGATATAGTCCGTCAGCGCGTCCTGCGTGATCATCGTGCCCGAAAGAACGACGTAAAAATACCCCACTCCTCACGGCAAACGCAATTCCCTGGAAACAGCGAGTCGCGGAGCAAGTTGCTCCGAGCCATTCGCGGCTTGCTCTTGGCTCGTTTCATGCCGCCGACGGCCCGAAAACCGCTCTTCACTGTTATCGAATCGTATACGCAGGGTATCGGTTTCGATACGCCTCGCCGCGCATTCCGCAAAACGGCGCGCGGAGAAAGCGCTCGTGACACCCCTTCGAACCATTTTGAAAACCGGCAAGTTTCCAGGCGCTCCGGTCATGATACATCATCGAGCAGCGCTGGTACGGATGTTGCGGTGGTCGAGCCGCAACAAGGGCATGAGCCTGCGGCAGGAGGGTTGGAGCATGACGTTCACCATCGTCGCGGCGATCGGACTCATCGCCATCGGAATGCTGTTAGTCATCCGAAGCCTCTGGTCTCGGTGACGATCACGATGACAAGACGACCATCCTGGCTGATGAAACGTCGCGGTGTCTTCGGCTCGCTCAGCGGTGGTGCTTTTCGCGCGCGCCTGGCCGATCTCAACCAACGGCTGGAACCGCTGCCTTCAACTCTCGCCGTAACCTGCGGAAAACCCGAATCCAATCGCACAAACATGCAACGGCATCGATGTTGCGCATCGGATCGACGACGATTGAATAGGGTTGGGCCACGGTCCAGCGCACCTCAACAGATAAGGAGGGTCACATGACGGAATACAAAACGGATCTCTTCTTCGGCTCCTCAACCGGCAACGGCCGCATTCTTGTGGTCGATGACGAACCGGACATTCGAAAGGTGGTCCGCTTGACGCTACAGAAGGCCGGCTACGATGTGCTCGAAGCGGAGAACGGCGAGAAGGCCATCGACATCATCAACATGGGCGAGAACCGCGTAATGCTGGACGTCGTGATCTGTGACATCCGCATGCCCAAGATCAATGGCGTGGAAGCCATCGCGTATTTCCGCAACGCCTATCCGCGTGTTCCCCTGATCGTGCTGACCGGCTTCCCCGACACCGATATGGCGGCGTCGTTCATGCGAGACGGCGTGGTGGACTACCTGGTCAAACCGGTGGAAGGCGACAAACTGCGGGCCGCCGTCGAGCGCGCCATGGAACGGCGGGAGATCGCGCACCTCTAGAAGAAGTCGATCTTACCCCGGCACGGGACATTCCGC
Source organism: Nitrospiraceae bacterium (assembly GCA_035573855.1). Classification (GTDB taxonomy): domain Bacteria; phylum Nitrospirota; class Nitrospiria; order Nitrospirales; family Nitrospiraceae; genus DATLZU01. The sequence goes on from DATLZU010000054.1 coordinate 55,573, forward strand.
GTCCCCCACACGCCTCCGGGTCGGCAAACGGGCGCACGCGATGGCTCAACCCCTTACCACCAAGGTGGCCATACTGGGCGCCGGCAAGGGCGGAACCGCCCTCCTGGATCTGCTGCACCAGATTCCGGGCATTGTGATCGTCGGCATCACCGACAAAAATCCTTCGGCGCCTGGCCTGCAACGGGCGAGGGACCTGAACGTTCCCGTCACCGATGAAGTGTGCGATCTCGTCGCCAACCACGGCGTCAGTCTGATCCTGGACGTCACGGGGGATCCTGACATGGAACGGTTCGTTCTCGCCCACAAGAGTCCTGGCGTCGAGGTGCTGAGCGGCGCCGCCACACGGCTGCTCTGGAATCTGATCCAACATCAGACCAAACTGCAGGCTGAACTCTTCCATGCCGAGAAACTAGCCGGGCTGGGTTCATTCGCCGCCGGCATCGCGCACGACATCAACAATCCCCTGCAACTGATCCTGGGCCTTGCCGAGTACCTGGCCGAGGAACAAGATCCGGCGGTCGTGCGGGAGTACGCGCGGGACATCGTCCAGGCTGTGCACCGCACCAGCGCGATCTGCCGCGATCTCACGCGCTACGCGAGGCGATCCCTCGGCGAGGAATCCGCGCGGGTGGACCTGAGCGTCAAGCTGGACGAAGCGTTGAAGATCGCGCGATACGCCGTCGAGTTTCAGGACATCGCGGTGGTGCGGCACTACGCGCCCGAGCCAATCGTGACGGGCAACCCGGACGAATTGTTGCACGTTTTCGTGAACTTGATCTCCAACGCGGTCCAGGCGATGGAGCAGGGCGGCACACTCACCCTCCACACCGGCGTCGAGGGCAGAACCGTGATCGCCGGTGTGTCGGACACCGGCTGCGGCATCCCGCAGGATCTGATCGGGCGGATTTTCGAGCCGTTCTTTACGACCAAGCCGCCGGGAAAAGGCACAGGCCTGGGTCTCTATAACGTGAAGTCCATCATCGCCAAGTGGCACGGCAAGATCTGCGTGGAGAGCCGAGTGGGAATGGGTTCCACATTCCGCATCGAGTTCCCGCCGGCCGAACCGATTCTGCCGGAGAACGAATCATGATCCGCGCCAGGCCGTTCACAGGACGCCCGGCCCGTTGGGGGCTGAAGGGCAAACTGATCCTGTCCATGTTGTTGGTGGGCGTGGTGCCGCTCTTCGCCGGCCTGCTCATGGCGTTCCTGCAAGGGTCGCGTGAGATCCGCGAAGTCAGCGGCGAAAGCTTCAAGGCTCTCGCCACCGAGACGGCCCGCAAGCTCGACCTCGTCGTCGGCGAAGAGATCGGTCGCACCTCGCACATCGCGATCGACCCCGTCATCGTCGCCGAATTGGAGAAGCGGCGGGACCGGATCGAAGCTCTTTCGGAAGCGCAGGCGCAGGCGGCGCTCGCGGCGCAGGCGTCCCGCTGGCAGGCCCGTGATCCGGCCTTGATCAAAGAGATCACCGACAACACGCTCGCGCAGCTGCTGCGCCAGTACTATACCGGCTCCAATGGCGAGCCCGGCCAACCCCCGCCGCAAGCGGTGCGCTCCGCCACTAAGGCCCTGTTCCTGACGGACAAGATGGGCGCGCTGGTGGCGAGCCTGAACTCAGATATTCCCTACGCCCACGGCGGAACCGCATGGTGGCAAGGCGCCTTTAACAAGGGCATCGGCTCCATGTACATCGAAGACGTGGCGTTCGACGACCGCGTCGGGTCCTACGTCTTTACCCTGTCGGTGCCTGTAATGGACAGCATCCGCTACGAAGCCATCGGCGTCCTCCACCGCATCGTGGACGCAAAAGAATTCTTCTCGCCCTCCATCGCGCCCATTCGGTTCGGCAGAACCGGTCACGTGATGCTGATCGACAGCCGCGGCGTCGTGATGAGCTGCCCGATCCTGTCGACCGGCGCGCGGCTGGCGGACGCGGATTTGGTTTCGCTCGTCACGCCACTGGAGCCCGGCTGGGTGAACGCGCCCAGCGACGGACACGGCGGCCGGACACCGTCCATCATCGGTTTCGCGCCGCTGCCGGAGACCAGCCGGGCGACCAACGGGTCCTCCGACACCGCCTGGCACACGTTCGTCTGGCAATCCTCCAGCGAGCTGTTCGCCCCCATCCGTCATCTGTTCACGTGGCTGTCGGTGTTCGGCCTGATCGCCGTCGGGCTCCTGATCATGCTGGGCTCCTTCGCAGCCGGCCGGATCGTCACACCGATCCGCCAATTGCAGGAGGCAGCGCGGGCGATCGGCCGGGGTGAATTGCGCGACCGGCTCACCATCCGGACCGGCGATGAACTGGAAGAGTTGGCCGAAGAGATCAATCGGATGAACGCTCAACTGGAAGCCGCCTTCGCCGGATTGACCAGCCAGGTGGAATTGAAAAGTCAGGAAGTGCAGTACCTCCAGCAATCGACAGACCAGATCCTCGACGCCATGCCGACTCCCATCATCATGGTCGACCAGGCCGAGCAGGTCCAATACCTGAACCGGGCTTGCAAGGACGCGTTCAAGCTCGAGGCCGACGACGCGCCGCGGCCGCTTATGCTGTTCGACCTGCTGCGTGTCAACCCGTCCGTACAGCAACAGCTTCGGCAGGAGCTCCTGCGCGCTGGCAACGGAGCGCTGCAGAAGACCGGCGCGGCGGACACTTCCCCGTTGCCGGCCCGCGATCCGCTCGATCCCGCGCCGGCTCATGCGGTACGAGGCGGGCGACGCGAACTCCAACTCGGCCGGCACCTCTATCGCTACGAATGGTTCAGCCTGGGCGGTCGCCCTGGTGAAGGCCGGCGAATCGGACTCGTTTTGCGGGATGCGACCGAAGAGAGCCGGCTGCAGGACCAGCTCATTCAGGCGGAGAAATCCGGCAGCCTCGGCATGCTGACCGCCGGTATTGGACACGAATTGAACAACCCGTTGTTCGGCATTCTCGGACTCGGCGAGGCTATTCAGGAAGAGACGGACCTGGGGCGGATCAAATCCTACGCCAGAGACATCGTCGAGCACGGCCGGCGGATGGCTGCTGTCATCCGCGATTTCGCCGGCCAGGCGTTTCGGGAAGCCAAGGATCAGCGCGCGCCCGTCGATGTGAACGCACAGCTCGACCAGGCCTGGGCGATCGTGCAGAGCGGATTCGAAACCCTCGGCATCGAGATGCAGACCTATTACCAGCCGCACCTGCGCGTCAGCGCCCTGCCCGATGAGCTCCGCCAGGCATTCGTCAACGTCCTGGTCAACGCCGTCCAAGCCATGCGCGGCAAGGGCTCGCTGGTGCTGCGGACGGAACGCGACGCGTCGGCGGTCACCATCATGATCCGCGACACCGGCCCGGGCATCCCTCCAGAGCACCTCACCAAGGTCTTCGATCCCTTCTTTACCACCAAACCGCAGGGGGAAGGGTCCGGGCTCGGCCTCACGATCGCGAAGCGCATCATCGTCAAGTTCGGCGGCGACATCCGCTTGGAAAGCGCGGAAGGGCAGGGCGTTACCTGCTGGATCACCTTCCCCACCATCGCCGCCTCGCACAAGGAGGACCAGATGCCATGAACGGGTTCAGGAGAGCGAGCGGCCGCTGCGCGCTCGCCGGGATCATCGCGGCGGGGCTCAGCGTCGCCGCCGTTGCATTGCACGCCAAAGACGCCGGCAGCCTGCCGGCCGGCATCCCGCCGGAGAAGGTCGCGGATTATGTCCACGCGGTGATCGAGGCGGATCGTACCGTGTACACGACGGTGGTCGTCAATCGCATGCAGGAGAAAGGCATCGTCTCCGCCGAAGAACATTGGGAACAGAACAACGCGCTGCCCTTGCCCGCCCAGTTCCTCCAGCATTCCGGCAAACTGGTCGCCGAGGGCGGCAGCGGGATCCGCTATCGGTTGATCAGCCTCTGGCCGATCTACCAACGCAACGCGCCGGCGACCCCCTTGGAACGTCAGGCATTGGAAACAGTCAGCGCCCAACCGGGTCGTCCGTTCACCAGCGTCGTCACGAGCGGCCGCAAACGATATTTTCAGGCCGTGTACGCCGACCGCGCCGTGTCGAAAGCCTGCGTGAGTTGTCACAACAGTCACCCGTTGAGCCCCAAGCGCGACTTCAAGTTGGATGAAGTCATGGGCGGCATCGCCATCACGATCCCGCTTGAATGAGAGAAGGGAGTGCTGAGTGACGGCTCGCCCCTCAGCCTGTTTCTGACTCGGAGACCGGAGCGGCCTGACCGTAGTATTCCTCGCGGTAGATCTGAAGCGCGGTGATCAGCAGGCCAGCCAGGATCGGGCCAAGGAAAAGGCCGATCACGCCGTACAACGCGAGCCCGCCGAGCACGCTGAACATCAAGAGAAAGACCGGAATCTGCGCGCCCTGCCCGATCAACACGGGCTTGAGGATGTTATCCACCATGGTGACCACGCCGGCGCCCCAGGCCAGCATGACCAGCGCTTTCCCAACCGGCCCGACCCAGAAGAGATACAGCGCCACCGGCACCCACGCCAACGCCGTTCCTCCGAACGGCAACGGCGCGAGCAGCATCGTCAGCGCCGTAAGCACGACCGGAAACGGGACGTCGAGCGCCCAGTACGCCGCGCCGGCCAGGAGCCCCTGGGCGACGGCGGTCACCAACACCCCCTTCACCACCGCCCGCACCGTTTGATCCAATCGTCGGAAGATCTTTTCCTTGTGCGCGGTGTCGAGCGGGATGAGCTCGTACGCCGAGTTCAACCATCGCCGGCCGTCCTTGAAGAAGAAAAACAGGGTGACGACCATGACCAGAAAATCCGCCACGAACAGGAAGACATTGCGGATAAGGTCGCTGACTTCGTTCACCAGGAACTCGCTCACCGTCCTCGCGCTGGACAGGAAGAACGACTCCAGGTTGCCCGGCTTTGTTTCGGCCTGCCGGATCGCGTCCCTGAGCAGTTCCCCTCCGATCGGCAACCGCGCCAACTGATCGGGTAGCCGTTCGATGCCGCCGGACACGATCCAGCCCCGCACCGCCTGCTCGGCGCCGCGCGCTTCCTTCACCAGCATTACGCCCAAAAGCAGCAACGGCACGATGACCAGCGCGATGATGGCGAATGTCAGCAGCGCCGCGGAGAGCGTTTCTCGACCGTCCAGCCAGCGCGACAGCCTTGCGTGGATCGGAAAGGTCAGGTGTGCCAGAATAATCGCCCACAGGATAGGAAAGAGGAACGGGCGGAACATCAGCCCGATCTGGAACAACAACAGCACCAGCACCGCGAAGAAGGTGAGCGAGAAGAGTTGTTGGCGGGTCATATCCGTTTTACGCAGGACGGTGAGAGCCCGTAGCTAGATAGCAGAAAGGTCCGGCCTTGTCACGAACCTTGAGCGCGCAGCGGTTTGCCACGAAAGCCGACGCACGGCGGGCGGTCTGGGACCGGTTGCAGCAGAAGGGCGCGGCCCGCTTCCCGTTTCCTCCGCACAGGCGTATCCCCAACTTCGCCGGCGCCCGGGACGCAGCGCAGCGCCTGTTCGAGCTGGAGCCGTGGAAAACGGCCAAGCGGATCAAGGTGAACCCCGATGCGCCACAGCGGTATGTCCGCGAGGAAGCGCTGCGCCGGGGCATCGTCGTGTTCGTCCCGACGCCGCGCCTGCGGGCCGGCTTCCTGCGGCTCGATCCCGCCACGATTCCGGAAGAGAAGATCGCCGAGGCAGCGGCGCTCACCTCGAGTCGGGCGTGGGCGGAAGAGGTGCCGCTGAGAGACTTGCCCAGGCTGGACGCGATCGTGTGCGGATCGGTGGCCGTCACGCGCGACGGGCGTCGCTGCGGGAAAGGCGAAGGCTACAGCGACCTGGAATATGCGATTCTCCGCGAACTCGGCCATCCGCCGGTGCCGGTCGCAACCACCGTCCACGACCTGCAGTTCGTCGATGAGTTTCCCCGGGACGAGACCGATCTTCCGCTCTCGGCCATCGTCACCCCGACGCAAACGATTCTTGTCACGGACCCGCCGCCTCCGCCAGCGGGCATCGCCTGGGATCGGCTGACCGAGAAGGACTTCGAGGAAATGCCGGTCCTGGAGGACCTTCGCCGGTTAAAGGAGATCGGACCGACTCCGCGTTCCGTCCGGCACGCGCCGGGCGGGCCGCGGGCCGGACAGAACGGCCGCGTCAGGAAGAATCGACGGTGAGCGAGAGCGGTGGGGAGGGCGCGTGTCAGAGGTCGGACCGTTTCTCGGAGAAGGCGGGGGTTTTGCCGCGGTGCGCGGCGAGGTCGTGTACGTTGCCGGAGGATTGCGGCGCCTGGTCGGTCCAGGGGCAGGGCCCCATATCCGAGATCCCTTGGAAATACGCGCCTTCCTCGATGGAAAAGACAGGCGCGCGCACCTCGCCGATCAACACGCCTGGCTTCAGCAGTTGCACCTTCTCCGTCGCGTTGATGTTCGCCTTGACCTTGCCGCTGCTCACGAAGGTACTGGTGTTGACCGTGCCCCGCACGACGCCTTCGTCGCCGACCACCACCGTGCCCTTGGTGTGAATCTCTCCTTCGAGAAGCCCGTCGATCCGCACCGTGCCGTCCACGCGGATCGCGCCCCTCAGTTCCACGCCACGCGCAAGGAACGTGATGGTTTCCTCGGACGGAGGAGAGGAGTTCTTCTTCCTGATGAGGTCCACGTTAGGTTTCCGGTGCTTCAGGCACGCCCTCGACCGGCCGCTGACGGGCTTAATCCTAGCACGATTTCTTAGAAGAAGTGATAGGAAATCCCGATCACGAGGGTATGCGCCTGGTAATCGCCGATCAGGCCGTTCGCAGACCCTGGCCCGTTTGTATCCAGATCGCGGAATCGGAACGTCGCGCGGTCGTACTTGTATTCGCCGAACAATGCGACCTCCTTGCTCACGAACAACCGCGCCCCGCCGAGCAGATGAAACCCCGGAGCCGAATCGGTGTCGCGGGCGAAGGCCTGAGTCGCTTTAGCGAAGTAGACCCCCATGCCCAGGCCGGCATAGGGTTGGAACCGCTCGCCTGGATAGCGACCGACGATGCTGAATGCCAGGGTCGTCACTCTGGTCAGCGCCCCCACGACCCGAGAATTCGACGAGACTCCGGCCGCATTTGTCCGCGTTGCGTCCTGACCTTCGAGATGCGGTGTCGTAGTGTAGAGATCGGTTTCAAATCCCAGCCACTTGGCCTGCTCCAGAAAATAGCCGACCTTGGCACCGTAGGTGAACGAATTGTTGAGGTCGAGGTCGGTGAGACGGATACCTCCCCCCACTTCCCTCACCCCGCCTAAATCCTCCGGAATCGTGAATCCCAACTGTCCGCCGACGTATAGCTCAGCCGACGCGGGCGAGGTAGCCGCGACAGGAATGAGCATCGCCAGCGCGATGAGGCAGACAAGCCCGACTCGGTTCGCTTGCATGAAAGACCTCCTTTCGGGATGAACTTGTGATAAAAAAAGCGCCGACACGTCATGCCCGTCTCCCATCGGGACGACGGGACATCTTCACCTTCACAGCAAAGTGGATGCCATCCGCGTCGCCGGCCCATCCTCGTGCAACACCCCCGTAGGCGAGCACCGTCATCCGCTTTAGAAGACGAGCGGTTCCGTAATCCAACATGGGGGGTAACGCGGCAGGAAGCCCGGGTCCACGGCGGTGCTGCAGCGACGACTGTATGCAATCGCCTCTACATCTGTTGGGTCCGCGACACAGTCGTCGAGTCTCGATGCTCCGTCACCACACTTATTGTTAAGGGAATGGAACGTGGCCGCCGTAGCGCGCACAGCCGGCGAGAAAAATCGCGTGACACCGACGCCTCGTTTCTGCTATCGTTGCCCCTCATTTGCCTTGCGATTGAGAACCTGGGAGGTGTCGCGGTGGGGCGATGGAATCAGGAGACGTTCTGGCTGCGAAGTCTTGGCGTGGTCTTTCCCTGCGTCATGTTCTCGCTGTTCATGGATCGCGAACTCATGATCACGCTGCTGGACCTGTGGAACAATCCTTCGCCGTGGCGCCTGCTGTTCTTCGTCTCGCTGGCATTCCTCATCGTCGGACTGGCCAGGAACACCGCCCGCCTGAGAATGTTGACCGAACAACGGACGGCTGAGGCTGGTGCGGCGGCGCGTCCGTTCGAGCACCCCCACGCCGGGCGAACCCTCCCGACGCACCCGCATCCGGATCACGATCCGAGCCAGGAGCCGGTCCGCTGTGACCGCTCGGTCCGTCCTCATCGCAACGGTCACCTTCATCCGCGCCACACCCATTCGGTCGCACCCGGCGGAAGCGACGGCCGCCGTTCCTGAACGGTAACGCGCCGTCGTTCCCGATCCACACCACTCGGAACTCAGCCCGAGCCCTCCGCTCCGCCTTCGGCTTTCAGAATGCCCGTCATCGCCTCCGCCGGAATCGGCCGGTAGGTAGAAGTAATAGCCCTGTAATTCGTCGCACTGCTGGTCGCGCAAGAACGCCACCTGCACCTCCGTCTCCACCCCTTCGGCAATCACCATCAGCTTGAGGCAGCGGGCCAGCGTGATGATCGTCTGCACAATCGCCGCATCGCTTCGATTCGACGTGACTTCGCATACGAGGGATTGATCGATCTTCAGCGTACTAAGCGGCAACCGGCGGAGATAGTTGAGCGACGAGTACTTCACACCGACGTCGTCGATGGAAATGCGGACCCCCCGAGACAGAAAGCGCGCACAGCATCGACACGGTCCGCTCCCGGTCCTGGATCAGCATGCTCTCCGTCAGTTCCAGCTCCAGCCCTTCCGGCGCCCAATTGCTGTCCTTGAGCACCGGCTCGATCAGATCGACCAGGTTGTGATGCTGGCACAGGCAGCGCGACAAGTTGACCGCCGCCCGCAGGTGCGGGAATCCGCCGGCGCGCCAGGCGGCGACCTGCGCGCAGGCGGTCCGCATGGCTCACCGGCTCAAGGGAACGATCAGGCCGGACTCCTCGGCCAGCGGGATGAACGTGTCCGGTCCGATCGGTCCGCGCTCGTGGTGGTGCCACCGGACCAGCGCTTCCACCCCGTTGATTAGGCCGGTTCGGGCATCGACAAAGGGCTGGTAATAGAGCTCGAACTCTCCGTGATCCAAGGCATGCCGCAGGTCGGCCTCCAGATTCAGCCGCTCGATCACGCGGGCGTTCATGTCCGGCGAAAGGTGTTTTTCTGCCGCTTAGTCGAGTCCATCGCCACATCGGCGTTCTTGATCAGGCTCTCCCAGTCGGTCCCGTCGCCCGGATACAGCACGATTCCGATGCTCACCGTGAGCACCAACTCACGGCCGTGGAGCCGGATCGGCTTGGCGACGGCCTCCAGAATCCGTTACGCGATCCGTTCCGCGTCGCGCGGAGAGTGGATACTCTCCAGGAGAAACGTGAACTCATCTCCGCCCAGACGAGCGACGACGTGGCCCTCGCGGTCGGACGCCGACGGCGCGGATGCGGCGCCGGTGTCCTCTCCGCCGACACGCGCGACGGCGTCGGTTTCGCGCACGCAACCGGTGAACCAGTTGGCGACGATCCTTAACACCGTGTCGCTTTCCACATGGCCCAATGTCTCGTTGATCAGCTTGAAGTTGTCGAGATCCAGGAACAGCAACGCCACCGATTTCTCGATGCGTCGGACGCGCGCAATCGCCTGCGCGAGGAGTTCCATGAACAGGCGCCAGTTCGGCAGACCGGTGAGAAAATCGTAGTACGCGGCCTTCGTGAACCGAGCTTTCGCCTGTTTCCGCTCGGTGATGTCGCGGATGATGCCGCTAAAAACGTGTCCCCTCCCGCTTTCCACATTGACAGCGAAAGCTCTACGGGAAACTCCCGCCCGTTTTTCCGCAAGCCGTTCAGCTCGATCGTCTTTCCGGCGACCCGCCGCTCTCTTGTCGCGTAGGCCCGTTCCAGGCTTTTCCGGTGGGTTTCCCGATACCGTTCCGGCATCAGCATCGTCAACGGACGCCTCATCACTTCGTCTTCGGCATACCCGAAGATGATCTCGGCACCCTTGTTCCAGAATTGGATCCGCCCGCGCCCGTCGGCCAAGATGAGGGCGTCGGTGGCCGACTGCGCGACCGCATGGAAGCGCGCCGTCATATCCCGGGCGACGCAGACGATGCCGACAACGCGGCCGGACCGGCCGCGTTTCATGGACGCGGACACGTCGAGGGCCACCGGCTCGTCCCGTCCCTCGCGATAGGTGACTTCGTAGCTCACGTGCTGCCCGATGCGGAGCAGCATCTCGAACCGGTCGTGGGGCAGGAAGTCAGGGCTGTCGCGGCGACGGGCGTCCCGATGATCTGCGCCTCCGCGTGGCCGAACAGGCGGCACACCGCCTGATTGGCGACCTGCACTACACCCTCCTGATCAAGCACCAACAACCGGGTCAGCCTCCGCCCGGATGATCTGATCGGTCGCGAACGCCGGCGTGAGATCGACGAGTTGGTAACGCCAGATGGCGCGTTCGACGAAGAGCAGCCAGCCGACGAGCGCCGCATACCCGAAGGGATACAGCTCGACGCCGTATTTGGGCAGGTGGTCCACCCAGGACAGCGACGCAATGACGAACGCGATCAGAAACCATTGCACCCGGTTACGGTGAACACCCGGCTTCGCCTTGCGGTATTCGCTCCAGTAGTAACGCAGGCTGGTCAGCGACATCAGCGCAAAGAACGCGGTAAACGGCGCGCCCAGCGGGCCGTACTCCGGGTAATAGCCCCACCAGTACCGATCGACGCCGCTGATCAGCTCGTCCGTCCAGAGAGCCGCCGCGGAAAAGACCGCGGACAGCGCCCATCCGGCCCACACGAATCCCTTGCGTCGCTCGTAGAGGCGAAGGACCGAGATGGTGAAGTGATAGACGGCCGAACAGACGAAGGGGATGCCCAGATAGGCCGCCCGCGCCCACCAGAGCGCGACCGTTTTTTCCTCGGCGCAGTACATCCACAAAAAGGCGAAGAGCCACACTGACCGTCAGGGTCATCAGGCAGTACAAGACGCTTTCCCGGGAGGCGCGTTCGCGCAGGAGCACCAGCAGCCCAAGTGACGCCAGCGCGATCGAGCTGATGAAGGTCGGAAGCGCATAGAGACTGAGGAAACAGTTGGCGGGATCGGCAATTTCGGCGATCATCGGCTCTGTCCGGAGAGAGCCACCGTCGATGACTGTGACGGTGCGCTACCGCTGACACTACCCGTACTCGCTTGGGGAATCGACGAAAACCCGAAATTCCGACGGGCGCCTGAGCCTTAGCTCTCTGCCGACAGCACTTCTCGAATTTTTCTCAGCAGCGCTTCCGGCGCATAGGGCTTCTGGATAAACGCCGCGCCGCGGTTCTGCACGCCGTGCCGCAGGACCGCGTCATCCGTGTAGCCGGACATAAAGAGGACCCGCATCTCCGGCCGCTTGACAACGAGCATCTGCGCCAGTTGCCGCCCGTTGATCTCAGGCATCACGACATCGGTCAGCAACAGATGGATCGGCCGGCTGTACGCCTCGCAGCGGGCCAGGGCTTCGGCGCCCGATGCGGCTTCGAGCACGTCGTAGCCCCGGCTCGCCAACAACTCTTTCAAAAACTGGCGGACGAAGGGCTCGTCCTCCACCACCAGGATTGTCTCGGACCCCGTGAAAACCTCGGCCTGGTCGTCGTGCGTCCGTATGTACGCGACCGGCGCCTGCGCGCGCGGGAATCGGACGGTGAAGATCGTGCCCCGGCCCGGCGCGCTGTCCGCGCTGATCGTGCCGCCGCTCTGCTGCACAATCCCGTACACCGTAGCGAGCCCCAAGCCGGTGCCCCTTCCCAACTCCTTCGTGGTGAAGAACGGTTCGAAGATGCGGGCCAAGGTCCCGGCGTCCATGCCCGACCCAGTGTCGCGGACCGTGAGCTGGACGACGCCCGGGCTTCCGGCGGCAGATTCGCCCTGGCCCGACGCTTCTTCCCACGCGTTGGCCGTCTCGATCGTCAGCACGCCGCCTTGGGGCATCGCGTCCCGCGCGTTCACCGCCAAGTTCAGCACCACCTGCTCCAGTTGTCCCGGATCGGCCATGACCGGCCATAGTCCGGGGTCCAAATGGGCCACCAACCGGATGTCCTCGCCGATCACCCGCCGCAGCAGGCCCATCAGGTTCGTGAGCAACGCATTGAGGTCCACGGTTTTCGGTTGAATGACCTGTCGCCGGCTGAATGCCAGCAACTGCTGCGTCAACGACGCCGCCCGCTCCGCCGCTTTGAGAATTTCTTCCGCCTGGCGCCGCTTCCGATCGCCCCCCGGCAAATCCTGAATCAACAGTTCGCTGTAGCCGCGGATCGCGGTCAGCATGTTGTTAAAGTCATGCGCCACCCCGCCGGCCAACCGCCCGATCGCCTCCATTTTCGTCGCCTGCCGCAGTTGTTCTTCCAATCGTTTTCGTTCCGTGACGTCCTCCAAGACTGCCATGATGCCGTGGATGCGCCCTCCTCGATCTCGCAGAGGCGCGGCGGATAGGTTCACCACGATCGGCGTCCCGTCTTTTCTCTGCCGTTGCAACTCCAATTGGAACAGCGATTCGCCGCGCAGCACCCGTTCACGCAGGGCCCGGAATTCCTCCCGTTTGTCGTCGGGCACAAAGGGGACCGGGCGGCCGACGACTTCGTCCTCGCTCCAGCCGAAGCTGCGCTCCGCGGCTGGATTCCACATGTTCACGATGCCATCGGGATCGATGGCGACGACCGGAACCGGCGAAGCCCGCACGATCGCTTGAAGCCGATCTGTGAGTTCCCGGAGTTCTTCCTCCGCCTCCTTGCGATCGGTGATGTCGGTGGAAATACCGCAGACGCCGAACGGCCGGCCGGAGGAGTCCAGCAATGGGAACTTTACCGACAGATAGGTATGAAGCCGGCCTTCCTGGACGGCGGTTTCCTCGTATTCGATCGCCTTGAGGGACGCGAGCACTTCGCGGTCGTGCGCTCGATAGACCGCGATCTGCTGACCCGGGAACAACTCGTCATCGCTTTTGCCGACCGTTTCTTCGTTCGTCCGGCCGAACACCTGCTCGTGACGTCGGTTGACGAAGAGATATCGGCCGTTCAGATCCTTGGCATAGACGACGGCCGGCGTATGATCCAGCATCGCCCGCAGCAGCTTCTTGGTGGCGCGCAGTTCCTCCTCAGCCGACTTCTGATCTGTGATGTCCGTGATGGCGCCTGCCATGCGGACCGGCCGGCCGGCTTCGTTCCACACGGCTTGGCCGCGCGACCGAAACCACCGGTACGTGCCGTTCTTCGTCCGCAGGCGATATTCGATGTCGTACGGTTCCCGGCGCTCCAGGTGCGCGCGGACGGCTAAGATGACCCGGTCCACGTCGTCGGGATGCAAGAGGGAGACGAACGATTCGAACGTGCTCGGCAGTTCGGACTCGTGATAGCCCACCAACTCCCTGAAGCGCGGAGACCAATATTCGGCGTTCGTCAGGATGTCGCGATCCCACAGCCCGTCGGAGGTGCCGCGCACCGCCAGCGCGTACCGTTCCTCGCTGGCGCGCAGGCGGGCGAACGCCTCGAGGAGTTCGCGGTTGGTCAGTTCCCGCTCCGCCAAGGAGGCCAAATCGCGCAAGATCTGCAGATCGGCTTCGCTCAACTGTCGAGGCCGGCGATCGATGAGACAGAGCGCACCCAATTGATGGCCACCGTGATCGGTCAGCGGCCATCCGGCGTAGAAACGAATCGCGGGCTCGCCGGTCACCAACGGGTTATCGGAGAAGCGAGGATCAGTTCGCGCGTCCTGAACGACGAACGGCCCGCGGCCGAGGATCGCGTGCTCGCAAAAGGACCTCTCCCGAGGGGTTTGCTCGAGATCGAGACCAGCGCGGGATTTGAACCACAGCCGCGACGCATCCACCAACGAGATTAAGGCGATCGGCACATCGAAGAGGCGTTGCGCGAGACGCGTGATGCGATCGAACCGTTCTTCGGGCGGGGTGTCGAGGATGTGGAGCGAATGCAGCGCGGCCAGGCGCTGGGCTTCACCGGGAGGAATCAGTGGAGGCATCATGTGGGTCCCATTCAGAAGTTTCCCTTCTCAAATGTGTTCCCGAAGATGCGACAACCTTGCCGGTTCGTCAACGATTCACTCGTTTTCCGGCGGGCTTCGCGCCGCATCGCGCGCGGCAAAAACGAGAAGCGTGCCAACGGCGGAAGAATCAGAAGAAGCTGAAGGTCCGCTTGATCCGGTCCCAGAAGCCTTCGCCGTGCACTTCGCAGTAGACCGTCGGCTCGGTGCCCTCGATGAACACTTCCGGCGTCCGCTCCGGGCACTTCGAGGTGGCAAGCTGGCCGGTTTGCGGATCGATCTCGCGGCTCACCACGCCGGATGGTGCGATGAAGTCGGGGGAATTCGACGGAATCACCCGGCGGGCGAACTCTGTCCAGATCGGCAATGCGGCCTGCGCTCCCGAGAGGCCAAGCGGCTGCTCGTCGTCGAACCCGATCCACACCCCGATCACGATCTCCGGCGTATATCCGACGAACCAGGCGTCGCGATACCCGTCGGTCGTGCCGGTCTTGCCGGCCGCGACACTCTTGAGCCCCAGCGCCCTCGCTTTGGCCGCGGTGCCGTGGTCGATAACGCCTTTGAGCAGCGAGGTGACCACATGGGCCGCCTGGGGCGACACAACCTGACGCCGCTCGGGCAGCGCGTGCCACAGCGGGTCGCCGTTCGGCGCCGCGACGGACCTGATCGCCGACGGCGCCGCCGCCAGCCCGTTGTGCGCCAGCACGCCGAAGGCCGCCGTGATTTCCAGCAGCGACACGGCAGAACTGCCCAGCGCGAGCGACAGGTTGTCGTCCAGCAGGCTCTTGATCCCCAGTTCATGCGCGAGCCGGATGATGCGCTTGGCCCCGACCGTCTGGGCGACCCGAACCGCCGGCACGTTGAGGGATTGTTCCAGCGCGGCCCGGATCGTCACCGTGCCGCGGAACCGGCGGTCATAATTCTGAGGCGACCACGGCCCAGCCGGCGATTCGAACGTCACTGGCGCATCGAGGATGAGGCTAGCCGGCGTGACGGCGCTCGACCCGGCGTCCCTGGTCGCCTCGAACGCGGCCAAGTACACCAGCGGTTTGAAGAGCGAGCCCGGTTGCCGCTTGGCCTGCACGGCTCGATTGAACTGGCTGCTCCGATAATCCCGCCCGCCAACCATCGCCAGAATGCCGCCGGTTTTGGGATCCAGCACCACCAAGGCGCCCTGCAGCGGCTGATCCGCGCGTCGTAACTTGGGATAGGTCTCCTCCAGTCGCGCGAGGCCGTTCTGCAGGACCTCGCCGGCGATTTGCTGCAAGATGGGATCGAGCGTCGTATAGATCTTTGTTCCGTCGGGCAGCGACGCATCGACCGCTTCCTCGGACTGCCGGAGCACGTAATCGACGAAGTACGGCGCGTCGGCCAGGCTGTCCTGCGGGGGCGACACGCGCACCGGCGCATTGACGGCGGCCCTCCACTGCTCCTCGGTGATCCGGCCCGCGTCCCGCAGCCGGCGTAACACCACGTCGCGCCGTTGTTTGGCGAGCTGCGGGTCCCGCACCGGCGAATAGGTATTGGGGCCTTTGATCATGCCGGCGATCAGCGCCGTTTCCTCGATCGACAGATCATGGATTGATTTGCCGAAGTACCGATGCGCCGCCTCGGCCACCCCGTAGATCGCGACGGAACCGGCTTGCCCCAGGTAGATTTCATTCAGATAACTCTCGAGGATCTCCTCTTTTCGATACTTGGCTTCCAAGACCAAGGCGGCGATCGACTCCTTGATCTTGCGCACGACGGTCCGCTGCGGCGTATAGAAGAGGTTCTTGGCGAGTTGCTGCGTGATGGTGCTGCCGCCCTGCACGACTTCGCCCTGCACAAGATTGGCCCACACGGCCCGCCCCACCGCCACCGGATCGATGCCGGGATGGGAGTAAAAGCGGTGGTCCTCGACGGCCAGCACCGCATCGATCACCGGTTTCGGGATCGACGCGAGCGGAAGCCATTCGCGCACTTGGCGGGACTCGCCGCGAACGCCGCTGATGAGCTGTGGTTCGAGCGACACCGGGAAAATCGGCCCCCCGTCCACAAGCGAGAGGATCTCGACCACGCGGCGGCCGTCCAACGTCAAACGGATAGGCAGGGCTCGAGCGTGCACATCGGGCTGATCGTGGAGGTAGATGTCGAGGGTCTGTTCGGTGACGCGGTACTCGCCGGGTGCAAGGACCTCCGAGGAGGCTGGACGGTAGCCCAGCCGATGGAGGCGTTCGAGCAGCCGGACTTCGTCGATATTTTGATCCGGCTTCAACAGAAACGGAGCGCCGTAGATGAGCAGCGGCCGATGGTCTTCGCTTTTCGGCAGGCTCAGACTGGTCGAGAGATAAAACCCGTAAAGGCCGAGACCTAGACAGGCCGCGATCCCGCTCCATGCCAGCAGCGTGATTCCCCGCGTGATCCAACGCATTCGGCCGGCAACTTTCATCGGCGTTTCACAGCCTCACGATCCCCGGTGGCACAGCATGTTCCCCGCCCGAACTCCCAGCCCCGACAGTGATCCCCCTTGAACCCAAAGCCCTGCTTGCCTCTTGTCTCAATTCCAGGACCTGCTACACTGCCGCGCGGTCCACGCGCTACAGCCGGCTCGATCGACAGAATACGCCAAACGCTGTCGAAAATCACGGAAGGAGAGACCATGAGGCCGACGATTGCCACGGTGCTGCTGATCCTGGACATGCTGGCGGGTTTCGCAGGCTGCGCGGCGAGCCGCGATCCCGGCGTCGCGGGAATCTATCGAACCTGGGACGACGTGATCGATCGATGGATTGGGAAGCCGAAGACCGAGTTGTACTACGAACTCGGGCCTCCCAATCTCCATCCGAAGGAGTTGGACGACGGAATGATCGAGATGGTGTGGGACATGACGATCGATCGAATGCCCGGCCAAGCCGACGAGTATCACACCCTTCCGCTCTACGGAGGCGTGAGCTGCCGACTGGTGTTCTTTGCCGACCGCGAAGGGATCATTACCGCTGGCCGCCGCATCGGCTGTGACTAAACGCTCCCGGCTTCGTTCCCATCACCCTGGTCATGAGGCCAAGCAATGGGCGCCCGCTGCCCGCCTCGACCTGTTCCCACAGGACCCACGCCGGCAGAGGCGGAGGGCCTTTCAGTCCATGGCGGAAGGTCGTATAGTGATCGGCAGAGGCCGGGCAGGCGACCCGGTAGAGAGGTCGTCACTCTCCATGATCGGCCATCCGATCCCTTCGTACACACTCCTCGGACTCGGCGCCATCGCCGCGTTGCTGGCAAGCGCGGCCCTGTCCGCGCGCTGGCCCGACTGGCGTTGGCATCACGAGCCGCTGCACTCGTCGATGGAAGCGTTGGGAGGATTGGCCGCCATGGCGATGGCGACAGTCCTGTTGCGACGGCGCGAGGAGCGGGGCGGTGCAAAATTCCAAGCCTTGGCGGTCGGCTTCTTGGGAATGGGAATTCTGGACACGTTTCATGCGATGGTCCGGCCGGGAAACGCGTTTGTCCTGCTGCGGAATGTGGCCAGCCTGGTCGGCGGCGCCGGATTCGCGTTCGTCTGGACTCAGACCTCCGAGCGCCTCGCGAGGCGACGCTTACGGCTGCCGTGGGCCGTCGCGGTCGGCGCGCTGATCCTGGGCCTGTCGATTCTGGCCTGGCCCGACCGGATTCCGGACATGATCCGCAACGGCGAGTTCACTCCGACGGCGGTCGCGCCCCAGAGCCTGGCCTGCCTGTTCTTCTTCGCGGCGACCCTGCGTCTGCTCCTCGATTACCGGCGCTCCGGCGAACCGGAAGACTATCTGTTTGCCTGCCTCGCGCTCTTGTTCGCTCTGGCCGAGTTGGTCTTCATGTACTCGGTGCCCTGGGACGCCCGCTGGTGGTTCTGGCACCTGTTGCGCCTGAGCGCCTGTGTCCTGGCGTTGGGCTACGTGACCTGCCGGTATCTCCGCACAATCTCCGATTTGGAAGCTTCCTTGGTGCAGACAAAACGCGCCGAAGAGACCCTACGCCGGAGCGAGGGGCAGCTTCGCCAGGCGCTGGAGGACCGGGAGCGGATAGCCCAGGACCTGCACGATGGAGCCATCCAATCGCTCTTTGCGACCACGCTCAGCCTGGAACGGTCCCGGAGGCAGGCGGCGATCGATCCGACCGAATCGGTCCGCCAACTGGATTCGGCCATTGCCGATCTCAAATCGGTGATTCGTGACCTCCGCGGGTACCTGGGCGGAGCCGAGCCGCCGCTTTCCGGCGGACGCGAGTTCGAAACGGCATTGAATGCCCTGGTCGCGACGATGGAAGGGCCGCACCGGATCCACTTCGACTTGCGGGTCAGCCCGGCCGCCGCAGACAGGGTGACACCGGGACAGGCCGCGCATCTGCTCGCGATCGCACGGGAAGCGATGAGCAACTGCCTGCGACATTCCGCCGCCCGCACCGGGACGGTATCGCTGTACCTGCACGACGGGAACGTGAGGCTAGTCGTGGAGGACGACGGTGTGGGGTTTCAAACGGGCGCGGCTCACGAGCAGGGGCACGGCTTGCGAAACATGGACGCCCGCGCCAGGAAACTCGGCGGCCGGCTGACGGTGCATTCCGAGCCGGGGCGCGGCACGCGGATCGTCTGCGACGTGCCTTAGGAGGTGTCCCATGCCTCGACCTGATACCAAGCCGATCCGGCTGCTGTTGGTGGACGACCACCAGGTGCTCCGGCTGGGCCTGCGCACGTTGTTCGCCGAAGTCGGCGGATTCCAGGTGGTCGGTGAAGCCGGCACAAAAGCGGCCGCCGTGACGGAAGCGGCGCGCCTCAAGCCCGATGTCGTGTTGATGGACGTCCGGCTCCCCGATGGCAGCGGAATCGAGGCCTGTCGCGAGATCCGGGCGGCGCGTCCTGAGATCCGGGTGCTCTTTCTCACCTCCTACGCCGACGATGACGCAGTCCTGGCCACGATTCTCGCCGGCGCCGACGGGTTCCTGCTCAAAGAAATCGGCGGCGAGGAGCTGCTTCGCGCGGCGAGGACCGTGGCCGGCGGACAATCGATCCTCGATCCGGCCGTGACGGAGCGGGTGCTCGCGCGTCTGAAATCCATGCCGGCGCCGTCGCACGGCGAGAAGCGCGACGCGCTCTCCCCGCAGGAGGAACGCGTGCTTGCGCTGGTGGCCGAAGGTAGGACCAACAAGGAGATCGCAGTCGCGCTCAACCTCAGCGAGAAAACCGTCGGCAATTACCTGGGCAACATCTTCCAGAAGCTCCACGTCACGCGCCGCGCCCAGGCGGCCGTCTACTACACCCAACACCGTCCGAAGATCTGACCAGAGGCGTTCTCCCCTACCTGCCAGAGGCATAATTGTTCTGCCTGCCGGGGTACCCTCCTCTACCCTCCTTCCATTGCGCATGAGTACGATGCGCGCATGAATCGGCGCTGTTCACGGATCATCACCCAAAGGAGGAAGCCATGATCACCACGTTCCCCTGCAAACTGACGCTCGCAGCTATTCTGTCGGTCGTCATGTTCGCTCTCACCGCGGTCCCCGACCTGGCGCAAGCAGCGGACAATCCCAAGAAGGAGAAAGTCAAGGTCCTGTACCACGTGGACGGGAAGGACCCGGAGGTCGCTAAATACGCGCTCGCCCTCATTAACAAGCACATCGACGCGGAGGGCGGGCCGGAGAACATCGACGTGGAGTTGGTCGTGCACGGACCGGCGCTGGAGCTCTTCGAGAAAGATAAGATGGACCCGGAAATGCAAAAGCGATTCGACCAGATCATCGAGAAAGGCGTGCGCGCGGAGATGTGCCAGGTATCGATGAAGATGTTCGGCAAGACTCTGGACAACCTGGCCAAGGGATTCGTCGCCACCTTGCATCCCGTCGCGGTGAAGCGCATTGCGGATCTGCAGCGGCAGGGGTACATCTACATCAAACCGTAACGAGGAGGTAGTCGTCATGCGAGGGATCAGGAGCGGTCTCTGTATTCTGACGATCCTGTGGTTTGGCCTCGGTGGAGGCCTGACCGGAAACGGAGAGGGCATCGCCGAAGCGGCACCTTCGGCCATCCCGCCGTTCGAGCTGGTGACGTTAGCCGGGGAGGTGTACAGCCATGAAACGATCACGGGCCGGCCGACGTTGTTGGTGTTCTGGGCGCCGTGGTGCAAGGTCTGCCAGCGCGAGCTGCCGAGCCTGAGCGATTTCTACCAGCGAAAGAAACCGGCGCGGCTCCGTGTGGTCTCGATCGGATTCGCCGACACGAGAAGCCACGTCGAGGCGTTCGTGAAGGCCAGTCCCGGCACATTCGTGTTTCCCACAGCCTATGACGAAGATCGATGGACGGCGCGGGCCTTCAACGTCAACGCCACGCCGACCTCCGTGCTGGTCGACGCTCAGGGGCACATCGTGCTCGTGCATCGCGGCGCCGGCATTCTCCAGAACGCCAAGTTTCAGGAGTTCCTGTCCGCGTTGACCGAGTGAAGACCGGCGGGGCCGCGCGGACCCGGTCCCCGCCTCCATCTGCGTCCCTCTCATGATCGATTCACTGCCGCACACCTCGCTCCTGGCCGCGTTTCTGGCCGGCCTGCTGTCCTTTGTCTCCCCCTGCGTGCTGCCGCTAGTGCCGTCCTATCTCATGTCGATCACCGGCTTGTCGCTGCATGAACTGACGGACTCCGAGGGGCGACACCGGCAGCGCGCGACGATCATCGCCAACTCGCTCCTCTTCATCGCCGGCTTTTCAGCCGTGTTCGTTGCCTTCGGGGCATCGGCCAGTCTCATAGGCCGAGTCTTCGCGGACCATCAGGCGCTCATTCGGAAAGTCGGCGCGGCGCTTATCGTGGCTTTTGGGCTTTCCCTGCTCGGAATCGTGAAGCTGCGCTTTCTGATGCGCGAGAGACGGGTGTGGCTCGCCGGCCGGCCGATCGGCGCCGTGGGCCCGTTGCTGATCGGCGCCACCTTCGCCGCCGGCTGGACTCCCTGCGTGGGGCCGGTGCTCGGGACGATCCTCCTGTACGCAGCCGCGGCCGACACCGTGACGGACGGCGTCGCGCTGCTGGGATTCTATTCCCTCGGGCTGGGATCGCCCCTCTTCGCCGCAGCGATCGGATTGGACCGCTTTCTCGACGCCTTCAAACAAATCCGAGCGTACCTCGGCGTCATCTCGGCCGTCAGCGGACTGTTTCTGATTGTGCTCGGCGTGATGCTCTATCGCGACGACTTCGCGCTCCTCTCCGCCCTCTTCGAACGGTACGGGATCGGAGTCGTCCTCGGAACGGACGATTGACCCGCTGGTCTGCGGCAATCCATAATCGGTTGCCACCACCCGACGCGAGGTGATCGATGGCACGCTTCCCGGACGATGATGTTCCGCATATCGATACTTCCGCCCGGCCGCTCAGCCGCCGGGCCTTCATCGCCGGTGCGGCAACCTTCGCGGGATTGACGGCAACCCGCTCCCTTCTGCCGTCGGCGCATGCGAAACCGGCAGCCCCGGCCGACCCGACCAAGGTACCGGGGGCGCCGCCCAGCGCCTACGGCCGCCGGTCCCCGTTCGAGCAGGTGGGTCGATTGGTCAGATCCGCCGTGTCCTTGACGCCGCACCAGGCGCTGCACGGGATCATCACGCCCAACTCCTTGCATTTCGAGCGGCATCACAACGGTGTCCCTGCCATCGATCCGGCCAAACACCGGCTGCTCGTGCATGGCCTGGTGGAACGCCCCTTGATCTTCACCATGGACGATCTGGTACGGTTTCCGTCCACCTCGCGAGTCGTCTTCATCGAATGCTCGGGGAACTCGGCCGCCGAATGGGCGGTGCCGACCGGCCGCACTGTTCAGGAAACCCACGGGCTGCTGAGCGCCAGCGAATGGACCGGCGTGCCCTTGGCGGCGGTGTTGGCCGAGGCCGGCATCAAGCCGGAAGCGGCCTGGATGCTTGCCGAAGGCAGCGATGCCGCCGCCATGACACGCAGCCTGCCGCTCCCGGCCGTCCTGGAAGAAGCCCTACTGTGCTATGCGCAGAACGGCGAAGCGTTGCGACCCGAGCAGGGCTATCCGCTCCGTCTGGTCCTTCCCGGTTGGGAAGGCAACACCTGTATCAAGTGGCTGCGTCGTCTGAAACTGGGCACCGCACCGTTCATGACCCGTGAAGAGACGTCGCACTATACGGACCTCATGCCGGACGGGACCGCGCGGCAGTTCACCTTTGTCATGGAGGCCAAGTCGGTGATCACCAGCCCCTCGGGCGGGCAACGGATTCGGCCGGGCTTCGTGGAGATCCGCGGGTTGGCCTGGAGCGGACGAGGACGCATCACGACGGTCGAGGTGAGCACGGATGGCGGGCATACGTGGCGACCGGCGCAGTTGCAGGAGCCGGTGTTGCCCAAGTGCCTGACGCGTTTTCGGTTCCCCTGGCGCTGGCAGGGAGCGGACGCGATACTCCAGAGCCGCTGCACAGATGAAACCGGCTATGTGCAACCGGCCCGCGCCGACTTGCTGGCGGTGCGCGGCGTGAACTCCGTGTACCATTACAACGCTGTTCACAGTTGGCGCGTGGCGCGCGATGGCAGGGTGACGAATATCCATGCTTAACCACCTCTTGCTCCCCTGTCGAGAAAAGAACGATCGGGCAACCGTCGAGCTGTACGGGATCTGTCTCTTCGCGGCGGCTGTGGTGACATTCTCCGCCCGGGCCGACGCGTTCTCCCTGGATGGCCAGTCGTCCTATAGCCTCGGTCGCCAGGCCACCGAGGCGGAGATCCGAGCCTGGGACATCGACGTCTCCCCGAACGGCGACGGCCTGCCGCCCGGCCGCGGTAGTGTGAAACAGGGCGCCGCGGTTTTCGCCAAGAAATGCGCCGCCTGCCACGGCCCGACGGGCGTGGAAGGACCGAACGATCGGCTGGTCGGCGGGCAGGGCACGTTGGCCACATCGCGTCCGATCAAGACGATCGGCAGTTACTGGTCCTACGCCACCACCCTGTTCGATTACATCCGTCGCGCCATGCCCTTCTCCGCCCCGCAGTCGCTGACCTCCGATGAGGTGTACGCCGTAGTCGCCTGGTTGCTGTATCGCAACGGCATCGTGGATGAGCACGCCGTGTTCGATGCGCGGACATTGCCCGCCGTGCAGATGCCGAATCGGCACGGATTTGTCCCCGATCCCCGCCCAGATTTGCCGCGCCGGTGAGCGCGACGTTTTGCATTCGCCAATGAGGCGGGATTTGCATCTTGACTAAGATCCCTAGAAGGTTAATAAACTGGTATATACGCTGGATGTCTGTTCAAGTGGGAGCAGGAAACGCATGGCTGTAAGGGGATGCGGGGTTGCACATCGGTCGCGTCGGCGGAAGTCGGCCAGGCTCTTGTTTTTTGGGCTTTCTGCAGCCTTGTTGGTGGTGATCGGCTGCTCGCAAGAACAAGCACCGCCGCCCCTGCCTTCGAACCCTCCCGCGGCGGTGGCCGCCCCGGCTCCCGCGCCGACCCCCGTCGCCACTGCGGTCCCGACCGCGGGGATTCCGTCCAACGAAACCTTCATCGCGGTCGCCAAAGCCGCCCGCGCTTCCGTTGTCAATATCTCGGCCGTACGGAAAGGCGACGGCGGCGAGCAATTCTCCAATCCGTTTTTCGACGATCCCTTCTTCCGGCGCTTCTTCGGGGAGGAATTCGAACGGCGCTTCCGCATTCCGAGGGAACGACGCGAACAGGGCTTGGGCTCCGGCGTGATCGTGTCTCCAGACGGGTACATCGTCACCAACAACCATGTCGTGGAAAAAGCCGATGAGATCAAAGTCCTGCTGGCCGACAAACGCAGCTTCAAAGCCAAGCTGGTCGGCACCGATCCCAAGACGGATATCGCGGTCATCAAGATCGACGCGACCGACTTGCCCACGCTGCCATGGGGCGACTCGAGTCAGTTGCAGGTCGGCGAACTCGTGCTCGCCATCGGCAACCCTTTCGGCTTGAACCAGACCGTCACGATGGGCATCATCAGCGCGGTCGGACGGGCCAATGTCGGCATCGTCGATTATGAAGACTTCATCCAGACCGACGCCGCCATCAATCCCGGCAACTCCGGCGGCGCGTTGGTCAATTTGAAAGGCGAGTTGATCGGGATCAATACGGCCATCTTCAGCCGCACCGGCGGGTACATGGGTATCGGGTTCGCTATTCCCAGCAACATGGCGAAAAGCGTCATGAACAGCCTGATCAAGCACGGTAAGGTCGTGCGCGGCTGGATCGGCGTGTCAATTCAGGAACTCAATCAGGACCTGGCGAAACAATTCGGCGTCTCCGACACGAAGGGGGCGCTGGTGGCCGACGTGATGGAGGACAGCCCGGCGTCCAAGGCCAAGCTCGAGCGCGGCGACGTGATCCTGCAATACAACGGGACGCCGATCAACGACCCAGCTCATCTACGCGCCCTGGTCGCCGAAACCGCCCCGGGCACGCAGGTGACGATCAAAGTGCTCCGCGACAAACAGGAGAAAGACATCAAGGTGACGATCGGGGAATTGCCCAAGGACCTCGCGAAGGCCTCGCGCGGCTCCTCGGAAGGCGCGAAAGGCGAGCACGCGCTCGCCGGCGTGACCGTAGAACCGGTCCCGTCCGGCTCCGGCCGCTCCAAGAGCGGGGTGCTGGTCACGGATGTCGAACCGGACAGCCCGGCCGAGCGTGCTGGCCTGCGGTCTGGCGACATCATCCGCGAGATCAACCGCAAGCCGGTGAAGAACGTCCAGGACTTCGAGCGGTTGACCAGCCAGCTCGCGCCCAACTCACCGGTCCTGCTCCTGCTCAGCCGCGGCAACGCGACTATCTTCCTGTCCATTTCTCCCGGATAAGGGAAGGCGAGCAGCCCGGCGCCGCGCGCCCGGATGCCTTCGCACTTGCTTCGCCCGCTGTTCCCCGGCCGGCGAAGGAATCGCTATGGCCGACCGGCTCACCGCCCCCTCACACTATGCTCCGAATCACCCGCAGGTTCACGGCACCGCGAGAAAAAGTCTTCCGGGCCTGGACGGACCCGCATGCGTTGACGCGGTGGTTTGCGCCGTCGGACGACTACTCCACTTTGCTTGCCGAAGTGGACCCGCGCGTTGGCGGGAGCTATCGCATCGCGATGAAGGCCCTTGACGGGATGATCTATACCCGGGCGGCTATCAGGAAGTGACGCCGCCGGCACGGTTGGTGTTCACCTGGACATGGGAAGGTTCGGATCGGGACCGGCTTGGACTCAGGGAATTTTATGAAACTTTCGTCACCATTGAGCTGCGAACGGTTCCGGAGGGCACCGAACTGACGCTCGCGCACGCGTTCTTCCCCACCACGGAAGAACGCGACAAACATCAGTCCGGCTGGACGGGTCGCCTCACCCGATTGAGCAAGGTTCTGCGACGCCTCCCGGGTTCGAACACCTTTCTCTCCAAGGATTGCCGGAGCGGAGGTCATGCCCGCGCAAGCCCATGCGGTCATCGCGGCGTCACGCCGGAAGCGCCTCCTCCTCGGCTGGGACAATGTGAACCGGCGGCTCCGAAAAACAGAACCTGCACCGCCACCGGAATGTCCAAGGTCAAGACCGGAAGCGCGAGCAGTGGATACCGACGTCAGAAAGGCGGTCCGCCGTCCTTCCACTTCCCTTTGCCTTTCGGATGGCCTTTCTTGCCTTTAAATTTGACCCTGTGCTCGTCGTAGAAGAGATACGGCTTGTCCGTAGCGAGTTCGAGGCTGACGTAATCAGCTGTGTCGATCACCACGGAAGGCGGCAACCTCGCGGACACCTGCCACGTCCCGCCGCTCAGGTAAAAGTAGGTTCCTGTGCTGATGTTCAGATACACGCCCGAAGCCGGATAGTAGTAATATCGATAGGCCGCTTCCTTGGCGCGTCGCCCATGGGCGGGGGCCCAGGGTGGAGGACCACCGCCGCGGGCGGGAGCATCACCGCCGATGGCGACGCCGACGTTGACATTGGGACGTCGCCCGTCGTCCACCGCGCAACCTGCCAGCAAAAATCCCGCAGTTGCCACTAGGATCAGGTTTTTCATGGCATCCCTCCCCGACCGTTGAAAAGCAAGGGCCCGCGACTCGACACGCAAGGACCGTCTCGAACAACGAGCCGAACAAGGTGACGGCAAATGGAGTGCCGCAGGAGGGTCAACGGGCCGTCACGGGAAGAAACCGCCGCCGCTTGTAACGAACTGCATACACCATCAGTGATTTTTGTTTTGCCGCCGAGCCGGATCGAAGCATCGCCTTTTGACCGACTCGGTCTTTCTCTGACGCATTTTGTCGCCCGTACTACAAAATTGTTCTCATGCGCGGTCGCGGCATCTCGTCTTTTGCAGGCGGTCCTTGAAGAAGGGATTGGACAAGGGGTTCGGTCGCGCGGATGGAGATCCCTCAGCGCGACACAGTTGCTAGTCGACCGGAATGCGCGTCTTGTTCTGAGCCAACCACTGGTCAAAGGTTTGCAGAGCGGGATTAAGCGCGCGGGCGACGGCAGGATCGCGCGCGCCGCAGAACACGGCGTTAAAATCGCACTTGAATTGGAACATATTGCCGAGATCCTCGGCGCCGGGGAATCCGAACCTGCGGTAGGTCTCGGGCGCCACCGCGTTGTAACGCACCTCCCGCCCCAACGCCTGGGTAAGCTTCGCAGCCATCTCCGCGCCGGTCAGATGTTCGCCGGCGACACCGACCGTCCTGCCGACGTACTCCCAGCCTTTTTTGAAGATGCCGAAGGCGCATTTCCCGATATCTTCCGCGGCGATGCCCGGTAATTTCTTGTCGCCCATCGGGAGCGTGAACGTCAGCGTGCCGTCCGGACCTTTCTTGGGACCCATCCCGAAGTGAATCAGGTTGTCCCAGTAGAACGAGGTGAGCAGGAAGGTGGTGGGAATATTCAGCGCTCGGAACACACCATCCGCTTCGCCCTTGGCATCGAAGTGTGGCACCTTGTACTTGCCCAGGAGCGTGGGCATGCGGGTGTCAGTGAGCGGCACCCAACGGCGCGTGTCTTCAAGCGTCGACCAGATAACGTGTTGGACACCCGCGTGCTTAGCCGCTTCCGCCATGTTCCGTGCCTGGGCGAATTCTTTTTCGGGCGAGCAATGCTCCCAGAAGTTGGTGACACAGAACACCCCGTAGGCGCCTGCGAACGCCCGCTTAAGACTCTCAACCTCGTCGAGATCGGCGGCGACCACCTCCGCTCCCAGTTGCGCCAGCTCTTTGGCCTTGTCCGAGCCCACCTTGCGCGTCAGCGCCCGCGCCGCAAACCCTCCATCCTTGTCGTTGACGATCGCGCGGATCAGCCCGCCGCCCTGCATCCCTGTCGCTCCTACCACCGCGATGATGTTCTTGTTGGCCATGACGATAAACCCTCCTTATGACATCGCACGCAACCTGTGCGTGGCGCTCGCCCATCCTTCCTGGGATCAAACGCCTCCATCCCGCACCGCGCTTGACTGAGCCGTCCGGTGCCATTCTCGGCCATTAGGCTAGGCGCGGCCCCCCGTCCTTGTCTATTTCAGACGGTCGAGAATCCCCAGCAAGATCGCCTTTCGCTTCTTCAGGTCCTCTCGAAACTCCTGATTCTCCGTATCGGCAATCTCGGCTCCCAGATCGGAAACCGCGCCGTTCAACGCCCACACCAAGATTTCTCGCTCTTGCGGTTCTAACATCAGTTGCATGATGGGCCTCCGTTGAACACGTTCATCCGGCGAGCGAGTCCGAGGTCCATTGTATCGGGTGTGGGTGGCACCGGTCACGCGCGCCGGCTCAAAGATCTCCCGTGCGGCTCACACCTTGCCTTGCCGACCGGATTCGCCGGTCCCGTTCGCCGCATCAATCGTCTTGAATGGGATTCTCGGCCTGTACGTTCTCCAGTATGCTCCGGTGTGGTAGAGTAAATTAAATTATCTTTCTCGTTCCCTCCCTCCCAGAGCCTCGATGGAGGCCACCATGAGATGGCTCGTGTCTCTGCTTCTCCTTGGTGTGGTCAGCAACGTCTCCGCGTTCGCGCAACTGGCCCAACTGGGTCCTACCGGCGACTTCCGGGTCGACGACCGGCCGGGAACGGCCCCCACGGTCGGGCCGCCGGGAGGGCCGAGTCCGCCCCCGGGACCGACGCTCTTTCGCGACTTCATCGGCGCCAAACATCCGGAGGAGATTGTGAAAAGCCTCGACAAGGAACTCGGCAGGCGTGCGCCCGAGGGTTTCGGTTCACCGCCGGCCGGGCGGTCCCTTGACCTGGAAAAGGATCTCCGTCTCGCCGATAAATTTTTCAAATGACGGCCAAGAGGCCTGACGGTCATGGCGTCGTGCTTCCTTCTATTGACGCAATCGGCAGGAGCGAGCACCATCGTGCTCCGTTCAACTTTTCGGTTGGACTCCGGACGACAACGGGGGACAAAACACTCGCGATGAACCCCGGTGAGGTTGGTTGGTATTCTCGGTTTCTCATCCTCATCTGGATGTCGATCGGTTTCTGTGGTCTTACCGCTGTAGATGCCTCATCTTCTTCCTCCGAAGCTTCCATCGCGACGTTTACGGCAGAAAATTATGGGTTCGACGGCCCCGCCGTTCATGCCCTCCGGCATAACTACCGTCCGGCTCGTCAATCACGGCCGTGAACCGCACCACATTCAACTGCTTCGCCTGGAAAAGGGCAAACGTCCGGAAGACCTCGCTGCGGTGCTTCGGGAGCCCGTGCTGGCGCTCCCCTCTCCTCTTGGGCGAAACGAATGGGTGGGCCGAATGGAGTCGAACCCGGGGAAGAAGGGGAAGCCGTGGTCTATCTGGCCCCGGGTTCTTACGTCCTCATCTGCACGATCCCGGCGCGCGATGGGAGACCGCACGTTGCGCTGGGCATGCGGAGGTCGCTGCAGGTGGTCAAAGAGACAGCGCCGAAACCGACCTTTTCGGGGCATTACCATCTGGCGCTGCGCGATTTCCAATTCGACATCGTGGAACGTATCAGGCCGGGACGCCATACCTTTTATACCGTCAATCGCGGAGGTCAACCGCATGAGGTCAGTCTTTTCCGGCTCGCCGCGGACGCGTCGCCGGACCAGATTCTATCCGCATGGACGCTGGGCTACGGTGTTCCGTTACCTGGAAAGCTGGTCGGAGGGATTACCGAGTTGGAGCCCGGCGGAGAAGGCGTGTTCACCGCCACGTTATCACCCGGCCGCTATGCCTTGATCTGCTTGTTTTCTAATCCCTATCTTCAGAACTCCCATGCCCGAAAGGGTATGGTCCTGGACTTCACGATCAAATAGCGGTCGCGAAAACACCGGTCGCTCTGCCCGCATCCTTAGCGACGTCTACTTCACGGTAAAGTTCAGCGCCATGCCCTTCGCAACATGCGACGCATTGCTCTCGGCGTCCATGAAAAAGCAGATCAACCCGTACTGGCCTGCTCAAAATGCGCCTGGAAGAATCCGTGCCCGCCGCGGTCTAGTCCCACAATGCCTCCCAACACCTGACCGGGCGGAGGACCGGCTGCGCCGGGCTCGAAGGCCGCGATGAAATCCTTCGCCGTTGCGCCGGGCGTCAGCTTGACCACGACGGCTTCGTGCGGCTGACTGCCGGCGTTGAGCACCTGAATCGTGTGCGTTCCCGCCTCAACGGGTTTGGAAAGACTGAAGTGAAAGTCACTCCGGGTGATGATCAGGTCCGGAACGGGCTCTTTATCAGCCGCAACGACGGCCGGCGTGACCAAGAGCGGTTTTTCCATCCCCAACGCCACATGCGGCACCCCGGGTTTATCGGGAATCAGACAAAGCACCACATAGTTGCCGGCCTCGAGCCTCATCGTCGTCGATGTCTTGCTTCCGGGAAACACCGCGTTCGGCCCGCCGACAAAGCTCACCCAACTCGGTGGCCGGGACGGGTTCGCCTGCATCGCCGCGCGGAAGTCCGCCGCGGTCTTGTCTTGTGTTGAGCCAACCTGACGATCTGCACATGATGCAGATCCTGCCCCTGATTGATGATTTCCACCGTCGTTACTCAGGCCGGTACGCGGTCGGGTCCACTGAACCTGTGGTCATGGGCGACAAAAACGACGGAAGGGCCATTCTCGCGAGCAGCCACGACGGCTTCGCCGCCGGTTGCCTCCTCAAAAAAGCAATGGCCAGTACCAGGACAGAAAGGCCGACGAGTGATGGAAATAGCACGTGTCGTATGGGAACCTCCTCCATGTTTGGCCAGTAAGGGTGAGTGACGATGATCGGCGGGACCAGCCGCCACCCTTCAACGGGGCCAACCCTAGCATAGGAGGGCGAGCGGAAATTCCTAAGAATATGCTGTCGTTTGCCTAATTCTTTCTTAAATGCGTTTTCGTTGTTTCCCTCATGATCCCTCAACAGGTGTACGACTTCCTCCAGACCGGCGTCTCCGTCGTCGTCGGCACGCGTGACGCGCACCTCTTGCCGGAGTGCACGCGGGCCTAGGGCATCCGCGTGGGAGACAACCGCACCTCGGTCACAATCTTGCTCACGGAGGCGATTTCCCGGAAGACACTCCAGAACTTGAGAGAGAACGGACTGATCGCCGTCAGTTGCACGCGGCCGACCGATCACGTGACCTGCCAACTCAAGGGACGAGCACAAGTAATCCGGCCCGCGCATCAGTGCGACCGGGAATGCAGCAGGAACTGGCACCGCGACTTTTTAGGAGAAATCGCCGCCGTCGGCGTTCCGGCTCAGCTTGGCGAAGCCTGGGTCACCGAGCCCGGTTTGGCCGTCGAGATCGACGTGACGGAGGTCTTTCTACAGACACCGGGTCCCGGCGCCGGAGAGAGGGTGTAAGCTTATGGAAACAACCGCGCCGCAGATCGAAGACCTCTGGCCCTGTTTCCAGGGCATCATCCCCACCGCGTTGAGCACCTGTTCGCGCGACGGCACCCCAAATATCACGTTCCTCAGCCAGGTGTACTACATTGACGCCACGCACGTGGCGATCTCATTTCAATTCTTCAACAAGACGCACAAGAACGTTCGAGAAAATCCGCTGGCCTGCGCCATGATCCTCGACCCCGGAACCTCCAGGCCTATCGGTTGTACCTGCGGTATGACCATTCCGAATCGGCCGGTCTGTTGTTCGAGTCGATGTCCCCGCAACTGCAGGCCGTCGCGTCCTATGCGGGGATGACGGACATCTTTCGTTTGCGGGCGGCCGACGTGCACGAGGTGTTGCGCCTCGAGCGGATGGACGGCTTCACCCGCTTGCCCACCCCACCGTCCTCGGAACGCCCCTCCCGCCTGTTTGTGGACAACGACCTGGTGTCGCTCCGGCTCCTGGCCGAACGCCTGAACCGGCGCAAGCTGCTGGGCGACTTGCTGGAGATGGCGCTCCAACTCCTCGACGAATTGTTCGGCTTTCGTCACTCCACGATTTTGCTGGCGGACGAGCGCAACCAGAAACTGCTGACCATCGCGATCCAGGGTTATCCGGAAAACGGCGCGGAATCCGAGGTGGGATTCGGCGAGGGCTTGATCGGCATGGTCGCCGGAGCGAGACGCGCGCTGCATCTATCCACGATCGATCACAGCCTGCGGTACGCCCGCGCCGTGCGGGATCGCGCGGCGGTGGTCGCAGGGCCTGAGGCAGTGTGTCGGGAAACTCCGCTTCCCGGTCTGCCCGGAGCCGCAGGCCAGATCGCCATCCCGCTGGTCGCCCGCGGTCGCCTGGCGGGCGTGCTGGCGGTCGAAAGTGCGGAGCCGCTCGCCTTCATGCCTCGCGAAAATACCATCCTGACGATCTCGGCGGCGCACGTGGCGGCTGGAATCGAGCAACTCGGCCGCGAGGCGGAGGAACCGCCGTCGGCGACGTTCGCGCGACCGCAACCCGTGCATGCAGCGGTGTCACTGCCGCGTGCACGGCGGTTCTGCTTCTTTCACCGCGATGACTGTATCTTTGTGGACGGCGAATATCTGATTCGCAGCGTGCCGGGCCGCATTCTGTGGCGCTTGCTTACCCAGTACCGCCAGGAAGGCCGGTCCGAGTTCACCAACCGCGAGCTCCGGATGGATCCATGGCTCGGCCTGCCCGAGATCAAGGACAACTTGGAAAGCCGGCTGATCCTGCTGCGCAAACGGCTGGAACAGAAATGCCAGCTTGTCCCCTGTGGCCGGGGTCGTTTCGCCCTGGAGACGGACGCGGCGATCGAGCTGTGAGAAAAGAAAGCTTAAAGCCCTGCTGAGTTACGGAGATGGCGCGCGTTTCCACATGCTCGGGACGGACGCCAATCCCAATCAACCAGGCAGGAATCCGGCGGAGAGAGGGAAATCGCGCCAGGAGGCGAAGAGGAAACGGAGGCGCAAGCGGACCCGCCTCTCCGAGCACACGTGTAATGACGCGCTTCTGGATGAAGCGCTGCACGCGCTGGGTCACGCGCGTCGGCCAGTCCCGCCGTTGCTGGACGCGGCGCAGATCGTCGGCCGTCAGCCGCTGTTCTCGCAACGGTTCGGCCAACAGATTCGCGGTCGCGACCGCATCTTGGATGGCGAGGTTGATGCCAACACCGTCGATGAGTGACATGGCGTGCGCCGCATCACCGATGCACAGGAGTCCCGGGCGAAACCATTGACGCAACCGATCGACCTAGACCGTAAGCAGTTTGATCGCCTCCCAGTCTTGCAGTTCGCCGACGCGATCGGCCACAAACGGCGCGAGCTGCGCCACACTGTCGCGAAACGCCGCCAACCCTCGAGCCTGGAATTGATCGCGTGAGCCTTTGGGAATGACAAAGCCG
>DATLZU010000055.1:0-95017 GCA_035573855.1 Nitrospiraceae bacterium
CATTCCGGGCCCGAAGGTGTTTGAGACCCAGATCCACGGCAAGCGGTTCGAGATGTACAACGACACCGTGCTGGGCTTCAACAAGTCGGGCAAGGAGGTCGTGCGGCAGCAGGTGGAGGAGCCGATCTACATCCGCCCGGCTGAGCGCGTGAACTGGCTGTAACCCCACGCCGGGTTGTGAAGCCAACACTGAGGAAAGGTCCCTCTCGAGAGGGACCTTTCCGCGACAAAGACTGGGGGCAGGGAGCGGGTGATTCTCCTATGCCCCCTTTCTTTTGCTCATCAGTTGAACTGAACAGCCGTCGCGGCCGCTATCCTCATCTGCCTCATCGCCACGACACCCGTCTTCGCCACGTGGCGTCCGTGACAAAAAATGCACCACCGGATTTTCCCAGTGTTGACACCACAAATCGACCCGAGTATCTTAAACATCCTCCCGGCTTGAGTATGATGCACGGATAGGGTGTCAGGTATGAGTTTCTGCAGCCCGCCAGTCTAAGCGATGTCATCGTGTAACCATCGTCGTTCGTTGTAATTCTATCTTCGAAGGAGGCCGGTCCATGTACCATCACAACGCAGGAATTCATTGCTCAATCCGAGCGCTTAGCGCGCTCGCGGTGGGGGTATTGCTGTGGCTCCCGACGATCGTATCGGCTGAGGTCTCGTCCCGCGGAGGACACGCCGCGGCGCAGCACACCGCCATGGCTCACCAGGTGCCGGCTTGGGCCGAGAAGCTAAAGGGGCAAACCATCGTTGAGGATACGATCGCTGGCAGGCCCGAGCGTGCCGCGATGGTGGAGCAACAGCACCAGCGCATCATGGAGCACATGGCTCATGATCCGCAACTGCAACAGGTCAATACTGGCATGTACAACAACATGTCGATGATGCACCAATACGGCGCTGGCGGACAGGATCTGATGCTGATGTCGGACCCGCGCGTCGAGCCGGTTTCGGCCACGACGAACGGCAAATGCCCTGCCACCGCGCCGGTGAAGTTCTACGATATCTCCGCCATCAACGTCGAAATCACGCTCAACCAGTGGCTGGATTATTATCCTGGCTACATGTACGTGTTGACCGAGAACATCGACAAGGTCCGTGAGGAAGAGGCCAAGAACAAAGAAGCACGGGAGAAAGAGGGCTATGATCCCGGCGCGGTCCTGCCGGGCGTTCAAGCTCAGTGGATCCAGCCGCTCGTGATCCGCGCCAACCAGGGCGACTGCGTCAAAATCAAACTGCAGAACAAGTTGGAAGGCGGCGAGGACGTGAGCCTGCACATCCACGGCTCTAGCATGGTCGTCAGCGCCACCGGCAAGCCGGCGACCACGACCAATCCGGACTCTATCGTCCCCGAAGGCAAGAGCCAGGACTTTGAATGGTACATCCATCCGAGCACGCAGGAAGGCGGACGGCAGTTCCATACCTACGCCAACGATCGCGAATTGACGGTGATGGGCCTGTTCGGCGTGTTTGTCGTGGAGCCCAAGGGATCCGAATATCTCGAACCGCTTGGAACGGGCGATCCTACGCCGGCCAAGAGCGGTTGGCAGGTCATGATTAAGAACGGTACGGGGCCGGACTTCCGCGAGTTCGTACTGATCTACCACGAGGTCGGTGATGAGGCGTTCCGTCCGGTCAATAAGAAAGGCGACTTCCTGCCTCAGCGTGATCCGTTGACGGATGCCTATCGGCCGGGCGGCCGCGCGATCAACTATCGCAGCGAGCCGTTCGGTATCAACAACATGCATGTGCAGCACGAGTACTTCGGGTTCGAGGACGAGTCGATGGGGTACAGTTCCTATACCTTCGGCGACGCGGCCCCCACGATTCCACGGTCTTACCTGGGAGATCCGGCCAAGTTCCGGCTCGTGCACGGAGGGTCCGAAGTGTTCCACTCCCATCACCCGCACGGTGGATCCATTCGGTGGCCGAGGAGCCCGCGGGCGATCGACGACATGCCCCTGTGGGCCACGGCGGTGAACGGCCCGGTGAAGTATCCGGTGATCCGGCACAAAACGGATCGCGTGGATGTTGAAGTGATCGGTCCCTCCGAGGCGCTGGACCTCGAGACGGAGTGCGGATCCGGTCTGTGTCAGCAGTTGGCGGGCGATTTTCTGTTCCACTGCCACGTGGCACATCACTACGTGGCCGGGATGTGGGGGTATTGGCGGGTCTACAACACCTTGCAGGTGGGCGAGTACCGGAATGACACCCTTCCGGATCTTCGGGAGTTGCCAGACCGCAAGGGCCGCATGCTGGTTGGCGTGCCGTCGGACAAGCTGATCGGGACGACGGTCGATTGGTACGGGAAACAATTCAAGATCGTTGAGAAGGGTAAGAGCGATTGGAAATCCAATCCGGCCGTGATCAATATCAAGGACTGGGTGGCGATGCAGTTGCCGCCGCAGGGCAAGCCCGGTCACAAGGACGATGAAATCGGACAGATCAAATCCTATGACGCCACGGTGTTGGACTGGGTCTGGGAAGGCAATCGTGCAATGAGTGAGAAGGAAAGCACGATCGACAATCCCAAGTATAAGTCCACGCATCCGGGGAAGCGGCACCCGATTCTGTTCGAGCCGCGGACCGGAAAAATCGCCTGGCCTCATCTGACGCCGCATTTCGGCAAGCGGGTGATGTTTTCCCCGAATCACGTTGGGGCGCCCTGGCTGGAAATGATCCGCCGGGATGCCGACGGCGAGGAGAGTCTGGATCAGGCGCTCCCGGGAGAAAATGGACGGTGGAGCTTGTGTCCGGAGAACGCCGGCCGCAAGTACTACAATGTCCACTTCATCAAACTGCCGATCAAGATCGCCAAAGCGCAGGGCAAGGAGCCGCCGGTGGTTGATCCGAACGGCTTGATTTACGTTCTGCACGAAGAGGAGGCTGCGATTCGGGCCAATGACGACCTGAAGTACCCGTTGGTGGTGCGCGGCAACATTTATGATTGTGTCGACTGGATGCTTACCAGCGAGTGGGAGGATGACGATTACACGAACTTCCAGTCGTCCAAGATCAACACGCACTGGCACTTCCTGCAGTTCGACAACCAGGCGTCGGACGGCGTAATCACCGGCTTTTCTTACGAGCAGTCGGTTCGGCCGTTCACGATGCTGGAAAAGAAGAATAAAAAGGGGCTGCCCGCACCGATGAACACCGTGTTGACGGCGCCGGCGAAGAAGGGTGCCAAGACCATCACGGTGAAGAATGCGGCGCAGTACCATCCGAACATTCTGATTCTCGTTGGCGCGGACAATGTAAAGGGGAATGAAGTTGCCCGTATCAAGGAGATCAAGGGGAATACCATCACCCTGACCAAAGGGCTGAAGCACGACCATCCGGCGAACGACATCATCACGGTGGAGTTCGTGCGGCAGCGGTTCTGGGTGGATGCCGATGTGGGCACGGTCTTCTGGCACGACCATGCATTTGGCGCCACGACGTGGCCGCATGGCGGATTCGGCACCTTCATCGCCGAGCCGGTCGGATCCACCTATCACGATCCGAAGACCGGCAAAGAAATCCGAAGCGGACCCGTCGCCGACATTCACACGATCGAGCCGGTCGGTCACGGCGTGAACGGCAGTTTCCGGGAACTGATGGTGCAGGTGCATGACACAGTGCCTCATACCGTGAACATCGTGACAGCCGGTAATCCCCCCGGGCAACCCGTCGAAGTAGCGCTTGAAGCGGGTAAGACCGTGTCGTTCATGATGCCGGAGAAGATCTATATGACGCCGATGCCGTTTCTGAACGGCGGGACCCATACCACCGGGAGCGGTCTCAATTTCCGAGCCGGCCCCATCGCGCAGCGATTGGCCAGCAATCCGGAACCGTCCCAGATCTTCAACAGCGCAATCCATGGCGATCCGTACACGCCGCTGCTGCGGGCGTATGTCGGGGATACGCTGGTCTTCCGGCTCTTGCACACGCTCATGAATGAGACCATGACGTGGACGTTGTCGGGACACACCTTCCTGACCGAGCGGTATGCCGGAGATGCGAATCGAAAAAACTCGATTCATATAGGGATTGCTGAGCGGTACGACCTAGTTGTGCCGCAGGCCGGCGGGCCAAGATTGCAGCCAGGTGATTACATTCACTTCAACGGCCGTTCTTCCAAATTCTCCGAAGGAGCCTGGGGCATCCTTCGCGTGTACGACAAGGAACAGCCGGATTTGAAGAAACTGCCGGCCGGATATTCAGGCAAG
The DNA here is from genome assembly GCA_035573855.1 of Nitrospiraceae bacterium. Lineage (GTDB taxonomy): Bacteria > Nitrospirota > Nitrospiria > Nitrospirales > Nitrospiraceae > DATLZU01. The sequence goes on from DATLZU010000055.1 coordinate 4,215, forward strand.
AATGAGATTCCGAAGCCACTGCCGGTCTGCCCGGCCGATGCGCCGGTGAAGACCTTCAATGTAGTGGCGATGGATTACCCGTCGATGAAGTTCAACCCGAAGGCGCCCGAGGCCATCGAGGTGGACTTCGAACGGAAGATTCTGATCACCAACCCTGACGCGAAAATTTATGCGCTCGAAGAGGATGTCTCCAAGGTCGCCGAGGGCTTGCAACCCATGCCGTTGACCCTTCGGGTGAATGTCGGGGATTGCGTGAAGATCAACCTGAAGAACAAGCTGAAGGCGAGCCGCGCGTCGTTCTCGGCGATCGGATTGGCCTTCGACCCCAAGGACTCGCTGGGTGCAAATGTGGGCAACAACCCTGGCGATCAGACAATCGCGCCGGGCGAGGCCCGTACGTACACGTACTATGCGGACCCGTTCATTGGGGAGACGACATCGTTGGTGTGGGACTGGGGTAACGTGATGCTGAACCCACGCAACGGGTTGTTCGGGGCGATCATCGTCGGACCCAAGGGATCAAAGTACCGCGATCCCAAGACCGGCGCCGATCTCTCGCTCAAAAACGCCTGGGCGGCGGACGTGATCATCGATCGAACGATCCCTGGGAACGAGACTCGTCCGAATTACCGGGATGTAGCGCTTTTCTTCCAGGATGAAGACAACATCATCGGAACCAGCTTCATGCCTTACGTGCAAAACGTGGCAGGGTTGGTCGGGGTCAACTACCGGTCTGAACCGTACAAGTATCGGGAGGAGGCCGGGTGCTCCTTGGGCCGCATTTTCCAGCCTTGCACGGCCGACAAACCTGAGGATCCGGCGACGCCGATCATCGAAGCGCATGCCGGCGATCCGGTCCGGATTCACATTATCGGGGCAAGCAACGAACAGAACGGGATGTTTAGCGTGGAGAAGCACGAATGGCCGATCGAGCCGTACATGCGGGGAGCTGACATGATCAGCGTAGTCGAGTTCTCCGGCTCAGAGGTCCTTGATGCGTTCATCCCGTCGGCGGGTGGCCCGTATCGTCTGGCCGGCGATTATGTGTACAGCAACCAGCGCCTGCCGTACTCGCAGTCGGGACAGTGGGGCTATTTCCGTGTACTGCCGGCGGGGGATCAGCGTCTGCTGCCGCTGGCTGGCGCCGCGCCAGGCGTGAAGAAAGCCGAGACGGAAACACCCGCTCAGGCGGTTCCGGTGGCTTCCAAGTAAATCGAAGCCGCTCGCGTAAGCGATGTCCGAACCAAAAAGGGGGAGCCAAGGCGGCTCCCCCTTTTTCTTACGGCTTGCCGTTGTGTAAGATGAGCGAGTCTTATTCTGCTGCTGTTTGTGAAGCGAGCTTGTTGGGACAGAAAAGAACATGAGGGAGGGTTTCATGTGGCTGCTGATAGTCGTAATGGCATTGTTGCTGGTCGAGGCCGATGTGTCGCCATCGTGGAGCTATGACGAGATCGCGGTGATGGACGGTGGAGCAATCACCGGCAAGGTGACGATGACGGGGGGCAAGCCGGTACCCAAGGGGTTTAATCTGGTTACGTTCCCTGATCCTGTTTACTGCGGACGGATTTCGACTGGGACGGGTTGGCGAATTCTCGATGAGTTCACGATCGCGCCGGACGGTGGACTCAAAGACGTGGTCGTCATGCTGACCGATGTAGCAAAGGGAAAACCTTTCACGTTTGAGCCGCCGACTATCGAGGCACGCGATTGCCGGTTTCTGCCGTTCGTGACCGTCGTGCGCGACAAGACGGAAGTGACTGTGGTCAACATGGATCCGGTTATGCACGACATTCAGGCCTACGAGACCTCGCATCTCGGCCCCCGGGTGCTGTTCAATACCCCGCTGCCGATGAATCCGCATCACCGCCGCGACGTCGGCGCCGAGAGCCACGAACACCTTCCCGGCCAGCCGATGAAGCAGACGATCAACATGACGAAGGGGCGTCGGATCTTTGTCATGCAATGCGGATTCCACGCCTATATGGAAAGCTGGGGGATGGCGGTGGAAAATCCCTATTATGCGATCACGGATAGCAACGGCTCGTTTACGCTCACCGATGTGCCGCCGGGAGAATATACCCTTGTCGCCTGGCATCCACAGACCGGGCCGATGGCGGAGCAGAAGGTCACAGTCGGGCCTAAGCAAACGGTTGTCACATCTTTCCAATTTAAAGCCCCGACCGGACGACGGAGCGCTCATGAAATCGTCGAGAACCCCCATTTCGGTCTGGAAGTGCTAGGGAAGTCGCTGGAGATCAGACCGACTCTCTTGTTGCAAAAGCCTTGAACATGGCTGGAGGGAACATGAAGGTGCATACTCGGCCTGCAAGCGAAGCGGGTCTGTTCCGAACGGTCCTCGCGGCCGGCATTCTGTTGACCGTTGCGTCAGCCGGTCCGTCCGATGTCTGGTCCTACGAGGTGATCGAGGTGACACATGGCGGAACCGTTACCGGCAAGGTGACTCTGGACGGGGAAGTGCCGACCCCGAAAGGCTTTAATCTGATCACGTTTCCCGACCCGGTTTATTGCGGCCGTATTTCCAACGGTCGAGGCTGGCGGTTACTCAGGGATTTCGTCGTGGATTCCGAGGGCGGATTGAAAGACGCCGTGGTGGTGCTGGAAGGTGTCGCAGCGGGTAAGCCATTCGAGTTATCGGTGCCTCGGATCGAGGCACGGGACTGCCAGTTTAATCCCTTTGTCACCGTTGTCCGTAATGGACATGCGGTGGAAGTGGTGAACATGGATCCGGTTATGCATGACATTCAGGCGTACGAGACCTCGCTGGAACTCGGGACGCGGGTGCTGTTCAACTCGCCGTTGCCGATGAATCCCAACCACCGGCGCGGCGATCTTCATGCGACCCACGAACACTTGCCGGGCAAATCCATGATCGAACCAGTGTCGCTCAGCAAGGGCCGTCGGACATTTTATATGCAGTGCGGATTTCATGCTTATATGGAAAGTTGGGCGATCGCGGTGACCAGTCCGTATTACGCGGTGACTGATCCGACCGGTTCCTATCGCATCGAGGATGTCCCTCCGGGGACTTATCAATTGATCGTCTGGCATCCTCAAACCGGACCAATGCAGATGCGGTCGGTAACCGTGACGGCGAACGGGACGGCGGTCGAGAATTTCTCGCTCCAGGCTCCCAAAGGGCGCCGGACGGCGTTTCAGGTTATGGACAACCCCCGTTTCGGCCCGGAATCCCTTGGGTATCCGGTGGAGATCGTGCCGTTGGTCGAACATCAGCACTAACCCCATGTCGCCGTTTTTCTCTCGCAGCGGCGTTGGGCTGGAACTCCTTGACTTCCTTTCAACTCGGCAGGTCCCCCGTGATTGCTCCCGTCTTTGTCGCACTGTGACATCGCGTCGATGAGAGACCGTTCGACAACCCTTCGTCAGATTCGTCAGATAGGGGCCGTGGCTTTCCCGGTTCTGCTTATCGGCGCTCTACCGTTCGTCTCTTTTGCCTTTGCTGGAGAATCTGCCCGCTCGCCGATTTCGCTGTCCGATGCGCTGGCGGCGTTCAAGAAACAGCAGTATGTGCAGACGCTTGAATTGCTCGACCGACTCGCTCACGAAGGAATTGCATTCCCCGATGTCAGCACGCTTAAAATCAGAACGTTGCTGAAACTCGGGCGGCCGGTGGATGCGCTCACCGAATACGAACGTCTTGAACATCAGCTCAAGCGGGATAATGAGCCGCTTTTGCGCGAGATCGCGATCGGGTTCATCACGCCTTTGTTGAAAGACATGCGGGAGCAGATGCGTGGCGCCGCCTACACGGCCCTCAAAGAGTTGGACTCGGACGAAGCGATCCCGTATTTTGAAGACGGACTCAGCGATGGATCTGGTTTGGTGAGAGCCTTAGCTGCAGAGGGCTTGGGCCGCCGGGAAGCAGGGCGCCGCTCTCCCCGTTTGCGAAAGGCTTTGGAGGATCAGGCAGGATTGGTGAAGGCCGCGGCGATCAAGGCATTGGGACGGACGGGCGATCGCTCAGTCATTCCGGCGCTCGAACGGGCTCAGAGCGATGAACTGCCGATCGTTCGCGTCGCCGCCTTAGGGGCGTTGTTCCGAATGGGCAGAAAAGAGGCTTGGGATCGGCTCCTGCGGGCGGCGGAAGCGTTGAATCCGGAGGAACGCGCAGCGGCCTTGCGCGTGATGGGGGAATTGAAGGAGGCCCGGGCCTATCCGGTTCTGCTCGAGGCGATGACCTATCAGCAGCCGTCCGTCCGGGGTGCCGCGGCCCAGGCGCTGGGAATGCTGGCCAAGCCGGAAGCCGCTGCGTCGCTGCGAAAGTCGCTGCAGGACCCTGTTCCGGCCGTACGGGCAACCGCGGCCTTGAGCCTGGCGGAACTGGGCTCGAAAGAATCGGTTTCAGCGCTCAGACAGGTTCTGGCCGATTCGAGTCCAATGGTGCAGGCGAAGGCGGCGGCGGCCTTGCTTCGTTTGAACGAACCATACGAGTCGGTCGCGCCGGTCATTCGTAAACTGACTCAGCAAAACGACCCCGGGGTGCGAGCAGAAAGCGCAAAGGCGTTGGGGAGCGCCGCCGGTGCGAATGCGAGAGAAGCGGTGGAGGCTCTCCGTACCCTGTTAGTGGACGCTTTGCCGCTTCCGCGCATGGTTGCCGCCCGCTCGTTGGGGCATATCGGAACTCGAGAGGCTGTTCCTATTCTCAAGGCGGCGTTGAAAGACCAGGATGAGGCCGTCCGCGCGACTGCGGGTGGAGCCCTGGCGCGAATCCTTACTTCCCGCTGATGGAAGGTCGAATCCCTTGAAAAACTGGCGGTCGCTCTTTGTCCTCACTTTTCTGGTTGACACTCACTCTGAATTTACTGTATACACGTATGTCTACCATCTCGCCGCACGTTCTCTACAGTGCTAGGAAGACAGCCAGAGCAGTTTTTTGCAAGCGAAGAGCGGTGCGTGTGCTCCTCGCTGCAGGTAGCTCGTGTCACAGCGCGGGGTTCACGCGAGGGCGTTCGACGATCGTTATTCATTCACAAGGAGGCAATCTTATGAAGAAGGGTGTGTGGACAGTGGTCTCTGGTGCGGCGCTCGCGGCCTTTTTGGCCGTGCCCCTCACCGCGCTTGCCGGGGGTACGATTACCGGCAAGGTGACGTACAATGGAAAATCCGAGGAGAAGGAGTTTCTTTTTTCCAAATTTCCCAATCCAAAATTCTGCCCGAAGATCGGCACGGAGGGGAAAAAGCCGGATTTAGCCAAAGGCGATAAACGCATCCTGAAGACCATCGAAGTGGCGAAAGACGGCGGGTTGAAGGCCGCGGTCGTGGCTGTCGCAGATATTGAGGACAAGGCTTTCATGGACGGCTACAAGGGTACGGATGTGGTGGCTGAGTTCTGCGAATTCCAGCCCTATACCGGTGTGGTGGTCAGACAGAAGAATTTCCACGTCGAGAACCATGACGCGGACCCTGATGATCCGAAATCGGTGAAAGGCGTCCTGCACAACCCGCATTCCTTTGAGGTGCTCGGTTCAAGTTCGACCACGGTGTTCAACATCGGTCTGGCCGAAAAGGGTTCCAAACTTGACAAGCCCGTGGTGTTGCGGAAGAAAGGCGCCATATTCCGTTTGCAATGCGACCAGCACGAGTTCATGCAGTCTTTCTTTCTCCCGGTCACCAATCCGCATTACGCGGTGGTGAATGACGACGGGACGTTCGAGCTCAAGGACGTGCCTGCGGGCAAGCACAAGCTGGTCGCCTGGCATCCCTTTGCGGGAAAAGTTGAGATCGACGTCGATGTGCCGGAAGGCGGGAAAGCCGAGGTTAAGGCCGAGATAAAGAAGTAAGCGCCTCGCCGCCACGCAATGACTGCCGCACGAGGGCAGCGGTCTGAGTAGATCGCTGCCCTTTGTTTTTGTATCCTGCCAGGCTCTCTGGTTCTTGCCTTTGCCTTTCTTGGACGGGTAACATAGAAAACTTTCGGCATTCCTTCGAGCTTCTCCGGTTGGGAGGGTTGAGTGTGTCGCGGGAATTGTCCCTCGCCGAAATTTTCCAACTCGGATACTATTGGGAGACCAAGATCCTGCTTACAGCCGTAAAACTGGAAGTGTTTTCCGAATTGGAGGGTCGAGCGAAGAGCGCAGATGAAGTCGCGGAGCGGATCGGAGCGGACAGGCGGGCCCTGACATTGCTGTTGAATGCCTTGGTCGCCATGCGTGTCTTGACAAAGGAGGGAGACCGGTTCGCCAATACGGAGACCGCGCGGCGTTATTTGGTCAGACGCGCACCTCAGTATGTCGGCCATCTTTTGTTGTTGCATGATGCCGAATGGAACAACTGGGGGAAATTGGAAGAAGCGGTCCGAACCGGGCGATCGCCGGTCAGCCGGCATGTGTTCGAAACGGATCCTGAGTTGGGCAGCAATGTTCTCTCTGTCTTGCACCGGATCGGACAACAGAGCGGACCGGAGTTGGCCAAACGACTCAAACTGGACGGCGCGCGCACGTTGCTTGACCTCGGCGGCGGAGCTGGAACCAATGCCATCGCCTTTTGCCAGACCTATCCGAACCTGACCGCGACGGTCTTCGATCTGCCGGCAACGCTCCGCCTGACCGAACGCACGATCAAAGAAGCCGGGTTGGAGAATCGCATCAAGCTGTTGCCAGGAGATTTCAACCGCGATCCGTTGGGCGGCTCCTACGACACAGTGTTGATGTCCGATATTCTCCACTACCAAGATTCTTCCACGAATGCGGCACTGGTGAAAAAGGTGTTCGCGCATCTGCTGCCCGGGGGGAGGTTGATCGTGAAAGACCGGTTTCTCGATCAGTCCGGCACCAGCCCGGCCTGGACGACCGCGTTTGCCGTGCACATTCTCGTGAATACGGAGCGAGGGGCCTGCTACACGACCGCAGATGCACTCAAATGGATGACGGAGGCCGGTTTTGAATCGGTCCGTGAGTTGGAACCGACGGCGGTGGTGGAGGGAGTGAAACAAGGATGAAGCGTGATCCAGTGTTTGACGAAATCGATGAGAACTTCACGGAATCGCGACATTAACAAAGTGTCCTAAAGCGTACTTATGACCGATTGGCTGAAGCAACCCGGTTTCTTCGGAACCCACGCCACACTTGGAGCGGATCTAAGCCAATTGATGGCGACATTGTTTACGGGACTCTTTCTGGTCGGCTGGTTTCAAGCCCGGCGTGGGCAAGGTCACGCGCACCATTGGTTGATGCTAGGCGGCATGGTCGCCATGCTCGCCTTCTTCACGAGCTATTATCTGTTCCGGCAATTGGGCGTGTTGGCGGTTGAGGGCAAAGAGGGGTTTGGCGGGCCTCAGGAGCTCTACGACTATGTCTTCATTCCTCTGCTCACCGTGCACATCATTCTCGTCATTATCGGGCTTGTCATGGCGATCTATATGATCGTGCTCGGATTCCGTACCCAAGCCATTGTTCAGGGCCGGAGGTTGCTGAAGGACGCGCACTTGCAAACTTCTGGGAAAAAGATCGGGATGATTTTGGGCGGTCTCACCGGACTGGCCGTTATGCTGTTCCTATTCCGCGCGGCGACCGCCGGTTTCTCGATGCGCAAGCTGGAAGTGTATCTCGGATTCGTGGCCCTTGTCGGTCTCGTACTGGGGATCGAAACGACGATCCAGCGCATCTGGCCGAACGGCGCCGATCGACATCGCGCCTTGGGCCGCTTCACGATGATCATTTACTGTATCTTGTTTGTGACCGGCAGCACGACCTACACAATGCTTTACATCCTATTTCCCGGGAAAATCGGATGACATCGGATGACGGCGAAATAACGATGCAGGGGAACGGATGAATGCTGAAGCGAAAATGGCTCTTCCGTTTATCAACCAGCGTTCTGCGTTCAGCGTTGCATTTCTGGTCTGCGGCTGCGGGAGATGGATGCATACGGAGGGCATCGAAGAGCACATCGATGCAACTGGGATCGAGCGCTGGTTTGTGCGGTCGAAATGCTGCGGATGCGGGTTCCGCGTGGGGATCGACCTGCCGGCCGATCGTGCTATCGCTTTCGTCGACCGATTCATGTGGACCGATGACGCGCGGCATCGTCTGGATCGGATGCCGCCCTATCTGGCGCCGTTGGTGAAGGAAGAGGTCGAGTGTTACGCCAAAGCCCGCAATCATCGCGTCGTCACCTATGAGCTGATCGCCCGAGCCCAGCAGGGAGAGGCTGTTGCCTGGGATCCTGAGGCGGAACGGCGTTTGAGCAATGTGCCGACGCCCGTCCGTGCGATGGCTCGTGTCGAATTGGAGCGGACGGCAATGGAACGGGGACTGCTCCGAGTCACAGTCGATCTCATGGAGGAAGTCAAGGCCAGGTATTTCGGTCTCAGCAATGTAAGGCGTGGAACGTGAAGCCTATCCGATCCGATAATTCAGACGCTTCAGATACAATGCTTCATGAAACATGGTAATCGTATGCTGCACCGGCTGGCACTGAGGGTTCTTCCCAGTTTGACTCTGACCGTCACCGCGGACGAAGTTCGGAAACGAAAACGGCAAACAATGTTGTTTTCGGGACTTGTGGCGTTCGGCGTCTATCGGGCATTAAAACCCGTGGTCCCGCTGGACCATCCTTTGGTGATGCTCGGCGTCAGCGGATTCATCTCCACGGTGACTGCGGCCTGGGCATACCGGGTCGGGAGAGGGGAGGTTGCAACCCGAGCTTGGCGGGAAGATGGCGTAAGACGGGCGACCTGGCTGCTCGGCTGGGTCGGGTTTGTGTACGGCGTTCAGCTTTCTCTTCTGGTCTTGGCGCTCCTGCGCATAGTGGTCGGTTATGATTTCTTTGCCCATCCTGATGGGCCTGCCATGATGGCGATTATCATTGCCTGTACTTCCGTAGCCCGTGACGCCTTTGAGATCGGGCATGTTCGCCGGCTGGAACAGAACGGAAAACCCTTTCCCACATTCCCTGATGGAACGCAGCTCCGATTGCTCATCCGGGAAAACGCGGAACGGGTTGGCTGGTGGACAGTTGTCGGCGCGTTTGCCTGTACCGTGCTCGCACTTGCCGGCGCGGGCGTCGTCGATGCGGAGCGAACGCTGCTCTGGCAGTTGATTCTGGTCACAGCCGCCGCTGGGTCGCTGGCCGTCGTTGCCTACTTCGGGGGGCAACAGCGGTCTGGCGGGTGGCTGCAATCTCTCAGCGAGACAGCATGGAATGAGTTGTTCAAGTTTTGGTGGTGGCCAGGGTTGACTTTCGCGGCGACGTATTATCTCGCAGTGATCGGGGTCGGGATCTATCTCTTGCGATTGGAAACGATCGGCCGGCCGACTCTGGGCCTCATGGCCGGCGGAGTGGGTGGTCTGATGAGTCTGTATGGGTATTACCTCGGATACCGTCGATCGGTCGAGGATCGTTTGGCTCAGACCGTTCCCGCATCGCTCTTGCGCTGCCCGTTCGTCATGGGCATTTTATCCAGGTCGTCACGAGAACTCCGGTCAGCCGATCTGGCATCCGGTGAGTCGAGAGGAAAATCATTGGAATTGTAGGCGTCATGCGCAGGAACTATCGAAAACAAGCGGCAGGAATCTTGCTCGGCAGTGTTCTGCTGTTCGGACCGGCCTGGGTTTCAGGTTTCGAGATCAAGCGGGACTCAAGCATGCTTCGCATATCCGAAGATATTTATTATAAGACCGCGGGCACGCCGGTGGGCCCCCCTGCCCCCTCTCCGAATGAAACGGTCTATCCTCGGTATGGGTCGCTGGACAACAGGATCCTCATTTGGTTTGTGACGCAGCAGCACACCTATTTCGGCGGTTTCGTGCTGGCCCTCCCGATCTTCTGCGTGCTCCTGGAGTTCCTGGGCTTGGTGTCACGCAATCGGGTGCATGCGGCTCGGTATGAAGGACTCGCGCGGGATTTGTTAAAGGTCGCTCTGCTCGCCCTCTCCATTACCGCGGTCGTCGGCAGCGTGATGCTTTGGCTGTTCATTGCGCTCTATCCGAGCTTCATGCGGTACATGGGCGGGACGTTCAAGGCCATGATGCCGGCCTATGCGCTCGTCTTCGTGGGCGAATCGCTGTTGCTAATCATCTATTACTACAGTTGGGATCGTTTAGCCTCTCCCGCCGCGAAATGGGGCCATGCCGCGATCGGGGTGATAGCCAACGCCTTCGGTACCGCCTTGTTATTGCTGGCCAATGCCTGGGCGGCCTTTATGATGGCGCCGGCCGGCGTGGATGCTGACGGACGGTATCTCGGGAATGTCTGGCATCTGCTCCACTCGGCGCTTTGGAACCCACTCAATGTGCACCGGTTTCTAGCGGATATCATGTCCGGCGGAGCGGTTGTGCTGGCTTACGCCTGCTTCCGCTTTTTCACCAGCAAGAGTGACGAGGAACGCGCATACTACGACTGGGTGGGTTATGTTTTTTTGTTTGTAACAGTCTGCGCGCTCTTGCCGATGCCGTTCGCGGGCTACTGGCTCATGCGCTCGGTTTACGCGTTCCGGCAAAGCATGGGCATGACGATGATGGGCGGGTTGCTGACATGGCTGTTTGTCGTGCAAGCGCTGCTGATCGGCGCGTTGTTTCTCGGGATCAATTACTATCTCTGGCAAAGCATGGGAAGAATTCGCGGCGGGGAGCGGTATCAGCCGTATTTCCAATACTTGGTCTGGGCTCTCATGGGTTGTCTTTTCGTGTGGTTGACCCCGCATACCGTGATGATGACGGGCAGCGAACTCAAGGCGATGGGCGGAGCACAACATCCGGTCGTTGGGAATTACGGCGTCATGTCGGCAAAAAACGGTGCTGTCAACGTCATGATCTGTCTCACCGTGCTCAGCTACATCTTCTATCGGAGGGCGAACCGGACGATGACCATTTCGTGGATCCGAACCGGTAACGGCGTGTTGGCTGTGCTGTTCACGGTCGGAATCCTTAATATTCTGTGGCTGTCCGTCTATGGGTTTTATCTGCCGGCGAGCATCCGAGTCGGGTTGTCTTGGCCGCAGGCGTTTACGACATTGACGGTGCTTATCGGCGGTGTGGCTATCAACCAGGCCATGCTGCGCGGCGCCAAGGTTCATGGTCCAATCGAATGGGGTAAGATATCCCTTCGCGGAATGGTCGGACTGCTCGGCCTGGCTGCGGCGTTTTCCTGGGTGATGGGACTGATGGGATACATTCGATCCTCCGGGCGCCTCTCGTGGCATGTGAATGAATTGATGGCGGATCTGTCGCCCTGGGCCTTCACGCCTCCGTTAAGTTTTGCGGCGAAGATGGTCACGCTCAATATGGTGGTATTCTGGGTGGCAGTGCTGGGCCTTTTTTGGGTGTGCCAACGGGGTCAACAGGCAGCGATGAGTGTGGAATTGGATGCCGAAAGAGAAGCCGGGTTTCTGCCGTCCGCCTCCCGTGAAGCTTGAGAAGAGCGAGTGATTGGGTTCGGTATGCGCACTGCGAAGACCGTTGTGTCGCTCGTGTTGGGGGCGATGGGAGTCTGGAGCGCGGTAGTGTTGCCTTCCTCGGTTCAAGCTCCTTCGCAGATTATGTTGGAGGACTTTCAGGCCAAGGAAGCTGATGGATTTCCAGCGCAGTGGGAGCATGAGAGTCAGCGCAGTCGGTCCAAGGGGCGAGCAGCATACAAGGTTCAGGCTGATGCCGGCTTCAATTATCTGGCGGTGAGAGATGCTGGCCAACGCATAAAAAAGAAAAACATCGATTGGGATCCCAAAGCCTATCCGATCCTTGTTTGGAAATGGCGCCTGCACAAGGCCCCCAATGGGGTTGAACCGATCGTAGCGGTGTACGCCTCGTTGGACACCGACCTGCTTTTTATCCCGGTCTTCACGAAATATGTGTGGAGCACCAGCAAGGCAGAGGGGACATTGACCGAGGGCGGCATGTTCAGCGGGTCGGAGATCGTCGTGCAAAGCGGGATGAGTGCCGTCGGTCAGTGGGTGGAAGAACGAGTCAATGTGTACGAGGACTTCAAACGCATTCATCATCATGAGCCGGCCGACAAGGCCTGGGGTATTTCGATTTTCGCCGGTCCCGGTGTGGACGTAGACATCGGCCCGATAGCCGCAATGACAGCTCGATAAGGAAAAAGAAGGAAAAAGCACAGGGGAGGCGCAGCCTGGTTGATTCAGATGAGTAACCCTTCGGGAGCGAGTCAGTTTCCGGCTAAAAAGATCTTCGACATGGTGTTCGGTGCCATCGTTATGGGGACGGTAGGGGTCATGATCGGGATGATTATGGGAGGGGCTTCAGCACCGGTGGCTGCCGGGGTCGGTTTGGTTCTTGGCACCGTGGTGGGATTTCTCGGAGGCCGGCGGTTCCTGTCAAGCATTCTGCTTGGAACGGTGTTAGGCGGTGGGCTCGCTTGGCTTCTAGCCGGTGCGGAGAAGATCTCGGTTGGAGCCGGTGCAGGGGCTGCGATGGGAGGTTTCCTGGGAGTTCAGGCGTCAATGCTGCTTGACCTGCGTGCGGCCCGCAAGCAGGCGTCGAAACCAGTAGATCCGCCGGCATGAAGATCGAAAATCGCTAAGGAAAGTTGATCCTATCATTCTTCTGGGCCCCTTCTCTCAAGAGGCTGAATTGACTATGGAGAGCCATGGAAAATAGGGCGGTCCTTATTAGCTCCATTGTGTTTGTGTTCGCCTCGTTCATCCTGATGATCGTCGGATTGGTGTACGAGTCGTACAAGTCCAAACGAATGAGAGAACTGGCGGCCACGATCAGGACGGAGAGTCGTCAAGCTACGGCTGTCGCGAAGCAAGATTATTCGATGTACAAGATCATTGTGGGGGATGATGGCCGTGAAATGGTTCAGGTCCCTGAAGGACCGTTCAGAATGGGAAGTGCCGAAGGCGATCCTGACGAGGCGCCCGAGCATCAGGTCTATTTGGGAACGTATTATATCGATCTAAAAGAAGTGACGCAGGCCGAATATGAGCGATTCGTAAAGATGACCAAACGCGGGAAACCATTCATTCCCGTGTTCGAAGATGATATTGCGAAGATCAAAAAGCCGGAATTGCCGGCCATCGGAATGTCATGGAACGATGCGGTGGCTTATTGTAAGTGGGCCGGCAAGCGGCTACCGACCGAAGCCGAGTGGGAAAAGGCTGCGCGCGGCGAGGGGCGTCGTCGATATCCCTGGGGTGACGACTTCGGCGTTGGTCATGCGAATGTCGATGGTGAAGAAGATGGGTTTAAGTATCTTGCACCTCCCGGTTCGTTCGAGAGCGGCCGTAGTCCTTACGGGGTATATGACATGGCCGGGAACGTCGCTGAATGGGTAGCCGATAACTACGACGAACACTATTATCAAAAAACCCCCTACCGCGATCCTAAGGGCCCTGAAGAAGGAGAATATAAGGTGATCCGAGGAGGGTCTTGGCGAGAAACACCGCAGGGAGCCAGGGTTTCCAAGCGGTTCCAGGCAAGAATGTGGCGAACGGACAGCACCATCGGTTTTCGCTGCGCGAAAGATGGGGGTGAAGCCGCCAGCGCTTCATAGCAAACACGACCTTCCCGTTAAGCCTGAAAACACCTTCCCGCACCGACTGTATCGCCCATGTTGGAAACAAAATTCAAAGTGGCGCTCCTTCTGGCCGTGCTTGCCGCGGCGAGCCTTCCGATCATGGGCATTCTTCGCGGAACTACGCTGCCGCCGGTCGAAGAAGACAATCCGTTCCCTGCCGCCGTTTCCGAAACGACGATGGTAGCGGGAAGGGACGAAAAGCCGATCGAAGAAGAGATGGTACTGATTCCTGCCGGACCGTTTATCCGAGGGAGCGGAAGCGGTGGTTTTGATGAGCAGCCTGAACGCAATATTTATCTGGACGCTTATCTGATCGATCGCTTTGAGGTGACAAATCATCACTACGCAGAGTTTGTCGCCGCAACTGGACATCGAAAGCCGGGTCCACCCTCTCGCTACGCCAAAAATATGGAACGTATGCGCGGACCAAACCAGCCGGTTGTGTATGTATCGTGGGAGGACGCCGACGCCTATTGTCGCTGGAAAGGGAAGCGCTTGCCGACGGAGGCCGAGTGGGAAAAAGCAATGCGCGGCACCGACGGCCGCCTTTGGCCTTGGGGAAATGTCATGGATCTGACGGTGTCGAACTGGGCACGTCTCAACGATGGATATGAAGTGACCGCTCCCGTAGGAACGTTTCACGGAGATCGAAGTCCGTACGGTGTTATGGATGGAGCTGGAAACGTGATGGAATGGGTGGCTGATTGGTATCAGGAAAATGCCTACAGGGAATCAGACCACAGGAACCCTCAGGGCCCGGAGTTTGGGGTCTTTAAGGTCCTGCGAGGTGGGGGATATACAAGCACAGGCTCGGATCTCCGAATCACCAGCCGGAGCAAAATGGTCCCGGACTTTCGAGATGAAACAATCGGCTTTCGGTGTGCCGTTTCAGTCAGTAAAAACAAGCCGGAAGTACAGAACATAAAAGAGGTAAAACTTACAGAAAATCAAAGTAATAGAGAATAAGAAATACGGCCAAAATTATGTTGACAACCATACCGGCCAAAACTATAATGTCGAACAATTTTGAATTTTTCGTCATTGTTCTCTCGCTCCGCGCCGTTAGAAGTGAGGGAATTTCATTAACATAGCCCGTATAGCGTGTCAAGAAACCGGCTTGGTTTTCACTGAACCAAATCGCCCCTTTCAAGATCAGAGGAGAAGAGCATGGCTGAAGCAGTTCGCCAGGATTCGGAGTTGAAGATCAAAATCGGCAAGATGATTTTTTATATCACGTGTGCAGTAAGCCTGTGGTTCTTCTATTGGTTTGCCGGGATACAATGCCCGTGCTGAGAGCACGGGCTTTTTTGCTTGTCGAGCTCATGGGACAAGCTAGTCATCAGATTTCACGTATGACAATTTTGGCGAGAGAGGGGTCAGAATGGGACAGACGATTTTCTATATTTTGATTTCAACGGTGATTTGCTTGATCTATTTCACCGCCGTTGATCATTTCCTAATGGACATGCAGGGCTTGGACTATTGGTATCTGTTTCGGAAGTAGGAGCGGAAGCGCGTTCAACCGTGACAGCCGGCGCTGTCACGGTTAGATTGGCGTCCAGAACTGCAAACAGATGGTCAGTTGAGTTTTTTCATTTGTAGAGTGGCTTTCAAGAAGCGTGACATAATCAGCGCGAGTGTGACGGATCAAGGAGGTAAGCCATGGGTAGCGTAACCCGGAAGAAGATTATGTCAATCATGGCGCTCAGCGCAATGGTTGGCCTCCTCCTTCTGCCTATTCTTCTCTCAGTTCCTGTGTTCGCTGGTGGTGAAGCCCCTGCGGGCGGTCCGCCGCCTGATTCGACCCAGGCGGGAAGTGGCGAAGCTGAGAAGAAAGTCGAGAAGGGTCGGGATGTCTATTACAAGACCGAGGGGATCGTTGTTGGTGCCCCAGCTCCGAAGACAACGGACAGTCCGAAGGACTATCCCCGGTACAATTTCGAAAGCCGGGTACTCCTCTGGTTTGCCAACCAGCAGCATCTGTACTACGGAAGCTTCGTGCTGGCGGTTCCGATTTTTTGCATGATCATTGAGTTCATGGGGGTTGTGTCAAAAGACAGGGCCATGGGCAAGAAGTATGATCAGTTGGCCTATGACTTCATCAAGATCAGTCTGACCGCGTATTCTTTGACCGCGATTTTGGGCGGTATTCTGATCTTTACGTTTTTGACGCTCTACCCTTCGTTCTTTGGGTACCTCTCGAGCATTTTCCGCCCGGTGATGCACATTTACGCGCTGATGTTCGTGGCCGAGAGCGGAACCCTCTACATCTACTACTACGGTTGGGACAAGATGAAGGAGGGATTCCTCAAGTGGATTCACTTGAGCATGTCGGTCATCCTGAACGTTATTGGTACGGTGTTGATGTTTCTTGCAAACTCCTGGATCGGGTTCATGATGTCGCCGGCCGGAGTTGATGAGCAGGGGCGCTACTTGGGCAACATCTGGCATGTCATTCACACTGCCTTGTGGAATCCTCTGAACGTCCATCGTATTCTTGGAAACATGGCGTTCGGCGGCGGCGTCGTGGCAGCCTATGCGGCGTATCGATTCTTGTCCGCTAAAACCGATGAGGAGCGTGCTCACTACGATTGGATGGGTTACATCGCCATGGCGATTGGGGTGGCGTTCCTGATCCCATTGCCATTCGCCGGGTATTGGTTGATGAGAGAAGTGTATGCCTATCGTCAGCAAATGGGTATTACCCTTATGGGAGGGTTGCTGGCTTGGCTCTTCATCATCCAGGCGACCATGATTGGAATTCTCTTTCTGAGCAGCAACTATTATCTGTGGCAAGCTCTGGGTCGGATGCGAGGCGCCGAAAAATACCAGAAGTACATTAAGTACCTGGTGTTTATCCTGGTGTGCGGATTCCTCATCTTCATTACGCCGCACACGATGGTGATGACGCCTGCTGAGCTCAAAGCCATGGGCGGGCAGCAGCATCCCGTGCTGGGGAATTACGGCGTGATGTCCGCCAAAAACGGCGGAATCAACGTAATCATCACGACTACTGTGTTGAGCTTTATCTGGTACATGCGAGGGAATAAGGTGTCCACGGTGTCTTGGGCGAAGTTCGGCAATATCTTCATGGGCACCTTCTTTTTCTGGGCATACGTCAACATTATTTGGCTTGCCATTTACGGCTACTATATTCCGGCCAATGTGCGCATCGGGCTCTCTGTTCCACAGGTGGCGACCACGTTATCCTGTCTCTTCTTTATGACAGCCTTGAATGCTGTCATGATGAAAGGAGCTAAGCAGACGGGCCCGATTGAGTGGGGTAAGATCTCGGCCCGTTCTCAATATGCTCTCATTATGTTGGCGACGGCCTTTACCTGGATGATGGGGTTGATGGGGTATATCCGTTCGTCTGTGCGCTTGTTCTGGCATGTCAACGAGATCATGCGGGATAACTCGCCCTGGGCCTATACCCATACCATCGGGTTTGCAGCCAATATGATCTCGTTCAACGTCCTGTTCTTCTGGATCAGTATCCTGTTTGTCTTCTGGCTTGGAACCCTCGGCGTCAAAAAGGTTCCTGTCGAGGCCAAAGTTCCGGTACCTGGTCGAGCGCCGGAGCCGGTTGTCGGTCACTGAAAGTCCCGACCGCTCTTGTGGCTTGTGGCATTATTGGGGAGGGGTGTCGATTGTCCGGCGCCTCTCCCCTCTCGTGGGAGGTTTGAACCGTGGTTGAGCTGCTTACGGAAGCGTTCGCAATAGGCTGGCCGGCTTTTGCCTTGCTGGTCGGCCTAATGATTTATTTCAAGGTTTCGATCAAGGATCCCGAGGCCAACCGTCGAGCGGTCTTTAAGACGTTTATCGGCATTCTTGCGGCCATCATGTTATTCATCGCGATTGCTAACTATAAGATGAATTTCTTTGGCGAATCGCGGTTGCTGCCCGTTTCGCTCGCGATGATCACCGCTCTCAGCTTCATGATGGGACTGTATTTCGCTAATATCAGCGCTCTTCTGAAAATCGGAGGATTCATGTTCTTGGTAGCCGCCGCGCTTTCCGGATACGGTAATTGGCTACCTCAGGTGGAAGGCGGATTCCCTCCGAAAGAAGAGAAGCTTGATTTCAGCGCTATGACTCCGCAACAGCTGGCCGATGAAGGAGAGAAAATCATCTTTGGTGGAATCGGCCAAAACAAGGTGCAGGGAGCAATAGGAAAGGGGCAGTGCCCGCTGTGTCATGCGTTTCATGAGGGGATGTTGGGGGAACGTGCGCCGAACTTGCTGGGAATTCCGGATCGGGCTGGAAAGGAGCGGCTGGAGGACCCGCGGTATCACAAAGGTAAGCCGCAGGAGCGGGATACTGTTGAGAAGGAATCGTTCCCTGGGGCCGGTACGGCGGAAAGCGCGATCGAATACATCGCAGAGTCCCATGCCTGTCCGAGTTGTTACGTAGTCGCCGGTTACGGAGTTAAGGGCTCGAACGATCGAGAAAGCCCGATGCCGAAAATTCACAAGCCGCCTATTTCTTTGAGCCTGCCTGAATTGGCGGCAGTGGACACCTGGCTGTTTGTTCGTGAGGGGAAGGAACCCCCTTCGTACGAGGAAATCATCAAGGCCTACGAGAAATTCATTCCGGAGTCTGATCGACCCAAGCAGCAAGCGGAGGACGAAAAAGCCAAGGGCGGTGGGGGAGCTCTGTTGGCAGACGGCTCCGAACCGGTAGACCAAATTTTCGCCAAGGCACAGTGTGTGGCCTGCCATACGATTCCGGGTATTCCAGGCGCTGTCGGGACCATCGGTCCCAAGTTGGTCGAGGGGACGAATGCGCCGTTACGCCTTAAAGATCCGGAGTACAAAGGGACGGCTAAATCTACCCCAGAATATATTATGGAATCGGTGATTTCACCGAGCACCTATGTGGTGAAAGGATTTCCTGACAACACGATGCCCAAGGTGTTCGGACAGAAGTTAAGCGCGGGGGCGTTGAAGAAGATTGTTGATTATCTCTCGCAGCTCAAAGAGGGTAAGGAGCCCCCGAAGATTTCATGACACGCGCGAGGCGTTTCACGGTTGAAGCACAGGGAGTGAACCGATGAAAGCATTAATGGCAATCGGGGCAGTGGTGGGAGTGATTGGGTTATTCCTCTTGACCGGCATGGTCTTGGGAATCATCCCTTCGAACACCGTGCGCTTGGTCGAAGGTTATATGCCCATGCAAATGCTCTTCGAGCTTGCCTTGTTTGTGGCGGGATTTGCAGGGCTCAGCTACTTCCTGAACTCGATGGGAATGGCTATCCCCCGGTTCTGGCAGGGGATTCTCTTCTGGGCGTTTATCTTGCTTTATCTGAAGTACCGGGTCTATCCACCCATTCCATTCAGCGTTCGGGCCATGTACGGCACGGTTTCGCTGATCGCCGTATTCATGTGGATGTCGAGCAACGAAGAAGATTGGAAGAAATTCAAACAGCCCATCCTGAATGTGCTCGATGCCCAAAGCGGATTCAATAAAGTGTTGCGCTATGTGTATTTGGTTCTTCTGCCCATTCTCATCGGTGGGTTTTCGTACATGTCGATGAAGCCGACGACAGAAGAGCCCATTGAGCTGAGAACCGTGCATCCTGCTCCTCCGGCGAGCACCAAGGTCCATGGAAAGAGCTACGTGCTCCAGACTGCACAGAACCCTTATCGCGTGAATCTTGAGGGTAAGTATGATCAAGAGTTCACCAACAGTCTTATCGTCGAGCAGTCGATGGGGCGCTTGATGAAGCCAAACGCTAATCCTTGGGATCCTAAAGCGGAGGGATATCTGAAGTATGTTCGGGAAGGCGGAGAAATTTTCTTCCAGAATTGCCACTTCTGTCACGGTGACAACTTAAACGGCCGCGGTATCCACGCATTTGCCTTTAATCCCATTCCAGCCAACTTCACCGATCCCGGAACGATCGCCCAGCTTCAAGAGACCTTCATTTTCTGGAGGGTTTCGAAGGGTGGGATTGGGTTGCCTAATGAAGGCTTTCCATGGGCGTCTGTGATGCCACCCTGGGAGCAACATCTCACGACGGATGAGATTTGGAAGGTCATTCTCTTTGAGTATTGGCATACAGGTTATTATCCTCGGACTTGGGATTAACGTCGGTCTAGGGTGCGGTCTGACTTCATCAAGAGTGTACGAACGTGATGAACGATGCGAGGTTACCGATGAGGAAGCAGGGCTTAAAAGGTACACCAACTCTGGTGCTGCTCGCTGCCGTAGGATTTGTGATGGTCTCAGGCAGTGCCGGAGTGTCGACTTTTGCACAAGAAGGCGGTGGGTTGCCGGAGGGCTTTAAGAGAGTCGAACTTCCTCCGGAACCTCCTGCTGAGATGATTGAAGCGGGCAAACGCGTCTACTTTACGAAATGCGTGTGGTGTCACGGTGTGGATGGGGCTGGCGATGGTCCGGCAGCGGACCGGCTTTGGCCTAGACCAAGAAACTTTAACCAAGGCACGTTCAAGATTCGTCACACAGCCAGCGGTGAGCTCCCGTTATTTGATTATCGAAAGCCGATCAAAGGACAAAACGATCTGTTTGAAACTGTCACGCACGGCTTGACCGGCTCCGCTATGCCGCCGTGGGAAGGCATTTTGACGGAAGAACAGCGCTTGCAGGTACTCTCGTTTGTGACAACGCAGTTGGTCAAGGACCGTAAGTTTACTGACAAGGATACAGAAACCCTGACGGTCCTCCAACTTGACAGTATCAAGCCGATTCCGCCCAGCAAGGAGAGCATTGAAAAGGGTGCGCAGTTGGTTGTTGACAAAAAATGTATTGAATGTCACGGAGTTGAGGGGCGGGGAGACGGCAATGCCTTTAACTTAAAGGACGACTGGGGATTCCCCATTCAGCCGGCGGATTGGCATAAGTGTTGGAACTTCAGAGGAAGCCGGCAAGATCCTTACAACGTGAAGAATATATTCCGGACGTTCTCGACTGGGATCAATGGCACACCGATGCCGTCTTTTGCAGACAACACAACAATTGAAGAGCGTTGGCACATCGCGAATTTTGTGAATTCGCTGTGTGAGCGAGATCAGGATGGAAACCCCCTTCCGATCGATCCGTTGACGGATAAGCCGAAGATCAACTTTGTTATTCCTTCCGGTCCTGTTGAAGGAGAAATTTCAGATGATCCTGAAAGCGAAATGTGGAAGAAACAGGTTCGGCGCTATGTCGCGCTGGGCGGGCAGATTACACACAAGCCCAGGAATTTCGTGACCCGGATTGACGACGTTTGGGTCAAGTCGCTATACAACGACAAAGAGATCGTGTTCTTGTTCCAGTGGGACGACCGCTCGAAGAGCGTGGCAGCCGAACCTCCACCCTGGCAACCGACTGAAGTGAACGTGGAGCAGTACGGAGTGCTGGAGCAGCCCCCGAAGACGGGTGAGGCTGGATCAATTGCTGCGAATCAAAACAAGTACACGGTCTACAACGACGCGCTTGCATTTCAGTTTCCGATCAAGTGGCAGGAGATTCCCCCGCCGTTTAAGCCGAGATATTTATGGGGTGATCAGAAGTTTGCTGTTGACATCATCAAATGGGAAGCGGACGGTTCTCTTCGTGCGTTCAAAGGAACCGGCTGGGATCAGGACTTTGAGGAACGGGACGATTTTGAGGAAAAGATCAAGGTACGAAAGGCCGAATGGAAGAACGGTCAATGGACGCTGATGGTGTCGCGTCCGCTCAAGGGTGATTACGAAGAGGACACTCAATTCGACGTAGGCAAATATATCCCCACCGTGTTTTTCGTTTGGGATGGCCATAACGGCGATGCCGGTAGGAAAATGTCCGTGTCCGCTTTCTACTATACTTTCCTGGAGCCTCCTATTCCAAAAGAGGTGTACATTTACCCAACCTTGATCGCGGTGGGTATTGTGATTCTTGAGGGCTGGGTTCTCGCCCGCCGGGCAAACAAGAGGAAAGGGAAGACGATCTAAGTCTTCTCCGAGCAGTAAGGAAATCTAAGCTGTGGTAAAGAGGGGGTGGGGTGGAATCCCACCCCCTCTTTGTTTATTTTTTATGGCTCGTCGGGAAATCGTGCGGGTAACTGACTCAACTTGCGCGATGCTTGGACCCTCGAAAGGAGGACCCGAGCGATGCGCGACTTTCAACTCTATCAAGCGGTGCTGGGCCTGCGGGCCTCGTGGACCGTGGTCAACGTGGAGTTGGATGTGAAGGGGGCAGCAGGTAACCGTGACCGTCGAGGCCGGACCGGGGCCTTATCCGTGCCCCTAGTGTCAGGAACCGGTCCCGGGCTATGATCGCAAGCGCCGCCGGTAGCGGCATGTGGATACCTGTCAGTTCATGACGGAGATCCCGTCGGACTTCCCCCGCGTGAGCTGTCCGACCCATGGAATCAAACAGATCGCTGTGCCTTGAGCGGAGCCCGGCCGTCAGTTCACCGCCTGGTTCGAGCGTCTGGCCATTGACTGGCTGCGGGAGTGTTCAGTGAATGGGGCTGCAGGGCTGCTGCGCATCACCTGGGATGAGGCCTGGGGTATCAAGGAGCGGGCCGTCGCCCGCGGGCTCAGCCGCCGCACCCAGGACGTCGTCACGCACCTCTGTGTCGATGAGAAGGCCACCGCGAAGCAGCATCGGTACCTCACCGTCGTGGCCGATCTTGAGCGCAGTTGGGTGCTCTATCTGGCCGAAGACCGGAAGCAAGAGAGTCTAGATGGCTTCTGGGGCACGCTGACGCCGGAGCAACGAGGAGGGATTGAAGCCATCGCGATGGACATGTGGGGGCCCTATATCCAGTCGACCCAGGCCCCCCTCGATGGGGCAGCGGCTAAGATCATCTTCGACAAGTTCCACGTGGCCAAACACCTGCACGTGGCCGTGGACCGGGTCCGCCGCACGGAGCATCGGGCTTTGAAGCAGACGGGGGATCACCGGCTGACAGGGACCAAGTGTCTCTGGCTCATGCGCCCCAAGGACATGACGTCCGAGCAGCGGGCCACGTTTCGCACCTTGCAGCGCAGCGATCTCAAGGTGGCACGGGCTTGGACCCTCAAGGAGCGCTTCCGCCAGTTCTGGGACTGTGCCTACCAGGGGACCGCCCAGCACTTCTTTGCGCGCTGGTTCTGGCGCACTACGCACAGCCGGCTCCGGCCGATGGCCGAGGTCGCCAAGCTGATCCGACGGCATCTTCCGAACGTGTTGACGTACCTGACGCATCGGCTCACGAACGCGGGGCAGGAAGCGGTCAATGCCACGATCCAGTGGGTCAAGAAGACTGCCCACGGCTTCCGCCACGTCGAGCACTTCAAGACCGCAATCGACTTCCCTTGTGGAGGACTGGATCTCTATCCAACCCGCACGAAAGCCTGAAGAGCCATTTTTATAAAGCGGCATTGGTCTATGAAATATGGTTCGTCTTCTTCAAGTGTGCAGGGCGTATCCGGTATTGTCATAGCCGGAGGGAAAAGCCGACGCATGGGATGCGACAAGCGATTCCTCGAGGTCGGCGGGAAAACCCTGCTTGACCATGTTTTGGAGACCATGGGAGCGCTCTTTGCCGAGATTATCCTTGTACTTTCGGAGGAAACGCCGGTTTTGAAGCGGTTGCGTTGGCGCACGGTGACCGACTTGATTCCGCAATCCGGAAGCCTGGGCGGGCTTTACACAGGGCTATATTGTGCGACCTATCCCCGTGTGTTCGCTGCTGCTTGCGATATGCCGTTTCTTAACGACAAGGTAATTCGTTATATGGCGGCCTTGAATGAGGGTGCGGACGTCGTCATGGCTCGCCTGACGACGGGACTTCAACCCATGCATGCGCTGTACTCGAAGCGTTGTCTTGGTCCGCTCGAGGCAATGGCCCGTGCAGGCAATCTGAAAATGCAAAGCCTGGTCTCCTTAACAGAGCTGAACGTGCGGCTGGTTCAAGAGGACGAACTCATTGGGCTCGATCCACACTTGTTGTCGTTTCAGAACGTCAACACGCCAGCTGACCTGGAAGCTGCAAGGGCGCTCTTCACGGAACGTCAACTCAGGCAATCCGGACAAAGCTAAACACAAGGTTCGCCCGTGCTTCGGACAATTCTTTTGGTGCATCCTGGGGGGCTCGGAGATGTGATTCTGGCTTTGCCCGCCATTCGTGCCTTGAGGAGGGCTTACCCGGGGCATGCATGCGGAATGCTGACCTGCCGCGAGGTGGGAAATCTGTACTGTCGGGCTGGCGAGGTCGACCGGAGTTTCTCGCTTGAATCGAGTTTCTTGGCACAGCTGTTCGCCGGACCGGAATTCGTCACTCCGGATTTTCAAGACTGGTTGGTCCGATGTGACGAGGCGGTGTGTTGGATGAGCGATACGACCGGCTGTGTCAGGTCTACGCTCCAGGCTTTCGGCGTTCGCCGTGTGATCGTTCAGTCTCCTCGAGTATCCGATCATCCGCCGATGCACCAGAGTGATCGATTACTCCGCGCCATTCGGTTGGATTTTGTGGAAGGTGTTGCCGGGGAAAGAAATGACAGGAAATTGAATCTTCCCCATGATGTCATTGAAGGCGCACGTAAATGGCTCAAAGAGGCGGGCGTTCGCGACGGTCATCCGGTCGTCGCGGTTCATCCCGGGAGCGGCAGCCGACATAAATGCTGCCAGCCGGCCGTACTTGCAAAGATCGTGGATTTATTAGCAGCGGATGCGAAGGTTCCGATCTTGATCCAGGGACCGGCGGATGCGGACATGGTCAGGTTAGTGTGCAATCAAGTTTCAAAACCGCTTGAGGTTATCCGGAACCTTGATCTGCTCACGGTTGCCGGAATTCTTGCACAGGCCGTTCTTTATATCGGTCATGATTCCGGCATCACCCACTTGGCTGCCGCTCTTGGTGCTCCGACCGTTGCGCTGTTCGGTCCGACGGACAGACAGCGGTGGGCGCCTCGAGGATCCAATGTAAAAGTCATTACCGGCAATGCCTGTCAGTGTCGAACATGGGAAACCGTTCAACAGTGCACGCGTAAACCCTGTCTTGAGATTTCTGCGGAGCGGGTTATTGCGACGTGCATGGACCTCTTGAGCGGTCTTCCCTCGACGACTAAGCCTGCGCCGCTGCCTTGTCACGTCTTGTAAGGTGTGCTAGATTGCCAGTTTGGTTTTTCCTTGATTCTTGCCGGGTTAGAGGATTCCGACGTGCCCCTTGATATTGTCAGACGGAAGGTACAGAGGGCGCTTAGCGATGCGCTCTTTGAAGCGAAACGCAAAGGACTGCTGAAAGGAGACTCTTTCCCAGCCATTACGCTTGAGGCGCCAAAGCGACCCGAGTGGGGGGATTTGGCATCGACTGTCGCCATGACGCTCGCCGCATCCGAGCAGCGCATGCCACAAGATATCGCCCAAATTATCGTCGACAATATCCCGCAACGTGAAGCTCTCTTTGAACGGATTGACGTTGTCCGTCCGGGGTTTCTCAATCTCACTGTCAAGCGGGACGTGTGGCTGCAAGTGCTGGCGGAGATCGAAGAACAAGGAGAGGCCTATGGTTCCACCGATCTGGGTCAAGGACGCCAGGTGCTTGTCGAGTATGTCAGTGCCAATCCGACGGGACCGCTGCATGTCGGTCATGGTCGAGGAGCAGCAATCGGACAGGCGATTGTGAATCTTTTGCGGGCGACAGGTCATCGCGTCGTGAGCGAATACTACATCAATGACGCAGGACGGCAGATGAAACTGCTAGGAGCCTCGGTTTATGCCCGCTATGGAGAACTGTGCGGCCGGATCATGAGATTTCCCGAGGACGGCTACCAAGGAGCCTACATCCAAACGGTAGCAACCCATGTGAAGGAACAAATTGGAACGACCTTGCTCGATCTGCCGGCCGACCTCGCCGAAGAGCGAATCAAGGACTTGGCCTATCGTGAACTCTTAGGCTGGATTCGAAAAGATCTTGAGGCGTTTGGAATCGCCTTTGAGTCGTGGTTTAGCGAAGCTGCGTTGTTGTCGGCCGGCGCAGTGGAAAAGGTCCTGCAAGAACTGCGAGAGAGAGATCTGCTCTTCGAGAAGGACGGGGCTTGGTGGTTCCGTTCATCCAAATTTGGCGACGAAAAGGACCGGGTGGTCAGAAAACAGGACGGAGAATATACGTACCTAGCCGCAGACATGGCGTATCATCGTGACAAGCTCGCTCGGGGATACGACCTGCTGGTCGACGTATGGGGCGCCGATCATCACGGCTATATTCCACGTATGCAGGCCGTCCTCGAAGCCTTTGGCTATCCGAAGGATCGCCTACGGGTTGTCCTCGTGCAGATGGTAAACCTCCTGAGAGGCGGGCGCAAGGTGGAAATGTCAAAGCGCGCCGGCGAGTTCATCACCCTGCGCGAGGTGATTGACGAGGTTGGGGCGGATGCCGCAAAGTTTTATTTTCTGATGCGCCGGCCCGATACGCATCTGGATTTCGATCTGGAACTGGCGAAGCAGCAAACCGCGGATAATCCCGTGTACTATGTGCAGTATGCCCACGCCAGGATCGCAAGTCTGTTTCGGGTGGCCACTTCGCGGGGCGTTCCAATACCGCATCCGAGCCGGGCGGAATTGGGACTCTTACGCGACTCGGACGAATTGGGTTTGATCCGTAAGCTGTCGGCCTATCCGTCCGTTGTTCAGGGCAGCGCGGTGGCCTTGGAGCCTCATCGTCTCACGTTCTATCTGCAAGAACTGGCCGGTCTCCTACACAACTTTTACTACAAGCACCGTATCCTCGCTTCCTCGGATGAGGGCGAAGCGCAGGATGATGGAGCGAAATGTGACAGCGATTCAGCGTCGCGACAGCGTGAGCGGGTGACGCCGGAACTGACGGCTGCCCGATTAGTGCTTATGCAAGCTGTCCAGCAAGTGCTGCGCAACGGACTGCAGCTTTTGGGCATATCGGCGCCGGACCAGATGTGATCCCCTTCTGCTCGAGCACCTGATGGTATGATCGACTTTGCGGTAATCCGCACGGACATGGGCGGCAAGGCCAGACTCGGTAGGTTGACGACGAGCCGAGGAACTGTGGCGACGCCCGCCTTTATGCCGGTGGGGTCACTGGGCACCGTCAAAGGGGTGGACCCGGATGACCTGCGCCGTCTGGGTTTTGGGCTCATCCTGAACAACGCATACCACCTTTACCTCCGACCGGGCCACCAGGTTGTCGCGGATATGGGTGGACTGCATGCTTTCACCGGATGGTCTGGTGCCATTCTGACGGACAGCGGCGGGTTTCAAATTTTTAGCCTGGCGAAACTTCGCAAGGTCACCGATGAAGGCGTCACGTTCCAATCGCACATTGACGGCTCGCTGCACCATATCACCCCGGAGACGGCAGTCCGCATCCAGGAGGCTTTAGGAGCCGACATTATCATGGCGCTCGACGAATGCGTCGGACTGCCGTCCAGCGTTGAGCTGGTTCAGGAAGCCGTCCGTCGCACCAGCTTGTGGGCCCGTCGCTGTCAAGCAGCCAGACGACGCACCGATCAGGCGCTGTTCGGAATCATCCAGGGAGGGACAGATTCCGCGCTGCGGGTTCAATCCGCGCGAGATCTTGTAGCTCTAGGGTTCGATGGGTATGCAGTGGGAGGGTTGTCGGTCGGCGAAGAAAAAGCTGCTATGTACGACGTGCTCAACGTGACGACGCCCGAATTACCTGCCATGAAGCCCCGGTACCTGATGGGAGTTGGCATGCCGGAAGATTTGGTCGAGGGCGTCGCGCGTGGCATCGACCTGTTCGATTGTGTGGTGCCGTCCAGACATGGTCGGACCGGCTGGTTGTTCACATCTTTCGGACGCGTGGTGATCAAACAGGCGCACTATGCGCGCGATGAGCGACCGATCGATCCAATCTGCCGATGCCCGGTCTGCACCAAGTACTCGCGGGCCTATCTGCATCATCTCTTCAATGTCAAAGAGATGCTGGGCGCTCGACTCAACACCATCCATAACTTGTTCTATTTCGCCGAGCTTATGCGCCAGATCCGTCTCGCCATCGAACAAGGCCGCTTCGCAGCCTTCCGGACGGAGTTCCTCGCCCGCCGCGACCAGTGGCCGGGCGAGGAACAGGTCGACGAAACGGTCGAGGCCCGCGGCGCCAAGACGGCGTGCTCGGTCCAGGTCTATAAGGAGAACCGCAGACGATGACACCGATGGCATGGGCGCAGGGGACTTCCGCGGGTAATTCCGCCGTGAGCGGGCTATTGTCGCTCGTCCCATTTGTGCTGATCTTCGTGATCTTCTATTTCCTGCTTATCCTTCCGCAACAGCGGAAGCAGAAAAAGCTGAAAGCGATGCTGGATTCCCTCAAGAAAGGCGACAAAGTCGTCACCGCGTCGGGTATCTGGGGGACGGTGACGAATTTGGGGAAAGACACCGTGACGCTTCAGATTTCCGACAATACCAAAATCAAGATTCAGAAGGAATTCATTGCCAGGTTGCGGACCGAAGACGAAGACTGAGGAGCGGCCCATGCCACGTGCGAGGTCAGAACGAGGATGAAAAAAGTCAGCGGACGGTTGGCGTTGTTGGCGTTTGTGCTGGTGATGTCGTTTATTTTTTTTCTCCCCTCCTATCAACCCTTGTACCGGCAATTACCCGATTGGTTGAAAACCGTGCTTCCGAACAAGGGGATCACGCTAGGGCTCGATCTGCAGGGAGGTATCCACCTAGTGCTCGAGGTCGAGGAAGACCGGGCGGTGGAGATCGCCGTTGATCGATCGGTCGTGGCTATCCAGGATCTGCTGGTCGAAAAGAAGATCCCCGTGGAGTCGGTCAAGCGGACCGGCTTTGCTCGTCTCTCGTTTTCGTTCCAAAATACGGAGTTAAAGGAACAGATTCAGAAACTGCTCGACGATTTTCCGGCATTTTATGAAGTGGAAAGCGTGGGCGACGCCCACACGGTGGTCTGGGAGCTACGCGAGGGAGAAATCAAGCGTATCAAGGATTCCGCCATCAACCAAGCCTTAGAGACGATCCGTAATCGAATCGACCAGTTCGGTGTGGCGGAGCCGCTGATTCAACGACAAGGCTTGAACCAGATCGTTGTGCAGTTGCCGGGGATTAAGGAGCCGAAACGAGCGAAAGACTTGATCAAGGAAACCGCGCTTCTGGAATTCAAACTGCTGGACGAGGACAGCAAATTGGCTCTTGATCTACCGCAGCGCATTCCCAAGGGCAAGGAGGAGGAAGTTTTAAAACAGTTCGCAGGCAAGATTCCGGAAGGCGATGAGATTCTGTTCGAGCGCGTTGTGGATAAGGACAGTGGGCGAGAATATCGCATTCCGTACCTGGTGAAGAAACGGGTGATGCTCGCTGGAGACGTGCTGAGCGACGCGCGAGTCTCGATCGGCCAATTCAACGATCCTTACGTGTCCGTGACCTTTGACGCCAAGGGCGCCCGGGAATTCGAACGGATCACCGCGGAGAACGTCAAGAAACGCATGGCGATCGTGCTGGATAACACCGTCTATTCTGCTCCCGTCATCCAGGAGCGGATCAGCGGCGGGCGGGCCCAGATCACGGGGGCGTTCACCATGCAGGAGGCAAATGATCTGGCGATCGTGCTCAGAGCCGGGGCATTGCCCGCGCCGCTGAAGATCATTCAGGATCTGACGGTGGGGCCCTCATTGGGACAGGATTCCATCGACAAGGGCATTAAGTCTACGCTGTTGGCCGGCACGATGGTGGTGCTGTTTATGATGGTGTATTACCGGCTTTCGGGCGTCATCGCCGATTTCGCCCTGGCGCTCAATCTCATTTGCTTGATTGGAGCTCTGGCGGCGCTCAATGCGACCTTGACCCTGCCGGGCATCGCCGGGATTATCCTGACGATCGGCATGGGTGTTGACTCCAACGTGCTCATCTTTGAGCGTATCCGCGAGGAACTGCGGCAGGGTAAACCGGTGCGGCTGGCTGTTGACGGCGGATACGACAAGGCGTTGCTGACAATCATTGACTCGCACGTAACCACCTTGATCACCGGGTTTGCGCTCTTTTTGTTCGGCACCGGACCGATCAAGGGCTTTGCCGTCACGTTGTGTTTGGGCATCGCGATCAATCTGTTTACCGCATTGGTCGGAACTAAAGTGATCTTCGATATCATCAATCAGCGTCGGAAAGTCGAGCACCTTAGCATTTAGTTTGAGAAGGAGCCGGCATGTTTGAAATTTTGGGCAAGACGAATATCGACTTCATGGGCAAGCGACGGATCGCCTTCATGTTTTCCGGTATCATGGTGCTCTTGGGGCTGGTGGCGGTCATCCAGATCGGCCGGGGAGCTGCGAATCTGGGGATCGATTTCGCCGGCGGAACGGCGGTGCAATTGAAATTCGACCAGCCAATCCGGATCGACCAAGCAAGGAAAGCGCTGGAGGCCCATGGGTTGGGCGACGCCGAGTTGCAGGAGTTCGTCCAGGAAAACAAGCTGTTGATCCGAGTGAAGACTTCCACGACGATTGAGGAGAAAGTCGCTGAACGGGTTATGACGGTGTTCAGCCAGGAATTCCCGGCGAACCGCTTCGTTGTGGACTCTAGCACGGAGATCGGGCCAACGGTCGGGAAGAAACTGCAGCAGGACGCGTTGATCGCGATCCTTATCTCCTTTGCCGGAATCGTTATGTATATCGCGGCACGGTTTGAGTTGCGGTTCGGCGTCGCCGCAGCCTTGGCGACTTTCCACGACGTGCTGGCGGTGCTGGGCGCATTTTATGTGCTCGACAAAGAAATCACGTTGCTCGTCGTGACGGCATTGCTCACGCTGGCCGGCTATTCACTTACCGATACCGTCGTCGTATTTGACCGCATCAGGGAAAACCTCCGGTTTCGCCGTCGCGACGACATCGCGACGGTCATCAACAACGGGATCAATCAGGTGTTGAGCCGGACCATTGTGACCAGCCTGACGGTGGTATTGGTGTTAATTCCTCTGGTTCTGACGGGCGGCGAGGTGCTTCACGACTTTTCTCTCGCATTATTATGGGGCGTGATCTTCGGGACCTACTCGTCGGTGTTTGTGGCTAGCCCGCTGCTTCTGATTTGGCCCGGAGGCCCAGGTCGGCTGTTGAAGCGGGCTTGAGCCGCCGCCCACATGGGGGGACTCGTTTTGCGCGTTTCCGGAATGGTAGATTGACATGCCTCTGTCGCCTGATTAGCCCCCCTAGGTTCACATGGAGTTCTGGGGTCGGTCACGGAGTCTCCAACGGAAGATCATCGCGGCCATCGTGATGGTCGGCCTTCTCCCCCTTTCCTTATCCCTTGCCCTGACATACATTGAGGAGCGACGTGCGCTTCGCGAGGCGATCGGCGCGAATTTCAAAGAACTGGCCGTGGAAGCGGCCCGTCGGATCGAGCTCCAAATCACCCGCGGGATCAACGAAGCTCAACAGTTGGCCACTACGCCGTTTCTCCGGACGGCGGTGACGGAGTCCAATCGGACCTATGCGGGCAAGGACGAGCGCACTGTCCAGTCGATGATCCGCGACTGGCAGCAACGGTGGCGCGCGCGCGACCGGCGCAGCGAGTTTCCGATCTTCATCAACCGCATTGTGACCAATTATTTGATCCGTTGGCACGACATCCGAAAAGCAGACTATGTGGGCATTTTTGTCACGGACAACCGTGGTGCACTGGTGATCAGCTCCATTCCGCAGGTGGAGTACTACTATGGGAAAAGCCTGTGGTGGCAGGCTGTCGTCAAAAAGGGGCAAGGCCGGGTCTACGTCAGTGACATGTATTTCGATCCTTCCTTCGGAACCCATGTGCTCAATGTGTCGGCGCCGATTTTGGATGATGAACAGCACGAAACCATCGGGGCCGTGACGGTCCTTTTGCGGCGGGACACGTTGTTTCATGCCATCTCCGAGGTGACCGTCGGGTCGACGGGCCACGCGATGTTGATGAGTTCTGAAGGGACCCCACTAATCTGCCCGGTTCTCGCTCCGGAGGAGCATACGGTGACACCTGAGCTGGTCGCCGCGATCGGGCGAGGAAAAGCCGGATGGGCCATTGCGCGCGATGATTCACACGGCGGTCGCAATTCGTTGGTCGGCTTCGCGCCAATCCGGCTAGGTGAGAGCCTTGCGCCGGATAGCCTGGGTGGCAAACGCTGGATCACGTTCGTGCGGCAAGATCCCGAGGAAACCTATGCTCCGCTCGACGAGCTTTTGATGAAGGTCACGCTTTACGGATTCTTCGTGCTGGCTGTGTTGTTGGCGACTGGCGTCACAGTCGCGCGACGGATCTCGAAGCCCATTCGAATCTTGCACGAAGGCGTGCAGGAGATCGGCAGCGGCCGGCTGGATCAGCGACTGAATCTCAGGACAAGGGACGAAATTCAGGACTTGGCGGAGGCCTTCAACGCGATGGCCGCCAACCTGCAGCATTCGTTCAACCAGATTGAGCAGCGAATGGCGGAAGTCAGACAGCTCGAAGAGAAATATCGCGATCTGATTGAGAACTCGCCGGAAATGATCTGTCAATTGAACAAGGTTGGCCAATTCGTGCATGTGAACAAGACCGGCCTTGAAAAGCTTGGGTATACCCTGGATGAGATGTTGACCATGCGGCTGTGGGATTTGGTGCCCCGAGGGCGGGAATCAGAAATCCTGGGGTATCTCGAACGCCTGATGGCCCAGGGTCGCGGCTCGATTGAGACGGTGTTCCTGGCAAGGGACGGGCGGCCTATCGATGTGGAGATCCATGCGACGGCGTTGTTCGACACCGAGAGCGGCGGGCTCATCCACTCGCGGGCCTTCGTCCGCGA
This sequence comes from Nitrospiraceae bacterium, assembly GCA_035573855.1. Lineage (GTDB taxonomy): Bacteria > Nitrospirota > Nitrospiria > Nitrospirales > Nitrospiraceae > DATLZU01. The sequence continues at coordinate 36,460 of DATLZU010000055.1, forward strand.
CGTCACCGAGCGCCGACAGTTAGAGCAACAGGTCCAGCGGTACACGACGCAATTGGAGCAGGAAGTCGCTGAGCGCACCCGCCAGCTTTCCGCGTCCCAGGCCCGCTATAAAGCGCTGTTCGATCTGGTGGCGGATTCCGTGTTCATGGTCGATCCCACTGGATGTATCGTCGCGGTGAACAAACGGGAGGAGCAGGCGTTGGGATATACGGAGGAAGCGGTTGTGGGCCGGAACATTTTGGAAATTGTGCTTCCGGCTCATCACGAGGAAATGCGGAAGTTGATTGACAAGATCGTGGCCGGCCAGCGACGCGTGCCGACGCAGGAGATCGCCGTCTTCGACCATTCTCGTCGCGCGACACCGGTCGAGATGGATCTGATGCGGGTGGAAGGTGATGCGGAGCCATTGGTCATGGTTCAGCTTCGCGATATCACCGATCGAAAGCGACTAGAACGACAGTTGGAAGAGTATCGAGAGGAACTTGAACTCAAAGTGCGCGAGCGGACACGGGAGATCGAAGAGACCAAGCAGTATCTGGAAAACCTCCTCGAGAACGCGAATGATGTCATCTATACCCTGGATTCGGAGCAGCGGTTCACTTACGTTAACAGCAAGGTCGAAGCGTGGGGGTATCGGAAAGAAGATCTCATCGGTCGGCCGTACCTGTCCTTGCTGTCCAAACGGCACCGGGGACGCCGACTCAAAAGCACGCTGGATATCGGCACCAAGCAGGTCTATGAAGTCGAAGTCCTTACCCGGACGGGAGACACTCGGACAGTGATGGTCAGTGTATCGCCTCTCTACGATTCGGACGGCGGCATTCTGGGTGTCCTGGGCATCGCGCGCGATATGACAGAGACGAAGAAGCTTGAACGGCAGATCCTCAGCTCCGAGAAGCTGGCATCGGTGGGCAAGCTGGCGGCCGGTGTCGCGCACGAAATCAACAACCCGCTGGGAGGTATCCTGAACTGTTTGTACAACCTTCGGAAAGGGAACTTACCCCCGGCCAGGCAGGAGGAGTATCTGGCTTCGATGGAGGACGGGTTGCGCCGCGTGCAGAAAATCGTCAGACAACTGTTGGATTTCTCGCAGCAGCATGAGCCGGAACTGTCCCGGACCGATATCAATCAAGTCATCGAGCGGGTGCTCGTGCTCACCAATCACACCTTCGTCACAAATCGCATTGTGTTGGAAACGGACCTCGGTCGTAACCTGCCGGACCTCATGGTCGACCGCCATATGATTGAACAAGTGCTGATGAATCTGATCCTGAACGCGGTGCAGGCCATGAAAGGCGGCGGGGTGCTCACGATCCGAACGCGCATTGATGAGGGACTCTGCCTGATCGAGATCAAGGACACTGGGTGCGGTATTCCTGGGTCTGTGTTGCCCAAGATTTTCGACCCCTTCTTCACCACGAAGGGAGAAGGGGAAGGAACCGGCCTGGGGCTGTCCGTCAGCCTCGGCATCGTCGAGCGACATGGAGGGAAGATTCTTGTCGAGAGTGAGGTCGGAAAAGGCACGACCTTTACCCTTTGCTTGCCTGTTGCGAGGGAGCGGGTGGCAATCGGGAGACCGTTGTGAAGCCTCTTAGCCTACTCATCGTGGATGACGAACCGCTGATGCGGCTTTCCATGAGCGACGCCTTGAAGGCCGTTGGATACGATGTTCAGGCGGCGTCCAGCGGGACCGAGGGCGTCGAGGCCGTCCAGAAACGGCAGTTCGACATCGTCATTACCGATTTGCGCTTGCCTGGCACGGACGGTTTGACGCTGTTGCAGACATGTAAGCAGGTTTCGCCCCGAACGGAAGTTGTCGTGATCACTGCACATAGTTCGGTCGAAACGGCGGTCGGCGCGATGAAATTGGGGGCGTACGACTACATCACCAAGCCCTTTCAGATGGACGAGTTGCTGCTCATCGTCGATCGACTGGCCAAGGTGCTGGCGCTTCGTCAGGAGAATCTGCAGTTAAAAGAGGAGTTGGCCGGCAAGTTCAGTTTCCAGGGGATCCTGGGCAAGAACGAGCGGATGCGCGCGGTGTTGGAAAAGATCAAATTGGTGGCCGGAACGGATTCCACCGTCTTGATCGTCGGTGAAAGCGGGACCGGCAAAGAATTGGTTGCCAATGCGATCCACCACATTAGTCCGCGAAAAGATCATGCCCTGATCAAGGTCAGTTGCGCGGCTCTGCCGGAGACCCTGCTGGAAGCGGAATTATTCGGCCATGAGAAGGGAGCCTTCACCGGAGCGCTCCGACAACGTCGCGGGCGGTTCGAGCTGGCCAACAAAGGAACCTTGTTCCTGGACGAGATTGGCGAGATTTCTCCGGTGGTACAGGTCAAATTGCTGCGGGTCCTGCAGGAGCGGCAATTCGAGAGGGTGGGGGGGAACGAGACGATTGAAGTGGACGTCCGTCTGGTGTGCGCGACACAAAAGGATTTGAAGAAGGAAGTTGCGGCCGGCCGTTTTCGCGAGGACTTGTTTTATCGGCTGAATGTCGTGCAAGTGGTTTTGCCTCCGTTGCGGGAGCGTCAGGAAGACATTCTGTTGATCGCCGAACATGTGCTCCACACGAGGTCCGCCCATATGAACAAGGACCTCAAGGGATTTTCACAGGCGGCCCGCGAACTGCTCTTGCGCTATTCCTATCCTGGCAATGTGCGCGAATTGGAGAACATGGTCGAACGAGCCGTTGCGTTGGGGCGCGCGCAGGAGGAGATTCAGCCATGGGATCTTTGTGGCTTCCAATCTTGTCCCTACCTTGGCGGGTCGCCCCAGGACTCATGCGGTTTTTGCAGTGAAGGTCTGACAGGGGCAGCGCGGAAAGAAGCACCGACTTGCTCTTTGTCGATGGCGAGAGAACGGTTCGAACGGGAATACATCGTCTCCGTGCTGGATCGGGTTGGGGGGAGCAGAACCGAAGCTGCCAAAATTCTAGGGCTTTCGCGGAAGGCGCTGTGGGAGAAATGCAAACGGTACGGCATACCCTCGGGGAGGAACGGTGCAGAACCGGAGTCCGACGAGGACTGAGCTTATTCCGTCGGTTCTGGACCCCCTTCCCACAGTTTGACAGTCCGGTCCCAGGAAGCACTGGCGAGGCGCAATCCATCGACAGAAAAGCATACGGACCGGACGTAGCCGGTATGCCCTTTCAGCGTCTTGAAGTGCCGCCCCGAGGCGATATCCCACAGCTTGATGGTATGGTCATCACTTGCGCTCGCCAACACTTTCCCGTCCGGCGAGACGGCCAGCGACCGAACCCAGCCACTGTGACCTTTCAGTGTTCTCAGTTCAGTCACTTGCGGCATGGCGAAGAATTTGATGGTCGTATCCCGGCTGCCGGTGATGAGGGTCTTCCCATCCGGCGTGAAGGTCATGGCACCGATCCAATAGTCCATCGGCTTTTGGAAGCCGCCGTCGTCCTCGAAAAAATACCCGCGTGCTTCCGGAGAGTCTTCTTCATCTTCCCTCCAGTGGCCGTTGTGAACGATTTTTTCCTCCCCGCTTGGCAAGACCTCCCAGACCTTGATCTTGCCGATATCGCTGCCGCTGGCCAAATGAACACCGTCAGGCGAGAAAGCGACGCAAACTGACCAATGGTGGTCATACGGATCCTTCCCCAGGAGCGTCATCAACTCGGTGCCGGTCGTGACTTCCCAGATCTTGATGTCCTTGTTATGACTTCCGCGGGCTAGCATCAGGCCGTCCGGAGAGAGGGAGAGGCTGCAGACGTTGTGGTCGTAGCGGGTGAAGAGGAGCTTCAAAGGTTCGCCGGTCCTGGGATTCCACAGGCGGATCGTTCGGTCATCGCTGCCGGTGGCGAGAATTTGACCGTCTGGCGTAAATACCGCCGCTCTGATGTCATGGGTATGGCCGCGCAACGACCGGAGCAGTCGTCCGGTTTCGATATCCCAGATACGCACCATGCGGTCGACTCCACCGGAAGCCAAGGTCTGGCCATCAGGCGAGAAGGCAACTGTCCAGACTCCGTGGGAATGCCCGCGAAAGGTTCGGACTTCGCGCGCGCCTGCTTTCCAATACTCAAGCAGGTCGACTTTCGGCTGTTGACCTTCGGCTTGTTCAGATGCGAGACCTGCTTGTGACATCTGGGCATGCAGAGCTTGATCAGGCATGGGTACTGTTTTCACTCCTTGCTGGCTCTGGGTTACCTACGCGCAAATTGCAAAAGGGTTTTCCGGGCGAGTATAATTTTAAATCCAGTTAAAAATAAATGGTAAGAGATGCCATGCGGACAAGTCAAGGGAGCCGGTGGCATTGATTGTGAGAATATTCGGTCTTCCCGAATTACGTGGTTCGCGGTCCCAACTCTAGCTCTAGCCGTCGAGGTATCCGATGGAAATCCGATTTCAACCCGCCCTGCTCCAGGAAGTGATCGATTCATTCATCGAAAAGACCGAACGAGAAGGCGATCCCACCTATTATAAGGAGTTCCACGAGCTTGCCGACCCGATCTATGAGAAATTCTCGCTCGATGATCGGGAACCGGAGTTCAAGAAACTTTATCAATATCTTTTCGGTGTTTGGGGGTTCTCGGACATAATTCGCGACGCGTTCGACGAGTTCCCTGAGTTGAAGAAAAAAATCGGCATTGTCCTGGTCAAGGGGGTGTTGAAGGAGGATCAGGAAGGAGTCGACATCCTGAGAAAGTGGGGTTCCGTCGAGCATGAATTGGCCAAGCAGTTTGAGGAGAAGGGCCTAAAAGGCGTCGGTATCAAACTCATTCCGCGTCGATTCTACGATCCCGCGTTGACCCGTTATTGCCGACATGAATTGACCCACATCTCCGACATGCTGGACCCGGCGTTCAACTATGATCCGGATACCAAGGTCGGGCAGAATCCCGGCGAGGAAGCGCTGATTCTTCATCGCTACCGGGTTCTGTGGTGTTTAAGCATTGACAGCCGCCTCGAGGCTGCGGGCAAAGAGCCGATGCTTACCAAAGAAGACCGGTATAAGGAGTTCCGTTCGTGGTACCGGAAGATTCCGCCCGCCCAGCTCAAATCGGTATTCGAAGGCCTGTGGCAGACGCAGTTCTTTACCCACTCCGAGTTGGTGGAAATGGCAACAGATACGCTGCGGGTCATGGACCGAGCGGTCGAAGTCGAGGGCGGCGAGGTGCCCGAAACGCAGAACAAAATCATGCTGATGCCTGGCTTTCCATGCCCGCTATGCCGCTTTCCAACGTACTCCTGGGTCGAGGACTTGGAGAATAAGGTTGAGAAGTATGTCTTGGACTATATTCGAGAGAATCATCCCGGTTGGGATACGGAATTCGGCGCTTGCGACCGCTGTGTCGAAGTCTACAAGCTTCGCGCCGATGGGGTGATGGGATAATCAATCGGGATAATCAATCATTCATTGGAGGATGTTCAGCCGATGGCCTCAGAACCACAGTACGGTCGACGGCAGTTTCTGAAAGACTCCCTCATTTCCGTAGCTAGGGCTGCTCATGAGTTCGTTAAGCACAAGGACGCGCCTCGGGAGAAGGGCGAGCCTCCTCCCCGGATGGATTGGCTCAGACCGCCGGGAGCGATCGAGGAGGCCATCTTCCTTGAGCGCTGTACGCGCTGTGGCGACTGCGCGAAAGCCTGCCCTTATGGAAGCATCGAATTCGACCGACAGAACGGCACACCCGTCGTATTTCCTGATCAAATCCCTTGTTATCTGTGCGAGGATTTTCCCTGTATCACTGCCTGCTCAACGGATGCCTTGCTACCTCTCGCAGGGCGAGAATATGTCAAAATGGGGCAGGCCGTGGTGGCGCACGGTGATTGCACGGCCGGACAAGGATGTCATGCTTGCGTTTCAAAGTGTCCGATGGATGCGTTGCAAATGGATTTCAAGTCGATGCGTCTCGTGGTCTCAAGCGACCGGTGTGTCGGTTGTGGGATTTGCGAATCCGTGTGTAAGACCGTCAACGACAGGATCGCCATCAAGGTTTCTCCCGCGCGATGGCTGACAAAAGGCTGTTCTCACGCGGGGTTATAAGGTGCCCGGTTAGCTGCGAGAGGGGAGATCAGAGCTCGTGGCTAGCACAGAGAAACGTTAAAAACAGGCAGTCAGGTAGCGAGGGGGATGGCCGAGATCACGCTTGACTTCGCATTGGCCTTTACCTATGATACGCCAGCCTGTGCCAGAAGTTCGAAGTTTTAAACCGAAAAGTTTCGGCTCATACGACGGTTTGAAGCATCGGACTGAGGAGGGGTAGTGATGACGGCTAAGCAATCTCAAATGAAACAGCCAGAAAGCTCTACGGCGGTCATTCCCAGAACAGAAGTCGTAAAAGATACTCCAGCGGTCGAACGGGCTTTGAACCGCAGCAAGATCTACCTCCTGATCTCCTGGAGTATGTTGTATCCGGAAGACGATGAGTTTCTCGATTATCTCCAGAGCGGGGAGTTCGTGGAAGACGGCCGCTTGGCCTTGGAGAGCCTTCGTTCGGCACTTGACGGTAACGGTGGAGAGCGTGCGAAGCAGAAGATTGCGGCATTGCTCAAGCATTTCGACTCGATCGAAAAATGGATTGCGGCGGAGTGCATCAACTGGCAACTCAGCGATCTGCAGGGCGAGCATCGTCGGGTATTCAGCAATGTCATCACCCTCGATTGTCCTCCCTATGAGACCCTCTTTGGAAATGATCACGTGTTTGCACAGTCTCATGTCATGGGGGATATCGCCGGCTTTTATAAAGCCTTCGGCGTCGAGCTTTCGAGAGATATCCACGAGCGACTTGACCATCTGAGCGTGGAACTCGAGTTCATGCACTTTTTGGCGTACAAGGAGAGTTACTCCCGCTGCCACGACGGCGCGGATAAAACCCAGATTGTCGTCGACGCCCAGAAGAAGTTTGTGAAGAATCATATTGGTCGTTGGGTGCCCCTCTTCTGCCGGATGTTAGCCAGGAAGGCTGATTCGGGATTCTTCAAGTTGATGGCAGATGTCACGACCGACTGGATGGATTTCGAAGTAGCTTTTCTCGGCGTGAATCCGCAACCCTACTCTGAAACCGATTACCGTCCTGCGACGTTCAGTGCTCCCGAAGGTCAAACATACGAGTGCGGCGCGCAGGATCAGGGGAACGAGTTGAGCATGTTACTTAACGAAGTTGGCGCCCAGACATTTTTGGAAAAGGAAGAGAAAAAGGAGGAGAGTGGGCCGGTTGGAACAGCATAGGGGCCTCGCAGTCTTTACTTGTTAAGATTGAGCCGGTCGAGCAGTAATGCGCCGTCGTTTTTTTAATCTTTTAATGAGAGGAGGGCATATTCATATGAGACTGGTGCAGACACGCAACAAGCGTTTGGTGTTTGGCATTCTTCTCTCTGCTCTGGTCGTTGGCGCGATGCTGACGATTGGGCAAGTGCCGCTGGCGGTCAGCCAACCGGTCACGATCCCAGTGAAGGCCATTAAGGGCCCTATCCCTATGGACGGTGCCAATCCGATCTGGGAAGGTGTGCCGGGTGTTGTCGTGCCTTTGAGTGGGCAGACGATCACCACCCCGATGCATCCGAATATCTCGGTTAAGTCGGTGTTCGTCAAGGCTGTCACTAACGGTAAGGAAATCGGTTTCCGCCTCGATTGGGCTGACCAGACCAAGAACGATACCACGATCGGCCCCCAAGACTTCAGAGATCAGGCGGCGATTCAATTCCCGGTGAATCCTTCTGGTGCGCCTCCGTTCCAGTGCATGGGGCAGTCGGGAGGCACTGTGAACATCTGGCGGTGGAATGCTGAGTGGCAGAAGGACTTGGGTAAGGATAGCGCCGGGATTTGGGACGTGGACGATCAATATCCCGGGATTTTCTGGGATTACTATTTTGAAGAACCAGCCGGCGGTGTCACCTACCCGGACCGGATCGGTCGAAGCCTCGGGCCCTTCAATCCGGGCATCTGGTCGGGGAATATCATGTCGGATCCGACGTTGCGCGTGAGTTCCGTGGAAGATCTCAATGCCAACGGATTCAGCACGCTGACTACGCAGGCGCATCAGGATGTGATCGGTAATGGCGTGTGGGAACCGGCCGGTTCGGTAAAGGGTGGATGCTGCACGGGTCCGACGTGGCGTATTGTTGTTAAGCGGGCCCTGGAGACCAGTGATCCCAATGATGTGCAGTTCAAGCCTGGCATGTCTGTCCCTGTGGCTTTTGCAGTTTGGGACGGCGCCAATGTGGAGAGAAACGGTATGAAGGGCATCTCCACTTGGTTCACGCTAAAGCTCCCGTGATCGATCGGGTGCATGATTGAGGCGTTGTCCGGGCTGGACCGGTTATCGCCTCAAACTAATTGGTTTAAGAAAAGCCCGGAGTCCGCCTTCCATCACTTGTCTGACGTGGCGGCTCAGGGCTTTTCTGTTTTTCCAGCCTTGTGGTTACGTTTTTCCCTTTCGGATCAACAAAGACTATTATTTGGTGTAAGGCTTGAATAAAGGGACATAGTCCTACAGGGTTGCTTTTGCTAAATCACGGGGTGTATAAAATTTGATGAATCACTGAGGCGCACCGCTAATTCTCGGAATCTTCTGTAGAATTCGGATCGGCAAGAAAGGCCGCTCATGAAGATCTTGTTACTGTTCCCGCCGACCTGGCATCCCTCCCAGCCTTACTTGAGTCTGCCATCCCTCACGGGATTTCTTGCACAGGCAGGGGTTCGGAACGTCTCGCAGCGCGACCTAGGTATCGAACTGCTTGATATCATGCTGACGCGGGCGTACGGCGAGGAAATTTACCGACGCTTGATAGAGAAGGTCAGAGATCTTGAGCGAAAACGAGAAGGAGAAACCGGTGCGTCGAGCACGGAGCATTATGCACGGCTTGTCGAATCGCTCGACCGCTTCCCGTATTTGATCGATCGGATCGAGCTCGCCAAGGAAACGTTGCGAGGAGAAGGATTTTACGATCTCGATCAGTACCGAGACAGTCTTTTCCTGATCGATAAATGGCTCGAGTTGGTCTCGTCACTCTACTTTCCCACCCGTATCACCGTCGTGGACAACCAATTTAGCTCCTATTCAATCTATTCATCAAAAGATTTGCTGAAAGTGATTCGTGACGAGGAGCAGAATCCTTACATCAGCCTGTTTCGCGAGAAGTGCCTACCGTCGATTCTTGCTGGCCAGCCGGAGCTGGTCGGAGTGTCCATCACGGCTACGTCTCAAATCGTGCCCGGTCTGACTCTTTGTCGACTGATCAAAGAGGCCAATCCAGATATTCATCTGACAATCGGAGGCAGCATCTTTACGCGCCTGGTCGACAACCTGCGGCGATGTCCAGGGCTTTTCGATCTCACCGACGACTTCGTGGTGTTCGAAGGTGAAACGGCTCTCCTTGAATTGGTTAATCAGATGGAGGGCAAGCGCGATTTCAGCAAGGTGCCCAATTTGATTTACCGCCAAAACGGCAAGATCACGGTCAACCAGCCTTTTTATTCAGAAAACATCAACCGGTTGCCAGCGCCTAATTACGACGGGTTCCCACTCGGCCGCTATCTATCGCCGGAACCGGTGCTGCCGGTCCAGTTCTCCCGCGGATGCTACTATAAGGATTGTGCGTTTTGCGCGCTGACTCTGGATCACCAGAACTTCAGGCAGAAAGATCCTGGCAAAACGGTCGATGAGCTGGCTTGGCTCAAACAGCGGTATGGCGCAGGCTTTTTCTTCTTCACGGACGAGTGCTTTGCGCTGTCGCCTACGAAACGGTTGTGCCAACAGATGATCGATCGAAATCTTAACGTTCAGTGGACTTGTGAGATGAGGTTCGAAAAGAATCTCTCACGCGATCTCCTCATACTGATGCGGGACGCCGGCTGTTTGAAAATCGTGTTTGGACTGGAATCCTTCAATCAACGAGTCATGGATTTCATGAAAAAAGGGATCAAGCAAGAGAGTGTCCGGCGCATTACTAACGACTGCGTGGACTTGGGCATTGCCGTCCACTGCTACATCATCGTGGGCTTCCCGACCGAGCGCGAAGAAGAGGCGCTGGAAACCATGAATTTCATTGTGGAAAACAAAAAGCTGCATAGTTCGTTCGGTTTTTCATGCCAGCCGTGCTTGTTCGATTTGGAGAAGGAAGCGCCGATCATGAGTGATCCGGGCAGCTACGGGATCAGGCGAATCATGCGCCCGGCCGCTGAAGATTTGAGCTTGGGATTCTTCTATGAAGTTCAGGAAGGAATGACCCCCGATCAGGCGGAGCGAGTGTACCAATACATCTATGAAAAAATCAGCGAGGTGGTGTGCGAATTACCATTTAACTATTCAATGGCCGATGGACTTCTGTACATCGCTCGCGCGAAGGCTCAAGCAGACCGAGTTCCTCAGCCGGCTGGCTCTTGAGCCTAAATTGCGGTAATTGACGCTATTTTCCCCATCCGGCTATAATCGTTTTTCTTCCGACGGGACGGTCGGCGCAAGAGCAGGAGGTCCGGTTTTAGCTATGGTCGGAGAAACGGCTGTTGAGAAAAGCGGACGGATTGAGGAGCAAGGTCTGCTTTTCGAATACACGATCCGTCTGGCGTTGCTGGCCGGTCTGCTCGAACTGGTGTTGTATCGGTTGGTTTCTCGCCTCGGCATGCACTTGAGTAAGGTGTTTGCTCAACACGAGTCGGTTCGGCTCATTTTTAAAGCCCTTTCCTCGATCGGATTTGCCCTGTTGAACACGGTGTCGTTGCTCGTGTTTCTGGCTCTCCTGGTTCTGCTTGCGAACAAAATCGCCGGTAAGCGCTGGGTTGCTGGGATCGATAAATTCACGGTCCCGGCGGTCATGCTTGTGCTACTTTTGACGATCGGATTCCTCATCGTACCGCCAGCGATGTTCGGGTCGGTGGTGTACAATTTGGTTGCATTTGCGGTGATTACATTGTTGACGGCGGAGTACCTTCTTTCACATCAGTCTCCGTCCCGGTTGGCGTTCGGCCTCTGTTTCTTTCTCGGGATCTCCGGTTGGTTCTATTATCAGACCCTCTCGACCGGCTTTGGCTGGCTTGGCATCTTGACACCGCCTCCGCTCGTTCACGAGATCAACCGGGCCGGTGAGGCGCTTATGGTGTTGGCCAGCATTCTTGTCTTTTGGGCCTATGGAGGTGGCGTGTCCTTCCACACAAAAAACCGCCGCCTGCGTCGGCGAGCACTGTGGTTCTGGAGTGTTGCTTGCACGCTCTTTGCCGCGTTGTTATTTATGGATTACGCGCTCAGCCTATACAATCCAGCGGTGGCGGAAACTGTGAGGAAGGCCGGTGAGGGCATCAGTTGGATTTTCCAGATGGGCATGGGCTATACATTTTATTTGCCCTTTGCTTTCTATGTAACCGGCTTGCTGTGTTGGTCATACGCTGTGATCAAATTGCTTTTCATGGGTCGCATGGCCGGCTATGGGTTGGGGTTTTTGTTCATTGCCGGCTACGCGCTGCAGCTTTCACACCTAACTTTGATGGTGATTTTAGGCCTGATGCTTCTTAATCTGGACAAGCGACGGGTGGTTGCCATGGACGAGAATCCTGCTACCGAGTCCCGGCTGGCCACTGCTCCCCCGGCACTTGTCAGCGGACGGACTTAAATGAAGAAAGCCTGGTGAATACCTATGGATGAACAGAAAACGATGCCTACGCCGGATCCGGGAGGAGCGACGGTCGAAGAGGGTGAGCGTCCGCTAACGCCGGATGAGGAAATCGCGGAACTTGAAAAGCTGTTGGCGACCGAGCCCGACGACTTTCAAGCGCGTTGTCGGCTGGGAGAGTTGTACTTCAGCAAGGGGCGGTTGGACGACGCGCTCACCGAGGTGAAGAAATCCATCGAGATGGCTGAAGGTTTGCGGGCCGAGATGAACCGATCGTTGGCCATGTATTACTCTAATCTTGGAACAATCTATGCCACCAAAGGCATGATGGAAGAAGCCGAAACACAATTCAAGCAGGCGCTCGAAATTCATGGCAGTGATGTGCTTGCTCTCTTCAATCTCGGTCGCGTTTACGCCGAAAAGCGGCAGTACATGGAGGCCAAGAAGTATTTCGAGAAATTGGTGGAAATCACACCCGACGATCCGATTGCGTGGTACAACCTTGCGGGAGTGTACGTGGAACTTGATAACCCCCAGATTTCGGATTACAACACGATGGACATGGCGATGCAGTGCTATCTCCGCGTATTGGAGCTCGATCCGAAACATCTCGAATCGAGCTTCAAGCTCATGGAAATCGCGCTGAATCACAAGAAAACCGACCTGGCGATCAAGGTCATGGAAAGCGCGGTCGAGCATAATCCGGACGAGCCGCTCGCCTATTACAATCTGATCAGCGTCTACGACAAGTGTAAGATGTTCGAACAGGCGGAGCAGGCTAGGCAGCGGTTGAAGGAACGGTTTGCAAAGCGGTCGAAGGACACGACGACAGCGTGAATGAATCCTCACGAAGGAGACCTCCATCATGTTTGGAAGCATCGGGTTCACGGAACTAATTCTGATCCTGTTCATCGTGTTGATTATTTTCGGGGCTGGGAAATTGCCTCAACTGGGCGAGGGGCTGGGGAAGGCGATCAAGGGCTTCAAGAAATCCGTTCACGAAGCTGACCAAATTGAAGCCGAAGCGCAGGCGCAGGCTCAGCAGGCTGCTGTTCTGCAGTCCCAACCGGCTCCGCAGCCGGCTCAGCCCGCTGCCGACGCTCCGGTGGCCGAACAGCCTGCCGCAACCGTCACGCCTCCGTCTCATGCGTAGGCAGTAAAACAGCGAGGCTGGGAAGGCGTACTGGTAGGACGTGTGATGGAAACTGACGTTCACCAATTGGCCGTTGGATACATCGAAACGTTTGCCGGAAACGGCAAGGCGCGTAGCACTGGAGACGGCAAGAAAGCCGTGAAGGCCGGGATTCCTCTTCCTCACCACGCCGCGTTGGATAAAGAAGAGAAGTGGCTGTACTTTGCCGAATCCGGTTCGGATCGTGTCCGGCGCATCAATTTGCTCGAAGGCACGGTGCACAACTATGCAGGCATTGGCGAAACCTGCTACAGCGGCGATTCAGGTCCCTGCAGCGAAGCCGGCCTTTATCTGCCGCTTGATGTGGCGTTTGATTCCCGAAACGATCTGTACATCTGCGACTCCGGCAGCAACCGGATTCGAAAAGTCGACCATGAAAGCGGAATCATTACGACCGTGGTCGGCACTGGCCAGCACGGGTTCAACGGAGACGGTCCGGCTCTGGAGGTCAATCTGACCTGGCCTGCCGCTATCGCGTTCGACGCGGATGATGTGATGTATATTGCGGATACGCAGGCTCACCGTATCCGTCGATATGATCCCCGGACCGGAATGGTGACGACCATTGCCGGTACCTGGTCGGCCGAAGATGACGCACGAGAACAACCGCTTGTCGCCAAGAACCTTGTTGTCCTTTCCGGCGATGCCATCGGGATTGATTTTAGTGATGATCACGGCTGGTTGATGCCGGTCTGTTCGGACGGTCTGGACCTTTCGCCTTATTTGGACGACGGGAAACCGGCCCTTGAAGCGAAGTTGTACGACATTGTCGGAATTGCCGTGGACGGTGAGGGGCATGTCTATATAGTGGATAAGGGAAGCAATCGGGTGCGCAAGATTGACCGATACACGGGCGTCATCTCCACGGTCGCCGGAGTATGCCGCTACGGCTTCGATGGGGACGGCAAGCCGGCAAACAGATCGATGTTGCATGCTCCTGAAGCAGTGGTGTTCGATCTCTGGGGCAATATGTATATCTCCGATACGATGAATCATCGCGTTCGCAGAGTAGATGCGAAAACCGGGATCCTGACCACGGTCGCAGGCAACGGTGACAGCGGCTATGAAGACAAGAACATGGGCGGATGCGGCGCGGCTCGGTTCGTGGCAAAAGAAGCGGCGGGTGCGCTCAAGCACGGGGACGGGCTACTGGCCATCGATGCAGTCGTGAATTCTCCCGTCGGCTTGGCGCTCGATTCTCAGGGTTACTTGTACATCTGTGAGCGAGGCGAGAACAAGATCCGGCGTATGCGATTGTGGTAGAGTTCAAACGGGTAGGTTCCTCGGGAGCGACGGTTTCGGTCGTCTATCCCGAGCCGTTCATTTACGGTTGCGAGACGGAACAATGGCGCACATGGCCCGATTGCGGACCGCCCGACCTTTCGGATTGTTTTTCCTGTGTCTGATCCTGATAAGCGCGTTTGTGCTAGGTGGCCTGGGCATTCCTATCGTGAGTTCCGAGGGGATGATTATCCGCTCCCATTTGATTGACGGCGAGATTCCCACCACCCCGGAAGATCCGACGTGGAACAAGATACCGCCGATGACGTTGCCGCTCAGCGGCCAGATCATTACGCGGCCGGTATGGCCCGAGCCGACCGCGAGGGCGCTGGTGGTGCGCTCGGTGCATAATGGAAAGGATATCGCCTTTTTGTTGGAGTGGCAGGACAACACTAAGAACGACCGACTCACGCCTGGCACGTTCCGAGACGGGGTTGCGGTCGGGTTGCCGCTTGGAGACGCCCCAGCTTTCTTCTGCATGGGCCAATTGGATCATTACATCAATATCTGGCATTGGAAAGCTGACTGGCAGAGCGATATCGATCGCCGGGCCGCTAGGGCCGCGGAGAAACAAAGTGGCGAAGTGCGACGGTTTGAAGTCATTCCGAGACGGGTATCGTCAGTGGAGGACCTGATCGGCGGCGGATTCAGTACTTTGACAACCAAGGAGAAGCAAGGGCGTGTCCAAGGAAAGGCGACATGGAAGGACGGGGTATGGCATGTCGTGATCTTCCGTCCGCTTTCGACGGAAGAGCAGGAAAACGAAGCTAAGCTGATTCCTGGCCGGATGCAAGCCATTGCGTTTGCTGTTTGGAATGGGGAGAACAAGGAGCGGAACGGGCAAAAAGCAGTGGCTCCATGGTTTCAGTTGTCGATTGATCCGGTGAAGCTATAGCCATCCTTGGGGTCGGTCCTCAAACGACAGAACCGATGAACGGATTACCGTCACGTTTCCGGAATCGCGCATAAGCATTGGAGTGAACAACTTGGAGGTTGGCGGGACCACCAATCGGTCGGCTGGACAAAGAGCCCTCCTCCGCGGCAGGGCTTTTTTTATGTTCATCTGCTTGGTCGCAGCTTGGTTGGGTGCCAGTTTTACTTCCCCTCTGCTGAATGCTGCGACCGATGGAGAGATGACCGAGGAAGAAGCGCTTAAAATCGGCGAAGAATTCGGCGTCGTGGTCGGACAGGTCGACGAGGAGATTCAAAAGGAATTGAAATTGCAGAAACCCGAAGGAGTGGTGGTCTTTGAAGTGATCGGCGGGACTCCAGCGGATCTGGCCGGTATCAAAGTGCGGGCGGTCATCAAGGAAATCGATAAGGTGGAGGTCCGGACCTTGAAGGATTTTGGTCTTGCCCTCAAGCGCGCCATTCCAACCTGCAACTTCACGGTCGGCACCTACGAACCAGCCGATCCCGATAACCAAGGCGTCGGGGGCATTCTCAATTTTCATTTTGTTGGCTGCAAGCGGGATTGACGCCGGACAGCGATCGGCGGTCGGAGAGTGCGGCATGCGACTGATGCAGAAGTTGGTGGTGGGTATTCTGCTAGCGCTTGTCCTCGGAGTGAACGCATTCTACCACGGAAAGGCTGTGGCGCAGAAAGTCGATGGACAGGCTCCCGAAGCGTCTAGCGACTGGGTGGCCGAGATCGAGAAGATTTTCATCCGTTCAGAAGATTGCAAGCAATGTCATGACCGGCATTTCGAGGAATGGAAGGGCATGCGCGAGCAGACGCCTGATCTGAAAACATTCGGACGAGTTGATGCGGCGCTGTTACACGGCACCTCGTTTGAGTCGCCGGTGTTCAGAACGGTGTTGGGGCTGTGGATGCAGACTAACCCGACGGCTGAGGAGCGCGCCCGGTGTCTGTCATGTCATGCGCCTGCAGTCACGGTGTTTCCACAACACGCCGACAAGATCGTCAACCAGATTCTCTCGGGCAAGGTGGAAGTGGAAGGCATCGGATGCGCCTCGTGCCATTTGATCAATTCGACGGAGAAGAACCCAGGTTCGCCGCCGACGTTCAAGGTTCAACCGGGGAAAGTGCTCTACGGGCCGTATGCGGATCCGGAAGAGAACCTGGTCCACCCGGCCAGTCAATCCGATCTCTACAGAGGGGCCAATTACTGCGCCGCCTGCCATTTCGACAAAGTCAAGGACGTGACACGGCGCGATCTTCCTGGCGAAATTCTTCAAGGCACCATTTGTCAGGATTGCCATATGGAACCATCCACCGGCAGCTCGACCTCCAAGCGTGGCGCCATGACGAGGGCGATCGGCCGCCACTGGTTCAGAGGCGTGGTGATTCCCGGCATCCTGCTTAAGAACCGGAACTTACAGGCCGAATGGATGCCCCGGGTGGATATCGAAGCCACCAAGTCCTCGACAGCCGTAGAAGGAACGGTTCTGGTGAGGGTCGGAAGCCTGCCGCACAGTTTTCCGGATGGAGACCCGGTCCTGAAGCAATTCTTTTTGACGATCACCGTCAAGGATGCCAAAGGGCTAGTGTTAGCTGAGGGGGTCAAGAAATTCGGATTGCCTTATGAGCAGATATTACGTGGGCCGATTCCCGATCCTTTCGTCAAGGGAGGCACGACCAGGCGGGTGCCGTTTTCGCTGACGATTCAAGGCGGGTCGGCGCCGGCCAGCGTGGAAGCGGTGTTGACCTACGCGCTGATTCCCGAGCCGACGCCCGCGCTGAAAGAGCGCTACCTCGCGACCTTGACCAACGACCAGGACCGGGCGACGGCCGTCAAAATCATCGAGGAATACACGCAGCCTCGCGTGCTGACGTTCCGGACAAAGTCACTTTAGTTCGCGTTGCGTCCGGCACGGCTGGAAGAGAAGTCCCACGAGCTTCCCGAGCAGGAAAGGGGGATCACGGTGAGTCCAACCAGAAGCGCAGGGCGGCTGGGTGCCGCCGGCGCGGTGTTACTGAGCGTCATCGTGGCCAGCAATGCGCCCGATGTGAGTGTGGCGCAGGATTCCGTCAAAGCACAGGCGGCCATCGAGAAGGTGTTCCCCCATTCCAACAAGTGCAAACGCTGCCACGAGCGAGTCTTTGAGGAGTGGGAGACGTCTCCACTCTCACGCTCCATCCATTCTCCGGCCTTCCGGGCGGCACTGGACGAATACCTCAAATTCTCCGGAGGCAAGGACAAAGCACTGTGCTTCCGTTGCCACGCCCCGCACGTGCGGGAGTTTGCGGATGCGGCGCAGATGTTCATCACGCAGGTGCAATCCGGAGATCCGACCATCGACGGGGTCGGCTGCGCCCAATGCCATCTGATCAAACAGGTCGATCGGAGCAGCCCTCTGCCATTCCCTAAGTACGAACCGGGGAAAACGCTTTATGGACCCTACAAGGATTTCGTTCAAAATCTGGCGCACCAATCCATGGAATTGGATTTGTTCCGCAAATCCGATCTCTGCCTGAACTGCCATCAGGCTGTTCCCACCGCGGCGAACCTCGGCAAGAGTAACGACCTACTGGGCAACTGGGATCAGAGCAAGGCGGTCAAATCGGGAAAGGAATGCCAAACCTGCCATATGCCGGAGCAGATCGGCGAATCCGCCAACGGCGAGAGCAAGCGAAAGGTTGCCAATCACACCTTTCCGGGCCGGATCGGGAAACTCCGTCAAGAGGCCGCCAAACTTGACGTGTCTGCGGATGTCAAGGGCGACAAGACTGTCGTCAAGGTGACCGTGCAGAGCCTCGTGCCACACAATCTGCCGACGACCCACCCCGCCTGGGCAAGCGTGGTGCTCGATTTTGTGATCAAAGGCAAGAATCTCAAAACCGTCTTTAGCGATCAGCGGGTTTATGGACGGACGTATGCGGATGCCAAAGGCGAGAAAACGGTGTTCGATTTCAAGGCGGTCAAGGTGTTGGAAGACACGGTTCTGAAACCGGAAGAGACCCGCGTGGAAACGTTTACCTTCCCGACGCCTAAGGACACCAAAAGCTTCGACATCGAGGTCGCGCTGAGCTACGCGCCGGTGACCGGCCCACCGGAGTTCTTGCAGCGAATTGAGGCGGAATCGCCCAAGGGCGCTCAGGACCCGGTCTTCCAACCGATCCCGATCGTTAGGTTGACGCGGAACATCCCGCTGGTGAAAATCGACTGAGCAGGCATTCAGTCGGCGACGATCGACGATCCGGGCGATTTCATTTTAAAAATCTGAATAGCCGAGTAAATGTTCTTGGCGGGTTGGTTGAGGATCAAGCGCGAATTGGTGATGTGAGTATCGATCAGTTCGTAGGGCCCTCCACTGTAGTAAATCTCACAGTCGTCCAGCGTGCAGTTCTTGAACACATGGTTGTCGAGCGACAGCTTGTGCTGCTTGAAGGTCTGTCCCTCCACGACGATATAATTCGGCTCGATTCCCATCGAATGGCCCCTCCGAAACGCGCACTATAACAGACTTTCTCTTCGTCTCGCAAACGGTCGGGTTTTCCCCGTTGTTCTTGATCATTTGACGCGCTCTGTATAGAATGACGCCGCTTTTTCGTACTTCCTTCGACGGACAATCGCCCCCGTCCGAATCGGCAGCGTATCCTCAGCGGTGAATGCTCTCCGTCGACGACGCGGATTGGAGCGGGAATCTCATGACCCCAAAACCAGGAGGAACATTCGGTGGACAGTGCATCGGCAGTCGTGATCTTCGCCATCGCCGCCGCGGCGGCCGGAATCGCTTACGGGCTCTATTTGACAATTTGGGTGTTCAGACTCCCAGCGGGTAATGCCGAGATGCAGCGGATCGCGCAGGCTATTCAAGAAGGCGCTGCGGCATATCTGAATCGGCAATATCGTACGGTCGGTATGGTTGCGGCGGCGTTGTTCATCGTATTATGGGCAGCCGGATCCTGGTCCGACAAGTTTGGCCTCCTCACGGCGATCGGCTTTCTGATCGGCGCGGCGGCGTCGGCGACGGCCGGCTATGTGGGGATGAACATTGCGGTCCGAGCGAACGTGCGAACGGCACAGGCAGCCCATAGCGGCCTGAATGCCGCCTTAACCGTTGCGTTTCGCGGCGGGGCAGTCACGGGATTGCTGTTGATCGGATTGGGCTTGCTGGCTGTGACTGGTTTCTACGCGATCGCGTCAGGGATCGCCGGGCAGGAAAAAGCGGTGCACGCGCTGCTGAGCCTCGGCTTCGGCGGAAGTCTTATTTCCGTCTTTGCCAGGGTTGGCGGAGGAATTTACACCAAGGCAGCAGACGTGGGTGCGGATCTCGTCGGGAAAGTTGAAGCGGGCATTCCTGAAGACGATCCACGTAATCCGGCGGTCATCGCCGACAATGTGGGTGACAATGTAGGCGACTGCGCGGGTATGGCGGCGGATCTCTTTGAGACTTATGCTGTGACGACGGTGGCAGCCATGGCGCTGGCGTTCACCATGTTCAAGGGACAGACCGAGCCGATCCTCTATCCGCTTGCGCTGGGCGCGATGACGATTTTAGCGACGATCATCGGGATCCTTTTCGTCAGAGTCGGCCCAGGAGGCGGCATTATGTCGGCGCTGTATAAGGGATTGTTCGTAGCCGGTGGGATCGCGGCAATCGCGTTTTATCCGATCACCGTCAAGCTGATGGACGGGGTGAGCGGGGTGAGCGGGGCAAGCTACTATGTGGCGGCGTTGTTGGGGCTCGTGGTCACCCTAGCGATGGTCTTCATCACCGACTACTACACATCCAAAAGCTTCTCACCGGTTCAGGAAATCGCCAAAGCCAGCGAAACAGGCCACGCGACCAACATCATCGCCGGTCTGGCGATCGGCATGCAAGCGACGGCCTGGCCGGTTGTCGTCATCGCCACCGCGATTTTGGCGAGCTACTGGGTCTGCGGCGGCCAGGCAGCCGGCGGACTGTACGGCGTGGCCATCGCGGCAGTGTCCATGCTATCAATGGCGGGGATCGTGGTCGCGATCGACGCGTTTGGGCCGATCACCGACAATGCGGGCGGCATTGCGGAAATGGCCCATCTCGGCAAGGAGGTGCGCAACATTACCGATCCGCTCGATGCGGTGGGGAACACCACCAAGGCAGTGACCAAGGGGTATGCCATCGGGTCGGCTGGTTTGGCGGCGGTGGTGCTCTTCGCGGAGTACGCCCGAGCAGTGGAGGCAGGCAGCCAGTCCACCAGTAGCTTCGATCTTTCGAATCCATCCGTCTTGGTCGGGTTGTTTCTGGGCGGCATGTTGCCGTTCCTCTTCGGTGCGTTGTGTATGAAAGCGGTCGGACAGGCCGGCGGTCTGGTGGTCGAGGAGGTGCGCCGACAATTCCGGACGATCAAAGGCATTATGGAAGGGACAGCCAAGCCCGAATACGGTACATGCGTCGATATCGTCACCCAAGCCGCGATCCGCAAGATGATGGTGCCCGGTCTGATTCCTGTGATTTCCCCGATTCTGGTCGGTGCGATCCTGGGCCCTCAGGCGCTTGGCGGGGTCTTGGTCGGCAGCATCGTCACCGGACTGTTTGTCGCCATTTCGATGACGAGCGGCGGCGGAGCCTGGGATAACGCAAAGAAGTACATAGAAGAACAAGGCAAGAAAGGCAGCGAAACGCACAAGGCCGCGGTGACCGGCGACACAGTGGGTGATCCTTACAAAGATACGGCCGGACCGGCGATCAATCCAATGATCAAAGTCATCAACATCGTGGCGTTGTTGATCGTGGCTCTGCTCGTGCACTGATGGAAACGAGACGAACACGTTGAGAGGCAGGGAGCGGCTTGACGGATTGAACAACGCTGGAGTATGGTGGGTTCTAGCATGTATCTTGCCCGGAACGGCGTCCGGCGCCGTTCCGCGGAAATGCGGGAGGTGCTCCTATGGAGAAACAAGAGAGGAGGCCGGAATCCACCAAAAGGGAACCGCAGGCCAAGGACGAAGTCAAACCCAATCCTAAAGTCGTCGAGGCCGGCAAGAAACTCAAAGAAGATATCGACAAACTAGTGGATGAGATTGACGACGTGCTTGAGGAAAACGCGGAGGAGTTCGTGAAGAACTACGTCCAGAAAGGAGGGGAATAACCCGCCCGCTCTAGACAACGCCCTGCCGTCGCTTTCCGCTATCCGCCCACTTGATCCGACCTCATTCTGGCCGACCGTTCCGTTCTTTGGAGTGATTGCCGCGCGTCGGGTATCCCCGATGTATGGATACGCAGTAGACCGGAGACTTCCCCTAGTTTGCGCTGCAAGTCGGTTTGACAAAGTGTCCGGGTCTCTATACTATTCCTGTGCTATTCTCTTTAGTTCTCAGAGGGTTGCGAAAGGGAAACCGGTTCGCTTTGGGAGGTGCGCGATGCGGCAGAAGCGGTGGGTGGTCAGAGACGTCTGCCAGACACAGCGGGCCGCGTTGGCCCACGCACTCTCGATCTCTCCCGTGACTGCATCCGTGCTTCTCGCTCGTGGCGTGACAACGCCTCAAGAGGCCAGCCGTTGGCTCTCATCCAGAGTGCAGGCGCCTCACGATCCTTTTCTCCTGCCCGATATGGAACGGGTGGTGGATCGGCTGCATCGGGCAGCGGTGAACGGCGAAAGGGTCTGTTTTTACGGCGACTATGATGTCGATGGTATCGTGGCCACAAGTCTGTATCTGACCTTTTTTCAGTCGCTTGGCGGGGCCGCGCTGGTTTACATTCCCCACCGTCTTCGAGAAGGCTATGGACTCAACGAGCCAGCGCTGCACCGACTCCGGCAGGAGGGCATAGGGCTGGTGGTGACGTCGGACTGTGGAACCACTGCGCATCGTGAAATTGCAACAGCCCGGGCGTTGGGGTTGGACATCATCGTAACCGACCACCATCAAACCGATGGAGCGATGCCGCCGGCGCTGGCCGTCCTTAATCCTCATCGGAACGATTCATGCTATCCCTTCAAAGGATTATGTTCCGGGGCGCTTGCTTGGAAGGTCGCGCAGGCCTATGGGTGGAAATACGGCGGCAGCGATACGGCGCTTGAGTCCATGATGGACCTGGTGGCCCTCTCGACCGTGGCGGACGTCGTGCCGTTGCAAGACGAAAACCGCGGGTTTGTCCGGGAAGGGCTGGCTCAAATGACGCGCGGCGCTCGCTGCGGTATCAGAGCGCTCAAGCTGGTGGCCGGTATCGATCGGGATTGTACCGCCGATATCGTCGCCTTTCGGCTTGCGCCTCGTGTCAACGCGGCAGGAAGGTTGGCCCATGCGCTTACGAGCGTCCGGTTATTGACGACGCAATCTGAACTTGAAGCGAAGCAATTGGCCGAGGAGCTTGAACGGCTCAACCGGGAACGCCAACAGATTGAAGAACGCATGATGGCCGAGGCAATGGCTTTGGTCGATGAAACAACCGATAGGCCGGCCCTGGTGCTCGCCTCACCGAACTGGCACCTCGGCGTGGTCGGGATCGTCGCAGCCCGTTTGGTTGAGCGTTTCCATCGTCCCGCGATCGTGATCGCCATGGACAGGCGGGGTGTGGGCAAAGGGTCCGCCAGAACGGTGCCGGGCTTCGATCTCTATCAGGCGCTCGCCGCGTGTCGCGATCTGCTGGACGGATTCGGCGGCCATCCGAGCGCAGCCGGGTTGACCATCAGAGAAGCGCATCTTTCTGCCTTCCGTGAACGATTCTGCGAGCTTGTGGCCGACTGGTTGGGAAACGAGCCGCAGCACCCGGCTCTCCATGTGGATGCCGAGGTTCAGCTGAATGACGTCGATGTGCGACTGGTGCGGGAGTTAGGCTCGCTCCATCCGTTCGGTGCGGGAAATCCGGAGCCGACGCTGGCCGTGCGGAACTTGGCGATTCTGGACGCGCGGGTCGTGGGTGAGGGGCATCTCAAGCTAACCGTTCGTCAAGGGACGTCCTTTCCCTTCGACAGCATCGGATTCCGCATGGGGTCACTGGCCGATCTCGGTCTTTCACCTCGACAGCCTGTCGATTTGGCCTTTGTGCCAGAGCTCAATCGATGGAACGGGCTGGACCGCATTCAGTTGCGGATCAGGGATCTCAGGGCCAGTCAGACGATGTGAGCGAAACAATGCCGTTTGAGACAATTACCGATATCGAACAGTTGATCGAACGGCTGAAAGGATATCACGCCGACGTGGATTTGTCGCTCGTTCGGAGGGCCTACGAGTTTTCCGCGAAAGCACACGAAGGCCAAACACGGCGATCCGGCGAGCCGTATCTCCATCACCCGCTGGCCGTGGCTGGGGTGCTGACCTCGCTCAAGACTGACGTGGCTGCCGTGGTTGCCGGCCTGCTTCATGACACGCTCGAAGATACTTTGGCGACTCCCGAAGAATTGGAGCGGGAATTCGGCAAGGAAGTGGTCCATCTGGTCGACGGTGTGACCAAGATCGGAAAGATTTCCTTCCGAAACTATGAAGAGAAACAGGCCGAAAACTTTCGCAAGATGGTGCTTTCGATGGCGGACGACATCCGCGTCGTCCTGATCAAGCTTGCGGATCGGCTTCATAACATGCGGACGCTGGAATACTTAAGCGAGTCCAAACGTCGGCAGATCGCTCAGGAGACATTGGAGATCTACGCACCCTTGGCCAACCGGCTCGGAATCGGCTGGATCAAGAACGAACTGGAAGACCTGTGTCTCAAACACCTCAAACCCGATGTGTACGAGATGCTCCGGGTACGGGTGGCCAAACGCGATGAGGATCGCCAGCAATACATCGACGAAGTCATCCGGCTCGTGAAGAAGGCCATGGCGGACGCCGGCCTGCCAGGCGAGGTCTACGGCAGGCCGAAACACCTCTACGGCATCTATCAGAAGATGGAGAAACAATCGATCTCGTTTGAGGAAGTCTACGATCTGACGGCGCTCCGCATCATCACCGATACCAAAATGAACTGTTATGCGCTGTTGGGCGTGATCCACTCGCTCTGGCGTCCCGTTCCGGGCCGGTTCAAAGACTACATCGCGATCCCGAAATCCAACCTGTACCAGTCACTCCATACAACGGTGGTCGGACCGAAGGGGGAGCACGTGGAATTTCAGATCCGCACCGAAGAAATGCATCGCGTGGCGGAGTACGGGATTGCAGCGCATTGGCGATACAAGGAACAGGGTCGGATCGACGAGCGCGACAGCAAGGTTTTTAGTTGGTTGCGGCAGTTCGTGGAATGGCATCAGGATCTGCCGGACAATCGGCAGTTTATGGACTCCGTCAAGCTGGACCTGTTCCACGATGTCGTATATGTCTTTACCCCGAAAGGCATGGTGAAGGAGCTGCCGAAAGGTTCGACGCCCGTCGACTTCGCCTATGCCATCCATACGGAAATCGGAGATCACTGCGTCGGCGCCAAAGTCAACGGCAAAATTGTTCCGCTCAAACATCAGTTGACCAGCGGAGACACCGTCGAGATCCTCACCTCGCCCAATCAAACACCCCACAAAGATTGGCTCAAGTTTGTCCGCACGTCGCGTGCTAAGACGAAGATCAAGCATTGGCTCAAAGCCGAAGAACAAAAGCGCAGCATCGAGATCGGCCGGCGGCTGCTGGAGGCGGAGTTCCGTCGGCACGGTTTGGCGCCGGCTCAGATGCTCAAGTCGGAACAGTTGTCGGAAGTGGCCCGGCAAGCGGGGTTTGAAACGACGGATGAGCTAGCTGCTGCGATTGGATACGGCCGCCTGGCGACCGCCCAGGTCGTCAGCAAGCTGCTTCCGGTTCCCACGGAGACCGAGGTCCCCGCGCTGCCGGGAGTGTCAGCGGCGCCAAAGACGGTCGTCGGGAAAACAGAGGAGAAGGGGGTCAAGGTCAAGGGCGCACGGGATCTACTTATGCAGCTTTCCCGCTGCTGCAACCCGGTTCCCGGCGACCGCATTCTCGGCTACATTACCCGCGGCCGAGGATTGACGATCCATACGGTCGATTGTCCTAATCTCGAAGCGCTGGATTACGATAGGGACCGGTTGGTGGAAGTGGAGTGGGATACCGCCGCGACCGGCACGCATGCGGTCAAGGTTTCCGTCATCGCTGTGGACAAAACCGGCGTATTGGCCAATGTCTCTTCCTCGATTGCGGAATGCCAGGCCAACATCAGCCGAGCCGAAATCACGACCCGCGAAGATCGGAAGGCAGTGCTGGATTTCGTGATCGAGGTCAGCGATACCGCCCATCTCGGTCGGGTGCTGAAAGCCATCGAGCGAGTGGACGGTGTCATTACTGCCAGACGCGTCCGAGCTTGGCAGGAGCGGTGACCTGCGCCAGTTAACCTTGGGTTTGATTCCTGATCGGAACCCGTTGGGCTGAGGCAACCATGAACCTCGGCTTTCTCCTCGTCAAAATCGTGCTCACAACTGCCGGCCTGATCGCAGTCGTCGTTGGTCTTGCCTACCTCGCACGCAGGCGGGAGAAGAGGCTTCCCCCGGCGGTCTTTATCGGTGCCGGCATCACGGCCGTCCTGGCTGATGCGGCGCTGGTGTTCACCAGCGGTGTTGCACCTTCGCCTCCGGAGGCCGTTCTCAACTGGATAGAAGTGGGGGCTTACTGCGGCGCCTCGTTTCTGTTGTTGAAAGCGATCGATGTGTTCATCATCGGGGATTACCTGATTGGTCGGAAGGGGACCTACATTCCCGATGTCGTGCGGACGCTGATTCTCTTCACGGGGCTGACGGCCGCCACACTGGTCATCCTACGGTTAGTGATGAACATCAACGTCATCGCGCTGGTGGCCCTGCCTACGGTCGCCACCGCGGTAGTGGGTGTCGCGCTCCGGGACACGCTGGTGCGGTTTTTTTCTGGGATCGCGTTGGGCAAGATGGTGCGGGTGGGCGATTGGATTTCCGTGCTCGATCGGGAAGGACTGGTGACGGACATCGGATTCGGCCATGTCACACTACTGACGCGAGAGCAGGATTATGTCGCGTTGCCCAACAACACGGTGATTCAAGCCGGGCTGATTAATTACAGTCGTCCCACGACGGTGCACATCTGCTCCGTCACGGTCGAAGCCGCCTATCGAACACCTCCCAGCCAGGTGTGTGCCGTGCTGGTCGAAACGGTCTTGGCGGTGGAGGGAGTCTTGTCCGAACCCAGGCCAGTCGCGTTGGTATCCTCGTTCAACGATTCCGGCGTACAATATCGTGTGCGATTTGCGGTCAACGATTATTCCCTGCACCAGTCGATCGAGAGTCAGGTGCGGGCCTATGTATGGAACGCGTTTCAACGGAACGGCATCGAGATTCCATTTCCCCAGCGGGTGGTTCACACTCAGACCGGAACCGCGCCCGAACAAATGTCACGGCAGTCGGACCAGATTGTCAGCCACCTCGCCGCGGTGGATTTTCTGGCAGTGTTGGCTCCCGAACAAATTGAGGTTCTCGCCCGAGACGCAACGATCCAGAGATATTTGCCCGGCGAGTGTGTAGTTCGGCAGGGTGAAGCCGGCCAGGAACTCTACGTCATTTTGGAGGGAACTGCCGACGTTCGCATCCGACAAGACGGCCGAAGCCTGACGGTAGCCACGCTGCAGAAGGGTCAGTTTTTCGGAGAAATGTCGTTGTTGACCGGCGAACCCCGTACGGCGACCGTCGTGGCGAGGACGCCGCTACGGGTCGTGGCCGTCGGCAAACAAGGATTGAGTCGGGTAGCGCAGGAAGATGGTCGAGTGATCGATCTGATCGGCGAAGTGGTTGCGCGCCGCCAACTGGCAACCGCCGTTGCCAAAGAACAACTTGCCAAGGAAGGCGTCACCATCGCGGTGGTGAATCAGACGCGCTCGCTCACCGAGCGCATTCGGCGGTTTCTGTGGGGTGGAACGCCCGCGTAATCCGCCGGCCTGTCCCTTCAAGGGAACTGTAGCGTGGCGCCACGCTGCAGCTTCAAGACATCGGCCATCCCGCCGGCGATTTCCAGTACATACATCGCGTCTTCGGTCGGTTGGTACTGGGGGCAGGCGTCGTCGGTGCGCGTGCAGATGGGTACGTTCCGCTCGATGTGAACGATGCGTTTTTTGCTGTCCAGCCAAATGATATCCAGCGGGATCTTGGTGTTCTTCATCCAGAAGGTCCACGGCTTTGGCTCAGTGAACGTAAACAGCATACCCCGATCTTTGGCTAGGCTGTTTCGAAACATCAGTCCACGCGCTCGCTTCTCGGTCGTATCGGCGAGCTCCGCATAGATGACGACGCCGACCGGCGTTTTCACAGGAATGAGACCTTCTTCCGCGGAAACTCGGGAGAGAACAGCCCATGCGGCGACGCTGGCGATTGCCAAGAAGGGAAAGATGGCCAGGTTCAACGCGAGAATGCCCTGACGGTGGCGACTCAGCGAACTGGAATGAGGGATACGCATGGACGCATCGTAGTCGGCGCGTCTTTCGACTGTCAAGGTCACGACCGGCGCCGCGCCCTCTCTTGCAATCTTGTCAGTACCTATGCCATGTTGTTTTTTACGCTGACATAACTCCTACGAAGGGGGAGCGGCATGAAGGCAAAGCGCAGGGTCATCTATAAAAAAGGCGTGTTTGTCTGTCCCAAGTGCAACCAGTCCTACGTCCAGGAAAAATGGCTCGAGGAGTGGCGGATTCGTTGCCATAAGTGCGATTACCGCGGCTCATTGACTGAGATTTCCGTCGAAGAACACATGGACGAAGAAATCGTCCGGTATTAGTCGAATCCTGGTCGATGCGGTCAACCTCGCCGTCGGTTGCCAACGGCGCGCGTGCCTGTCTCATCCCCCACCTGTCGCGTTCCTGTTTTCCGTGCTTGTTCGATCGATCGCAGTTACTGAGGAGGAGTCCGTATGCGCCTCACAGTCGGATTCATCGTCTTCTTGATGGTTGCCGTCGCTCTCGGCGGTCGCGTCGAGTCGGCGGAGACAGCGCTATCACCGGTTAAGGTGCTGATCGCATATCATTCCCTGAGTGGGAACACAGAGAAGATGGCCGAAGCGGTTGCCGAAGGAGCGAGGAGTGTCCCGGGAACGCTGGTCGTGCTGAAACGCGTGGGACTGGTCACTGGCGATGATCTGTTTTCCTCTGACGCCGTCGTCGTCGGTTCCCCTGTCTATTGGTCAAATATGGCTGGAGAGGTGAAGACGTTCTTCGACAACTGGCAGCTGAAGTTCGGCGTCTTTCCGGAGTTCAAGATGCGCAACAAGATCGGGGCGGCCTTTGCAACCGGCGGGCAGATTTCATCGGGTAAGGAAGTCACGATGCTGACCATTTTGGCTGCGATGCTGGGCAACCAGATGATCGTGGTCAGCGGGGGTGGGGCGTTCGGCGCCTCAGCGACGACCGAAGGGGAAAGTCCGGGTATCGATCAGAACGAACTCGCCGACGCAAGAGTGCTCGGCCGACGCGTCGCCGAGGTCGCAGCGATTGTGAAACGGGGAATGGTGCAATAACCCATGGCCCTTTGGCCGTTTCCCGGGTCTTCTCACTGAGCGGACGACAGCGACTTTTCCTCGGTTTCCGCAGTGAAGTGGAGCGGCCGGTGTGGACGACAAGCTGCCTCTCTCCCCGGCGGGCTAGGAAGCCGGCGTCGCCGAATTGCGACGGGGAGTGGTGAGATGGCTTGTTGCCAGAGAAACGAATTCGTGGATGTTCTTGGCGCAGCGACCGCAGCAGCCGTTCTTCTTCAGGCCAAAGGTTTCGATTAACTGGCAGGGTGTGACCGCGCCGGCTCGCCCGGCTGCCCGTACATCCGATTCGGTAAGCCCTTTGCAGAGACAGACATACATCGATGTGAGCCTCACGACAGGTAAAGCACCGATAGAAAAACGATTATGATAACCGTTATCAACCAATCAAACTTTACAACCTTTTCCCCTTTCCGTCAAGAGGGTGCTTGAGTTGTGCTCGAGCCGGGGATCAACGCGGGAACGGCGGAGCTATTCAGCTCTCAGTCGTCAAAACTATGGGGCGGTTCTGGCAAGCTGCTCAATCATCTCTTTGATTGTTTCAAACCCCGCCTGCCAAAAGACTTCAGATGTCATGTCGACACCCACCTCCGAGAGGATATCCTGGGGACTCCTGGATCCTCCAGCCTCTAAGAGGGCCAGGTAGCGCGGGATGAAGGCGGAGCCTTGTTCCTTGTACATCCGATAGAGCGCCAAGACCAGCAAGTTGCCGAAACTGTACGCATAGCAATAAAAGGGGCTGGCGAACAGATGGGGAATAGTCAACCATTCCCAGCGAAATTCGGCTGGGACACGCACAGCCCTGCCGAACTGTTGTCGCAAGCTTTCCAGGTAGGAGGCAGCCAAGTCTCTGACGGTGGCGCTCTTGGCGATCATCTCGTGGGCGGTTTGCTCGAACAGGACAAAGTACGCCTGTCGAAGAACAGTGGCATAGAGGTCGTCTAGTTGTGACAACAACAGACTTTGCCGGACCGCCTTGTCTCGCTCCTGCGACAGCAGAGCATCCGACAGAATCCGTTCGCCGAACACTGAGGCGGTTTCCGCCAGCGGCAAGGTGGCATGGAACGCCAACGCGGAATGGCGGGACGCCATCATCCCGTGGACCGCATGGCCTAACTCATGGGCCATGGTGGCGATATCGCGAGCTTCTCCCGTAAAGTTCAGCAAGACATAGGGGGTGAGTCCCGGCACCACGCTGTAGCAGTATGCCCCGCTCAGTTTGCCGGGCCTCGTCTTCGCATCGATATGGCGATCGCGGAACACGCGTTCGGCAAGGTCGGCCAGCGTTGGCGAGAAGGCGCGATAAGCGTCCAGTACGATCCGGACGGCGTCGGGGTAGCGATACCGCTTCTGGTGGATCCGATGCGGAGCGTAAATGTGGTAACGGGTCATCGGCTTGATCTTGCAGATGCGGGCCTTCAGCCGGAAATACTCTTGGAAGACGACGGCGTTCTTGGCGCAGACCGACAGCAGTGCGGTGACGGCAGCATCGGGCACATCATTCCCCAGATTCCGGCTGGCGATCGGCGTGGCGAACTTGCGGAGTTGCAGATTTTCGGTCTTCCAATCATTCACCAGTGTCTTATAGATTTCGCCGATCAGGTCATGACTGGCCGCGAAAACACGGTAAAGCTCCCGGTATGCAGCTTCCCTCAAGCGGGGGAGAGAGCTTCGTACATAGGCCATCAACTCCTCTCGGTTGAGCGTCCTGCGTCTGCCCTTGATGGTTAACGTGAAAGTGAACCCATTGGTCACCACCTCATAGAGAGTATTCAACGCACTTCGGCCGGTGATGTTTTTCAGGTTGATAATTTTCTCCTCCGGCTCTGACAGCGTGTGCGGGGTAAAACGTCTGATGGTTTGGAGGTAATAGCGATAGTCTCCGGAGCTAGCCAGCAGCCGGGCGGCGTTCGTTTCATCCACGCCCTGCCACCAGAGTTCGAAGAAAAGCAAGCGATTTTGGAGCGCCGCCAACCGTTCTTCCACCTTGGTCTTAAACGACCGGGCGGTCAAGTTCTTCGTGTCCTCGGAAAACCAGAGATAGGCATAGGCGCCCAGCTTCGATGAGTCTGTAGCAATTTCCTCATCAAGACGAAGCACTTCGAGGAAGGCTTCGTTCGACATGGCGGGATTCAGCCGATCGCGCCAGGATTCAAAAGCAGTCACCTTGCGGTCCAACTCGGCGATGAGCCGGTCGAAATCTCGAAGCGGGTGTTCGACAAGGTGCGACAAGTCCCACCGATCCGGAATCTGTCGCCAACCCGAATGTTTGGTTTTGGTTGACGTCGGCGTACGCGCGGCGGCAAGAGGCATGAAGGATTCCCTCACCAATCGTTGAAGGCGGCGACATGTATCATAGCCGAAGCGCAACCAGAAATCTCGACTGCAATCAGCCGATGAACGCCGGTGGACCACCTCGCCGGAAGCCGCATTGACAGAGTCGGCGGCGATGCTAAAATCGTCGGCTGGGAACGGCCGCTGTTCCATGACGGAGCAGGAAATCAACCGTGCTGTCCAATATGTGACGGCCAGCACCTCGTATGCGCGGGAAACCGTGGCGGAAGTTATCCGCACGGGATTGAGCGAACTGTCGTCGCTGGCAATGCAGACCTCGTGCCGGTTCGAGCGTCAAGCCTTGTTAGAATATGTCTGTCAATGGACGATCAAGCGGACCGGACAACCCGAGCCGGTGGTGCGCGAAATTCTGAGCTGTGCTGGCCGGTGGCTGGACGAGCTGTATGAGACGATCGTCGCAGAGCATCCGGAATGGTTGGGCACTCAAGACACGTAAGCGATAGAGTGCTCCTCAAGGACCGGCGGCAGGGTTTCTGGGGACACCGCAATGCGTCGTGTTCGATGGAGGTGGAACCGGGGTCATCCGCCGCAACGCGCTGACGTCGCTTGGCAGCCAGGCCGAACGTTTCGTCCCACATGGGCCGGTCGGCTTCCCAAAGAGATCGAGGCCCGCTGGACGTCCTTGCACCGGTCGTGCGCCGACTTCGCCAGCCGGGCCCGATTGACGCGACTGATCGATCGGCTGACAAGCGCCGACCGCGGGGTCCGGGAATCGGCCTTGGCGGAGTTGGAATTGGCAACCTTGCTGATCCGCGCCAATGCTTCAGTGGCGTTCTTGCCCGAGTCGCAGGCTAGAACCGCCGATCTGGAGTGTGTGGTAGGGCAAGAACGTATGTTCGTCGAGGTGACGGCGATGGCGGGTCGCGCGTTCCGACACCGGCCAGCCCTGTCTCTTGCGCGGCAGGATCGCGAGACTGCAAGGGGACAAGAAGGGAATGAGGACGGGAAGAAGCTGATCGACCGCGTTCTGGCCAGAGTGGCGCAGAAGGCCAAGCAGTTGGCCGACTATCATGCGCCGGTGCTTCTGGCTGTGTCGGTTCCCCGCAGCGATGCGAAATTACGGAGGGAGCAGCGACAGAAGGTCGAGGAAGTCGATCTGAAGTTGCTGGCCGGCACCGTGACCCTTTTCCTGTCCAAGCTGCCCCAGCTCAGCGCCGTGTTATTGTCGTTGTGGGAAGTCGAACCGATGGTCTCGCGATCCGGCATCCGGCTGGCCAACGTCCTAGTGGTGGAGCGGTCGTGTCGACAGTCGATGTCCCCGAGGGTGCGCGTGCTAATCACCAATCCATGGGCGGGGTTTCCTATGAGCGAGGTCCAGCGTGAGACCTTGGCGCGCTTGTTGTAAATTCTGCAGATGGGCAGAGATCAGCGAAAACTTTCCTTCAGCAGAGTCAGATTCTTGGTGACCATGGCCTCGCCGTTCGCAGTGGAGACCTCGATTCCCTGGTCACAGATGCTGCGGCAGTCCTCGATCCGTCCCAGCTTCGCGAGCGACTGGGCTAGTGCATAATAGGCGGCAGAGTACGTCGGCTTCACCTTCAGGCAACGTTCCAGCGCCTTGACGGCTTCGTCCCAGTTCTGATCCTCCATGTAAGCCTTTCCTAACCCGAACCAGGCGACCTCGTCGTTTGGGTCGATCGCCAGCACTTTCTTAAGCGGTTCAATGCGCGGATTGGCCATCGGCTGTCCCTTTCTTACTTATCGCGACCCGCGAGAAGCGGCAACGACCGTATCACGCCTTTGCCCTCGTTGTCTATCGTATTTCCGGCGTGTTACGATCGTGATCGAGTTACGCGTATCTTATGGGACGTACCGGCTTCATCTATCATCCGGCTTACCTGAACCACGATATGGGACCGGGACACCCGGAAAGTCCGGAGCGCCTCAGGACCATCGTAGAGAGGCTCGAATCCACCGGCACGATGAGGAAACTGGTCCGCATCGAACCGGTCACTGCCCCCGATGAATGGATCTTGCAGGTCCATACGGCCGACTACGTGGCGGATCTGAAATCACGAGCGCCCACGAGCGGCCGGGTGTCTCTCGACCCGGACACTTCGATGTCGCCGGGTTCGCTGGCCGCCGCCTATCTGGCGGCGGGAGGTGCGCTCGCTGCGGCCGATGCGATCATGGCTGGGCAGGTGGAGCACGCCTTTTGCGCCGTCAGGCCGCCGGGCCACCATGCGGAAAGCAATCGGGCGATGGGGTTCTGCCTGTTCAACAATGTGGCGATCGCCGCTCGCTACCTCCAGCGTAAACACGGTCTCGGTCGCGTACTGATTGTCGATTGGGATGTGCATCACGGCAACGGAACGCAGCACAGTTTTTACGACGATCCGTCGGTGCTGTTCTTTAGTACCCATCAATTTCCCCATTATCCTGGCACCGGCCGCGCGACGGAGCGAGGGAAGGGACCGGGGGAAGGCTTTACCATCAACGTGCCCCTGGCGGCTGGGGAAGGCGATCAGGAATATTTCGATGTGTTTCAGCGGGTACTGGTTCCCGCGGCCGACGCGTTCAGGCCGGACTTCGTCCTCATCTCGGCCGGGTTCGATGCACACAAGGATGATCCGCTCGCCGGTATGGGCTTGACCGAGGAGGGGTACGCCGGATTGACCAGAATCGTTGCCGCGATCGCGCGCCGCCACAGCCGCAAACGGATTCTCTCCTGCCTCGAAGGCGGGTACAATCTCGCCGCGCTTTCCGCCTCGGTCGAACGTCATCTGCTCACGCTGTTGGAGGTATGAAGAACGCCAAAACGATCGTCCTGACCGTGGTCGGCGCCGCCGCGCTGATTTATGTTTATTACACCGAAGTGAAACCGGTGGTGATCTTCGGGCTGCGATCGGACTATGCGCGGGCGATTCCTTACCAGAAGGTCCCCGAGGGCCTTGAGAGCCTGCAAGCGGAATCCTGCGGGACCTGCCACCGCGAAATCTACGAGGAATGGAAAACGAGCATTCACGCCTATGCCTATCGGGACCCGTTTTTTCAGGCCTACTGGAAGAAAGATGGCAACATCTGGATCTGTCTGAACTGCCATACGCCGTTAGAGAATCAGCAGCCGATGTTGATCAAAGAGATCCCGCGCGGGCGGGTGGAGAAGGCGGTCCAAGAGCCGAACCCTCGGTACGATCCCGAATATCAACAGGAAGCTGTCACGTGCGCTGCCTGTCATGTCCGGAACGGTGTCATCCTGGGCCCGTTCGACGATTCCGTCGCACCGCATCCGACGCAATTCGATCCGAACTTTCGCACCGCGCAGGTCTGCTATCGGTGCCATAACGTCGTGTCGGGACCGGCGCAGTTCTATCGTGTCGGTCCCTGCGGGACGTATGCGGAATATGAGGGAAAGTATTTCATGCAGGAACGGGGGTTCATCTGCCAGAGCTGTCACATGCCAGAAGTAGACCGGCCGGCGGCGGACGGAGGGCCGATCCGGCGTGGGCGTCGGCACCTGTGGCGCGGGGGGCATGATCCGGACATGATCAGGCGGGCGGTGGCGATTCAGGTCAAGGCCGATCCGCCCTCCCCTAAACCTGGTGATCGCGTCCGTTTCACGTTGACGTTGATCAACGCCGGAGCCGGCCATAAGATTCCTACCGGCGACCCGGACCGCCACTTTACCGTTGAATTTCTAGTCGAAAACGGCACGGGGCAAGTGCTGGACCGGCAGGTGACGACCATGGGCCGGTGGATTCTCTGGCAGCCTGTGATCATCGAGGTGTACGATAATCGGCTCCTGCCCCTGGCCGGTCGGGACTATACCTATGAATATCGGGTTCCCGCCGGATCCGAGCGGCTGACGCTGAAAACCCGAGTGCGGTACCACATTCTGACGGACGGGCAACACGAGATGTTGCGGAAAAAATACGGGTTGACGGCAGATGACCCGTATGCGTTTACCATTTATGAGCGTGACTTCCCGCTTTCAGGAAACTTGGCAGCGGTGCTGAGCCATGAGAGCCGTCAGTTGTCAGCTTTCGTTCGTCAGTCTCAGTCAAAGAGCTGTCTCCTGAATGCTCAAGGCTAACGAGGATCGAAGAGACTCACGAGGAACAAGTATGACGCATCCTTGGTTGATCGACACGGAAACCCTCTACCAGAACCTGGGCCGTTCCGGACTTGTCATCATCGACGTGCGCGGCCGGGCGGCTTACGAATTCGGCGGCCACATCCCTGGTGCGGTCCATTCCACGTGGCACGAGTATAGCGATCCCAACGCGGTCGCCAAGGGGCTGCTGGACCCCGATCTGTCCCGGATCGAGCAGAAACTCCGTGCGTTGGGTATCGACAACGACAGCGATGTGGTGATCTATTCGAATCCGTTTGACAACTGGGGGGACGAAGGCCGGATGTTCTGGATGCTGCAATATCTTGGCCATCAGAACCTCAAAATCCTGGACGGAGGATGGGTGAAGTGGACCCAGGAAGGACGGCCGTTCGAGCACGGACGGGTCAAACCGCGACTTGGCTCGTTCAATGCGCAACCGGTCCCTGAGCTCATCATCATGAAGGATGAATTGAAACAGATCGTCCGCCGGCCCCATCCGGAGACGATGATCGTCGATGCTCGGAGCCTCGAAGAGTATTTGGGAAAGGAGGTGTCCGGGATCCCTCGGCCCGGCCATATCCCGTCGGCGATCCATGTGCCCTGGAACGGGTTCCTCAATCCGGATGCCACTGTCAAGGATCTGGTCAAGATCAGGGAGTCGCTCGAAGAAAAGGGCTTGCAAGACAGTCATCAGATTGTCTGCTACTGCACCGGCGGCGTCCGGTCGGCATGGCTCTATTTCATCCTCAAACTGGCTGGATATCCCAAGGTGCGCAACTATCCCGGGTCGTGGTGGGAATGGAGCCGGGATTTCGCCTGTCCCGTTGAGAAGGATTTCAAAATGTTGCAGAAAATTCTCGGATACGATGAAGCCAGTAAGCCTTCTTGACACTGCGGAGGGCCGTGTGTATGGTGAATCAAGCGTGGGCAAGAGGTCCGAATAGTGCGGGGTTCACGTTCGGGCTGGGTATCGCACACATCCATCGAGGAGGTCGATTATGCGCAGCTCAATTTTCCGCGGAGCAATGATCGGCGGCGTGATGATGGTGTTCATCTCCGTTCCATTGACGAGTGGGCCAGCGTTGGCGAGCAATAAGCATGTGTCTGAAGCGATCGAACACGCCAAGGAGGCGGTGTCACACGGGAAACAGGGGCACGCGGACGCGCTGGTCAAGCACGCGGAAGGCGCGTTGAAGCATGCCGAGGCCGCGCAGAAAGAAGTGAAAAGCCCCCATCTTGACGAAGGCATCAAGGGATTGAAGGACGCGGTGGAGCACGGCAAAGCGGGCCATGCGGATGTTGCCACCAAGGCGGCGGAAAGCGCGGTGACGCATCTGTCCGAAGTGAAATAGCTATACCAGCCAGCGGCAAGAGGCGAGGGGCTAGAGATACAACACATTCCTTCGCCTCTTGTTGTTTTCTTTTCCTTGCCGCGACCACTGGCCTCATGACGCTTACCCATGAAGGTTGGCTTTTACCAGTTCAATCCGGTGTTCGGCGAGATCAAACGCAATCTCGACCAGGTGGTTGCGCGTCTGCACGAGGTCGAGTGCGACCTCATGGTGCTGCCGGAACTCTTCGCCTCGGGCTACCAATTTGCGTCACAGGAAGAAGTCGAGCGCCTGTCCGAGCCGGTTCCTGACGGAGAGACCACCGCGCGACTCATCGAGGTGGCCCGCAGCCGGGGCATGTACGTGGTGGCAGGTCTCGCGGAACGCGGTGAGCGCGGGTGTTATAATTCAGCGGTAGTGGTCGGACCCTCGGGCTTCCTCGGATGCTATCGGAAAACCCATCTGTTTTTCGAAGAAACCTTGTTCTTTCTCCCAGGCGATACGGGCTTTCGGGTGTGGGATATCGGAGAAGCGAAGGTGGGCGTGCTCATCTGTTTCGACTGGTTCTATCCGGAATCGGCAAGGACCCTGGCGCTAAAAGGGGCCGACATTCTCTGCCATCCGTCCAACTTGGTGCTGCCCCATTGTCCGGACGCCATGGTGACACGCTGTCTGGAGAACCGGGTGTTCAGCATCACGGCCAACCGGATCGGCAGCGAGGCGCGGGGAGGAAAAGACCGACTGACCTTTATCGGCAGCAGCGAAATTGTCGCGCCCAACGGCCGCATTCTTCACCGGGCTTCGCGCGATCGGGAGGAAGTGACGGTGCTGGAGATCGATCCCGCCGAAGCCCGCAAGAAATCTCTCAATCCCTACAACGATCTTTTGCAGGGGCGTCGCCCGGACCTCTACGCCAGGTGACGGGGTGCGCCGTCCAGTGAAGCCAGACACGCAGATGGAAGAACGGATGATACACAGGGTTCCGATGCTGGCCCCACTCGGCAAAGGTATTTTCCTGGTCGCCTCGCCGGCCTTACGTGATCCCAATTTCCGACAGACCGTGGTCCTGCTTTGCGAGCATGGGCCGGAGGGGGCGCTGGGGGTAGTGGTGAACCGGCCGACCGCCGTGCATATCGCGGAAGCCTTGCCGCAGGTGCCGGTCCTCGAAGGGCAGAAGCATGTGCTGTTCGCCGGCGGTCCGGTGCAAACCAATCAGATCATGCTGCTTTACCGGCTGAATCAGGTGCCGGAGAATTCGCACCATATTTTCGATGGCGTTTGCTTGGGCGGAGATCTGGCGGTGTTGGAGCGCATCCTCACGAGCTCGAAGGGCAGCGAGGCCTTTCGCGCCTATCTCGGTTATTCCGGGTGGGGACCCGGCCAACTCGAGCGGGAAATGGAGACCGGCTCCTGGATTACGTTGCCGGCAGATCCCGAGATCGTCTTTGAAAAGGAGCCAGCGATGATTTGGCCCGACATCCTCGCCTCGCTCGGCGAACCGTTCCGCCATTACGCCGATATGCCGTTTGATCCCAGCTTGAATTAAGCTCCCAGCAATTGGACGAGATTCGTTCTCTTGCAGGTCTTGCCCACCGTCGGCCCTTCTTCGGATCAGCACAAAGGTCAGGCCGTTTCTGCAAGAACCTGAGCGAGGAATCGGCCGGTGTGCGAACCGGCTGTCCGCGCAACGTGTTCCGGTCTGCCCTCCGCCACGATTCGCCCGCCCTGCTCGCCTCCCTCCGGGCCTAGGTCGATGATCCAATCGGCCGTTTTGATCACGTCGAGGTTATGCTCGACCACCACGACCGTGTTGCCGGCATCGACCAGTCTATGGAGGACGGCGAGGAACTTTTTCACGTCCTCGAAGTGCAAGCCAGTGGTCGGTTCGTCCATGATGTAGAGCAGATCAGGGGACTGGCTCCGGCCTGAGGCCGATGCCTGTCCCCGGCGGTTCGGACGGGCCCCGGTTCCTCCCAACTCGGCGGCGATCTTCAGCCGCTGCGCTTCGCCGCCGGACAAGGTGGTGGCCGGTTGGCCCAGTCGCAGATAGCCCAGTCCGATCGACGAGAGTAGGTAGAGCTTTTCGGTCAACTTGGGCGAGCCGGAAAAGAACGACTGCGCCTCGTTCACGGTCATGCCCAGCACGTCGTGGATGGTCTTCCCACGGAAGCGAACGCTCAGGACCTCTGGCTTGAACCGCCGGCCGTTGCACTCCTCACAGGTCGCATAAATGTCTTCGAAGAAATACATTTCGAGCTTCTCGTAGCCGTTGCCTTCGCACCGGTCGCAGCGGCCGCCAGCCGTGTTGAAAGAGAAATGCGCGGCGGTGAGCCCCAGGCGACGGGCGTCCGGCGTGGACGCGAAGAGCGCGCGGATCTCGTCGAAGGCTTTTAAGTACGTGATGGGATTAGAACGCGGGGTGCGGCCGATCGGTTGCTGGTCGATCATCCGGACGCCCTTGAGGTATTCCAGACCCCTGATTGCGCGGAACCGGCCCATCGGCAGCGACTCCACGCGGAACGCGCGGGCCACCGCGCGATAGAGTGTCTCTTTTACCAATGTGCTTTTACCCGATCCCGAGACACCAGTGACACAGACCAGCATCCGCAACGGGATCTTGACCATAAGGTCTTTCAAGTTGTGCTCGCTGGCGCCGGCGAGCACCAAGGTCTTTCCATTCCCGGATCGGCGCGTACGAGGGATCGGAATGGATTCCTCGCCCCGCAGGTATCGTGCGGTGAGCGAGCGGCGGTCCTGCAAAAACGCCTCGTGCGGGGCGGCACACACGACCTCGCCGCCCTTCTCGCCGGACCAGGGGCCGAGTTCGACGATGTGGTCGGCGGCCAGGATCATCTGCCGGTCGTGCTCGACGACCACGACGGTATTGCCGTGGGCGGCCAGCTCTCGCAGGATGCCGGCCAGCGTGGCCGTGTCGCGGGCATGCAGGCCGATCGTCGGTTCGTCCAGCACGTACAGGGTGCCGACCAAACGGGCGCCGAGTTGGTTCGCCAAGGTGATCCGCTGTGCTTCACCGCCCGACAGCGTCTTCGTCTGGCGGGACAGAGTCAGGTAGCCGAGCCCGACACGCAAGAGAAAACCGAGTTTGTCTCTGATCTGGTGCAGAATGTCGTGCGCCACGCGGGCTTCGAAGTCCGAGAGCGTCAATGTGCTGAACCAGGCAGCCGCCTCCTGCACGGTCATCTCGGAAATTTCGTGGATGTTCCGCCCTGCTACTTTGACGTACAGGGCTTCGGGTTTCAGCCTGGTCCCTTCACACGCCTGGCACGGAAAGGGGCTGCGGTAGCGGCTCAAGAACACCCGGACATGCAACTTGTATCGCTTCGTTTCCAGATACTCAAAGAACTGTCGAACGCCTTCGAGCTTGTCATCGCCTTCCCATAGAAGCCTGCGTACCTCGTCCGGGAGCTTGTGATAGGGCGTCGACAGGTTCACGCCGCGCCGCTTCAGGGCCAGCAGCATCTGATTCTGCCACCAGTCCGTGCCGGGTTTCGTCCAGGGTTCGATGGCACCCTCGGCCAGCGAGCGCGTGCGATCCGGAACGACCAAATCTTCATCGTAGCGGAGGATGTTCCCGAAGCCCTTGCATTCCGGACAGGCGCCCAAAGGATGGTTGAAGGAAAAGAGGACCGGCCTGAGCGGCTCGAACGTGCGGCCGCACCGCTGGCAGCGGAAATGCGTGCTATAGGTCTGCGAACCCTGCCCGATCACGTCCACGCGACAAAGTCCCTCGCCTTCCTGAAACGCCGTCTCGATCGCTTCGATCAGTCGATTGCGGTTGTCGGGCCTGATCACCAGCCGGTCGAGAACGACATGGAGGTTAGCTTTCCTTTCGCTTCGACCCTCTCCCTTGCGCGGGAGAGGGTTGGAGTGAGGGGGACGTGGAATCATAACGCCCGGCAGCAGGTCCACCATCTCGTCGCCCCATTTGAGCCTGGTGAAGCCTCGTCGCAGCAGGGACTCCACCAGGGTACGGTCATGTCCCGGCCCCAGGTCATTGATCGGGAACAGAATCATAGCCCGGGCATCGGGGAAACGAACGAGGAGATCGTCCGTGACGGAGCCGGGATGAAACCCGCGGGCCTCTTCGTGGCAATCGGGACAGACCGGCCGCCCGACCTTGGCGAATAGCAAGCGGAGCAAATCGGCAATCTCGGTCGCTGTGCCGACCGTCGAGCGAGCTGTACGAACCGGGTTCTTCTGCTCGATCGCGATGGCCGGGCGGACGTTGATCAGACGATCGACGTCTGGACGATCCACCTTCTCCAGGAACATGCGGGCGTAGGTCGAAAGCGATTCCACATAGCGCCACTGGCCTTCGGCGAAGAGGGTCTCGAATGCAAGCGACGACTTGCCCGAGCCGGACACGCCGGTAATGACCGTGACCGCGTTGTGCGGGATGCGGAGCGAGATGTTCTTGAGGTTGTTCTGCCGTGCGCCTTCGACGATCAGGTCGCTAAAGGCATGATGTGAATTCGGGGTCTCAGACACAGAGAAAGCCCTCGAATTGTTTGAATTCAACATCCTAGCAAGCGTCCACAGCCGACGCAACCGACGCCGGATGTGCGAGAAAGATCAGGTGAGAATAACGGGCCGCAGGCTCGTGAATGACTGCTGGCTCTTTGAGCGCGGCCGGGCTAGACTGTCTGAGAACGTCTAAACCAGCCCTTGCAGGCTGTGAGTATCTGCAACTCGGCAGACAGTTAGCCGACCTCCTGGAGTCCAGCCTTGATGGGCAGTCGACTGAAGCCCTACGGGCACTGGCGCGGTCCTATGATCCGTCAGCCGGCGAAGCCTGCATCAACGCCAAGGTATTCCTGTTTCACAAATACCTCGTCGTCCGTGCCTGCATCGACGCTCTTCCAGCGCGTCACATTGAAGGCGTCGTCGGCGGGTTGTTCGCGGTTCTGAATGAGCGGGCCACGCACCTGAACATCGGCCAGGAGCGGCTGGCGGCGATGGAACAGATGTGGCTTGATCGCGCACATGAATTCGACCCGCCCTTTTCTCTGGACCGCCAGGAGCTTATGGCGGAATCGCCCGATGCCCTGCATTGGCAACGGACGCTTGCGCGGTTTTGCCGGAATGTGAGCGGAACAGCCGGGCCGACCGGCTCAGGGCCGTCCACGGAGCTCCTCTCTTTATGAAGCCGGCAACTCCGTGACGCACACCCTCGGCACCTTTTTGGAAGCCCTCGAAGAAATCAGCCGACTCCACTTCCGGGATGACGGGTGGGATTTGCTTGCTCTGCCCAGTTCGTCTTGGATCTGCCTGTCTGGAGAAGGTGACCGCCCTTCCTTCCACGTGGATCGGTCATCGCAGTGCCAGCTTAAGCAGCCAGACACAGCACATGTAGAGGGTGAGCGAGCCGGCCATGGCGGGCCAGAAGCCGAGGCGTTGGATGCCGAGGATAAGAAAGCCAACGTAGACGAGCCAGGCGGGCACCAACCAGAGGAGGTGCTTGGCGTAAATTTCCGCGGGTTCGTTCCCGCCGTTGAGGTAGATCAGTACGATCGTGACGCCGGTGATGGCCGGAAAGGTGCTGACGAAGGCCGCCAAGAAGCCTCGCCCTTGCGCCCCGAGGTAAGTGGATAGCGTCACCAACAAACCGCCCAGCACAAAATACAGTCCGTATTTTGCCAGTTCGCTCATCTAATTTAATTCCTCTCCTTCTTCAAAGGGTAACGGTCCAAGCACGGTCTGATTCATTTGCGGATACGGCCGATCCGAGGGGCCCCTTGAGCTGTTGCAAGCGAAGAAGCGCGAGGGATGCCCGGCAGGTCGGAGGCAGGTCCCGCTCCTGACACCTGTGACTTTCCTAACTCATCCTTTAAACGCCTCCATCGCTTCTCGCACAATCTCCTTGCCCATGCCCGTGTAACGCGGCGAAAAATGAAAGACGACCAGTTCCCGCACGTCGGCTTTCCTGGCCATCAGCCCCGCTTGGCGGGCGGTGAGGTGGTACCGCTCGTAAGCTTTGTCGGCGTCGCGATCCAAATAAGGCGCCTCGCAATAAAACACGTCCGCGCCGCGGGCCAAGTCCACGATCTTGGCTTCATTTTCATCATCGTACCGGGCATCCACGACGTAGGCAATCTTCTGGCCGCGTGTAATGGTCAGAAACCGTTCGCGCACCTCTCCCAGCACGAACTCCAGGTCCTGGCGATGGTGCTCGAAATACAAGGTCGCGGTGAATCGGAAGTCGTCGGGTTTGCCCTGCCAGAGGTATTGCTTGACGTCTTTCAACCAGGAGCCGACCGGCAGGCCGGCGTCATGCAAGCGCTGCTTATTGACGTTGATGTGAAACTGTTCTTGCAGAGCGTAGCCGAACGAGGGGACGCGATGGTTCAACGGAACAGCGAGTACCGTGAACATCGGGTCTTCGAGCACCGGGAAGGCGCCGGTTCCCCCCGTCTGACGAGGCTGTGGCGGGTCTTCATGCCGGGCGAACCCGTCCGTGGCGAAAAAGGCGGCTTGTTTGATTTCGCACGGGTGAAACTCTCGGACGGTGATGGAGAGAGGGGACCCGTTCACCAAATTCCAGGTATAGCCGGTGAGCTTGCCGTGGACGTTGGCGATAAGCCCCGGCGGACCGTACAGCCGCAGGGTCTTGCCGCGCCCCAGCGCGACCCGCAGGAGCTTGTCGAAGCCGATAAAGTGGTCCATATGGGTGTGAGAGACGAAGATGTCGTTGGCTCGCAGCAGGCGTGTGGGCCCCAGCGCGGCGTTCTCCCCGAGATCAAAGAGCAGCGCGCGTTTGGACCAGCGGACTTCGACGAACACGCCGGGGTCGCCGAAAACATCGTTGACGAGATAGCTGGAAAACGAGGGATTCATCGGAATGGAGTCATTGAATCATCGAATCATTGATCCATGAAAGACCGTGACGCAATCGCCCATGAGCGACCGAGGCAATTGTTACGTAAGCGCTGCCCTGACGGCGAGGTACATCACCAGGACCTCGGTTGCATGGGCAACGATCGTCGCATAGAGATTTCGCATACGGATCCAGATCGTTCCCCAAACGAGACCGTCCCAGACCGCGATCCAATGGAGGTAATGAAAGGTTGCCACCAGGAAGGGGTCAAAGGCAAACGTCAGCGCGCTGGCCATGGTCGCCGCCGCCGGAGCGAATCGGTCGGCGTGCGCGCCGAGCGCGGTGTTCCCGAGCGCCAACAGGCGGCCCAGTACGAATCCGCGGAAGTTCAGCTCGACGAAAACCGCGATGAGAACAATGGTCCACGGTACCATCAGCGCGACGGGGACCTTGGCATGCGGTGTGTCCTTAAGGAACGCGATGTCTTGGCCGAGCCAGGGAGTCAG
Organism: Nitrospiraceae bacterium; assembly: GCA_035573855.1. Classification (GTDB taxonomy): domain Bacteria; phylum Nitrospirota; class Nitrospiria; order Nitrospirales; family Nitrospiraceae; genus DATLZU01. Next base: position 79,953 of record DATLZU010000055.1, read on the forward strand.
GCGCAGGATGACCAGCGTGTTCACGGCGCCGAGCAGCAACCCGGTGACCAGGCCCCAACGGACGCCTTCCGGGAAACGATCGATCTTCAGCCCCAGGCGTTCGACGACGCCGGTGTTCCGAAAGCTCCATGCGATTAGCGCGAGGTAGGCGAGGGCTTGTGGAAGAAATTGAAACCGCGTGTCCCGTTGAAGTTCCGCCGGCAGGGTGTAGAACAGCGCAGTAGCCATGACGGGGAGGAGCGCCAGAGCCGCGGTCCGCTCAGCGGCCGGCGACGTGTCCGAGCCCTGGCCGCCAGCTGCGCTTTCGGCGGTCGCCCGCACAAGACCGCTACTGCAGTTCGATGTGATAGCGTTCCAGCGTCGTCGCCTTGTGGCGCGCCAAATTGGACAGCGACTTGTTGTAGTCCACGATCGCCCGCAATTCATTTGCCTGCGCGGTGGCCAAATCCCGCTGGAAGTCCAACACGAAGCGAGTGGTGCTCAAGCCGACCTTCAACCGTTCCAACTCGGCCTGTAGTTGCTTTTCCGCCATGATGCGGGCCGAGCGGGTCGTCTCGATCCGTTTGAAGTCCGTCTGCACGCGGCGTACGGCTTCGCGCACGCCGACGATGATCTGCTGCCGCACGCTCTGCAGCGACGCCTGGGCGTTTCTGGCTTCAAGTTGGCGTTTGTTGTAGGTGCTCCAGGCGGAGCGGTTGCCCAAAGGGTAACTCAGCACCAGGCCGGCACCGTAGTTGTAGAAATCGCCGCTGAAATTTTTGCTGACGGAATCCGGATAGTCGTTGCCCAATCCCGCCAATCCCATCGTGCCCTGGAATGAGAGGGTCGGGAGAAGCTGATTCTTGGCGAACTTGATGTTCAATTCGCTGGTCTCGACGTTCTTGCTCGCTTGAACGATCTCGGGCCGTCGCTCGATGGCCACATCGATCGCCTCCTGCAGGCTGATCGGCTCCAACGTGGTGACCGGCTGGTCGACCGGCACCAAACGGACGTCCTGCCGCAGTTCTTCTTCCGAGGGATTGAGCAGCCGGCGCAGTTGATCTTCCTGATCGCGGATGGCTTTTTCGGCGATCAGGATCTGTTCGACTCGGGACGCGACCGCCGCTTCCGCCTGCAGGACATCCACGATCGACATTACCCCGGCTTTCGCCTTGGCGCGATTGCTTGCGAGCAGTTCCTCGGCCGCCTTCAACGCGGCCTGCGCGACCTTGAGATTTTCATTGGCGAAGACGAGTTCCCAGTACGTTTGCTCGACGGTCGCCAGTACGGTCATGACCCGATCCCGAAAGACGTGCTCCTCGACCGTTGCGTTGTTCTGGGCGATCTTGATGAAGGTCTTGTTGACCTCCACGCCGGCGTTGCGGAGCAGCGGTTGCGTGAACGTGAGCGCCAGCCCGCCGGTATAGGCCGGGTTGAAGAGAAAGCCGGTCGCGACGTTGGCGTTGACGTTGCTTCGCTGCGGGCTGTAATTGAGGTCAAGGTTTCCACCGGTTAAGAGGTTTTGAGTCAAGTCGACAGTGACCGAATGGCTGCGTTGGTCGAAGGTGGTGATTTCGTTCAAGAAGAATCCCGTGCCGCCGAAAACCGGCCGGTTCAGCGGATTGACAACCCGGTTGTATTGACCGTTCAGGCTGAAAGTGGGATCGAACTTCGCCTGCTCAATGATGATGTCGCTGAGACGGCTCTCCTTCGTCTGCCGGCTGATGGTGATGTCCAAGTTATTTTGCAACGCCCGCAGCGCGGCATCGGCTAGTGAAACGGCTTCGCGCCGTTCCGATGGCGCCGATGGCGCCGCCGGTTGTGGCATTGTGCTCCATGCATCTAAGGGCATGAACGTCCAGCAGGTCAGGATGGCTCCGATCAGCACTTCGGTGCGATGTGTGTTCATAAAGCCTCCTTGATCTGGATTCGAAAGAGACCCCATACTATAATGCGTTAAAAAGAAAGTGTCATCGGTGAACTCGGCTCACGGAGGCGGTGACGAAGGGAACATGCGATGGGAATCCTGACCTGGCTGGCGGCAGTTTTGCTGGCAATGTTTCCGCTCCTTGCGAAGGCGCAGACGGTGTCGGGCGTGCGTTCCTTCGATGGCGGCGTGGGCGTGCTGTTTTCCTTGACCGGGCCTGGGAGTTTGTACCTGGATAACCAAGGGACCCAGGGCTATCTCTACAATCCGGGCAACAACTTTCAATCCTTCAACTTCCGCAATCCCACGACCGGCCAGGCCTGGAGCGGCGCCGTTACGACCTTGGGCCCGCAGCTCTCCATCGGACTGATTCAGGGGGCGAACCAAGTTGGGGCGCCGATCGTGCTGCCGGGGCCTCCGCGGCAACCTCCACCACTTCCGCCGATCCAATCCACCCTGCTCGATGAGATTCCGTAATTTCCGGCCCCCGCCTATCGCCCCTTGTCTTGTGCCGTTAGCCTTTCTTGGTTGGCCAATCCCCAAGTCAGCGCCAACACGTACCGGGTTGCCGTCCGGAGCAAGTCGGGCTGAATGGTGTCCGCCGTATCGGACGGTTGATGGAAGTGCGGGTGGACTCCGCCGGTGACCACAGTGACCGTTGGGATACCGGCTTCTTTGAACGGCACATGATCACCTCCCGGAAAGAACCCGAACAGATCCACGTGGTCGGTCAATCCTGCCACCTGGCCAGCCCTGGCCACGACCGACTTGTCGAGTCCGGTGACGCCGACGGTAAGCCGGCCATTGCCGATGCCGGCGTGATCGACGTTGATCATGGCGACGGTGCGCTGCAGGGGGAAGACCGGCCGGCTGACGTACAGCGTGGATCCGAGCAGCCCCTGTTCTTCTCCGCTGAACGAGGCGAAGAGGATCGAGCGCTTGGGTTGCAATCCTGATTGGGCCAGAACCCGCGCGACCTCCAGCAACACCGCAGTGCCGGATGCGTTGTCGTCTGCGCCGGCGAACAACAGCCCGGCCTGCCGGCCAAAGTGGTCGCGATGCGCGCCGAGAATGACGATCTCGTCTTTCAGAATAGGGTCGTGGCCGGGCAGCAGGAACAGAAAATTGTAGAGCGTGCCGGGCGCCCGCCGACTGATCCACTTCATGCGGACCAGCGCGCGTGTCACAAACGACCGAGGGGTCGGATCGCGGTTCAACGCTTCCTGCAGCTCGCGCAGTGTCTTGCCATCCGATCCCTGGCCGGCGACCAGCCGTTCCGCCACCTCCGTGCCGATCCACGCGCCGGGCAACACCTGCTCTCCCTCGGTTGCTCCGTAAAAGGCGCTGGGCCTTCCCGAGAGGCCGCGCCGCGCTTCATAGGCGCTCAGAATCGGGCCTGTCGCTGTGAGATAGGCGATCGCGCCTTTCTGCCGCGCGGTCCGTTCCTTGTCGGCATGCGTCGCGTGGTGGGGATAACGTTCCGGTTTCCCGCGCAAAAACAGGACAACCTTGTTGCTGACGTCCAGCTCGGCGTAGTCGTCGTACCCGCAATCCGGGTCGGAGATGCCGTAACCGACGAATACCAGCGGAGCGGCGGCGTCGATGGACGGGGAATCCAACACGGGGAGATAGTCCGAGCCGGGGCGGAGTGGAAAGGTCTGATCGCCGAGCGAAAACTGGAGCAGCGGGCTGTCTTCAATCTGTGTCACCGTGACCGGTCTGGTCATGGTTGGAACGGGCTCGGCGGATTGTGTTGCCGCGGAGGTCGCGCGCGGCGGCTCGAGACTCATCGCCTGGAATTGGCTTGCCAGGTACAGACCGGACAAGAAGTCTTCAGGCGAGCCGGTCTGTCGGCCATTGAATTCTTCGCTGCTGAGCTTGGCGACTTCGGCCAGAAGGCGCTCACCCGAAACACGATCGAGCGCTTTAGCGAGCGCGCCGCTGTCGGCCTCGGCTCCGGCCGGCGCGATGTCCATGCCGGCTGCCAGCAGCCACAGGGTTGCAAAACCGACGAGCGTGACCTTCATCCCTTTCCCCCGTTGCGTAGGTTCGCGCCGGGAGGGTACCATGCCGGACACGGACTTCCAAGGTAATCCAATGGCGGCGGAGTGACTGCCGAGATCTTCCGAACCAAACTCTGACCGTCCTGGAGTACCCGCAAGGCGAGCGACCGGGTCGGATCCCAGTGGCTGCCGCCGGCAAAGTTGCCGTGACAAGCCGACCGTCTGCGCCTGTCACGGATTCATCTGTTCCAGGCTGGTGACCGAGTGAGCGGAGTGGCGATCGTTGCTGGAAGCAAAATCAGGGGCTGAGCCATGAGCGAGCCGAGGCAAGGCTTATACGATCATCTCTATGAGCGGTACGTCCAGAGGCGCGATACGCATCAGGGGTATGAGTTTCAGCAGGCGCCAGTCGGCAATGTGCCGCCGCCCACTGTCAACTTCAAAGAGCGGCTCAAATGGTGGACGTGGGATCGTTGGAAGCGTCTGCGACGGGTCCGACAAGAACGAGATCGGCTGCAGCAGGAGATTCTTCGGATCAAGGAGTCGTCGCGACGGTCGGCGTCCGGGGCGGAAGGCGAGACGAGCGAGATCCGTTCGGATGGTCCGTCTTGAGGGGGGTTAAGATCTTTCGTCGCATCGAGAGAGGAGCGTGCTACAGCCGCCGGGGGGCACAACCTGATACGGATGTGGCGATTCTGTGCGGACCATGGCGGGAGGGATGGAGAAAAACGAAGTGAGCGTTGCACCGGGACGCGGCGCCAGGTATCGCGGTCGGGGCGCAGCCGTGACCATCATCTTGATGGTGACCTTGCTTGTGGGAAGCGTGACCGCGCCGCTCGCGCACGTCATCCGAGCGGAGAGCCCGAAGGAAAAGGCGGAGAATCTCACCCAACAGGACGAGAACTAGCTTTTCAAACTTTGGAACTTCGATTAACGGTGGAGGGGAGCACACCGCTGAGCTTCTTCTTGCTGAACTTGGGAGATGGTTCCGCCGGAACCCGGCAGGCGTAGACCGATGTGACCGTCTTTGGCGCGCCCAATGTGCTCCTGTCCGCCTTCTTGCTACCTAGGCTAGGCCTGCTACCGCCTGCTGATGGCTGACGGCCTGTAAGAATGAAGAATGATGTGTGAATATCGGGATCTGACTATGCACCTGCGCTCGGAATGGGATCAAGGCCGGTCGACCCTGCCATTCGACAATGTTCATGCGATCCCGTTGTTTTTCCCCCCGGCCGCCTACCGAAACCTGAAGTTACAAATCGCCTCCGACTTGCTTTTGCGCATCCCGTGCGTTAGAGTGAGGTCGCTCGGTTGTCATGGGCCCGGCAGCGGAGCGGGAAAGCAGGAGGGCCTGAACCGATGTTGTTTTGGTAGTGTCCGGGATCTGATTGGAAGCCAGACCTAAGTCGCCGCAGTGGTCGCGTCTTCGGGCCGTTCCTTCCTTCGTTCGTTCTCGCATCCAAGACAATATCACTTTCGCAAAGGAGGAACCCGATGGGTTCGAAGATCTATGTTGGGGGGTTGCCGTATTCCACGACCGAGCAGCAGTTGAGCGAGCTGTTCGCTGCGCACGGGAACGTGCAATCGGCGCGGATCATCACCGATAAATTTACCGGTCAGTCTCGGGGCTTCGGCTTCGTGGAGATGGCCACGGACGAAGAAGCCAGGGCCGCGATTGCTGCGCTGCACGGCACCCAACTGGGCGGCCGCACCCTGACCGTCAACGAAGCGCGCCCCCAGGAGCCGCGTTCGGGCGGCGGCCGAATGGGCGCGAACGCCGGCGGCAGACGCTGATCGAAACGGTCCTCGCAGCCTCCGGGGTCGCCTTCCGCGTCGGATGGCGGCCCCGTTTTCTTTCAAGCGTTCCGACTGGAGGAGAGAAGAACGAATGAGGCGGGCGGTGTGGGGGGTGCTCGGCGTCGCCGGCTTTCTGGGTGTCCTCCCCGGGAACAGTTGTGTCCGCGCCGAAGACGGCTTGGCCGTCGCCGACGGGCTCGTGGTCTCCCTGGAGTATACACTGACACTGCCGGATCGGACGGCGGTCGATTCAAACGTGGGCAAAAGCCCGCTAACGTTTGTCCAAGGCGCGCATCAGATCGTCGCTGGACTGGAAAAGGCGCTGGTCGGTATGAGGGCCGGGCAGAGCAAGCGGGTGGAGGTGTCGGCGGTGGAAGGCTTTGGCCCATACAGTCTGCGGGCCAGGGTGGAGGTTGAGAGAAGTCACGTGCCGACCGACGTGAAGCCTGGCACGTGGTTGCAGTCCGCTGACGGCCGGCCGGTGAAGGTGTTGGAGGTGAAGGAGAAAACCGTCGTGCTCGATCTGAATCACCCGCTCGCCGGCAAACATCTCGTCTTCGACGTCACGGTGCTCAAAGTGGAGAAACCAGCGTCTGAAGGACAGGGTGAAAAGCCTTAGCTACCCGGCCAGCCCTGATCCCTGGACGTCTGCTTAGACGCGCGCCTGAACAAGATCCTGCCAGTGCGTCGTGTAGGCAGGCGAACGGTACGCGAACTTCGCATGCCAGGATGGAGCCAGTCCGACGGCGGCATAACGGATCGTCCCCGCACCCATCCGTTGATTCAGACGATCTAGGGTCTGCATGAGGCGGTGGGATTTCTCGCGATCGGTCGGATCAAACAGGTCGAGCTGTCGTCGATCCGCAGGCGTCAACTCTGTCAGCACCACGCCCACTTTTTTGTACCGGCATCCGGACGTGAATGCGCGCTCGACTCCGTGCAGGGCGCAACGAATGAGATCGCCGGTATCCTCGGTGGGAACCGGCAGATCGAGAAACACGGACTGCGAGTCGCGCAAGTCGTCCGTGGGCCGGGTTGTCGTCAGGAATACCCACAACCCTCCGGCGAGCAAGCGTTCCCGACGCAACTTTTCCCCAGCCCGCGCCGTGTAGGCCGCGACGGCTTCGCGGAGTTCTTCCAAGGATTCGAGGGGACGCCCGAACATGCGGGAGACGGCGATGCTCTGTTTGGGCGGAGGAACGCGTTCCACCGAAAAACAGGCCAGCCCGCGCAGCTCCCGCACGATCCTGAACCCGACGACGCCCAGATGTGTTCCGATCCACCGTTCGTCCGCGTCGCGTAACTGCAAGGCCGTACAAATGCCGTGTGAGTCCAGCAGGCGGGCCATGTGCTCTCCCAGCCCCCAAATGTCCCGGACCGCCGTGGCAGCGAGAACAGGTTCTCGATTCGGCGCGTCGATGAGGTCCAACACTCCAGCGCTTTCAGCGGCTCGTTTTGCGAACCGATTGGCTAGCTTGGCCAACGTTTTCGTTTCCGCGATGCCGACCGAGACCGGCAGACCCGTCCATTGCTTCACGGTCATGAGAATTCGGCGGCCGTACTCGGTCCGGTTGATGCGGGACAAGCCGGAAAGATTCAGGAACGCCTCGTCGATCGAATAGACCTCTACCTCCGGGCTGAATTGCTCCAATGTGTCCATCACCCGTCGGGACATGTCTCCATACAAGGAGTAGTTGGAAGACAGGAGTTTGACACCGTGAGTCCGGATGAGCGCGCGAATCTGATAGACCGGAACACCGACCGTGATGCCCAAGGCCTTCGCTTCGTCGGACCGGGAGACGACGCATCCGTCGTTGTTCGACAGCCGACCACGACGGGTCGGCCTTCGAGCGACGGGTCGAAGACGCGTTCGCACGAGACGTAAAAGTTATTGCAGTCGACCAGGGCGAAGACCGGTTGCATCAAGGAGTCAAACCTTGTGGATGACGTAGGTTACCACGCCCCAGATCTCGAAATTCTGATGCTCGCACGGTCGGATCGGGGGATAGCGTCGATTGCCCGCCGTCAGCACCGGTTTACCGTCGACCCGCTCCAGGCGTTTCACCGTCAGCTCTCCGTCGAGCGCCGCGATCACGACATGGCCCTCGGTCGGCCTCAGTGCCCGATCCACGATCAAGAGATCGCCCGGATGGATGCCGGCGTCGATCATCGAATCACCGGTTGCGCGGACAAAGAACGTCGCGGCCGGGTGCGTAATCAGATGTCGATTGAGATCGAGCGTTCCCTCGACGTAATCGTCGGCCGGCGAAGGGAATCCCGCGGGAACTGCGGCGACGAACAGCGGTCGTTCGCAGGCAATGGATCGGTCTGGCTCAGACGTGTACATGGCAGCGACCTCCGGCAGCATGATGCTGCAGGATGACCTTTGACTCGAAATGGTAATCGGAACGGCGATCGGGTGCAACGGGCGTCGTCGCGCCTTGCAGGGATGAAACGCGGTACCCTATAGTGAGCCAGGCAGTGCATGGGTGACGAGACGGATGTTGACAGCCTTGCGCGGTGGGCATTGGCCGTCGCTGATTGGGGCCTGGCTGCACTTCGAGGTCAGCTTTATGACCTGGCTTCTGATCGGCGCGCTTGGGGTGTCGATCGCGGAGGAGTTCGCGCTCTCGCCGGCGCAGAAAGGGTTGCTTGTGGCGGTTCCCCTACTTGGCGGCGCGCTGCTTCGGGTGGCGGTGGGCTTCTTAAGCGATCGTTTCGGCGCGAAACGGACCGGCCTTGCGCTGCTGGTCGGCGAGTTGATTGCGGTGATCATGGGGTGGTTGGGTGCGGTTGGCTATGGACAGATCCTGGCGGTGGGTCTGCTCTTGGGCGCCGCCGGAGCCAGCTTCGCAGTGGCCCTACCCATCGCCAGTCGCGCCTATCCGCCTGCGCACCAGGGTTTGGCGATGGGTGTGGCGGCCTCCGCCAACAGCGGAACCGTGCTGGCTATGCTGTGTGCGCCCAGACTGGCGGAACTCGTCGGCTGGCGCGGCGTATTCGGGACCATGATTGTGCCCATTCTGCTTGCGCTGATCCTGTTCGCGGCGCTGGTGCGCAACGACACCGTGACCCTCTCGCGGATCGAGTGCCGAGAAGACTGCTGGGCGCCGATGAGGGAACTGCTCCGGCGGCCGTCGATCTACTGGCTATGCTTCGTCTACGCCGTGACATTCGGTGGATTTGTGGGATTCTGCAGCGTGCTGCCCATCTTCTTGCATGACCAATATGGGTTGAACCCTGTGGCGGCCGGTTCGGCGACGGCCCTGTGCGGGCTGATCGGGAGCGTGATCCGGCCGCTCGGCGGGTATGTGGCGGATCGCAAAGGAGGGCTCGGAGTCCTACGCGTGACGTTCCTGTTGATCGCCGGGTTCGTCGCCGCTGTCGGGGCACTGCCGGTCGTGTCGTGGGCCCTGCTGCTCTTCGTTCTGGCTGTGGCCGGTATGGGATTCGGGAACGGTGCCGTCTTTCAGGTGGTTTCGGATCGGTTTCCCAAACAGATCGGTATGGCTTCCGGATTGATCGGCGCGGCTGGCGGCTTGGGCGGCTTTCTCCTACCAGTCTGGCTGGGGAGCTTGAAGGAGGCGACAGGCTCCTTTCAACCCGGGCTGTGGCTCTTTGCGGTCTTGGCCGGGGGCGCGGCGGTGAGCGTGACGGAGGTCATGAAACGGCAACGGACGACCGTCCAGCCATAGGACGATTCCGGCCGGGATTCCATTGACAGAGGTCCCGTAAAGAAGGTTACTTGGAAACCGCATTTCTGGTAAGGTATGACCGCGACTCACAACTCAGAACCAGCATTCAGAAGTAGGCTTCCAGAAGTAGGCTTCCGCCATGTCATCTCCCTTCGATACCATCGAACAGGCGATTAGAGAGATCAAGAAGGGCCGCTTTGTCATTCTAGTCGACGATGAGGACCGGGAGAACGAAGGCGACCTCGTCATTGCGGCCGAAAAGGTGACGCCCCAGGCCATTAACTTCATGGCCAAGCACGCGCGCGGGCTGATCTGTCTTGCCTTGACGCCCGAGCGTGTCGAAGAGCTCCAGCTTCCGCCTCAATCCCCCGAGAACACAGCGACCTTCGGCACGGCTTTTACCGTGTCGATCGATGCACGACGGGATATTACTACCGGCATCTCGGCCGCCGACCGTGCGACCACCATTCATGTCGCGATCGATCCCAAGACCAAGCCGTCCGATCTGGCCAGGCCGGGGCACGTCTTTCCGCTGAAGGCGCAGAAGGGCGGTGTGCTCAAACGAGCCGGGCAGACCGAGGGCTCGGTCGATCTGGCGCGGCTCGCGGGACTGTATCCGGCAGCGGTGATCTGCGAAATTATGAACGAGGACGGCACCATGGCGCGGGTGCCGGAGCTAGCCCGGTTCGCCAAGGCCCACAAGATCAAGATGGTGACGATCAAGGCGCTGATCGAGTACCGCATGCGCCGCGAAACGTTCGTGAAGCGGGTTGCCAGCGCGCGGTTGCCGACGGTCTTCGGGGAGTTCGAAGCGGTCGCGTTCGAAAACGAAATCGACGGCGGGAACCATATTGCGCTCGTCAAGGGGCGGGTGGATGACGGGGCGCCGACGTTGGTCCGGGTTCACTCCGGATGTTTGACCGCGGACGTGTTCGGCTCGCTGCGCTGCGATTGCCGCGACCAGCTTCATCGGGCGATGGAAGTTATCGAGAAAGAAGGACGCGGCGTGCTGCTCTATCTGAATCAGGAAGGGCGCGGCATCGGGCTGCTCAACAAGATCAGAGCCTATCATCTGCAGGACCAGGGAAGCGATACCGTTGAAGCCAACCTCAAGCTCGGATTCAAAGCCGATCTGCGCGACTACGGCATCGGTGCCCAGATTCTCGTTAACCTGGGCCTTCGGCAGATCCGGCTTATCACGAACAATCCGCGCAAGATCGTCGGCATTGAGGGCTATGGCCTCCGCGTGGTCGAGCGGGTGCCGATCGAAATCCCGCCGCGCGCGCATAATGAACGGTACCTGCGCACCAAGAAGGCCAAGCTCGGGCACATCTTAAAGAAAGTCTGAACGGCGCGAGGCGAACGGCTGGAGGCTATGGGAAAGGACAACGCGAAGGTCTCATTTGCCCGACCTATCGCCCATTGTCTTGCGCCCATGACCCGTTGGTATGAAACGACGTGAAGGCTCGCACGATGCGACCGGCCTGCGCTTCGCGATCGTGGCCAGCAAGTTCAACAGATTCGTGACCAACCGGTTGCTGACCTCCTGCGTGCAGGCGCTGACGAAAGCGGGGGCGAAAGGCAACGCGATCGAGGTGGTGTGGGTGCCGGGGGCGTTCGAAATTCCCTTGGTCGCTCGCACCTTGGCGAAGTCCGGTCGGTTTGATGCGGTGATTTGCCTCGGCGCCGTCATCCGAGGCGACACGCCTCATTTCGACTACATCAGCGCGGAAACCAGCCGGGGGATTATGCAGGCCGGTCTTGACGCCGACATGCCGGTGGTGTTCGGCGTGCTCACGACGAATACGGTGGCGCAGGCGATCGAGCGAGCCGATCCGGATAAGCATAACCGCGGGGCGGAGGCTGCGAAGACGGCCATTGAAATGGCAACGGTGATGCGACAACTCAAAGGCAACGGCCGGCCCGCGGTCAGGGAAAGGTCGGGCGCGCGCGTCGTCTCGCGCCGTCGAGGCGGTTGATCGAAGCTATGGGTTCCCGGCGCAAGGCCCGCGAACGGGCCATCCAAGTGCTGTATCAATATGACGTTCACGGCAAGGGCGGTGAGTGGCTGGACGAATTCTGGAAGCACTATCCGGAAAAGGAAGACGTCCGGGCGTTCGCTGACCGGTTGATCGAGGGCGTGTTGAGTCATCGGGAAGAGTTGGATGTCCTCATCGGTGCGTACGCCGCCAACTGGAAGGTCAGCCGGATGCCGATCGTGGATCGGAATATTCTCCGGACCGGCCTCTTCGAGCTGCTCTGGTTGCCTGAAGTGCCGGCCAAGGTCACCATCAACGAAGCGATCGAATTGGCCAAAAGCTTCGGCGATGAGGAAGCTTCAAAATTCGTCAATGGCGTGCTGGATCAGGTCCTGAACAAGGATCCGCGTCTTGAAGCCAAGCGGACGGAAGCGGCGGCCGCGGGCGTAAAGCGTGAAGCATGAAGCGTATCTTGCAAGAATGTCCCACCGAGTCTAAGCGAACCACGCGTCACAAAATACGAGCCACGGGTTAAGAGATGATTGACCGCTACACCTTGCCGCGCATGAAAGCCGTTTGGGATCTTGCACACAAGTACGAAATCTGGCTGGAGGTCGAACTGCAGGCGTGCGAGGCGCTGGAACGCGCCGGCCGGGTGACGCGCGGCACCGCCGCCCGCATCCGGCGCGCCGCGCGGATCGATCCGGAACGAATTGCGGAGATCGAAAAGGTCACGAAGCATGACGTCATCGCCTTTTTAGAATCGCTTGCGGATTCCGTGGGACCGGAAGTCCGGTTTCTCCACATGGGCCTGACCTCATCGGACATCGTAGACACCTCTCTGGCCGTTCAAATGGCCGAGGCGCTGGACATCATTCTGGAGGATCTGGACGCGTTGCTCGACGTCTTGAAAAGACGGGCATTGGAGCATCGCGACACGATCATGATCGGGCGTTCGCACGGCATCCACGGCGAACCGATTTCCTTCGGCTTCAAGCTCGCCATCTGGTATGAGGAAGTCCGCCGCCATCGCGATCGCCTGCGGGCAGCCCGCGAGGACATCGCGGTCGGGAAACTGTCCGGCGCGATGGGAACCTTCGCCCATCTCGGGCCGGAGGTGGAGGAGTTCGTCTGCAAGCGGCTCGGGCTCAAGCCCGACCCGGTGTCCAACCAGGTGGTCCAGCGGGACCGGCACGCGGCCTACATGTCGGCGTTGGCGCTGCTTGCGGCGAGCATCGAGAAGTTCGCGACGGAGATCCGCCATCTGCAACGGACCGAAGTGCTGGAAGCCGAGGAGTTGTTCTCGGAAGGACAGAAGGGTTCCTCGGCCATGCCGCACAAGCGCAACCCGATCGCATCGGAGAATCTCTGCGGCTTGGCGCGCGTGGTTCGGGCCAACAGCTTGGCGGCGATGGAGAATGTGGCGCTCTGGCATGAGCGGGACATTAGCCACTCGTCGGTCGAACGAGTCATCCTGCCGGACAGCACGATCCTCATAGACTACATGCTGGTCCGGTTCACGGACCTCATCAAGAATCTGCTCGTTTATCCGGATCGCATGCGGAGGAATCTCGATCTGACCGGCGGGTTGGTCTATTCACAGCGGCTGCTGTTGGCACTCGTGGACAAGGGCGCGCAGCGGAAGGAGGCTTACGAGGCGGTGCAGCGGAACGCGATGGAAGGCTGGAAAGGCGGCGCCGGCTTTCAGGACTTGGTCGGGAAGGATCCGTTCATCACGAAGTACCTCAGCCAGGCGGAGATCAAGGCCTGTTTTGACCCCAGGTATTATCTGCGGCATCTGGATACGGTGTATCGGCGAGTGTTTGGACGGGCGTCGACGCGGCGGCCTCGTCGGAGAATACGGCGCGCATAGGTGGGAAGGACATGGTTACCAAAGGAGAATTGATCTACGAAGGGAAAGCCAAAAAGTTGTTTGCGGCGGATCACCCGGATCGGGTGATCCAGTACTTCAAGGATGACGCCACGGCCTTCAACGCGCAGAAGCGCGGCACGATCGTCGGGAAGGGCGTGGTCAACAACAAAGTCTCGGAGCGGCTGTTCCGGTTGCTGGAGGAAGGCGGCGTACCGACGCACTTCATCGAGCGGCTCAGCGACCGCGAGATGCTGACCAAGCGGGTGGTGATCGTGCCGATCGAAGTGGTGGTGCGGAACATCGTCGCCGGTAGCCTGGCGAAACGGCTCGGGCTGAAAGAAGGGGACACGATCGACCCGCCGCTCGTCGAGTTCTATTACAAGAACGACGCGCTAGGCGATCCGCTGATTACTGACGACCACGTGCGGTTGCTGAAGTTGGCGACGCCGGCGGTGGTGCGGGATCTCAAAGACCTGGCGCTTAAGGCCAATCGCATTTTGACGCCGTTTTTCAAAGAACGGAAGATGCTGCTGGTGGATTTCAAGCTGGAGTTCGGTGTGTACCACAATAAGCTGATCCTGGCCGACGAGATTTCGCCGGATACCTGCCGATTCTGGGACATGGCCACGGGAGAGTCGATGGACAAGGATCGCTTCAGGAAGGATTTGGGAAAGGTTGAGGAGGCATATCAGGAGGTGCTCCGCCGTGTGTGCGGGACTGAAGCAGGGTGATGAGGTTTGTTGCGTTTAGTTTGGTTGCCTTGTTCGGCCGTGGATTCAGAAACCAATAAACCGGAAACCCAAACAAACCGGATACACCGGAAAGACCATGAAAGCCAAAATCCACGTCACGCTCAAACAGGGTATTCTCGATCCGCAGGGGAAGGCGATCGAGCATGCGTTGGAGACCTTGGGCTTCAAGTCGGCGAGCAATGTGCGGGTCGGAAAATACTTGGAGTTGGATCTGAATGAGAAGGATAAGGCCAAGGCCGAAGCTGACGTGAAGGCCATGTGCGAGAAGCTGTTGGCGAACACGATCATTGAAGAGTATCGGTACGAGCTGCAATGAGTGATGGTAAAGGCACGGGGCGACAGGACTTGTCTCCGTGCTCGCAGAACGCGCACTCACGTTATTTGGATTGTTATCGATAAGGTTGGAGTGCTCGTTCGATGCGCGCAGTAGAGCCAAGTCCTGTTGCCCCGTTACCAAGGTGCCTGATCGTGGAGGCTTGGTGAAGAGGAGATGAATATCGGAGTGGTGGTGTTTCCCGGTTCTAATTGTGATCACGATTGCGCGCATGTCCTCGGTGACGTGTTGGGGCAGTCGGTCGCGATGGTGTGGCATAAGGAGACCTCGCTGGCCGGCCTCGATGCGGTGATTCTGCCCGGCGGGTTTTCGTACGGGGACTATCTGCGAACCGGCGCCATCGCCCGTTTCTCGCCCGTCATGGAGGCGGTGAAGGACTTCGCCAAGGGCGGAGGGCTGGTGCTCGGCATCTGCAATGGGTTTCAAATCCTCCTGGAGGCCGGGTTGTTGCCTGGCGCGATGTTGCGGAATATCTCGCTCCACTTCATTTGCAAGGACGTCTATGTCCGCGTTGAGAACGCCGCCACCCCCTTTACCGGCCGCTGCGAGCCCGGCCAGGTCCTGAAGATTCCCATCGCCCACGCCGACGGGAATTACTACACCGATCCCGTGACACTCGCCGCCTTGCAGGCTAACGCGCAGATCGTCTTCCGCTACTGTACGCCGGACGGCAGGGTGACGTCTGAGGCGAACCCCAACGGCTCGCTCGACAACATCGCTGGCATC
>DATLZU010000056.1:0-3971 GCA_035573855.1 Nitrospiraceae bacterium
CTGGGGCTCTCGATCACGCCAGCCGCCGTCCGGCGCCAACTCCCGTTCGCCATGCTCGGCGCGGCCCTGCGCATGGGCGGCGGCTTGGCACTCGGGTTGACCGCCGTGAGGGTGCTTGACCTCGCCGCTCTTCAACGAGCCGTCGTGATTCTCGTTTCCGCTATGCCTTCCGCCGTCACAGCGGTGATCTTCGCCACCGAAACCAAACTTGACGAAGAGTTGGTCGCCTCGATCGTCGCCCTGTCGATCTGCGTGGGCATCGCCTTTCTTCCCTGGCTCCCCCAACTCTCTCCACTCCTCATCGGGTGACTTCAAGCCGTCCAGTAAAACAGGGGGGTCGGGATTCTTTTCTTGGCATGTTCTTGGCATGGCCTGCTAGGGTCAATGGAACGGCACATACGTTGACAGAGACAAGATGACTGTAACATGAGTCGAGGTGATTCGAAGGCGAAGATCTCGAGCCAGGCATGAGGATAAGTCATGAGCTTTTGATGAGAAAAGACCCCCGACCCCTTTTCTTCACTTTTCTTCACGACCCATTTTCTTCATCACTTGGCATTCGGAGTCTCGGACAAAGTATGATGGCGAGGGAATTCAGCGAACAGATTAATCGCGGACGAAGAGAGGGGCGGTCTTATGAACTCGACCATCGTGATCCTGGAGGGAGACCAAACGGGGCAAGAACTCCTCGAGGAGGCGCTCCGGGTGCTGGACCCCGCAGTGACGGGAGTTGCGCTCACGTTCAAACGTTTCGATTTGAGCCTTGGGAATCGGCGGGCCACCAAGAATCGTGTCGTCGAAGAGGCGGCAGAAGCTCTGCTCGCATACCGGTTTGGTTTGAAAGCGGCCACCATCACCACAGAGGGCGAGCCGGATCTGGGAAGCCCCAATGCCCTGCTGCGGGAGCGGGTCGACGGCACGGTCATCGTGCGCACTGGCCGGCGCATCCCCGGCGTGCCAACCCTGGCAAACGTCTACGCACCTATCGCGATCGTGCGGATGGCGGTCGGGGATGCGTACGGAGCGAAAGAGTGGCGGGAAGGGGAGGGACTTTCCCAGGTGGCTTATCGGATCGACCGGATCACCCGACGGCATTGCCGCGCGGTCGCCGAGTTCTCGTTCCGTCACGCCGAACGGTTGGGCGCTAAAGTCTTCGGCGGCCCCAAATACACGGTCAGCCCCATTTACGAGGGCATGCTCAAAGAAGAACTAGACGCGGCCGCCGCACGCTATCCTCATGTGCGCTACGAGCCGCAGCTCATCGACGCAACCTATGCGCTGCTGCTGGCCAATCCCGGCGACGCACTGGTGATCCCTGCTTTGAACCGGGACGGAGATTGTCTGTCCGATCTGGTCTTGCAAATGTTTGGGTCGATCGCAGGAGCCGAATCCCTTCTATTGAGCTTCGATGAGAGCTGGAATCTCCGCGTCATCATGGCGGAGGCACCGCATGGAACAGCACCCTCATTGTTTCGCAAGAACCTCGCCAACCCGATGGCCATGATCCTCGCGGCCGCGGCGCTCCTGTCTTACATCGGCAGCCGGGCGGCGGTGGTTGCGCAAGCAATCACGGAAGCGGTCTTCGAAGCCGTCTGCGCAGGGGTCCGCACCGCAGACTTGAAGGGCCATGCCACAACGACTGAGTTCACGGACGAGGTTATCAAGCGCACGCACGCGAAGCTGACGATCTAGCCGGTTGCATCCCTCGCTATCTTTCAGTAGACACCTCAGCTATTCAAACGGGAGCATCAGGGGTCTATCGAGCTAGCGCCTCGCCCGTTCCTCGTTTTTTGTGGAATAACGCCGTTACCGTCTGAACGGTATCGGCTTCGGCGGCTGACTTATCGGGTCGGAAGCGTTTCACGCGGGCGAACCGCAGGGCGAGACCGGCTGGATAGCGCGGTGATTCTTGAATCTCACTGAAGGCGATCTCCACGACAAGTTCCGGTCGCACATAGACCGTCCACTCGTCGCGGCTTACTTCGAGCGATAACAGCTTCTCCGTTTGCCACTTCAGCATCTCGTCCGTCAGCCCTTTAAACGTCTTCCCCAACATCACGTACTGCCCGCTCTGCGGATCGCGCGCGCCGAGATGCAGATTGGACAGCCGGCCGGAGCGCCGACCGTGGCCCCATTCCGCTGCCAGCACAACGAGGTCCAGCGTCGTCGCCGCCTTCAGCTTGAGCCAGTGAAAGCCGCGCTGCCCCGCGACATAGGGCGCGGAGAGTGACTTGGCCATGAGCCCTTCGTGCCCTGCATCCAACGCTTGCCGGAGAAAGGCCTCAGCCTCACTCCGGCTGTTTGTCACGAGGCGCGGCACGAGGGATGACGGAGTGATCTTGGTCAGGATCTCCATCCGTTGGTGATAGGGTCGTGCGATCAAAGACCCTTCGCGCTCGAGGTAGAGACAATCGAAGAAAAACGACGACAGCGGAATCTCCCGCCGGACCGCGTCCACATCCTTGATGCGGCCGAGCCGGCGCATCGTGATCTGGAACGGCAACGGCCGCCCGTCGGGCCGCAGCGCAATGGCTTCGCCTTCCAGCACCGCGTCGCGCACCGGCAAGGCATGGGCCCATTCGACGACTTCCGGAAGGCGTTCTGTCACATCCTGGAGTTGTCGAGTGAAAATCCTGACGACGTCTCCGCCCTTGTGGACCTGGATGCGGGCGCCGTCGAGCTTGTACTCAAAGGCCGCTTCCTCCAGCCGGTCTAACGCTTCTTCCACATCCTCAGCGCTGTTGGCCAGCATCGGCGCCACCGGTGTAAAGAGCCGCAGCGAAAAGCGGGAGAGCCCGGCCGCACCTTCTTCCAACGCCGCGCGGGCAACCTCGCCGATGTTGCCGGAGAACATGAAGGCCTGCCGGACATCGCCAGACGGAAGAACAGCAGCCTTGGCGATCACGTCCAGCAGCAATCCTTCCAATGCGCCTTGCCGGATTTCGCCCATCACCAATTGCGCAAGGAACCGGCGTTCCTCTGGACCGGCCCGCTCGAAGAGTCGGCGCAGCGCGCCGATCTTACGCTCGGTCGAACCGGCCCCTTGATCCGTCGCAATTCCGTCGAAGACCTGGTCAACCTCCGTCAATGTTAAGGACTCGCCGGACGCCGCCCCCTCGACCATCGCCTCCTGAATCATGCGCCAGCCCACGCCGATTCTGCCCTGCCGGAGCGCACCGGACAGATAGAGCGAAGCCAGTTCCGTTTCCTTGCCCTGCGTTTGGCGGAGACACTCAGCGAGGAGGGCCACTTTCTCTGTCTTCTTCGTGGTTGCCCGAACGTTGGCGACCACTTCGACCAATCGTGCCAGTCGCATGGTCGACATTATACGCGCTCTCTGGCCTTTCTGGCCTAAAGCCAGCCCTGAATCGCATGGATAAGCCGGATCCAGTGAACTCCCGCTTTCCGAGACCTTCCCCACTTGACAAAGTGAGGAGGGAAGGGAGGGGGTGAAGCCTCTAGCTGTTCGCTAATGGCTGCTGACTCTTCCTTTTTAGCGCAGAGGTGAAGAGCGGCATTGACCTGGGCGGACCAACATGCTTGACTACCGACCTCACCCTTTCTAAAAAGAGATTCTATGAATAGGGCCCCCTTTCAATTGGTTGACAGGCGAGGCACGAAGGCCCGACTGTCTGCGGTGAGCGATCACCACCAATGAAAGGGGCAGCGTATGGTGTACGTCGGATTGGATGTCAGTGGCAAGAGCCTGGTGGTCTATGCGGTCAATGAACGGAAACAGCGCGTGTTCGCGGGGGAGCAGCCGGCCTCCCGGGCGGGACTGCGCGCGCTGCTGCGACAGGTGGGTCTCGGGGCCAAACTGGTCGCCTTCGAGGCGGGCAATCAGATGAAGTGGATCGCGGAGACCTTGCAGACGCTGCCGGAGGTCCAGGTGCATGTGGGGCATCCGAACGAGGTGAAGTGGATCACCGAGAGTCGGGGCAAGACGGATCGGGTGGATGCGAAGAAGCTGG